>JAKVCV010000012.1 GCA_022448945.1 Saprospiraceae bacterium
CCAGAAGAGTGGAATTTCCCAGGCCCTGTCAACATCCCAATCCACCAGGTCCAACTGATAAGAGGCATCCAGGATACGCTGAGGGCCTCTTGCTGTTCCTGCTTTATAAGAAACCGTCACTTCCCAGGGCACGGGCAACAAAACCACCTTTGCCTCTTTTTCCGTATAAGGCAAACCGATGAATTTTCTATTCTTAAAGGCAAAACTACTGCTGTCAAAATCTTCTTTCATCCTATTGTTTTATTGAATTTACAAACCAGGTCTTTTTACCATCAGGTCTGCAATATCTGACTGATTAAAGATACACTAAATATACTTAGCAAAAACCAGCCTAAAAAGCCTTCCAAAATGGTAAAGTAACGCAATACCCCATGCACCGGTATATTGCCAAAACCAAGGGTGGAAAAGGCATTTATGCTCAAGATAATGGAATTGGCAGCACGGACAGTGATCAGATAGGCGATATAAAAGATTAGTGCCACAAACACCTTGGTACCGACGGTGAACTTTTTAAGAGATTTTAGGTCTACCCAGCGACCGGAAAGGATTTCTGCACGCCGATATACCCATGACATTACTTTGTATCGCAACAAAGACATATTGTACAAAGGCTTACCAAAGAAATTAATGAAAAAGGGCACAAAGACACGTCGTTCTTCCAATTCCTTCTTATAGGCTTCATAATCCTGTGTCTCTATTTTATATTCCTCCGTATAAAAATCTTCAAGACGCTGTTCCGAGCTAAAATAAAGCATCAGCTTGCGATGCTGCCGAATCAAAAACTTGCGGTTAATCTGATCCCAGCTGCTATAGAAAAAGAAATACAAAAGGGCAAACTTCAGAATCGTCCACATGGATATGATCAATGCCTTTACGGGGCTTGTCAGATAATCGCAAAAGTATTCCAGAAAGACATTCAATTGCCAGTACATCCAATTTTCAACTGTATTATTTTCATCGTACAAATATTTCAGACGGGCCGTTTGCAATTGCTTCATGGCTACATAGCAGCCATTAGCTGATTCCAGATCACCCCTTTCTCGGTAGAGCTTGAAGAACTTACTGTACAAAGCCATTAATTCATCATACAATTTCAATTTTTTCTGTTCTTCATAAGTAGCCCCTTTATATAGTATTCTTTCATAAACATAAATTGGAACATTTTTTTCTCGTTCTATCTTTCGTTCTTTTTCATCAAAAAGTGATAAGTTTTTAGTTAATTGATTAAATCTGATATTTGCTTTAGATATTGGGGGTAAAACAACTCCATATAAATCGACCTCTAGAAATTTTGAAGCATGGATGTCGATCCTATCAACTATTTTACAACCTCCAAAATCCAGATCTACATCAAAAATACAAGAATCAATCTGAATAAATTCAATACTTTTGCCATAGACACCTATAAGACTTATTGATGAATCACCTGTAAATTTTGATTGATTTATGGATAAAGATGAAGACTCTGAAGAAAAAGCAAAAAAACTTCTTGATTCCATTTGATGCTTTTTTTGAAATTCATTTCTTTCAAGATTAATTTGACATCTCCAAAAATCAATTCCTATATCATCATTGTCATTATCGTTCGAACCTAATCGAAAATAACCATTAATTGTACAATCGGTAAAAAATAAATTATCAAATAAACTACCATTACGTTGAATAGTTACACCACTTAAAAAATTTGTTTTATCAATAAAAAATAATGATAAACCCTCATTCTCATAGATTAAGAAATTACGCTCAAAAGTAAGATTTGAGGTATGTATATCAACAGAAAAAGATCCTTGATGATCCTCAGCAAAACCTACAAAAGTGCATTTTCTTATTTTAACTTTTGCGCTTACATAAGGATACTTTTTTTGCAAAGAATCAATTATCAAATCATCATTTTCTTTTTCAAGAATTAAAGAATGCTCTAATGTATACTCCGGCTCCTCACAAGTCAGTATTTCTTTCCACATTTGGGCGTAGGTCAGTTCCCGATCATATTTTTTGTTATCCTGGGCTGTTGTAGTAGTGGCACAGCAAAACAAAAAACATAATAACAAAGCAATGTGGTTCAATATTCCTTTCATGATTGTATAATATTTAATCTTGACACATTAAATCAACTTAAAAAGATACTTTAACTCTACCAAAAAATGAATTATTCTAGAATAAATAATCTAATCTAATGCTAAATGATACTATAAAAAATAGTATATCTTTTATATTAATATGTTAAGAAAATCTTAACAAGATTAGGATTTACACCTCTAATAGACTAAATTTATACAAATCAATTTATTTTTTCCTAATAAAACTACTAGATTATGTCACTACAAAACGTTTTTAAATTTGCAGCGGTAATTTTCTTTATTAATGGATTAGGTTCACTATTGATGACAGAGACTTTTATGGAAGCAGCAAACTTCAGTATGTCTTCAGATCTTAAAACTGTTGGTCAATTCCTTGGTGTTACATTCCTCGGTCTTGGACTTATTTACTGGCGGACGGCTGATTTAGCTGGTGATGCTTTACCAGCATTAGGTCAAACTTTTGGTATTGTTCACATCTTGTGGGTTGCCATTATAGGATACCATGTTGCTACTGGCGCAGCTGCTGGACCAACTGCCTATGTCAATCTTGCTATCACAGCTTTGGTTGGCATCGCATTTTTTGTAATGAGTAAAAAATAAATCAATATTTTATAATATAAAAAAGCTGTTACGCATGTAACAGCTTTTTTTTTGCTCTTTTTTTTACCATTTGTACTTCTTAGTATATAAAAGGCAAAAAAAAGAGCTTTCTTTTACAGAAAGCTCTTGAGTAGTCCATAGGGGAATCGAACCCCTCTTACCAGGATGAAAACCTGGCGTCCTAGCCGATAGACGAATGGACCGTTTTGGCGCAATGCACCTGATAATAAGTTATTTGTAGTCCATAGGGGAATCGAACCCCTCTTACCAGGATGAAAACCTGGCGTCCTAGCCGATAGACGAATGGACCTAATAAAGTGACTTTTTCACCTATGATTCTGCAAATATAAAGCACATTTTTTGATTCTCCAAAAAAAAACTTCAAACTTTTTGTTATCTTTCTGCTTCAAAAATATATAGAAGCAAAAGCAAAACATTTTGTACAAATATTGAGTTCCTTATCAATTTGTATAAAGTTTTTACCACTTGCAACAAAGTATTATAAAACAAGGGAAACAGGAACTTTTAGCTTTTGTCTTAGACTTTATAATAAACGCATAACGATGATAAAAAAAATTGCAATTAACGGATTTGGTCGCATTGGAAGACTCACTTTAAGACATTTAATCAAAAGAAGTGATGTAGAAATTGTAGCGATCAACGACTTAACTAAAACTTCCATACTGGCCCACCTTTTTGAATATGATTCAACACAAGGTCAATATAATGGCACAGTAGGGTTTGATGAAGAAAATATAATTATTGATGGAAAAAAAATTCCTGCTTTTTCAAATCGCAACCCTGAAGAATTACCATGGGGCGAACTGGAAGTTGATGTTGTTCTGGAGTGCACGGGTTTTTTCAGAAAAAGAGAACAAGCGCAATTGCATGTTAATGCTGGTGCAAAAAAAGTTTTGCTTTCTGCTCCTTCCAGAAGTGAAGGTGTTCCAACTATAGTAATGGGTGTTAATGACTCCATTATTCAAGATTCAGATTGGTTACTATCAAATGCTTCATGTACTACTAATTGCCTGGCTCCACTAGTAAAAGTTATCGACAGAGAATGGGGAATTAAACATGGTTTTATGAGCACAGTGCATTCTTACACTGCAAATCAGTGTATACAGGATGGACCACACAAAGATTTACGCAGAGCCAGGGCCGCGGCCATAAATATGTTACCTACTACAACAGGTGCTGCCAAAGCTTTAGCTCAAGTCCTTCCTTTAATGAAAGGAAAGATCAGTGCTTCAAGTATCCGTGTTCCAATTCCTACAGGCTCTTTGGTTGAATTGATTTGTGTTCTGGAAAGAGATACTTCCGCTGCTGAAGTTAATGCAGCATTTAAAACAGCATCACAAGCAGACCTTAAAGGGGTGCTTGAATATTCTGAAAAACCACTTGTATCGACAGATATAGTCTCAAACACACATTCCAGTATTTTCGACTCTTTACTAACATCAATGCATCATGGAATGCTTAAGGTTACATCATGGTATGATAATGAAGCAGGTTACTCTGCTCGGTTAGCTGAAATGGCAATGATGTTATAATGTAACATTTACTGGAGCTATCCTAAAGTCATCTTTTTATTAAAGGTAGTTTTACAGAATATTATTAGTAATATTGCACTTCATTTCACATATAGAAACGAAAATTATGGAAATTTATAAACCAGGATTATTAGGCCTGCTTATCTGCTTGCTTAGTACCTCTTGTAACAAAATTATGTATACAGAAAAGAATATAGACGGAACATACAATTTTGAAACTGTAGAAAATGATCCGATGAATGTAAAAATATGTACGCTTTCAAACGGTTTGAAAGTTTATATGTCCGTAAACAAAGATGCTCCAAGAATACAAACATTAATTGCTACACGGGCAGGATCAAAAAATGACCCTTCTGATGCAACTGGTTTGGCCCACTACCTTGAACACATGTTATTCAAAGGATCGACAAAAATTGGTGCTTTAGATTGGGAAAAAGAAAAAATCCTGTTAAAACAGATCTCTGACCTCTATGAGAAGCATCGCGAATCTTCATTAGAAGACAGAGCAACTATTTATAATGAGATAGATTCTATATCAAATATCGCTGCAAAATATGTTGTTGCGAACGAATACGACAAATTAGTCAGTTCACTTGGAGCAAAGGGCACGAATGCTTTTACCTCTTTGGACAGAACGGTATACATAAATGATATACCTACCAATGAAATTGAAAAATGGCTAAAATTGGAATCTGAACGATTTAGTAATCTGGTATTGCGTCTTTTTCATACAGAGTTGGAAGCAGTATACGAAGAATACAATATTTCCTTAAACAATGACCGAAGAAAAATGTTTCAGGCATTTCTAAAAGGCTTGTTACCCAACCACCCTTACGGCACTCAGACTACTATTGGAACAGGTGAGCACCTAAAAACTCCTTCTATGGAGAAAATCCATGACTATTTTAACACCTATTATGTGCCAAACAATATGGCTATTATTCTTTCGGGAGATTTTGACCCTGATAAAATGGTATCATTAGTAGAAAAATACTGGGGCAAATTCAAAACTAAGAAAGTGCCGAAATGGAAAAACAAAAAACTTAACCCACTTACAAAGGCAGAAATCGTTAATGTTTATGGAAAAGAAAAGTCAAGCCTTCAAATTGGGTGGCGCTTACCGGGAATAGGTACAATAGAATCATTAAAAGCGCAATTAATTGGAGGAATACTGTTCAATAAAAAAGCAGGACTCATAGATATCAACCTAATCCAAAAACAAATTATTGGTCAATCTAGTGCTGCTGGATGTTGGTCAGCTAATGACTATTCATTTTTCTATATTATGGGCGAACCACGAGCAGGACAAAGCTTAGAGGCTGTAAAGGAGTTTCTGTTCAAGGAGTTGGGACGTATAAAATCGGGGAATTTTGACGATTGGCTAATAGACGCTGTTATTAACAATATGGAATACAAAGAAATACAATCTTTGGAATCAAATTCAGGGCGTGCTTTTGGAATGCTTGACGCATTTATCGGACAGGTTTCCTGGGATGATTATTGCAACAAATTTAAACAATTACGCGCTTTCAGCAAACAAGAAATCATTGATTTTGCGAATGAAATGTTTAAAGATGATAATTGCGTGATAGTATACAAAAGAGAAGGTGAAGACAATAGTATTCAACAATTTAACAAACCGAAAATCACCCCAGTATCAGTTAATAGAGAAACTTCATCTCAATTCAGCGAAGATTTTCAAAAAATGATGTCTCCTGACCAAGAACCCCTTTTTTTAGATTATGAAAAGAGTATAGAATCAAAGCAACTAAAAACTGGTGTTAACCTTGATTATATAAAAAATGTGAATAATAAGACCTTTGAATTGGTTTATATAATCGAAATGGGTCTTAACAATGATAATATATTACCACTTGCGCTCAAATATCTAAAATTTTTGGGAACAGATAAGTATAGCTCCGAAGAATTGCAACAAGAGTTCTTTAAACTAGGTCTATCTTTTGATGTTAATACAAGAAGTGATGTTTGTTATGTTACACTTACAGGTCTCGACCGCTCTTTCGAAAAAGGTGTAGAATTGTTCGAACATATTCTTGCAAATGCTCAAGCAGATGAGCCTGCTCTACAAAAAATGATTAATAGCATCAAAAAAAAGCGTACAGATGATAAAAAAGATAAACGCCAGATTTTACAAAGAGCAATGCTAAGCTACGGTTATTACGGCAACAATTCTCCTTTTAAAGCGAGAGTGAGTATGAAAACACTAGATGTTATCAACTCAAAAGATCTTATGAAGAGAATCAAAAAACTGACTAATTATGAACACGCTGTTTTTTATTATGGAAGTAAGACATTAGAAGCCGTTACTAAGGTCCTTGAGAAACATCACGAAACCCCTGCACAACTTCTTCCGGTTGTTCCTCCACATAAATTTGTGCAATTACCCACTGATGAAAACAAAGTAGTATTTGTTAACTTCAAAGGTATGGTTCAAGCTGAAATTTTATTAATCTCAAAGGGTGCATCTAATTTCAATAGTAACGAGGATATTATTTCTCGATTATACAACGATTATTTTGGTGCAGGGTTGGCTTCAGTCGTTTTCCAGGAAATACGTGAATCAAGGGCATTGGCATATTCCACATATGTATACAATTCTTCTCCTGATAAAAAAGATAAGGCACATTATCTTAGAGCATTTGTCGGAACACAAGCTGACAAAATAAAAGAAGCTATAGAAGCACTTGTTAAGATTATTGAAGACATGCCAATTTCAGAAGAACAAATATTAAATACTGCTGAATCTATTGTTAAAAAAATACAAACTGAACGCGTAACTGGATCAGATATTTATTGGAACCGACGTGACAATCAATTACGTGGTCTTGACAAGGACATAAGAGAAGAAGTATATAAACATTACAAACATATTTCTCAAGGGAAAGAAATCGCTACAAAAGCACTGAAAGATTTTCATTCAGAAAACATTAAAGGAAGAAAATTTGTATTTCTGGTTTTAGGTGATAAAGAAAACCTAGATATGGAATATCTAAATAGTCTAGGAACATTTGAAGCCTTAACTCTTGAAGAGATTTTTGGATATTAATTGTAATCAATAAGAGATTGGGTCAATATAAAACCTTTCTCTGCTTTTATTTCCCAGGGGGTAAATAAACAAGTTGAAATATCTCCTACACCGGTACAAGTTCCAGGTGGGCGACATTGGGTATCAAGGATCCACATTTCCTTATAGACCAATCCTATATTCTTAGCATAAACTTCTCTGGAAAAACGCCTTTCGATATTGTTTGTCTTGTCAACCTGTAATACCTGAACAGCATCAGGATATATATTATTTGAGATTGTATCAACAAATAATTCACCTACATTTTCATATATAAAATCATCCCAATCTTTAAACATGTCGATAGATCCTCCACGTATTGGTACAAGTGTATCACGACGTATATAAACAATTCCATCCCAACGTGTATTCTCAACTACAGGAAGCACCATTTTTATCATGCGCTGATTATCTTCAACACGTTGTACCTGATTGTCTTCTATCTTTTCTGACCAAACACCATATAATTCCCATTCCTCAGTACTATCTTTTCTAATAAATCGTCTGACACTATAAAAAGGATCTCCTTCCCCATCAGTACGCAGATCGCTGGTAACCTCTTTTACCTGATAGGTAGATTGAACAATTATACAGTTGTACTCATCATAAACAATAGAATCGATTTGATATGTTTTATATTTTCCTGTCTCTAAGGGGAAATATTCAAAATTAGCAGGCACTAATGATTCAAAAACTCGATCACAGCTAAAACCACCAATTACTATAAATAAGAAGATTATAGTTTTATAAGAAAAAAAATGTTTTTTTAACATCAGTTCAGAGAATTATGAAAAAAAGAATTAACAGTATACCAAACTTAACGAAAGTTGACGGATAATCAACATCTTAAATGAAAGAAATTACATATTTTTTACTGTTTTAATCTATTTTTCTAATTAAGCGACCAAAAAAGTTTCACTCAAATGTCAAAAAAAATAATTTATAATACAATACAAAAACTCCCTGCCTATTCTTAAAACAAAAGAAAAATCAGTTTACATATAATAGATATAAATAAAAGATGACCTATTTCTCTGAAAAACAATTTAACTAAAAAGATTAATTAAATTAATATTAACTTCTTTGATAAAAAATCAATTGATACAAAAAAAAAGAGTAATTTTGTTCGCTATTAAGAAATACAGGTTGTTTTTTATAATTATAACCACCTTATAACATACATAAATTATCCTAATTATTATCTAACAATTTTTAATTAATAACATTGGCGTTAATAAAATCCATATCTGGTACCAGAGGAACAATCGGAGGAAAAACAGGTGAAAATTTTACAGCACAAGACATTGTTGAAAGTACTGCTGCATATGCACAATGGGTATTGCAGAGTGGTCATAATCCGTTAGTTGTCCTTGGAAGGGATGCTAGAGTTTCAGGTGAAATTGTTACCGGTTTAGTTAGTGGTACATTACGAATGATGGGTATTAGCGTGATTGACCTGGGTTTATCGACCACCCCTACTGTTGAAATTGCTGTAACCATAGAAGGTGCAGGAGGT
Organism: Saprospiraceae bacterium; assembly: GCA_022448945.1. Taxonomy (GTDB): domain Bacteria; phylum Bacteroidota; class Bacteroidia; order Chitinophagales; family Saprospiraceae; genus Aureispira. The sequence goes on from JAKVCV010000012.1 coordinate 8,836, forward strand.
GGTATTGTAATAACAGCAAGTCACAATCCCAAACAATGGAACGCCCTTAAATTTCTAAATAATTTGGGCGAATTTATTTCTGCGGAAGATGGAAAAGAGATTCTTGACATAATTGAATCAGATAAAGTCGAATATGCATCATTAGACCTTTTAGGCAAATACGAAAAAGCTGTTGGTTATATTCAAAAACATATAGATATTATTTTTGAACTTGATTTAGTAAAAACAGATCTAGTAAGAGAAAAGCAATTCAAAATAGTTGTAGACTGTATAAATTCAACTGGAACACTTTCTATAGTCCCTTTGTTAGAACAAATGGGGTGTGAAGTTATTACTATCAATGATGCTATGCATGGGAGATTTTCTCACAACCCTGAACCTCTACCAGAAAATCTTACAGGATTAGCGAGAGAAGTGTTGCATCATAAGGCTAACCTTGGAATTGCAATAGACCCCGATGTTGATCGTTTGGCTTTTGTCACAGAAGAAGGCGAAATGTTTGGGGAAGAATATACACTTGTAACCATTGCAGATTATATTTTACAACATCAAAAAGGAAATACGGTTTCAAACCTATCTTCTACACAAGCATTAATGGAAATAACAGAAAAACATGGAGGGGAATATAAAGCCTCAGCTGTTGGAGAAGTTAATGTTGTTGCTCTCATGAAACAAACAAATGCTATTATTGGTGGAGAAGGAAATGGTGGAGTTATTTACCCTGTATTGCATTACGGCCGAGATGCATTAGTTGGTGTTGCTTTATTTTTATCTTATATGGCTTTGACAAACAAATCTGTATCTATGATAAGATCTCAATATCCGAATTATACAATTATTAAAGATAAAATAAACTTAACCCCAGAAATAAACATTAGCAAATTATTAGAAAAACTCCAAAAAAAATATCAACAATATCCTCAAAACACAACTGATGGTTTAAAAATATACCTAAATGAGAATTGGGTACATTTAAGACGTTCAAACACAGAACCGATTATTCGTATTTATACCGAGAGCCAATCTATATCTACTGCAGAAACATTGGCCAACAAAATAAAAATGGACATGAGCGAAATTATTAAAGGTGATTTTTAATTATTAAAGAATTTGTCAAGAATTCCTAAAACCACCTATAACTTATATAGTACCGGGAATTAAATCTCAACCGGGAATTTTTATTAATTTATGTTTAAAAACATTTAATTTCTTATTAAGTTATGCGTATATATTTGGACAATGCTGCAACAACACCTCTGAGCGATAAAGTACTGGAAGCAATGCTTCCTTTTCTCAAAAATAATTATGGTAATCCTTCTTCGAGCCATCAGGAAGGTCGAACAGCAAGAGCAGGAATTGAACGAGCACGAAAAATCGTTGCCCAATCAATAGGAGCATCAACTTCAGAGATATTTTTTACTTCCGGAGGAACAGAGGCTAATAATACAGCTATTAAATGTGCTATTCGTGATTATAAAATAGAACGTATCATCTCTAGTCCGATTGAACATTCTTGCGTCTTTAACACGGTCAATCGTATGAAAAATGAAAACATTGAACTTCAATTCATTCAATTAGACCAATTTGGAAGAGCCGACTTGGAGCATCTTAAAGAATTATTAGAAAATAGTGACAAAAAAACACTTGTTTCTTTAATGCATGCAAATAATGAAGTGGGAACTTTAAATCCTATAAAAAAAATTGGAGAAATCTGTGGTGAAAATAATGCTCTTTTTCATACAGATACTGTTCAATCAATAGGACATATTCCTATTGATGTATCTAGTCTTAACATAAACTTTCTCTCAGGTTCAGGACACAAATTACATGGACCAAAAGGAATTGGTTTCTTATACGTAAATAAAGAAAATTGTATTGATGCTTATATTGATGGGGGTGGTCAAGAGCGACAGGTTAGATCTGGCACAGAAAATGTCGCGAGTATTATAGGATTGGGTAAAGCATTGGAAGAGGCAATATTACACATAGAAGAATTCCGTTTAAAAATTGAAACTATACGTAATTATTTTATTGAACAATTAAAAACCAATTTTCCAGAGATAATAATAAATGGTGATTATGAAGGTAAATATCTATTTACTATTCTTAATGTTTCTTTTAACACCAATACTCCGGTAAATATGCTTTTATTTAAATTAGATTTAAAAGGCATAAGTGCTTCAGGTGGCTCTGCCTGTAATTCTGGTGCTGTAAAAAGCTCTAGAGTTTTAAGCTATCTAAATATTCCAGATGGATATCATTCTATTCGGTTCTCATTCTCACATTATAATACGATTGAAGAGGTTGATTATACTATAACACAACTAAAAACAATTGTATAATTTACTGCCTTAGGAAGAAATCAAGGATAAGCAAGTAGTATTAATATATTAATTTGATTTCAAATCAACAATATCATTATTTAGTTTATTTATCTATATAGATATAGGCAATTTGCGTATTTTTTCGTAAAATTGTAGTAATACTAACAGGGTATTTATCTCCTTTAAGTAAATACCTAACCCTTTTATCAGATTCAAAACCAAAAACTATGAAAAAATCAAACTGCCTAGTAGTTTTTTTCTTGGTAATAGGAGCTTTTGTTAATGCTCAAACTGCCTTAGAAAATGGTAATATTGCCTATGGAGCCCAGAATTTCAAACAGGCTATTGCTTATTACAACCAAGCAATTGAAAACCACCCTGACAATACCGAATTACTACTAAAGTTGGCACATAGCTATCGATTTACAAATGATATGGTCAATGCTGAAAAACAATATAAGCTGGCATGTGATTACCCTGCAATAAAACCTATTAACTACTACTATTATGCAACTGTTCTTAAAGCGAATAAAAAATATGAAGAAGCTAGACAAGAATTCGGCAAATTTGCCTCTGAAAATGAAGAACTTGCACTAAAAGCTCAGGAATCCTGTGACTTTGTCAATACCCATATGAATACAGCATCAGCCTTTGAAATCACTAAAGAAGGAATAAGTAATCCTATATATGATGACTATGCTCCACTGTTGCACCAAAATGGTTTGGTATTTTCTTCTTCGCGCAAAGCAAAACATGATGCACTTCCTGGTGGTTATTCCAACCCTGAAACTCAAAACTTTCTTTATGAAGCTAAAATAGGAAAAAATGGGCAGTTGTCTGATCTGAAAATCATCAAAAATGATATGGCTGTAATGCCTACTACTAATATTGCACCTTTTGCAATAACTGATAATGAACAATTTGCAGTTTCTACTTACAATGAATTTGTAAATGGCGTACGCCATATGCATAGTGCTTCTTTAAACCGGGTATCTATGGAAATTCACATGAAAATGGAAAAAATCGAAGATTTTGTTCCTGGCGATGAATTTCCGCATGTTGGAGATCATGCAGCAAGCTTTCCATGTTTTGCCAACAATGGCAAAACTATATATTTTGCTTTATATGGTTTTCCTGGTGGTTATGGTGGTTATGATATCTGGGTAACACATCAACAAAATGGCCAGTGGACCATGCCTGAGAATCTCGGCCCTGAAATCAATACAGCCGGTGATGAAATCTGTCCTTTCTTTTCAAGTAATGGACAATTGTATTTTGCTTCTGATTTTCATAAAGGTTTTGGTGGTTTTGATATTTTTAGATCTGATAAAACAAACGAAAAATGGACCTATGTTCGAAACCTTGGTAGCACCGTCAATTCTTCTTTTGATGACCTTTATTTTGTCTTTGATGACACAAAAAAAACTGGGTATTTCTCATCAAATAGAGATCAATCCTACAATATCTACAGTGCAATAATGGAAGGTGAAGAAACACTAATGCCTTTAGTAAATGTAATTGAAAAAGACATTGTTACAACTGCAACTATTAATTCAAATAGAAATACGGACATCCAAACTACAACTGAAACTAAAACAAATACAATCGCAAATATCTCTACAAAAAAAGATGATAATAAAAATACCACCAATACTGCAAAAAATAATATAGATGATGTTGGCACAAAACCCACTGTAAGCAAGTCAAATACTGTTCCATGTGCAATGAACTTTTATATTGGCAGTGTTGAAGATGCTGAAAACAAACGCCCAATTTCAGGTGCTGTGGTTTATATAAAAAATCAAAAAACAGGTGTTGAAAACAAAATTAAAGAGCCTACTAATCAGTATGGAGAATACTCTGTAATCCTTGATCCTCTATCAAATTATACGATTGCAATTTCAAAGTCTGGTTTTAAAAATTTAGTTTTTGATGTTAATACAGGAACCGGAGGAAAGAAAACATTACTATCAACTAGATCTATGTCTGCTTCTCCAATAATTGCAAGAGATAAAAATGGTAATATTATTGAACCAGATGTTCAAATTGTTAATACTAATCCTACAGATGAAGAATTAACTAACCCTCCAAAATCAAGTGCTAAAACATTTACACTTGAGCCCAATAACATGGAAATACCAAAAACAGGCTATATGATCCAAGTTACTGTTTCTTCAAATTTTTCTAAAGAAGCGCAATTAAACCTAGGACAATATGGGCATATTTTCACAGAAAAACGAGGGAATAAAACTGCATATCGAGTTGGTGTTTTTATTGATTCAAAACATTTAGAAAAATCTTTTGAAGAACTAAAAATTAGTTACAAAGATGCTTTCAAAGTTCCAGTTGAATTAGACAATGACCATTTAGGAGGCAGGATAGCTTTAAGTTCACAAGTGATATATCCATTGCCCCCGAAAGCACCTCTTCCATTATTAGATAAGAAAAATAAGGACGTCAATGAATCAATTGCTAAAGAGAAAAATAACAATAATGATTTAAACGAAGTAACTGGGAATACTGATTCTGATATTCAAGAAGCAATAATTGCTTTCAAAGTACAATTAGGTGCNTATAAAGAAGCAGAAGAAATATCATTCAAGAATATTAGTCATCTAGGTGAAATTGAAAAAGAAACAAAAGCCAATGGCTTAACCTATTTTTATATTTCAAGCTTCAAAACTTTATTAGAGGCACGAAATGCAAAAACAAAAGCATTGGATCTGGGAATAATTGCCCCATTTATTGTAGCTTTTAAAAATGGAACACAGGTTAAAATAAGTGAAGTTTCTTCTCAAAAATAGATAAAAAATAAACGATACAAAAAGGCTGTAAAGAGAAATGATCTTTTTACAGCCTTTTTATATCTTAAAAGAAATAATGTGCTAAAACATACGTTTACTTCTAAAGAAGACCACTAACGAGATGGAAAACAACATAGAGCCACCAAATAAAACCCAAAAAGCATAAGGACTATCATGCATTGGCAAGTCCAAAACATTCATACCATAAAAGCTTGCAACCAAAGTAGGAACCATAAGAATAATAGTAATGAGTGTAAGTCGTTGCATGACTTCATTTAAATTATTAGAAATCATAGACGCTAAAGCCCCCATTGTATTACTAAGGATATTGGAATAGATATGAGCCATCTCTTGTGCTTGGCTATTATCTATCATAATATCTTCTAATAAATCTGCCTTTTCTTCATCATGTTGAATACTTAATAAATCCATTCTTTGAATTCTTTGTTTAAGCAAAGCATTTGAACTGAGAGCAGTTACAAAATAAACCAAACTTTTTTCTAGGCTCAATAGACTCTTTAAGTCTTGGTTCTTACTCGATTTATATACATCCTGTTCAATTACATTACGTCTGACATTAATGTCTTTCAAACAGCGTAAATATGTATACACATTTTGTTCTAAAATTTGAAGCACAAATAAAGAAACATCCGTTGGACTAAAATTTCTAACTTTATCTTCAATAAATGTTTGAATGACAGCTGTTTCGTATGAAGAGATCGTTATAATGTGTTCAGTTGTAAGAATAATACCAATAGGAACAGTAATGTATAATGTCATGTCATCTACACCTTCTTCATTCAAAGCTGGTGTATTTACAACAATAAATTTAACGTCATCTTCAATCTCAAAGCGTGTACGTTCATCAATATCTAAAGGATCGGTCAAAAAATCTAGTGGCACAGACAATTGTTCTGCTAATTGATCAATTTCAACTGCATTAAAAGGAGGTGAAATATTAACCCAACAATTTAATTTTGGACTAGATATTTCAACTAAACCACTGTCTTTTTTTTCGTAATAACAAACCATAACACAAAGTTTTAAAGAACTGGTAAAAAAGTTCTATTTAACTTAGCAATTGGAACTAACACTTAAGTTAAGTTCCAATTTCCAAACAAAAATACAATAATAGATAGATATGAAAGACAACTTTTGTAATTATTCTGTTTAGATGGCAATATATTTCCTTCAAGAATTATACTTTTTATCCTATATTAAAGTGATATTTATGTTTTCATGCTCTCAAATTAAAACATAAAAGATTTACTTTTGAAAATATTTTTTTTTCAAATTATATGATTTAATCATAATTTGGTGACTTTTAACATTATTTTAAAAAAATAAAACTGTTAAATCGCTTTTTGGGTATAAAATTGATGTAGCCTCTATAAAAGGCTGTTCTAACAACTGATATAATAACTTTATTTATGCGATTGCAATTCTTAGTCCTATTAGTTTTATTCTTTTCCCTTGGCATTATTAATGCACAAGAAATTGATTCTAAAACGTTTAGAAACTATGATTATATATACAAGAAGCATATTAAAAGTGTACAGTTTTATCCTTTTGAATCTGAAATTGATTACCCAATCCTAAGTCTCCACAGTCCAGGTCATTTTGTACTTTCATTTGATGACATGGAAGCATACACCAAAGATTTTTCTTATAAAATAATTCATTGTAATGCAAACTGGGAACCTACTTTAGAATTAGACCCTATTGATTATATTGATGGCTTCCAGGAAAATCGATTTTACGAATCACAAAACTCTTTCAGTACAAAAGTTCCCTACACTCATTATGAGGTTAAAATTCCTAATGAAGATATTAAATGGACAAAATCCGGCAACTACCTTCTTAAAGTCTATCGTGATAATGACGAAAATGATCTTATTATCACTAGAAGATTTATGATAGTAGATACAAAAATAAAAGTAGTCCCTCAATTACGTCGTTCTGCTACCCCTCCCAATGCTTTAAGCCATCAGGAATTATTTTTTGTTATAGAACACGCAGGTTTCAAAATCGGAAATGTTAATGAACAAATACAGACTGCTATTCTTCAAAATGGTCGTTGGAATAACAGTATTATTAATTTACAACCCACATATATAAAAGATGAAGAGATTGGTTATAATATGCATGGAAAACTTATCTTTCCTGGTTACAAAGAATTTAGACCACTTGATATTCGATCTTTTCGCTTTAGAACCCTACAAGTAGAACAACTGCAAGAATACAACAATGGGTTTGAATTATGGTTATTCGAAGATGTCAACAGGCAACATATTGCACACTTATTTACCCATGATTTAAATGGGAACTTTCTAATTGAAACACATGATGAAAGAGATGCGACACTGGAAGGAGAATATGGAGATATAAATTTTTCTCTGAAAGCATTAACTCCATATAATGGTGATGTATACTTATTAGGAGGTTTTAATAACTTTCAACCTAAAGAAGAATTTAAAATGACATATAATGATAATCGGAGGGGGTATCAGTTGACTACAAAACTCAAAAATGGATTCTACGATTACATATATGGTCTTGCAGAAAAAAATAGCAATAAAATAAATTTCAAGATACTCGAAGGCAGTAGTTTTGAAACCGAAAATGATTATTTATTTCTAGTTTATTTCAAAGAATTTGGAGGCTTATATGATCAATTAGTCGCCTATCAGAAATTTAATACCCGGCCCAATTAAATAACTCTATCATTCTGTCTGATTATTGAGCAGTAAATAATAATTATCCTATTACTGATAATTTTGCACCAAATTATTTTTGCTGAAATGCAATTCCAATAATTCTGTTAAATACTGTTTATCTACACCATCAAAAGCTGCAAGTTCAGTACTATCTACATCAAAAACTGCAATCAATTTTTTTTGATTATTCCATACAGGTAAAACAATTTCAGACCTGGTATTTTCATCGCAAGCAATATGGTCTGGGAATAGGTGAACATCTTCAACTATCTGGACTTTTTCTGTACTTGCAGCGAGACCACAAACACCCTTCGAAAGAGGGATATGTAAACAACCCAAGGTTCCTTGATACGGACCTACAATAAGTTCATTTTCATTTAAACAATAAAACCCTACCCAATAAAAATAGGGTAAATACTTTTTTAATACACAATTGATTGTAGCCATTTTCAGAATCATATTAGACTCCCCTTCCAATATTGAATTAATCTCCGTATTTGCCTGTTTATAGATGGAATGTTTATCTGCCTTCATTATCTCATTTTTTCATTAAGTATTCAAATAACTAAATAACTAATAACAAATCTAATAAGATAATTGTTCGTAAATAAAAAAAGGATGTAATTTTGCAAAATTGCAAAATCTAAGTACCTTTACGGGCATCAAAAAAGCGATTTTTTCTTTGATTTTCACTTAATTGCCCAGGTGGTGGAATTGGTAGACACGCCAGCTTGAGGGGCTGGTGCTCTTAAGGGTGTGCAAGTTCGAATCTTGTTCTGGGCACATATATTAATCATTTTTTTGTTCTATAAAAGAGTAGTAAAAAATATTTTTTTACTACTCTTTTTTTGATGGAATTTTATATTTGCCTATAATCCAGTTAGATATTATATTAGGATTGGTTATAAATAGAAAAATTTATCTTAAAACTATTATATAAATGGAAGAAATTACAAGGATCAATGATACCGGTATACTAAGAGATAAAATTGCCAATAATGAACCTTGCATATTTAATGTCAATGATGCATTAAAATTAGAATTTCAAAAAACATGGACGATTGATTATCTATTGGAAAAAATTGGAGATCTGCCAGTATTAGTACGTAGTACACCAACAAAAAAATATATTGATCCAGACGAAAAATTTTGGGGAGTAGTTAGAGCAATGCTTCTTGACAAAATGACATTTGAAAAATTTATTGAAACAGGAGTTCCTGAAGGTAAAATTATGTCAGGTACAGATACTTATATTTATTGCAATGGCAAAGTCGTAGATCGATGGAGGAAACTCTGGGAAGATGTAAAAGTCATTTTAAAAAAAAGTGAAATCGTTGATAAAAACCAGAAAGGACTAAGTAATTTTTTTGAAACCACTCACCTTAACACAATTGGTCTATGGGTAAGTGGTACAGGAGTAAAATCTATATTACACTATGACTCGTCTGGAGATAACAACCTTAATTTCCAAATTCGTGGAAAAAAAAATGTAATTCTATTCCCTCCTTCTGACTGGCCTTATCTAAAAACATTTCTCGCTATGGGTTTACATGGTTTTGATTCATATAAAGAACTTTACAACAAAGATAAAAACTCCAATTCAATAAAATTCCAACATACAAACCCTGTGTTGGCAAAATTAGTAGAAGGGGATGTTTTGTTTATACCCTCAAATTGGTATCATTATGTAGAACATATTGGTGCTTGTAACATCAATATAACATGCTGGTTTAATAAATCAGACATGAATAAAAATGGTAGTTCTAAAAGAAAAGTAACAGGACAAAGTAATAGAAACTTCTTCCTAGTTTTACGTTTCATTTGTGCTTCTATTATTGCTTTAATTCTAAATCTAATATGGAAAACTACAGGTATTCGAATATTAAAAAAATCGTAAAAGTATACCTCAAAGGTATAAAAATTAGACCATGTAGATTTTTATTGTCATTATTGAAAAAAAGACCTATCTATATAATTTCTAGATGTTTTTTTTCTGAAAATAAAATATAAAATACTACATTTGTGCCCTAAACAAATTGGTCAATCCAACAAATTTAATTTTTACTATTAATCCTATTATTATTTAATAACAAAGTCATCTTTATGAAATCTATCAATCAATGGTTTGTAGCCTTACTTGCTTTATTAATGATAACTTTAGTATCATGTGAAGAAAATGTTCAAAATAATACTGCTTTTAATCTCAGCTATGCATTTGGAGCAAAAGTAGCAATGAGTTTTGTACAATCTAACCTCTCGGATGAAGAAAAAAATGCAGACAAATTCGTGGAAGGTTTTAAAGTAGGTCTGAAAGGAGATTCAGCTACAATTATGAAAGCCCAACAGACTATTCAAGAAAGAATGGGCACCCAAAAAGTTTCTGAAACCACTGAAAATGCTCAAAATATAGCCTATAATCTAGGTGTAATAATTATTGGCGGCATGGTTAAGGATCTAGGAGTAGCTGAAAGCGACTTTGATCTTGAAGCACTAAAAAACGGCTATACTAAAAGTCTTAGTAATGATTCTTTACTTTTTACAACTGTTGAAATCGATAGTATTTTTGAGGCTTATATGAACCCCAAAAGAGAAGCGTATCAAGCAAAAATGCAGGCAAAACAACAAGCAGAAGCTGCTGTTTCAATAGAGGAAGGCGTGAAATTCATGAAAGAAAATGGAGAAAAAGAGGGTGTTATTACTACTGAAAGTGGTTTACAATACGAGATTGTAAAAGCAGGTAATGGACCCAAGCCTATAGCAACAGATAAGGTCAAAACACACTATCATGGTACTCTAATTGATGGAACTATTTTTGACAGTTCTGTCGATAGAGGTGAGCCAGCAACTTTTGGTGTAGGACAGGTTATAAAAGGTTGGCAAGAAGGGATTCCATTAATGTCAGTAGGTGCTAAATATCGTTTTTATATACCTCAGGATTTGGCTTACGGAATGCAATCTCCTTCTCCTAAAATTCCTGCAGGATCTACACTAATATTTGATGTTGAATTAATAGAAATTAATCCTAAATAGAAATTATAATTCTATAAATTCATTATTAATATGGACAAACCTCTAATTTGGTTTGTCCATATTTGATTTATAGATATTTGTAATTTTATTTTTTTTCTGAATATTAGCTTTTCGTTAACACAAATTGCTTATTTTCGTGCATGCAAAAAAATAGATGGCACTGTTTTAGTATGCTGTTGTCTGATAATATTTGCTTGAATAACTGAATATTCTAAATCATAAATAAAAAAACAATCATGAAAACATTACTTTATTTATTTTTTTTACCCACTTTAATACTTTCAACAACCTTTCTCAAAGCCCAAGATACAGTCAAAGATTCTATAAAAACTGAAATTGAAAAACGTAGTTATGCCTATGGTGCAATGGTAGCTAAAGGTATTGCTAGAATTGGCTTCTCTAAAGATGAAAAGAATCCTGATAGATTTGTTGAAGGATTAATAATTGGAATGAAAGGTGACTCTGCATCATTTGCAGAAGCTCAAAAAACATTACAAAAACGGATGCAATCAAAAAAGGAGTCTACTACTCCTGAAGAAGCTGGAAATATTGCTTATCAACTAGGTATTAGCCTAATCGGTGGTCTTGCAACTGTAATTGAAATCCCTGCTTCAGATTTTGATTTTAATGTATTTAAAGAAGCATTTATTGCTTCAGAAGCAGGAGATACATTGAAATATGAAGACATAGAAATGGATAGTATCCTCCAAGCATATTTCACTCCTTTAAGTAAAAAATACAATGACATAATGGAGGCAAAAAAAATAGCGCAATCTTCAGTAAATATTGAAGCAGGCAAAATTTTTATGGAAAAAAATAGTAAAAAAGAAGGCGTAATTACACTACCAAGTGGATTACAATATGAAATAATAAAAGAAGGCACTGGGAAAACACCTACAGTAGCAGATCAAGTACAAACACATTATCATGGTACTCTAATTGATGGAACAGTTTTTGACAGTTCGGTTGAGCGCGGTGAACCTGCATCATTTGGCGTTGGACAAGTGATCAAGGGATGGCAAGAAGGGATTCCATTAATGTCTGAAGGGGCTAAATATAAATTTTATATACCTCAGGAATTAGCATATGGTATGCAATCTCCTTCTCCTAAAATTCCGGCTGGGTCTACATTAATTTTTGAAGTTGAACTCCTAAAGGTCATTCCAGCTCCTAAACAAAATACAGCGCCAAAAAAAGTAGCTACTTCACCTACAAATGCAGAAGGGGTTAAATTTTTAGAAGAAAATTCTAAGAAAAAAGGTGTTATAACTTTACCTAGTGGGCTACAATATATGGTTATTGTAAAAGGAGATGGACCTAAACCAAAGCTTACAGACAAAGTACAAACTCATTATCATGGCACCCTAATTGATGGGACAGTTTTTGACAGTTCGGTTGAAAGAGGTGAACCTGCTACTTTTCCTGTCAATCAGGTTATCAAAGGCTGGCAGGAAGGGATTCCATTAATGTCTGAAGGGGCTAAATATCGTTTATTTATCCCTCAAAACCTAGCTTATGGAATGCGAGCTACTGGTAAAATACCTGCTGGATCTACCCTGATTTTCGATGTAGAACTGATTAAGATTAACCCATAATCTATGATTTTTTATGATCTTAGATCATATTTTTTATAAATAACTCAAAAAAATGAAAAAATTATTTCTAATACCAATGGTTTTCTTTCAATTCCTTTTTGGTCTGAATGTTTCTTATGCACAAGAATTAGAAACAGATACAACAAAAACGGAAACTGAAAAACCAAAAAGTGCTACTACAATCATTAAAGAGTTCAGTTATTCTTATGGTTATAGTTTTGCAAAAGACTTAAAAGAAAAAACTCCTTTTGGAGCTAGTGAGCTTGTAGAAAAAGAGGTATTAAAAGGAATGCAAGATGCTTTAAAACCCGATCCTGACAAACTTGCAATTACCAATAGTTATATTCAAGATCGAATTAAAAGAGATTCTGTTGCGAAAACAACTGCAGAAGGAGCAAAAACTGCTTACCATCTTGGTTATAGTGCACTTGCAAATATCATAATAACCTTAGAGATCCCATCATCAGATTTCAATTTTGGATCAATTAAAAAGGGTTTTTCTGATTTTTATAAAGGCAAAACACCTGTTTTTACTGATGAAGAAATGACGTCAAAGTTGAATTCCTATTTTCAGGTCAAACAAATTGCCATACAAAAAAAGTTATTGGCAAAACGTAAAGAAGAAGGAAAGAAAAACCTAGCTCTTGCCGTTAAATATCTGGAAGAAAATGCTAAAAAAGACGGTGTAAAAACAACAGATTCAGGCTTGCAGTACCAAGTTATCAAAGAAGGATCTGGACCTAAAGCAAAACTTGAAAATACAGTTGTAACACACTATACAGGTACTTTTTTAGATGGTAAGATTTTTGACAGCTCGATCGAAAGAGGTAAGCCTGCAACATTTTTACTGAATAATGTTATTCAAGGCTGGCAAGAAGGAATCCAATTGATGTCTGCAGGGGCAAGATATAGATTGTTTGTACATCCTGAACTTGCATATGGAGAAGAAGGTCCTGCTACTATACCGCCAAATTCTCTTTTGATTTTCGATGTAGAATTAATGGAAATTCAAAAAGGAGAAATAATTGACAGTACAAAAAGTAAATTAAGTTATAGCTACGGCTTTATGATTGGTCAGAGTCTTGAAAAACTTAATTTAACCCTAAAAGAAAGAGACCCTAATTATTTTATTCAGGGTTTCGTAAAAGGATTTGAAGCTTCTGATGAGGATATTAAAACAATAGAAGATTTATTGAATTCACGAATTGAATCTGGTAAAGAATCCATCGATGAAGCTGCTGCCCAAAAAATTGCTTTCGGCTTAGGCTTTTCATCTTCTGCGGGGATTTCAAGGCAACTGGGAATTGTAGCTTCAGATTTTGTATATAATGATATGGGTCTTGGTTTCTCTAACTATATCAATGGAGAAAAAGCGATTTTTACTGATGAAGAAATGAGTAACGCCCTAAAAACATTTTTTGAACCAATTCAAAAGAAAATTCAGGCTGAAATGATGGCCAAAGATAATGAAATTGCAAAAACCAATAATACGCTTGGAGAAAATTTCATGAATGAAAATGCTAAAAAAGATGGTGTTCAAACGATGAAAAATGGTATGCAATATATCATCCTTAAAGAAAGTGAAGGAGAAAAACCTACTATCAATGACAAAGTAACTACACATTACAAAGGCACCTTAATTGATGGCACTGTCTTTGACAGTTCTATAGATCGAGGAGAACCTGCCACTTTTCCTTTGGGTAGTGTTATTCAAGGATGGCAGGAAGGTATACCTCTAATGTCTGTAGGAAGTAAATATAAATTCTTCATCCCGTCGAATTTAGCTTATGGTAACAAATCCGTAGGTAAGGTAATACCAGCAGGGTCTACACTTATTTTTGAAGTAGAATTACTGAAAATAAATTAAGGAATAAAATGCATTCTTTAATACAATATTTATCTTTATGATAAATAATATTTATCTTTGCAATATAATTGAAAACCAAGTATTTAAAACAAAAAATAATGAAAAAAACAAGTTATAGTTTAGGAGTGTTGTTAGGTAGTAATTTAGCTGGCCAGGTAGAAACTGAAGGGTTGGATTTTGAGGCATTAGCTAAAGGAGTGGTGGATGTCCTTAAAGATGCAGACATGGAAATGACGGTTGAGGAGGCCAACCAGAATGCTCAGGTGTTCCTACAAGAATCTGCTGCTAAAATGGCTATGAAAGCTCAAGAGATGGAATCAGGATTTATGGCTGAAAATTCTGAACGTGATGGTGTTGTATCAAACCCTAGTGGATTACAATACGAAATTCTAAAAAAGGGAACAGGAAATGTCCCAAAAATTCACCAAAAAGTTGTAGCTCACTATGAAGGTCGTCTACTAACAGGAAAGGTATTTGATTCTTCTTATAAACGTGGACAACCCGCAACTTTTCCAGTAAATGGCTTGATCAAAGGATGGCAAGAAGCATTACAAATTATGCCTGTAGGTTCTAAGTGGAGATTATATATCCCTTCAAATCTTGGATATGGTGCGAGAGGTGCAGGAAATGATATTCCTGGAAATGCTACTCTTATTTTTGACCTTGAATTACTGGATATAACACGTTAATTTGCTGAAAAATATTTTATAAAGGCTGTATCATTATGATGCAGCCTTTTTTATTTTTGCATTTTTTTACACAATCGTTCTTTTTTACGTTTGTAATAAATAGCTTTTTCAGGATCAATAAAATAACAACTATATAGAACAACCAATTTCTCTAGTTTCTCAACTACTTCAGTAACTTCCCTTGAGACATATTGTAAACCATTATGTAATCCTTGCTTATAAAAATGTTCAGAAAGCTTATAATTGCCAATTTCCAAATACATATCTCCTAACCCTGTATGAGAATAATGTGCTTCACCATTAAATTTTAATGCCTTCTTAAATAGATCTTCTGCTACTTTATAATTTTTAAATCCGACTAATTCAATATGTGCAAGCGTATCTAACAAACTGGTATTTATAGGAGAAATAGATAAACCTTTAGTTGCTAATTCTTTTGCCTTAAAAAAATCTCCTTTGTATTTCAATAACAAATTTGCATAATTATTTAATAGTATAAGATCGTCAGGACACAAGCGCAACCCCTCCTCATAAAAATAAACTGAACGATCTATATCACCTATATCTTTACACAACATTGCTGCATTGTTGTAAAAAATAATATTCTTTGGATCTTTATAAGCATTAAGATAATATTGCAAAACCAATTCAAAATCTTGAAGACGCTTCCCCTTTTTAATGAATATTGTATGAATAATCTTTGCAAATCCAACTTGTGCCTGAATATTATCAGGATTTAATTCAAGGGATTTTTCGTAAAAGTAAAGTGCTTTGTTGTGATTCATCCATTCCTTAAAGATTCGACCTGCAAGTAAACAATATAGTCTAGAATAAGGTATAGGATTTTTTTTGAATAAATTTATATAGGACTCAATAACATCGAGATGTAAATTCAAATATTTTTGTAAAGGATTTTGGAAACTATGCCATCCTTCTGGAACACTAAATTTGTATTGTACATAATCTAAGATTATTATTTGATTTTGAAGTACATATAATTCTTCTTCTGATAGCTCATTAGTTAATAAATTATGAGCCAATCCTTCAATATCATGATCAAAATCATCAGATAAATAAGAAGTAATACAAAGTGGTATTTGTAATTCAGAGACTGCTTGAGGCTTGCGCTCCAACAATCCAAGAGCAATACGCTTATTGGGTCTTTCTGGAGATAAAAGAAGGGTTGCAAGTTGTTCAATTTCATGGGATGAGAAGCTCATAAATATAAAAATATAAAAAAAATGAGAGGTTTGGTTATTTCCATTGAATAACTTAGCTTAGCAAAAAATTCAAACAACTTTTATCGTTTTAAAGATATTTTGATGTTAAGAAAAAAATGTTCCATTAAGGTCAAATATATTCTGACTATTTTCCTTGCATCAATTACATCTAAATTCAAAACAATTTTGAACTATGAAACTTTGGCAAAAAGATGGTGCTATAAACAAAGAGATTGAAAGATTTACTGTAGGAAAAGACAGAGAATTGGATTTGTTATTGGCTAAGCATGATATCACTGGAACGATAGCACATATAACGATGCTTGAAAGCATTGGTTTATTAACTTCACAAGAACTGAATACCTTAGTTACTGAACTTAGATCCTTATATACTGAAGTTATCAAAGGTGATTTTTTAATCGAAGATGGTATTGAAGATGTTCATTCCCAGGTTGAACTGATTCTTACAAAAAGATTAGGAGACGTAGGAAAAAAAATTCACTCTGGTCGTTCAAGAAATGATCAAGTTCTCGTTGATCTTAAATTATTTACCCGTACAGAACTCAGAGAAGTTGTTGAACTTGTAATCCCTTTATTTAATGAACTCCAAAAACTAAGTGAACAATATAAAAACATAATGATTCCTGGCTATACACATTATCAAGTTGCTATGCCTTCATCCTTTGGCCTTTGGTTTGGTGCGTATGCGGAATCATTAGTAGATGACATGCATAGCCTACTTGCTGCATTTCGTATTACGAACAAAAACCCACTAGGCTCAGCAGCAGGATATGGTTCTTCATTCCCACTCAACAGAACCATGACTACTGAATTACTTGGATTTGATGATTTGAATTATAATGTGGTTTATGCACAAATGGGCCGTGGGAAAACTGAGCGTTGTGTTGCTCAGGCTATTTCTTCTGTAGCTTCTACACTAAGTAAATTGGCTCAAGATGTCTGTCTTTATAATTGTCAGAATTTTAATTTGATAAAGTTTCCCGATCATCTCACAACAGGATCAAGCATTATGCCGCACAAAAAGAACCCTGATGTCTTTGAACTAATCCGTGCAAAATGTAATAAAATGATGGCTTTACCTGTTGAAATTTCGATGATAACCAATAACCTTGCATCAGGTTATCACAGAGATCTACAAATTATAAAAGAAAGCTTCCTTCCAGTTTTCGAAGATATAAAGTCCTGCCTCTTCATTGCTAAATATATGCTTGAAAATATAGAAGTGAATGCAAAAGCTGTAAATGATGAAAAGTATAAATATATGTTCAGTGTAGATGTTGTAAATAATATGGTGATAAATGGAACTACTTTCAGGGATGCCTATAAACAAGTAGGGTTAGATATAGAAGCTGGCAATTTCCAGCCTTTAGAAGATCTTGAGCATTCTCATGAAGGTAGTATGGGGAACTTATGTAACGATAGAATAAAAAATATGATGGAACAAATAATGTCAGAATTCTCTTTTGAAAAAATAGATGTTGCTTTGGCGAACTTATTGGATATGAACATTGATAATTAAATAATATGAATTTATTTATTCCCTATTGAATTTTTCCAAAACAAAATTTTATCTTTGCGCCATTCTATTAAAGTAGTCGACCTGGTCCTACATTCATTTTATAATTTACTAAAATTCTAATCAATGGATCCGAAACAGCTTGTACTAGACAAAATAAAAGCCAATGGTGGATGGGTTAATACTCATGCACATTTGGATAGAGCATATACACTAAATGAGGATAATTTTAATTACTCCTATTCATACCTTAAAGAAAAATGGCATTTGGTCGATGAAATGAAAAAATCTTCTAGTGTAGATGATATTTACAAACGAATGTGTAAGGCTACTGAAATTTTACTAGAACAAGGAACACAGGCAATGGGTACCTTTATTGATGTAGATGATAAAATTGAAGATAAATCTATTAAAGCAGCTCAAAAATTAAGAGATACCTATGGCAAAGACATTGAAATTCGTTTTGCCTGTCAGGTATTAAAAGGTGTAGTTGATCCAAAAGCCCGTTATTGGTTTGATATGTCCCTTGATTTTGTTGATATCGTAGGTGGTTTACCTGCAAAAGATTTTGGAAGAGAGGAAGAACATTTAGATATTCTATTGTCTTCTGCAAAAGAACACGGAAAATTGGTACATGTCCATGTTGACCAATTCAATAGTGATGAAGAAAAGGAAACAGAACAACTTGCACGTAAAACCATAGAACACGGAATGGAAGGTAAAGTTTCAGCAATTCATTGTATTTCATTAGCTGCCCATCCAAAAAAATATCGTCATAAAGTATATGAATTATGTCGGGAGGCTGATTTACATATCATTTCTTGCCCTACTGCATGGATAGATCATAATCGTACTGAAAGGATGCAAGTAAGTCACAACTCGATCACTCCAGTAGATGAAATGGTGCCTGCAGGATTGACCGTAGCATTTGGGACAGATAACATCTGTGATATCTACAAGCCATTTTCGGATGCTGACTTATGGACCGAAATGCGCGTAATGTTAGAAGCTTGCCATTACTATGACATTGACAATTTAGTTAAAATAGCAACAAAAAATGGATTAAAAGTACTGGGGATAGAACCTTAAATCATCTGATTTTATATTCTAACTAAGACAAAAAAGGGAACTATACGATTACATCAAAAAATGATCTAATCAATTTATGCTCCATCTCTTTAGGCTTTTTGGCAAAATCACCAGTTAATCTATTAGCAATAATGACATTTAGGGCTAGTGCATTATGGCCTAATATATTTGACAATCCAAAGATTGCAGAGGTCTCCATTTCAAGATTAGTAATATTTAAACCTCTATAATTAAATGGTTCTACTAAATTAAAAAGATCATCAACAACACTTTTGGCCCTAATGGTTCTATTTTGTGGAGCATAGAAACCTGTCGCTGTAGCAGTTATGCCATTTGTCCATGCATCACCTTGAAATTGTTGCAATAACAAATCAGAAGCCCTTGCATATGTTGGAGTTATAGGGAATTCAAAATTGATAGATTTAAGGTAATTATTAAAATCTCTTTGTAAACCTTTTGTTTTTTCATCAAGATTCTGATCATAAAATAACATTAATCCATCAAAACCAATTCCGTAGTTTGCAGCAACCAAACTAGATACAGGCAGATCTGCTCTTACAGCACCAGAAGTTCCAAGACGAATAAAATTCAGAGATTGATGTTTCTCTTTTATCATTCGAGTTTCAAGATCAACATTTACAAGTGCATCAAGTTCATTGATTACTATATCAATATTATCTACACCTATCCCTGTGGCCATTACAGTTAACCTTTTGTTACCAATCCTTCCGGTTGTTGTGATGAACTCTCTTTTTTGTTTTGTAAATTCTATAGTATCAAAATGCACTATAACTTTTTCAACACGTTGAGGATCGCCAACTAAAATAATCGTATCCGCAATATCTTCAGGAAGTAAACCAAGGTGATAAATACTTCCGTCGGCATTGATTATAAGATCTGCGTGCTTTAAGGCTTGCATATTATAAGTTGTTTTTTTCAAAAAATATAAGCTTATATTCCAATACTAAAAGTAGTTATAACTAATTATTCTGGATCTGTATTTTTAGATTTTTGGTGGTCTAATAAAGTTAAAATTACATCCACTTTCTCTTGTACAGATACAATTTCTTGTTCAATATGTGCAACTTGTTGTTCAAGTTCGTTATTATTATCACTTACCATAGCATCTACAAAGATAGAGTTAACAATAGACAAGCCAATTATTCCTCCTCCAACCAAAATTATAATAAAGTAAAATTTTGTGAAGAATGCTCCTATTAAACCTAATTTCCCACCTGCAACCATCTCGTCTGGAATATTATTCCATCCTTCAACCGTAAACACTTTAAACATACTATAATAAGATACTATTGGATCTCCAAAATGTTCGGGATCAATGTTTTGATAAAAATAACATGACAGGATTGACATAATGAAAATAAATAGAAAAAATCCTAAAAAAACCATAAAAGAAGCACGTATTGCATTTTGGATTGATTTAAAAATATGTTCGACCTGTGGAAAAAAATGAATAAACCTAAAAAATTTAAACACCCTAAACACTCTAAAAACCAATAGAAAACTAATATTTGCAGCTCCTGCAACAGGTAAAACTCTTAGAATTAATGGTGGTAATGATAGAACAATTAGTGCAACATCAAATTTATTCCACCCTGAAGAAAGATACTCTTTCAATCCATAATGTTTACCTTTAATAATGATCTCTATAACAAAAAGGAGAGAAATTACATCATCAATTAGCATAAAAATATAATGCCAATCTTCACCAATAATATGGAATGGAAAACCTTGTAGAAAAATAATAAGTGTATTGAATGCTATTAATAATAAAATATTTTTATCATTTAAAAATAGATCTCTTATAAAAGTCATGGAGAAAGCTTAATAGAAATACAATAAAAAATTAAAGATTAAAAATTAGATTAGTTTTAGGTCTGGATTACTCCAGGATTAAATTTTTCAACAGGTGCATTATTAGCTGCTTCAATACCCATAGAAATAATATTTCTTGTTTCTAAAGGATCAATAATCGCATCTACCCACAGTCTTGAAGCTGCATAATATGGTGTAGTTTGTGCTTCATATCGGGATGTAATATTATCAAGAATAGCTTTTTCTTCTTGAGGACTAATTTCCTCTCCTTTAGCTTTTCTCGAGGCAGTCTGAATTTGAAGTAAAACCTTTGCTGCCTGTGAGCCTCCCATAACAGCAACCTTTGCAGTAGGCCAAGCAACAATTAATCGTGGATCATAAGCTTTTCCACACATAGCATAATTACCAGCTCCATATGAATTTCCAATAATTATAGAAAACTTAGGAACTGTAGAATTTGAAACAGCAGAAACCATTTTTGCACCATCCTTAATTATTCCTCCATGTTCAGATCGTGTTCCCACCATAAATCCAGTGACATCATGTAAAAAAACTAAAGGAATTTTCTTTTGATTACAATTCATAATAAATCTAGCCGCCTTATCAGCAGAATCTGAATAAATTACTCCGCCAAATTGAACTTCACCAGCAGCATTTTTTACTACCTGCCTGTTATTAGCTACAATCCCAACAGACCATCCATCAATACGGGCATAAGCACAAATAATTGTCTTTCCATAATCGGCTTTATATTCTGTAAATTTAGAATTATCTACCAATCTTTTTATTATTTCCTTACTGTTATAGGGTTTTGAACGCTCAGCAGGTAAAATACCATATAGGTCTTTAATATTCCCTTTGGGGGCATGACTTTCTTTTCTTGAAAATCCAGCTTTATCAAAATCACCAAACTTATCAACAAGGTCTCTAATTGTATTAAGACAAGTTTCATCGTCAGGCATTTTATAGTCGGTAACACCTGAAATTTCTGAATGTGTAGAAGCACCACCTAATGTTTCTTTATCAACTGTTTCACCAATAGCAGCTTTAACCAAATAAGGTCCTGCAAGAAAAATTGAACCAGTTCCATCAACAATTAATGCTTCATCAGACATAATAGGCAAATATGCACCCCCAGCGACACAACTACCCATAATTGCGGCAATTTGAGGGATTCCCATACTAGATAATTTAGCATTATTTCTAAAAATTCTTCCAAAATGTTCTTTATCAGGAAAAATTTCATCCTGCATAGGAAGAAAAACACCCGCAGAATCTACTAAATAAATAATTGGAAGTCTGTTCTCCATAGCAATTTCTTGAAATCGCAAATTCTTTTTTGCTGTAATGGGAAACCAAGCACCAGCTTTAACCGTTGCATCATTAGCAACAATTAAACATTGCCTACCAGAAACATATCCTATACCCCCAACTACTCCTGCTGCAGGGCAACCACCATATTCTTTATACATATCATACCCAGCAAAAGCTCCAAGTTCTAAAAAATAGCTATCCTTATCAATCAAAAAATCAATTCGTTCCCTAGCTGTTAACTTACCGATTTTATGTTGTTTATCTATTCTCACCTGCCCTCCTCCCAAACGAATTTCTTTAAGAAGGCGGTTCATTTTAGCAACTTCAAGTTTATTGGTGTCCTCGTTTCGATTGAAATCTAAATCAACTTTTATTGGTGTTTCCATTTCTTATAAATATTCTTTTATTGTCTGTTTTTTATGGCAATTTATTTTTGATTGTAGAGTGTAAAGATAAAATTTTTTACTAAAGAAAAGTAGTATATGACACATATGAATGCACCCAAGGATAAAATGATAATAATTTAATATATAAACAAAACGAAAAAATATTTTTTTTATAATTAAACCTTTATATATCTAGCTAAGTCAAAGAAGCATAACACAGAAAAGTTTAATCAGAATTTATCTTTAATTAAAAGTGATAAAAAATTATGAAAAAAATTATCGGTTTGCTTAGTTTACTAGTCTTTCTATCTTTTAATAACACATCGGAAGTAACTGCTCAATTAATTGTAAAAGCCAAGCCTGCAAGACCTGCAGTTGTATTAACACGACCTGTTAAAGTACGAACAGGATATACATGGATAGATGGGCATTGGCACTATAACAGATTTACAAATCGTTATGTTTGGAAAAAAGGACATTGGCAAAAAACAAGAAGAGGTCAAAATTATGTTGCAGGGAATTGGGTAACTTGTAATGGTGGTTACAAATGGGTTCCAGGAAGATGGTCTCCCGTAAAAGTAGTTGTAAACCCTAAGCCAGTAAGAACAACCGTAGTGGTCAAAAAAAGAAGGGTTACTCCACGTGGTAACCGTCGTAGGTAATCAATCATTAATATACACACATTACATCAATGGACTCTAGTAAGAGTCCATTATTTTTTTGGAAAACAGAGGTGGGCTTATTACAAAAAAACAACCTAACATTTGAACATAGTCTAATAAAGAAAACATAAAAGATAAAGCTAGTGACAACTTTTTTTTGGTAGAATTTGTATATTGATTAGAAATAAGTCTTAGAAAGACTAGAAAATCATATAAAATCATAATTTTCATGAACAATAAATTCTATAAAGCCGCAAAATTTATAAAAAAAATGAGCAACAAGAATAATAATGACAACCTGAATGAACGTGCAGAATCAGCTGTTAGAAATCATGTTATCTGGTCAATGGGAGCAGGTTTTATACCAATTCCTGTAGCAGATTTTGTCGCTGTTGCTGCAGTACAATTGGACATGATTCGTACCATAAGCAACATATATGGTGTTGATTTCAAAGAAACAGAAGGTAAAGCACTAGTTACTTCACTAACTGGTTCTGGACTTTCCCGATTGGGTGCCAATGCACTAATCAAATTGATACCAGGTTTTGGTTCTATGCTGGGTGGTGTGTCTATGTCAATAGTATCTGGTGCGTCTACCTATGCACTTGGACAGGTCTTTAAAAAACATTTTGCGGTTGGCGGCACTTTTCTGGATTTTGATACTGATCGTTTCCAGCGCTATTATGACGAACAATTCGAAAAAGGTAAAAGTGTTGCAAAAGACATACAAAAAAAGAAAGAAGAAGAAGGAGGCGTTGAAGAAGATCCTATTGAATATGAAGGTGAAATTGGGGAAAAGGAAAAAAATAATACAAAGGAAGAAACTGATAGTGTAATTGTTAGAAAATTAAAAGAACTTGCAGAACTTAAAGAGATGGGAGTAATAGATGATAATGAATTTGCTCAAATGAAAGCTCGTTTAATAGAAAATTATAAATAAAATAGGAAAACTAGATAGTCACTCCTAACCCTAAACAAGAACAATTTTAAATATAAATTAAGCCGAACTAGTGCATATTCAAAAAACTACTAGCATCTTTAATACTTTTTAGCATGTCCAGATGCACTTTTTCTATTTTTATTTCTTCCTGTCTAAGGTAGTTCATAATTTCTTCCTGCTTCATCGCTTTATACATATCTTCATTTAGATCAGTATTTTTAAATTCTCTCATCCAATTCATCATTCCATCGTCAGCTTTTTTAAGCAAAAGAAGTAAGTTAAGTATTGTGTCTTTTTGAGGGTTATTTTCTTCCAAATTATTTAGTTTAATTCGTAATCTACTTGTTCCAAGCCCAATTTCTTTCATCAACAACATAGCCGTATCATGCTTCTCTCCCACTATCTTATATAATTCTGCTGCTTCAACTGATAAAGAAAAAACACTTTGATTTTCATTAGTAGGGTGCGTATTTGTACAATTAATTAACAGAACTAGAAAAAACAATAAGAGTATTAAAAATTTCATTGGTGATTTTATTGAAATAATGTACTTCTATCTAGTTAAAGAGAACTTTATAAGCCCCAAAAAGATAGAAGATCTTGATGAATATCATCAATATTAGATGTTTTGTTTACTTTTACGTGTGCAAATTTAGGAAATACTACTTAAAGTATCAACAAAAAGACATTAACATGGAATTAAAAGCAAAATCTGTCTCAGAATCGAAGTCAATAATGACTGAGATGATAATGCCCAATGACACAAATCCAATTCACAATCTTATGGGAGGTAATTTACTTAAATGGATGGATGTAGTTGCAGGAATATGTGCTGGAAAGCATTGTGAAAGATATGTTGTTACAGTCTCAGTAGACCATGTTTCTTTTGAAAAGCCCATTCATTTGGGTGATGTAATCACGCTTGAATGTGTAGTTACAAGAGCTTTTAACACTTCATGTGAAGTATATGTTGAAGTATTCTCTTCAAACATCAAAGGTAAGAATACGCGTCGTTGTAATGATGCCTATTTTACTTTTGTAGCTCTAGATGATGATGAAAAGCGTCCAGTAAAAGTACCTCCATTACTTCCCATAACTGATGAAGAAAAAAAACGTTATGATGAAGCATTAAGACGCAGACAAATTCGTTTACTTTTTTCTGGCAGATTGGATAAGGAAGCAGCCAAAAAACTACAAATAGAGCTTTTAGGTAAATAATCTTCTATATTTTATTTATAATTATTCAGAAAATTTAATTAACAAAATAACAGAAATAACTATGAAAACTATTCTTCTTTTAATAATGAGTACTATTTTATTAACGCTATCTATTAATGCTCAAACCACATATACTGTAGATGGTGGTCATTCATCTATTGTCTTTTCTATAGGGTATAAATTCAGTGAATTCTATGGAAGTTTTGGTGAAATGGAAGGAAAGGCAGTTATGGAAGATGAAAATGATTTTAGCACTGCAAAAGTAGATTTTTCAGTTCAAATTGCATCAATAAATACGAATTCAAAACGTCGTGATGGTCATTTACAAAGTGAACGTTACCTAAATCAAGAAAATTTTGCACAAGCGACATTTAAAAGTATACATATTAAATCTCTTGCTAATGACAAATACGAAATGACAGGTGAACTAACAATAGCGGGAAAAACTTTATCTCAAACTGTAGATGTAAAAATTTTAGGTAAAGGAGAAATCGGCAAAGGAAATGAAGTTAGCAGCATCATGGGAGTAAAAGCAACATTTTCATTTAATAGAAGCAATTTTGGAATAATGGGTGGTATTCCTACTATGTCTGATAAAGTTGATATAGTTGTATCATTACATATGATTAAGGAAGGATCTTAAAAAATTAGATATTTAAACTATTTTTATGCTATAAAAGATTATGCTCTATCGCACATTTCAAATGCCGATATATTATCTATGAGTATATTACCCCTGTAATAATTTAAAGATGGTTTTTTGTAATAACATTCAATTATAATATACTTGTAAGCCTCATTTGTAGAAAACATAAACTCATACGTTTTCCATTCATAATGATCGATAATCGGAGAAGTTACAACCAGAAGTGTACGTTTGCATTCATAATTGCTAAGCCAGACCCTAAGACATGTAGGATTTGAATATCCTGCATAAGCAGGGGAAGATGAAAGATCTACACTAAATTTATAGCATTTATTTTTTTTAAAAGGTTTAGGTAATTTTTGCCCTAAAGCCTCCCAAGTATTATTCTCACGCGTTATAAGTCCCAAAAAAGTATTTCCATGACTTGGTTTTTGATATACACCCCAAGGCCCTGGTAAAATATCCGGAGAAGAATCAAAACCACATTCTTTCCACTTTTTAGGCGTAATTGCATCGTGCGGATAGCCTTCAAATGAGGGATTAGCCAAAACTAAAGGTTTGCGCTGTGCATAGATTTGAAATAATGAAATCGACAAAAAAAACAAAATCAAAAAAAATCTATCAAATATCATATATTAACATCGTAAGAGTGCACTAAACAAAACTAAAGAAAACCGCAATAGCCCCCACAACAAAACAATAAATGGAAAAATAAATTAGTTTACCATTTTTAACTAGATTTATCATCCACTGACAAGCGATTAGACCTACTATAAAAGCTGCAAAAAAACCAACTCCCATAGGAACCAAAGTATCACTGGAAAGAGAAATTTGCCCACCAACAAGGTCTTTAGCAACTTTAGCAATTATTAAAGGCATGACCATCAAAAACGAAAATTTTGCAGCCCGTTCTTTATCAATTTTTAAGAGAATACATGTAGAAATTGTAGCACCTGACCGAGATATACCAGGGGCCAATGCAAAAGCCTGAGCAATTCCTACTAAAAAAGCATCTTTGAAACCAACCTTCCCAATATTTTTAAATGTTTTGTCAGCAAAAAACAATAAAACACCTGTTACAAACAACATTAAACCAATTAAAAAAGCATTACCTGCAAAAGCATTCTCAATCTGATCCTCAAATAAAAGACCAACTATTGCAGCAGGAATCATGGAAATAATAATCTTAAGAGAAAAAATAAATTGTTCGTTTACTTTAAACTGAAAAAGTCCTCTAAATACTTCTGCAATTTCTTTTCGTAAAATCAACCATGTGCTAAATACTGTAGCCAAATGTAATATAACATTAAATGTCATCCCCATAGAAGGGTCTGTTTGAGAAGGATCAATTCCCAATATTATCTTACCTAATTCTAGATGACCACTACTACTTACCGGTAAATATTCAGTTAAACCCTGAATGATACCTAAAATCAGTGCTTCCAACCAATCCATATATGAAATTTCATAAATTAGTAAAATAAAGAGAATAAATTCTGAAGACTAAGACTCCTCGCCTTTCATGTTATCTGAAGTTGTATTGTCTGATGATTTAAAAATAGCAAAGATAACTATCGCCAATCCAGATAATATCACAATCGGAGCAAGTGTAAGCCGTCTAAAACTATAAATTTCATTGACGTCCCAATTATCAGGTGAATTATATCCCCCAGACATTAGCGCAAGTCCAATTACTACAACCAATAAACCAACACCTATGATAATATAATTTTCTTTAGCATAAAAAATTTCTTTTTTAACTATAACTTTCTTTTGTGCTCTTCTTTTCTTGGCAACAGCAACTTCTTCATTTTGTTTTGAAGTATCCACAAATCTATTGGATGATTTTTTATTTTTTTTCTTCTTATTATCTCCTTTTGCCATAGTGTGATATTATTTATTGTATAAATTATTATGTTTAAATTAAAAAAAGTATGATGCAAATTGATTAATGATACCATTCGTCAACTGGTTTTGAGATTATTTTGTGAATAGTATATCTGAAATAAAAACATGAGAATAATATTCCTATAAAAAGTAAGATCGATGAAAATATCACAGACCACATTTTGATATTTGATATTTCTTGAGGACCCAATAAACTATTCATAAACAACCAGGTAGCCCATATACCAAATAATGCCAGACCCCCACTAATCAAATAATTTGTTATACATTTAACAAAATAAGGTTTTGAAATTAATTGTATAGAAGTTTCTGCTATCTTAAGTCCTCTTACTACTTTAATATCTGAAAACAGTACAAGTTTAAGTTTATTAATGGTTAAAGTATTGAGCACAAATATAAAAAATATCATCAACACCAACAATATAATTTGATATGGAAACACTTTAGATTCAAGATTCTGTATACGGCTTTCTGAAAAAGAAACCAATTCTATAAAATTATAGGATTGAATATCCGATACAATCTTTTTATAATCATGGAAAAATTCTTCTTTAACGCAAAAACGTATCATATTGGGAAGCACATTTTCACCAAAAAGTAATATCTCCTCTTGTGTCAAAAGGTCATCATCCTGAAGAACAGAAAGCGCAACGTCTTTGGTAAGATATTCAACAGAATTTAATTTAACATATGCATTAGCTTGTAATTTCTTTTGAAAAGCAAATACTGAAGCTTCATGTGCATTATCTTTTATTTCAATATAAAAAGGAATCTGCTCTTTTAAATTATTTAGATGTTGATCAAAAGATATTGTCAAAAAACACAAAAACCCATATATATAAAGCACAATTGCTATACTTATTATTGTAGAAAACTGACTAACAAATCTTTTGGGTCCCCTATTTTTGTAACTAGAATGCTGTGACATAAAAAAATGAATCTGCTTTTTTGAATATGAAACTTTAAATTCCTAATTTCGCGATTTTACTGTTCTAATACTAGTTAAGACCTCAATTAAGGATACAAGCCTAAATGGTTTAAAAACAAAGTTTTGACTAAAGTACATAGAAATCATAAAAATTCATACAGTATAGACAAACTAATAATATACTAAAGCCTTAAGAGACCTTATTATTCTAATTCCTATTTCTAATTCCTGAAATAAAATACCATGTTTATTCGATATCCAAAATCTATAATTGTACTTTTTTTTGTGTTAAGCATAGTAGGTGGTTTTTTGGCTGTAAATAGAATTCAATTTGCTTTTGATTTTGAACAATTTTTCCCAAAAGGTGACGATGATTTAAAATTTTTCCTAGAATTCAAAGAAAATTTTGAGCCTGATGATAATTTCCTATTGGTTGGGATAAATAATGATGAGGGCGTTTTTAAAAAAGAATTTCTTGAAAAAGTACTAGAGTTTTCGCTTGAATCTAGGAGAATAAACTTTGAAGTTACGAATATTGATAGCATCGATAATAATATCTATGTAAAAGAAATGAATGCTAGCGGTGATTCTATAATTCGAATGAATCCGGTTTTAAGCTCTCAGTCATTAGTTCAAATCGAATTTCCCATCCGTAATATCTTTACAGGTATAAGCTTTATACCAGCGCTTCATATAGAAGACACTAGTCTCTATGCTAAAGACATAAAAAAGATAATGCAAGATAAACGGCTTGTCAATAATCTGGTTTCTGAAGATGGTAAAATGCTAGTTGTAGTATTAAAAACTATTGATAATATTCAACAAGATGTTGCGTCAAAATTACTATCTGAAGTAAGAAAACTACTTAAAAAACAGAATTTTGAAGATTATCATTTATTGGGCAAATCTTACTTTCAAACCGAAATAGTAAGAATACAAGTTGAGGAATTCTTTTTGACCATGTCAATCTCTTTTTTCCTGGTTTTTTGGATATTATTGTTTTTATTTAAACGTATCTGGGGTATAATTATAGCACTTGTATCCATTTCTGTTGGATTAATGATGTTTGTCGGTATGATGGGGTTATTCGCTCAAGAGTTAAACACCATGGCACTCCTATATCCTTTAATAATGATAATTGTGGCAACTTCTGATGTAATCCATGTTATGTCAAAATATACGGACGAACTACATCTTGGAGCCACTAAGGATGTTGCTATTCGCACAACTTTACGTGAAATTGGAATGTCTATATTTTTAACCTCTACAACAACTGCTATAGGATTTTTATCCCTAACAACAAGTAGATTAATTCCTGTTCAGCAATTTGGAATAAATGCTGCTATGGGTGTAATGGTAGCGTATATTACTGTTATTATATTTACAACTACAATACTTACATTATTTAGTAAAGAACAAATTATTAAACTACGTGAAAAACCGATTTTTTGGATTACCTGGATGGAGTGGGTTTATGAAATCACTAAAACACATAAACGTTCTATTATAATTAGTATAGCTATATTATTAGTAGTTTGTTTTATAGGTATCAGTAAAATAACAACAAATGCTTCGTTGAGAAATATATTACCTAATGGTGCAAAAGTCACTGAAGATTTTATGCATTTTGAACGAGTAATGAGTGGTTTCCGACCTTTTGAAATAGCTGTAAGTTTACAAGGAGATCATGAAATCGATGATTTTAAAGTAGTCCAGGAGATTGAAAAATTAGAAAACTATTTTGAATCTATTCCTGATATAAAATCCGTAACATCAATAACTGACTTTTATAAAAGTATTAATCAGGCTTATAATGGAAACAAACAATCAGCATTTATACTTCCTGACAATGCCAAACAATTCAAAAAATATAAAAAACTAGCTCGTAGAATGAGTAAAGGGGACAATTTTGGAGTTTTAGTTAGTAAAGATAAAAAGCACACACGAATTTCTGCAAAAGTATTAGATATAGGAGTAGACAAAATTAATCTGATTCGTGCAGAAAGCAAAAAATGGGTCTCAGAAAATATAGATACCAGCATCATAAAATCACGAATTACTGGGACAGGAATAATAATTGACAAGAATTCTGACTACATTCGTGATTCTTTGATCAAGGGTTTATTATTAGCTTTATTAGTAATCAGCATTATTATTTCTTTAATATATCGAAATATTAAAATGCTCATATTGTCATTAATACCGAATATCATCCCAATGCTTATAGCTGCTGCAATTATAGGGTTTTGGGCCATTCCTTTTGAAGCTGGTGTAGCTATTGTTTTTGCTATCATATTTGGCATTGCAATAGATGATACCATTCACTTACTTAGCAAATTCAAACTAACTAAAGATAAAGGGTATAGTACAGAACATGCAATAAAGATAACATTGGTAGAAACAGGAAAGGCATTATGTTTTACCACTTTAATTTTATTTGTAGGATTTTTAAGTTTATACATTTCTAGCAGTCCTCCTGCTTTTAGGATAGGAATGTTAATGAGTTCAACTCTTATCTCTGCATTAGTTTGTGATTTATTGATTATTCCTATTATGCTGCGTAAGTGGTTTTAATATGTAGAGGTCATTGATAAAAATTAGAGTTTACATAGGCTTATTGCTTAAGTCTATACCTACAACTTAATCGACTATATTTACGAATATCTAATAGAAAAACTCTAAAAGCACAAACTAATTTTACATGCGTTCTGGCATTTCTATGCCAATGAGTTTACCTGCAGATTTAAGTGTTTTAGCAACTACCCTACTCATATGAATTCTAAACGATGTGGCAGCACTATCATTTTTATCTAGGATTGTTGTATTTCCCCAGAATCTATGATATTCCTTCGCAAGATCATACATATAATTGGCAATATCTCCTGGATTATAATTTTTCGCTGCTTTTAGCACAATAGCAGGTAATTCATGTACATGAACCAATATCTCCCTTTCAACTTCACTGAGCTTATAATCGTCAAAATTTGTAAGTTCAATACCCTTTTCGTCAATCATTCGTTGAACAGATTGTGTACGAACATGAGCATTTTGAATATAAGGCCCAGTCTGCCCTTGCAAATCAATTGATTGAAGGGGGTCAAAGATCATTGTTTTTTTAGGTTCAACCTTTAGAATATAAAACTTAAGAGCTCCTAAAGCTATTGTTCTCCATATATGCTCCTTCTCAGTTTGACTAACCCCAGATAACTTTTCCCTTTTCTCAGACTCTGCCTTTACCTCACTAATAATATCATCTATTAAATTGTCAGCATCAACTACTGTACCCTCTCTAGATTTCATTTTTCCCGTTGTTAAGTTGACCATACCATAAGACAAATGATAGCAATTTTGAGCAAAGGTATTTCCTAATCTCTTTAAAATTTCAAACAACACCTTAAAATGATAGTCCTGTTCATTAGCAACAACATAAACCATTTTGTCCATTCCAAAATCCTGAAACCTCAATGCAGCCGTACCAATATCCTGAGTAATATACATAGATGTACCATCCTTTCTTAGTACAACTTTTTCATCTAGTTTTGCATCAGAGAGGTCTATCCAAGTAGAACCATCTTCTTTTTTATAAAAAATACTGTTATTTGAATTTAAATTATCCAAAACCAATTCCTTCCCATTGAGATAAGTTTCAGATTCGTAATAGAGTTTATCAAAATCAACACCCAATTTTTTATATGACTGCTCAAAACCTTTATATACCCAACTATTCATAGTTTCCCACAACACCCTTATTTCTATATCATTGGCCTCCCATTTCTGTAACATACCCTTGGCTTCACTACCTAATGCACTATATTCATTAAAGTATTTATTTTTAAATACATCTTTAAAAAAATATTGCGTTAAGAATTCATCATTTGTAGTTTTCCCTTTCTTTTCTAAACCCTTTTTAAGTCTTTCGATGACTTTTTCATTTGCTAACCATTCTTCTAGTTTTTGATTTGCCTCCACTGTCTTTTGCCATAACTTGTATTCTTCCTGAAACTTTGTTTCAAAATCCACATAGTATTTTCCTACTAAATGGTCACCTTTGATACCAGAAGATTCCGGGGTCTCATCTTCTCCCCATTTTTTCCATGCTAACATAGACTTACAAATATGCACCCCTCTATCATTAATAATTTGAACTTTCTTAACGGAAAAACCTGCTGCTTTTAAAATTTGTGAAGTAGCATAACCCAACAAATTATTCCTTATATGCCCCAAATGAAGGGGTTTATTGGTGTTTGGAGAAGAATATTCCACTACCACTGATTCGCCATTTGATGGGTGATGACCATATAATTTAGTATCCAGTACCTTTTTTACAAAATTTGTCCAGTATAAATCACCTATGGTTAAATTACAAAAACCTGGGCCAGCAGCCACAGCATCAGCTAGAATATCCATTTGTTTTATCAATTGACCAGCAATATCTACTGCAATATCAACAGGTTTTTTCCCTATTAGTTTTGCAAAAGGAAAAGTAATTACACTATAATCACCATCAAGATGCCTCGGTATCTGTTTAATCTGAACTTGTTTAATATCAACAGTTTTGTCGTAAAGAATTGAAATTGCTTCACAGACGTTTTCTTTTATTAATGATTCTATGTTCATATGATGCTATACTTACACTTCTATTATAATTAATGATATTTAATATGATAGTATTTAAAGTTGTAAAAAACTCGATAATTAAGGGCCTCAAAAGACCCCCAATTGTCACCATCAACTTCTATTTCCTCAAAGATAAGTATATAAACCATTTTAACAATAAAAAATTCACTGACCTAAAAATTTCAAGAATACATTATAAAGTTTGTATTTTTACCTATTCGCTTAATTAATTAACATTCTATAAATTGAATAGTACTTTCAAAGACTTAATCAATCAAACCTATCCTTTTCCTCAAAAAGCTTTTGAGGTCAGGGATAATGCATTATTTTTCCATCAGATTTCCTTAAAAAATATAATTGAAAAATTTGGCAGTCCACTTAAATTAACATATTTACCGATAATTGGAGAAAAAATTAACAAAGCGAAAACCCTGATAGAAAATGCGATGAGCAAATGTGGTTATGAGCAACCATATATTTCCAGCTATTGTACAAAGAGCTCTCACTTTTCCCACATCCTATTAGAAGTTTTAAAATATAATTCACACCTTGAAATATCATCAGCCTTTGATACTGATATTATTTTTCAATTATTTAAAAATGGGAACTTAAAAAAAGACAGCTATATCCTTTGCAATGGTTTCAAAACTAATAATTACATCAAAGGAATTAGAAAATTATTTAAGGCAGGAATGACCAATGTAATTCCAATTTTGGATAGTATGGAAGAATTGCAAGCCTACGAGTCATTTGATAAAAATGAAGTGCATATTGGTTTGAGAATGGCAACTGAAGAAGCACCAAAATCAGAATTCTATAGCTCCAGATTTGGAATACAACAATCAAAGATTTTAGACTTTTATAAACAAAAGATACAAGGGCATTCAAAGATTAAGTTAAAAATGCTCCATTTCTTTGTATATACTGGTATAAAAGACACAAAGTATTACTGGAATGAAGTTCATAAACACGTATCAACATACGCCCAATTAAAATCGATCTGTCCTGATTTGGATAGTTTAAATATAGGTGGTGGTTTACCAATTCAAAATTCTTTGGATTTTAATTATGATTACCAAAATATATGTGATGAATTAATTGCACTAATAAAAAATCATTGTATTAAAAAAGATATTCTTGAACCAATAATATTTTCAGAGTTTGGTAGTTTTACAGTAGCTGAAAGTGGAGCATGCATATTCAAGGTGCTAGGCAAAAAAAAGCAAAACGATAGAGAAACTTGGTATATTGTTGATAACACTCTAATCTCTACCCTGCCTGATATGTGGGCAAAAAAGCAAAAATTTCTGATGTTACCAATAAATAGATGGAATAAAAATTACATCCCAGTCATTTTAGGAGGGCTTACCTGCGATAATGACGATAATTATTCTTTTACCTCAAACAAAGAACAATTATTTCTTCCCGAATTATCTTCTAATGGTAAAGATCCTCTTTATATAGGATTTTTCCATACTGGTGCATATCAGGAAACGTTAAGTGGTTTTGGAGGAATCCATCACTGTTTAATTCCTGCACCTAAACATATTCTAATTAACAGAGATCTATCTGGAAATTTAAGTTATGAAGTTTTTTTAGAAGAACAACAATCAAATATCACTTTAGAAAACCTTGGCTATACAAATAAAAACTATCTCAATTGTAGATAATATACGCTTTCATTCAATTCAAGAATAATATTTTAAAATCAATACGTTTTGTCGAAAAGTACCACATATAAAGCGAACCATATTATAAGCTCAATGGGAGACGTTACATACTATAACAATTTTTTGTTACATACTAAATCCACCGAACTTTATACCAGAATACTTGAGAAGATTAATTGGGCACAATACCCTATAAAAATATTTGGTAAAACATATTTACAACCAAGGTTGATTGAATTTCAGGGTGATAAAAATATTAAATATAGTTATTCTGACACTACTCTTGAGGCTAATGAATGGTCCGAAGAAGTTAGTTTTATCAAAACCCAATTACAAAAATTATTTGCACTGAATTTCAACTGTGTTTTAATAAACCAATACCGAAATGGACAAGATAGTATGGGTTGGCATAGTGATAACGAAAAAGAACTTGGTACTTCTCCATTAATAGCATCAGTTAGTTTAGGTGCTGAACGAAAAATTAGATTCAGAAACATCAAAGATCACTCTAAAAAAGTTTCTGTCATTCTAAACCATGGGAGCTTATTAATAATGAAGGGAAAAACTCAAAACAACTGGGAACATCAAATACCTAAAAGTAAAATAATAAAATCACCACGTATTAATCTTACCTTCCGTACGATTCTCTAAAAAAAACTAATAGGAAATCTGCAAAGTAATACTAAAAAAGGGCATTCCTTATGGGAGTGCCCTTTTTTAATTTAATATATAATGATATATTATCTAATTAATGTAAACTCACCTCTTATAAGTACCGGGTCAGCATTATCTGGAGCATATTCAAATACATATATATACACCTCCATTGGTTGTGGTACACCCTGATAAGTTCCATCCCATGAATGATTTAAAGCATCATCATATAGAAGTTGGCCCCATCGATTAAATATTTTAAATTGGAATACTTTCATGGAACCCGCCAACCCAGCAGGTTGAAAATAATCATTAATGCCATCTCCATTAGGACTAAATGCAGTAGGCATTCCCTGATATGATTCAACAGTTATGTAAACAGAATCTACTACAGAACAAGGCCCAGCAGTTGCATTAAAATACAACCATGATGTGCCATTTATAAGTGCTGTGGCAGTAGTTGAAATCAAAGAAGTATCTGCTATTGTAACAACTCCAGAAGTATCTTGCATCCATGCATATGCTGCATTAGAATGATTAGTTACAAGTCCACCATTAATATCAGCAACCCCATTAAGTTGTAAAGTAGCAACATCCTGTCCTGCAGTAACAACCCATGCATCTGAAGTTAAAACAATATCAACTACCGTTATAGACTGTGTTACTGTACAATTACCCGAAGTGGCAGTAACAGTATATGTTCCTGCAGCCAATCCAGATATATTCTGAGTTGTGGCATTATTAGACCATATATAACTTGTAGTAGCAGAATCTCCTGTTATTAATGTAATATTTGCATATGAAGCTAAATCACCATTACAAATTATATCATCTTTATCTGTAATTGAAATTTGTAAAACATCATTTGTTAAAGTTGTATCTGCAACAACAACAGTACATCCTTGATAGCTAACGGTACAAGAGTATGCAACATTTGGTGACAAGCCTTGAGCAGTCGCATCTGTTTGACCATCACTCCATAAGTATGTAAATGGCCCGGGAGCATTTGCTCCTGTAACAGTAATACTACCATTAGTAAGATTACAAGCAGGGTTATTTACTGTAGTGAATGATGCTGTAGGACTAGGTTCTACGAGAACAGTATCTGCAATATCTGAACAATTTGTCGAAAGATCAGTTACTGTTACTAAATACGTCCCAGCAGCCATACCCGTTGCAGGGTTGGTTGTTTGTCCATCAGACCAATTAAATGACAAGGTACCAGAAGCACCTAATGTAAGTGCCAAAATCGATCCATCACTATTACCACAAGTAGGATTTGCTGGGCTAAATCCAACTATATTAAGAGCACTGTTATTAGTCAATGTTACTGTTGCAGTGTCTGTACATCCATTAGAAGCACCTGTAACTGTAACAGAATATGTTCCTACTGGTAATCCTGTAGCTAAAACTGAAGTCTGGCCGAATGCGTTAGGTGACCATTGGTAAAGATATCCAACTGAATCCCCAGAAGCAACAGCAGTAATTTCTCCATCATTTGAACCACATCCAGGATTTATAAATGTAGTCGTTACTGATAATGAAGCAGAACCAGTTATAGTAGTTGTTGCTGTAGCAACACAGCCATTTTCATCTGTTACTGTTACAGTAGCAACTCCAGGAACCAATCCTGTTGCAGAAGCAGTAACATCAGCATTTGACCATATATAATTAAAATTATTAGCATCACCTACCATATTAATTGTTGTAAATACTGTTGCAGTACCATTACCTGTACATGTATTACTGGGCGTAGTTGACAATGTCAATGTAGGAGGGCCTGGAAAAGGGGAATTTACATTTACACTCAATGTATCAGTACAGCCTCTTGAGTCAGACAAAACTACCTGATAAACACCAACTAATAAACCTGTTGCAGTTGCTGTAGTCTGATTATTTGCTGTTGAATCCCATAACCAGGTATAACCAGGTACACCTCCACTAGAAAGTACAGAAGCAGTTCCATCATTATCATCATAACATGTTGTTAATGTCATAGAATCTAAGGATGCAATTAAAGAATCAGGTTCTGTAATCGTAACGGTATCTGAATAAGTGAAGCATCCAAAAGTATCCTGTAAATATGCATAATAAGTTCCAGCAGCTAACCCTGTAAACAAAGCAGTATCTGGTGTACTAACTGGCGTGCCAACCTGAATACCTCCTCCAGTTGTATCAAATAAGGTAGCTGTATAATTAGGATGATCTCCTAAAACACCACCGGTAATAGCAATCTGCAGAGCTCCATCATTTAAGCCATTACAAAATAGATCTGTAGTAGTTGATGAATTTGGCATGGGGCACGGAGTAGTACAGCATTCAAGATATGTTGAAGCATTTGTAGGGCATGGTCCAGCTGTACCAAGTGCACGAACTAAAATGTTGGCACAATCACCATTCGTTAGACCAGTTACCAACAGAAAACTATCAGAAAAAGGAACTGGAACATAAGTAATGCCAGAGTCAACACTATATTCCCAACCTGTAGCACCAGGAGATTGCCCCCATTCAAATAAAACAGAAGTTGCTTGATTGAAGGGAATGCCACAAGTGACAGTAGGAGGAGGAATTTGACTGTTGATAAAAATATCAATTGAATCTTGTTGTATACATCCCTGTTCATTTATCTCTACATAATAGGTTGTAGTTCCTTGTGGAAAAGCATCAGTGTTGTCTGCAGTAGGGTTACTTACAGAAAAGCTCGGTGTCCACGAATAAGTTAATGGACCAAATAAAAATGCTATACCAGGAGAAAATCTAAATGCATCATTTGAGGCTGTCCATTGAGATGAATTCCTTCCTGGAACAGCAATAGCCAGAGTTCCATCAATATTCTCAATACCTTGCGTTGTATTACCGTCTGGTAAAACTGTTGTAGTATAAACATCTATATAGTTTGTACCTTCGTGCAGAACAATCTGGCCAGTAACATTATTTGCTCCTCCAAACCTTGGTACATTAATATAATTAACGACTAACTTACGATTTGGTGCAGTACCAGTTGTAAAATAATTGATAGTACCCCCAGAGGCCGGGTTTAAATCTTCCCATGCCAATGCAATTAAATTATTAGGGTCAAAGTTATTGGGGATATTCTGTCCCGTACAACAACCATTATTAAAAGTTGATAAATCAAATGTTATATATCCATTTGAACTAATTCTAAATTGTGTATATGTATTACAATAGAAATCAAAACTAAAACCAATTGACAAGCTGCTTGTTAAGGCATCATCAGATAAAATAATATTGGAACCGCTTCCTGAAATTGGTGCAAATGTGATAGGTGCAACAGTATATGTACTACAAGCCGATGGATCAGAAAAAGTAATTGTATCGGTTAAATTACACATCAAAGTTGTTGTGTCGCCAGGACAAATAGTATCAAATGTAGCACTAACATTAACTTCACCAGTTCTCCATTTTAATTTTATATCATCAGAACCATTACATAATCCATATGTATAATTAATTGTATATACTACAGAGTCATTATGGGTCCCTGAAACAATAGCATCAGGATTATTTATTGAGGTGGATGTTAAATTCGATATATAGGTACCAGGGCTCGCAGACCAGGAATATACCCCATTTACCAAATCAATGCCAGGACCCGAAATTGCTGTAGTAAAAGATATTGTATCTGGTAATGAATTAGGACATAAGGAAGTATCACTTGCTTGTATGTTAAGATTTAATGGCAAAGCACTTAAATATATTACAACATCATCGGTCGTAACACATTGTGTTCCAGTCACTGGGTCAGGGACAGTAGTAAAGGTTACAGTCATTACAATAGAGTCTCCATCTACAGTATTAGATGGTACACTAACCATGGGACTAGAAATAGTATCATCAGAAAAGACAACAGGTGTTCCGGAATTTTGTATCCACCCAAATGTTCCTGAAGACAAACTACCTACAGATGAAAAGCTATTTGCCGTTAATTGTATTTGTTGAGCTATACCTGGACAAATGGTTGTGTCAGATGCTGTTACTTCTACACCAGGAACAATCAAATTATAGCCTAGAATCTGATCTCCGGGAACAGGACATGCATTATCTGTAATTCCTATTGTAAAGTTATTTACACCAATATTTGCTGGATTTGCTACTACTTGAACAAATATTTGTACACTATCATGACTAAATGGAGGGTTAGTATTAGGAATAATAGTCCAGTTTGCTGGACCAAATACAGCATCCAGATTTGTATTGGCGGGATTAATTTGAATAGTATCTCCATCAGAATCATACAATACCAAATCGAAGATCAGTGTTTCGCCAGCGCAAACAATAAAAGTATTTGCAGTGGTATCAAATGAACCTCCAGTAAATACGGTTGGATTATTGGAATTCACGGGAGAAGTACAGTTAACACTGTTTAATACAATCATTTGTATATCTCGTTGNACATATCCTACTGTATCTCCATTAGAAATTTGAAATACTGTAACTGCAGCAACAGCAAATTGCGATAACCCGGTTTGTGTGCAGAAAGACATTTGACCAGTTTGCGAATTAAACCCGAATGAATTAGGAGGGTTTGTAAACAAAGGCTGAGTCGGACTCAAACCAGCTATGTTTGAAATACAATTATTTGTCCCCTGAAGCGGGCAGGTCAGTGCATAAATTAATGAATCATTATCAGGGTCAAATGCACCGTGATTATACTGATAACATTGACCTGCACAGAAATATGGTGTAGGGTTCGAAGTAAATGTGGGAGAACTATTGCATAGAGTTGAATTAATACCGGCTTCCACATACATCGATCCAGTTGAGGTCAATGTCGTTATAGCACTATTCCTACAACAGCTCGACCAACTAATAACCCAATCCGTACATGCTTGAGGAAATGTTACTATTCCAGAATATATATAAACTTCAATACCAGGATAAATACCTGACCCTGATCCACACGAACTATTAGGTAATTGAGAAGGACATAACTGAGATACCTCATAAAATGTATCTTGCGTTAATGTTACATTTGAAGGGTTGAGACCACAACTAGCAGAACTCAAACTAAGAAATTCTGATGCAGACATATTTACCCCATCACAATCCCTATATAGTGTTAAGGTCACTAAATACTGGTTTGGACCAACACAAGTGTAAGTAATATCTGCACCTGCAAAGTGAGAAGCTTTTGCATCCTGTGTTCCAAAAAAGAAAAGACCTATGGCTAAAAACAGGATACGCGCATAACGCCAACACTGTTGGGTTAAACTAGGAGGAGATTTTTTGCTATACAAAACTATACAATTTTAAAAATAGTTAAAAAATAATATATGCACTACACTTTTGACTTAGATACCGCTTACTAAGTTCATTAATTAGGGCAAAGTTACACTTTAATCGTTAAGAAATAAAATATGTCTGCAACTTTAACCAACGTAAATTGATATTATCATGTAAAAATGATTAGTTTATTGCTAAAATGATAGCCTTATAATGATTCTTTGATACCCCAAAAATACATTAATAAACGTTTTTAATTAATTGATATAAGTTGTTAAAAGCAAGTTTTTTCTTTCTAATCCTAACGTTAAAAACTTTTAATTAGCTGCTTATTAATAAAAAATAAATGTGGTTATTCATTATATAAGATTATCATTAAAAATCTGTTATATAGCAGCATTATTTCAAACTTCAATTTCTTCATATGCGTCAACAGAAGGACATGAACAAATCAAATTTTTATCCCCATATGCATTGTTTACACGACCTATATTAGGCCAGAATTTATTTTCTTTGACAAAAGGCAGAGGATATACAGCTTTCTCTCTGCTATAAGGACGATCCCAATTACTATTAATCACAATTTCTTGTGTGTGAGGTGCATTATTCAATACATTGTTCTCGATATCAACTTCACCAGTTGCTATTTCATCAATTTCTTTTCTTATTTGTAATAAAGCATCACAAAAGCGATCCAACTCAGCTTTATCTTCAGATTCAGTTGGTTCAATCATAATGGTACCACCAACGGGAAATGAAAGTGTGGGAGCATGAAACCCATAATCCATCAATCTTTTAGCGACATCTTCAGCACTAACACCAATAGATTTAAAATTTCGAAGTTCAATTATCAATTCATGAGCAGCACGTCCCTGAGATCCTTTATAAAGCACTTCATAAGCCCCTTCTAATCGAGATTTAATATAATTAGCATTTAAAATAGCAAATTTAGTTGCCTTTTTACATCCTTCTTTGCCAAGTAATCTAATATATCCATAAGAAATCAACAATATACTAGCTGATCCCCATGGAGCTGCTGAAACTGCATGTCCCCCGTTTTGACCACCGACTTTACGAAAATGGTGTTTAGGGAGAAAT
The DNA here is from genome assembly GCA_022448945.1 of Saprospiraceae bacterium. Lineage (GTDB taxonomy): Bacteria > Bacteroidota > Bacteroidia > Chitinophagales > Saprospiraceae > Aureispira. Next base: position 50,826 of record JAKVCV010000012.1, read on the forward strand.
GGTGCCAAACTTTTATTCACACAAATTGGCCCCATACCAGGTCCTCCGCCACCATGAGGGATAGCAAATGTTTTATGCAAATTAAGATGACAAACATCTGCACCAATCTCTCCTGGAGAAGTCAACCCAACCTGTGCATTCATATTAGCACCATCCATATAAACTTTCCCACCATGTTTGTGAATCAAATCACAAACATCTTTAATATTTGTCTCAAAAACACCATGAGTTGATGGATAAGTAACCATTAAAGCAGAGAGATTCTCTTTATGAAGTTCAGCTTTACTAACTAAATCTTCATAATCAAGATTTCCCATATCATCACATTTTGTAACTACAACCTTCATCCCTGCTAATACAGCAGAAGCAGGATTTGTGCCATGCGCAGATGATGGGATTAAAACAATATTTCTGTGATTATCACCTTTGGATTGATGATATGCACGGATAGCCAATAATCCTGAATATTCACCCTGAGCACCAGAATTAGACATTAATGAGCAAGCATCAAAACCAGTAATAGAACATAAATATTGTTCTAATTCTTCAATAATTTGCAAATATCCCTTTGTTTGGTCTGCAGGGACAAATGGATGTATATCAGAAAATTCTTTCCATGAAACAGGAATCATTTCGGTTGCAGCATTTAGTTTCATTGTACAAGATCCCAAAGAAATCATTGAGTGCACTAAAGACAAATCTTTGTTTTCTAATTTTTTTAGATAACGCATCATCTTACTCTCCGTTTGATAGTTATTAAAAACCGGATGAGTCAAAAATTTACTTTTTCGAATTAAGTTTTCTGGTAACTTGATTTCAAAATTCTGATATTTAGCCTCTAGATGTTCAGTATTAACATTTTCCTTATTTTTATGTGCAGCAAATACATTTATAATATTAGCAATCGCATCAAAATCTACTGTTTCATCTAATGATATCTGAATGGAATTTTCGTCAGGATAATAAAAATTTATGCCAGCTATCAATGCAAGATTATTGATTTCTTTTTGCTCCACTTGACCAGAAACAGAAATTTTTAGTGTGTCAAAATAATGTACATTCATTTCTTGAAATCCTAGATCTTGTAATTCTGCATCTAGAATTTGACAAAAACGATGAATTCTTCCAGCAATTCTTTTAATACCATCAGGGCCATGATAAACAGCATACATACTGGCCATTACAGCTAACAATGCCTGTGCAGTACATATATTTGAAGTTGCTTTATCTCTGCGAATATGTTGTTCACGAGTTTGCAAAGCCATTCTTAGTGCTCTATTACCTTGACTATCTATAGACACACCGATTATACGGCCAGGAATTTGACGTTTGAACTGGTCGTGTGTTGCAAAAAAGGCAGCATGAGGACCACCAAAACCCATAGGTACACCAAAACGCTGAGTACTTCCTACAACAGCATCAGCTCCCCATTCACCAGGTGGTGTCAAAATTGACAAACTCAACAAATCAGTAGCTACAACAGAATAAACACCTTTCTCTTTAGAATTAGATATTATTTCTTTAAAATCTTTAACTTTACCGTTAACATCTGGATATTGTAACAAAACACCAAAGGTCTTTTCAGAAATCTCAAAATCATCGGTTAAAATTACTTCAATACCTAAAGGTTCTGCTCTGGCATATATAACATCTAAAGTTTGAGGAAAAACACCTTTAGAAACTAAAAATTGATTTGCAATATTTCCTTTTGCACGTTTATTTTTAGTACTATAGAACATATACATAGCCTCTGCTGCTGCAGTACTTTCATCAAGAAGAGAAGCATTGGCTAATGGCAAACCGGTAAGATCAATGATCATTGTTTGAAAATTTAGCAAAGCCTCCAACCTGCCCTGAGCAATTTCTGCCTGATAAGGAGTATAAGGAGTGTACCAACCAGGATTTTGAAACACATTTCTTAAAATAACAGAGGGAGTAATTGTTCCATAATATCCTAATCCTATGTACGATTTAAACACCTTGTTTTTCTGAGATACTTGTTTTAACATTTTCAAATAATCAAATTCAGATATAGCGTCAGGTATAATCAACTCATCTTGAGAACGAATATTCGAAGGTATCGTTTGATCAATAAGTTGTTTCAAGGAATCTACTCCTATTGTTTTAAGCATTTCTGCTAGTTCTTGGTCATTAGGCCCTAAATGTCTGTTTACAAAACGGTCGGGATGCTGAATATCAAACATTTACAAAAAGATATTTTAGTTCTAAAAAAAAAAAAAGAAGGTAATAATTCAAGCAAAGCTATCCTCATTTCCAATGGGGGTGCAATTTACCATTTTTACATTCAAAAGTTAAAGTTAAAACCAACTATTTTTAATGCTAAAAATAGTAAATTGTATTTTTCATAAGCACCATCATGTAAATAAAATATCGTCTTTTTAGCTTTAAGCTTAAATTTTATTTATAAAAACATGATTTGTTTAGCAATATCAACTATTCTAAAAATCACAATAGGCATATTAATTAATTTCTATTGTCATATTTTTTTACTCGTTCTGTGTTTTTTTTAAATAATTAAGGATCCATTTTTGTATATAACATTTATTTTATAATTCTTATTAACAGGACTCTTTTTATACAAAAATCATCAGATTGGAAAAAGACAATTCCCTAAAACCATTCTATATCTAGTAAATTTTGATTTTTTTAAAATTATTGACTAAATTATGGAATGAGCAATAAAAAAAATAATTCTATTTATTACACACTAAATCACAACCAATGACAATACGGATCATATTATCTTCTTGTTTGTTTTTGTTGTTAAATTCAATATTTGCACAAACAAAAATTAGTCCCTTAATAAATACATTAAATTCAGAAGAAGAAAAATGTGGTACTGATGCTATGCATAAAATATTATATGATACAGATTCTGTTTATAGACAAAATTTTGAAGATGCGCAGCGAAAAGTGCGGCAACAAATAGCGAACAATTCAACACCTGAAGCTTATAGATCAATATTAACGATTCCTATTGTATTTCATGTAATGCATTTAGGTGAACCAATAGGAACAGGTACTAATATTTCTAACGAGCAATTACTATCAGCACTTGCAAGTTTAAATGATGCATACCGTGGCTTAGCTCCTTTTAATAGTAGTGGAGTAGACATGGAGATTGAATTTTGTCTTGCTTCACAAGATCCAGCAGGAAATGCTACTACGGGCATAAATCGAATTGATGCTTCAGGAACAAGTGACTACAATACAAATGGTTTAACGAGAACTGGAACAAATAATCATGTGACTATAAAAGCATTAAGTAAATGGCCTAACACTGATTATTATAATATTTGGGTAGTAACTGAAATTGATGGCAATAATGGTGAAGGTGGAACACAAGGTTTTGCTTATTTCCCTGGAGCAGGTCCTTCTTTAGACGGAACTGTTATTCTTTATAATGCCATAGGCTATGACCCTACTGGCTCAAGATGTTTCAATGTAAAAAGTTATACCAATTACAACACGACTTTAATACACGAATTGGGACATGCTCTAGACCTTTATCATACATTTGAAGATGATTCTGACGGAAACGCTTGCCCACCAAATACAAGTTGCACAACCCAAGGAGATGAATGTTGTGACACGCCACCACATGAACGGACCACTGGTTGTCCATCTGGCACATTAAATCTATGTGGTACATTAAGAGATAATCATATGCATAATTTCATGGATTATTCAAGTGCAGCCTGTCAAACAGAATTTACATCCGATCAAAAAGTTAGAGCGAGAGCTGCCCTAACAACTACTCGAGCAAGTTTACTCACTTCTAGTGGCTGTACACCTGTTAGCAGTCCTACAAGTGATTTCATAATTGAGTGTGCTGGTCCATCCATTGCAAGATGCACAGGTAATGCTGTTACCTTATATGACCTTTCAAGTAATAATCCTAATAGCTGGTCATGGAACTTTTCCGGAGGAAATCCATCCACATCCACTAGCCAAAACCCAGTTGTTAGCTACTCAAATCCTGGGATATACCCTGTTACATTAATAGCATCCAACAACTTTGGCACTGGAACAACGGAAACGAAATCAAGTTATATCACTATATATGGCACTCCAACTACTGCATGTATAAATGGAATTACAAATGTTGGTAATTTTGGTCATGCTATCACAAATGTAAGCTTTAATAACATTCATAATACGACTTCAAATTCAACAAATGGTTATGATGATTTCAGCTGTGCTGCTACTACATGTATTACTGAAGGACAGACATATAATTTATCAATCGATGTTCAGGCAAATCACCCTAGTCAAGGAGCTGCCTATAAAGTTTTTATAGATTACAATGACAATGGCGATTTTTTAGATCTTGGTGAACAAATAATGTCTGGCACTTTAGCAGCTAATAGCGGGACAGTTACAGAGCATCAAAACATTACAATTCCATTAACAGCCACTGAAAACAAATTACTTAGAATGAGAATAATACACGATCAATTATCCGTAACTAATTCATGCGAAACACTATTTACGGGATCTTCAGAGGATTATGGAGTTTATATTTCGCCAACCGCAAACATTAATTCCCAGCCTGCAAACATTAATATCAATGATGGTGGAATGGCAACTTTTACCGTTGCAGCTACAAGTGGAATTTCTTATCAATGGCAGGAAAATTCTGGCAGTGGATTTACAGACCTATTCAACGGGGGTATATATAGCAATGTTAATACATCTTCATTATTACTTAATAATGTTCCTATAAGCATGAATGGTAATACTTATAGATGTATAGTAAGCAATGGATGTGACCAAACTGTTAACTCTAGTAGTGCTATTCTAACTGTTACTTCGCCAATTTCTATATCATACATAAACAACGAAAACATCTTTGATTTAAACGTGTATCCAAATCCATGCGAAAATGATATTACCCTCGAATTTTATTCGACAACAAATGAAATAGCATCTTATAAAATCAGTAATTTATTGGGGCAAATACTTTTAAAAAAGCAAATCAAATCTATTTCTGGAAGGAATTCTTTAAAATTAAACATGGATGATCTGCCAAAAGGTATATATTTAATACATCTAAACGATAAAACAATAAAAATGAGAAAAAATTAATTTTTACGGATTAGTGAATCACCAATTAAGAACCTGGGAAAATTGTTCATTATTAATTATCTCATTTTTGCGTTTAACAATGTATGTTTGTTTTTATTACACAAAAAATTCTATATTAGGCAAGGTTATATAAATCCTCAGATTTATATTTCATGAACACAAATTTAATAATTAAAGCTCTGTATTTATTTATAGGAATGGTAATAAAAATTAACTAGCCATTTGAAACACCTTTTTATTAATGTCTCCAAGTGTGATAAATAAACTTCTATCTACATCTTTGTTTTTTACTTTTAGTCTATGTTGCTGCATAGGACAAATAAGTAAAATAACTTATCAAACGATTATGACACAAGATGCTGAGACTATAATAATAGATATAAAAGGAGATGAGGTTGAAATAAAAGAAACAAAGGGCACCCGCATCTTGGTTGAAACTCTTGTTAAATTATCGCTTCCTAATGAGGCACTATTAAATTTTGTTATAGAATCTGGTAGATATCAATTAATAAAAAAATATAATTCATCAACCCGTGAACTCTCACTTAAATCAAAAAAAAACAGGAATATAATTATTGTAAAAGGCAATGAATGTCAAGAAGAGATAAAGTACAAAATATATATACCTCTAGATTTACACATTCTACAACCATAAAAATACTAAAACTGTATTATTTATTAATAGAATAAACTATCTACACCTAATAAGAACGCTTCTTTTTAACATTAAAACCTAGGCATATAAATAGCAAAACAAATCCTAATAATACCCATTTGATTGAGGTACAAATATTGCATGTATAAGCAACTAATGACAATCTTTCAGGGAAATTTATCAATAAAAGAGCTATTTGAAGATTTTCTGCATAGTCAAATAAAACAACCAACAAAGGTGTTAAAATAACAATTTTATATTTAGAATCCTTATAAAGCCACACCAGAAAAAAAGAAAAAAATGATCCAAATACCATGGGGAAAAAAGTATCTGCAATTAGCGTAGCATATAAGCACAAATTACGTCCATGGTCTCCATAAGCGACAATCTGCTCATACATTTGTTCTTCAGATGCATTAAACATTACATCCAGTATCTTTTTTGTTACCTCACTATTGTTTATAGGTTGTCCAACTCCAATATAAAATCCAATCGTGGCAAAAACAACCATAAAAGCGATAGTTCCAAAAAACATTATCCAAAGACGTCTCTGTGAATAATTATTTATAATAAAATTGATAATATTATTTAGTATACCATGTTTTGACATTACAAATCGTAGATCTTAAGAATTAACAAGATATTAAAATTAGGGTGCCAATCTTTCTAGGGTCCATTTGGATGGGTTAAGTTCTGTTAATGTATATCTGAATCTATCGTGCAAGCGACTTTTTCTGCCTTGCCAAAATTCTATTTGATATGGTTTTACAATATAACCTCCCCAATGTGCAGGACGTGGTAAAACTTCCTGGTCAGAAAATTTATTAGTTATAGTTTCCAAGTTCTTAGTAAGAATATCTCTACTTAATATAACCTCACTTTGTGGTGATGCCCAAGCTCCAATCTGGCTTTCTTTTGGTCGACTCTGAAAATATCTAGTTGACTCAACTTCTGAAAGTTTATATGCTGTACCTTGAATACAAACCTGGCGCTGTATTTCTCGCCAAAAAAACACAATTGAAACATCCGGATTTTCCTTTATAGTTTTTCCTTTTAAACTATTATAATTGGTATAAAATCTAAATCCTTCATTATCTATCCCCTTTAGTAAAACAACACGTGCAGTAGGCTTCCCATCAGGACTTGCAGTGGCTAAAATCATAGCATTAGGTTCATTAACATCAAGATCCTGAACTTCTTGAAACCATTTTTTAAATTGACGAATAGGGTTTTCGAATAATTCAGTTTCTTCTAGTGAACCCAGATCATAATCTTTTCGTAAATTTTCAAGATATGTATATTTATTGTCATCCATTTTGACTTATTTAAATCTTTTTAATTTTAATAAATACAATAATACAAAAATTGAGAATTATAAACGACTAGTTATCTGTGATTATATATTTTGACATTTATTATCAAAAAGCAAAAATAATAGATTAGATTGAAATGAAAACATGGTCCGAATTGTTTTGAAGGTATTTGTTTTCTAGGAATTAAATTATATTTAAATATTGCAATACAACCTAACTACATATTTTTATATTATTACAGAAAAATAACAATTATAAATTATTTTTGTGTTGTTATTCTAGTACAAGAATATACCGATTCAATCTTAAAGACAAAGTTTTTGTACAATTTACACTTCATTATATTCATTCTAAATACTTTTACATTTGTTCTTTTTTATTTATTCACTAATTTCTATTACACTGATTTTATGCTACATAGCAATTATCAGCATATACATATATTATTGGAATAAACTAAATGTCTGGAATATACCAAAAGGTTTTTCACCTCAAACAACAGTCTCCGTTATTATTGCAGCAAGAAATGAAGCAGATGTGATAAAAGAATGTTTAAATGCGCTAATTGTTCAAAAATATCCTAATAATTTACTCCAAATATGGATCGTTGATGATCATTCTGATGATGAGACTTCAAACATTATAAAAAAATTTATCAAAAAAAACAATGCAGATCATTTCCATTACCTTAAGCTTTCCAAAGGATTTAAAGGCAAAAAAGATTCGATTGCTGCTGCTATTCAACAATCATATGGTGAATTAATAGTTACTACTGATGCTGATTGTGTTATGCATCCAAATTGGCTGTTATACCTAGTGAGCTCTTACGAAAAAAACAATTATAAATTAATTGCGGCTCCAGTTTCGTTTTACGAAGAAAAATCACTCTTTGAACGTTTTCAATCTCTCGATTTCATGGGGATGATGGCTGTTTCTGCAGCTGGCATAAAAGGTCGTTTTATGAATATGTGTAACGGCGCTAATCTAGCCTATGAAAGACAAGCATTTAAGTCTGTAAATGGCTTTGAAGGTATAGATAATATTTCTTCCGGTGATGACATGTTGCTGATGCAAAAAATTGATACTAAGTATCCAAATAAAATTGGATATATAAAAAATGCTGAAAGCAAAACTCTAACTCATGCAAAATCAACCATTACGGGGTTTGTCCAACAACGCATTCGATGGACATCAAAATCAGGTGCATATTCTGGTTGGCAAGTTGGAGCAATATTAACTACATTATGGTTATTATGTCTTAGTATGCTTTTAGACTTTTTTTTATTACTAATCAATATGAATATATTGTATTTATTCAGTCTTAAATTTTTACTAAAAGGAATTGCTGATTTCTATTTTCTAAGGATAATGACACGTTTTTTTGAAAGGCAGGAAATGATGCGTTATTTCTTACCAGCATTATTTTTCCATTGGTGGTATATTTCTATTGTAGGCACATTGGGAATTTTTTCAAGGAAATACAAATGGAAAGGTAGAATTACACGGTAAGAAACAAATTTAAATTTCTGAATTTCAAACAAAAAAAATATAATTTCAACAATACATTTGAATATATAGAATAAAAGCTCCAACCCATATTTGGATTGAAGCTTTTTAGTGCCCCAGGGGGGAATCGAACCCCCACTCTCTTGCGAGAACTGGATTTTGAATCCAGCGCGTCTACCAGTTCCGCCACCAGGGCCTGATATAATTAACTTCTATATTGAAGCGCCTGCAAATATAATGGAAGTTTATATTTATATCAAAAAATAAAGATTTTTTTTCAGAATTATGACCTATTGATATATAATATCTAAAGTAATCTGCATCGCATCTATTTGGTCATAAATACAAAAATCCAGCAATTCTTTTTTTACTAACAAATGATAATTTTCGAGCAAATCTACTCTAAGTTGGTGGAAACTTTTTATTTCAAGATCTTCGTACAATTCTTCGATAACTTTTAGCCAAAAAACATCATCTTCTTCAACAGTTTTTCTTTTAGGATAAATCTCTTGAAGTAATGTTTTAAGAGAACTAATTGTTATAGTGTCAATATTCTTTTTTGCAATTTGAACAGCAAATGCAGTATCAAGATCCTGTATAATATCATCACTAGTCACCAAATGAGCAAAAGCCATACCCAAATTTTCTGAAAAAACTTTTTCTGCATGTAAAATGTAAAAAATATCAGATGTATTCAAATACATAATTTCAAGGTAATGTATGTATGGATTTTTATTACTATTCAACCAATCTCCTTTGGTAATATCGTTAGTTAAAAACACTATAGGCACTTCTTGGCTTTTGTTTGCAATCCATTTCATAATCTCATGAAAGATATAATAATCTCCATAAGGTCTGTTTGGTTTCTTTTTAATATCACCTAACCCGGGAAATATTTTTTGTGGTTGTTTATACACAAATGTATCAATAGAAATATTTTTGTCTCCTGGAATATACGTTTCTGCTTCATTTCTAAGTTTATAAAACTCATCTTTTAAAAATTTTTTTTCTGACGGTTCTAGACCTGAAAGTTCTTGAAATAAAGGTAGTAAGTCAAAAACGTCTAATAATGCTAATTGCTTTTTGCAATTTTCTTTTTTTACGCTTGCATTTTCTCGGAGTTTTTCGATTATCAGTTGTGACTCCAATATTAGCCCCAATAATTCTTCCTTAAAATGAGGATAAGCTTCCAAAACATCATCGTTATCTTCAAGGAAATCAAGAATTTTTTGTTGTGTTCCTTTTTGATTTTCGCCAAGCGATTCCACAATTATTTTTGCCTCATAATCATTAATAACTAATTCCCGATTTTTCGTAAATTCAGACCGAACCTGTTCAGATATATAAATCCTGTCTTTATTCTGTTCCAAAAAATTATATAATTTAATACGGGCTTCATATGGAAGTTGATAAAACCCCAATAAAACATTAGTATCCAAGCATAACAAATGATTGTCAAGCAGTTTTTGAGCTGATCCTATATGTTTTTTATACTTATCAACACATGTTTTAGAAACTAATTTTGATCTGTTTTTATGTGAAAGATAACTTAGCCCTTGCCCGATTTTCAACATATTTCCATTACCAATTTTGTGATTTAGCTTTTTGCTATAAAGTTAATCTGCCTCCTGAAAGTAAATAACATAATTACTTCCTTTTTTATTTACAAGGCGTTTTATTTGCCCTTTCAGCTGTATTATTAATTTATGTACCAACATCAAACCCAGAGATTTAGATTTTTTAAAATTAAAATCTTTTGGGAAGCCTACCCCATCGTCACCTATTTCAAGTTTAAAGCGAGGATAATCCAAAGATGTCATTCTAAGAGAAATCTTACCACTTTCTTGATTAGGTATCCCATATTTTAATGCATTTGTAATTAATTCATTAGTAATCAAACCAAGAGGAATAGCAGTATCTAAGTTTAAAAAGATATCAGGACAATCAATTTTTAATTTGACATTATTATTTGATCCTTTCATTACCTCAATCAAACCGGTAATCAAGCGCGTAAGATAATTGCCAAAATTTATTCTTGAAACATCTTCAGATTGATATAACATCTCATGAACTATTCCCATAGATTGAATACGGTATTGACTACGTAAGAACATTTCTCTAATATTCTCTTGCTTAAAAAAAGAAGATTGAAGACTCAATAAACTGGTAACTACCTGCATATTATTTTTCACCCTATGATGAATTTCTTTTAACAATACATCTTTTTCATCAAGAGCCTGTTTTATTTTTTTCTCATTATTTTTTCTAATAGAAATATCACTAATAAAACAGATAAAAAAAAGTTCATCTTTTCTTTTCATTTTTGAAATAGAAAACGATATTGTTAATTCTTCACGATCCTTATTAAGGACAGACAATTCATGGGTATTATTTAAAATTCGGCTATTGGAATTTGATTTAATCCTATTTAAAGCTTCAATAAACATCAAATGATATTGCTCTTTTGTAATAACTTCATACATAGGAGTACCGACCACCTCTTCCTTAGTCCAGCCAAAAATTAATTTTGCTTTAGGATTCCATCTAATAATTTTGCCCATTTCATCAACGACAACAATCGCATCTGGAGCATCTTCAAATAAAGTACTTATTTGCTTTTCGCTATCCAAAAGTGCTTCTTCAGCTTCTTTATTTTCAGTTATATCTGTGATATATCCATGCCATACAATTGAATTATCAGGCAGCAAAATAGGTTTTGAATTACCCCTCATCCATCGAATTTCATTGTTTGATAAGACTATACGATAATCTAATGACCAGTTTTTCAATTTTTCCTTAGCTAATGATACAGACTCATCAAATAGCTGTCTATCTTCAGGATATATATTGCCAAACAACTTGTCTTTACCTTCGATAATACTATCAGGCGATCCTCCTATTAAATCAAACATCTTCCCACTAACAAAAGGATATGTAACTTTCCCATTAGGTTTCATCTTACATTGATAAATAACACCAGGTACTTGTTCCGCCTGTTTCAACAGCAACGACTTTTGCTCTTCTTTTTTTAATTGTTCTTCAATTTTTTCTCGTTCTGTTATATCCCTAATTGTAACTTGAACATGCGTTTTATCATCTATAAAGATCAAAAGAACATAAATCTCAGATAAGAAGACAGTACCGTTCTTTTTTACTAATCTAATTTTGGGAATAAAAGTAGTGGTTTGTTTATTATTATATTCAAGAATAATCTGACCTATGCTTTTATCTTCAGGATAAACAATTTCATTAAAGAACAATTGACCAATAACTTGATCTTTATTTTTGTAACCAAATAGCTTTAGGAATGCTTCATTAATATGGGTTATAGTTTCAAAGTTGTGAATAAAAATCGCATCCGGAAAGGATTCAAATAAGGTTTCAAATTCTACTTTAGATTTTTGTAATTGTAAATTGTGAGATTCTTGGGCTATTTTTAAAATTATATTGTTGTATACAACACCAGCGAGATCGCATACAAAAGTTACCAATGCTACATGTTCCTCTGAAAAAGAATTAGGTTCAATACTTGCCATCCCAAAAGTGCCAACTGCTTTATCCAAACTAAGTATGGGAAGCCATACTCTTGAGCGGACTTTAAAACTCCTCTTACTATCTTTTGAATAACCTGACTTATCTTTCTCAGTATCAGAAATTAACAGAACCTCTTTACTCCGAAAAACCCAGCCAGGATGCCTATCCCATGATGTAGCTTCAGCTTCTTGCCTTTCTTCTTCTGAAAAGCCCTTTGCAGAATATAATTTTAATTTTTGAGAATAGGGATCTAAAAAGTATAAACCATTATACTCAACATCTACTATTGAATCTACTATCTCATTGATTGATTTGCTTAGTGTATCCAAATCAGTTATTGAAGACAAAGTCGATGCAATAATTCCAAGTTTAGAAACGAGTTCTATATTGGTATAATCCATATTCTATGGTACAGCTAAAGAAACACATTAAAAAAACAACTCAAAACTAATTGTTTTCTGTCTTAAAATTTCATTATATATAAAAACATTTACAGAAAATGACGAATTAATTAAATTAACATATTTTATATTTGGCATGAATTAAGTTTCTCTAAAATACAAATAGACTAGAATAGCTTTGGTATTCTATATACCTTTAACTAAATAAATAGCAAAAAAATTACTCTATCTAAGCATTAATCTTTGTTTGAATTACATTAAAGAATTCAATCTTCAGTATAATAATTTTAAAATATTTAATTGAATTATAAAAACAACTAGATTTCATCTATAATTTGGAACCTTATTTAATCTTTAATCGTTCCATGTATTTTTGTAAATGCTATTAAGAATTTATTAAAGATTCTTTATTGAATTTAAATATTCAAAATACCACTTATTAATTCATTTTGATTTACATAGTAAAACCGATCAAATATGTTGAACATCAAAGAAATGTTATCCGTGTCACTCATTTTATTTTCAGTTATAGATATTATAGGTTCTATTCCTGTAATTATTGACCTTAAGAAAAAAGCTGGTGGCCAAATCCAGTCAGGTAAAGCCACATTGGTAGCGGGCGCACTAATGCTTTTATTTTTGTTCGTTGGGGAGTCACTTTTAGATCTATTTCATTTAGACGTAGCTTCATTTGCGGTAGCTGGTGCTATTGTAATTTTTTTATTGGGTTTAGAAATGGTTTTAGGTGTATCAATTTTCAAGGAAGATGAAACCCTAGCACGATCTGCCTCAGTAGTCCCAATAGCCTTTCCTTTGATAGCAGGAGCAGGTACAATGACAACTATTCTAACACTAAAGGCAGAATATCATACGATCAATATTTGTGTTGGTATAATAATCAATCTAATATTAGTTTTTAGTGTCCTTAAACTTTCAGGATGGATCGAAAAAAAGATAGGCCGGGGTGGTGAAGCTATTCTAAGAAAAGTTTTTGGAATTGTTCTATTGGCTATTGCAATCAAATTATTTAAAGGGAATATATTTATATGATAATCTAAAAAACTTTGTTGAATTACTAATACGTATATGAATCGCAAAAATAAAAGTATATAAACTTACTCAAAAAGTATTTTATTACTACTGACTTTCTTTTTATCTACACTTCCAGTAACTTGCAGGGAAAACATAAACAAAGTTAATAAGTATGAATTATCTAACTGTAGAAGGGGTTTCAAAGGCTTATGGTGACCGCTTGTTATTTGAGGATATTACCTTTTATATTAATCAGGGTGATCGCGTAGCTTTTATTGCTAAAAATGGGACTGGTAAATCCTCACTTATGGATATTATCATGAAAAAAGAAGAAGCTGATGCAGGTCATGTTTGGCTTCATCATAAAATCTCTATAGGCTATCTTCATCAGGAGCCTCAGTTGAATGATAACTCCACTGTTTTTGAAGCAGTTTATAATTCACAAAACCCTGTTATGAAAGCCGTTGTTGCTTACGAAAAAAGCTTATTGAACCCTGATGATGTAGATACAATGCAAGAAGCAATGTCTGCAATGGATAGAATGCAGGCATGGGATTATGAAGTAAAAATAAAACAAATTCTCTATCGGTTAAAGGTTGATTACCTAGACAGGAAAATTAAACTACTTTCAGGAGGCCAGAAAAAGCGTGTAGCACTTGCAAAGGTCTTGATAGATGCGCCTGATTTTTTAATTCTAGATGAACCAACGAATCATCTGGATCTAGAAATGATTGAATGGCTTGAAGGCTATTTAAAACAAGGGAAACAAACTATCTTCATGGTTACCCACGACAGATATTTTCTGGATAGTGTATGTACACAAATACTTGAATTAGACCAGGAAAAGGTTCACAAATATGCAGGCGGATATGCTTATTTTCTAGAAAAAAAAGCAGCGCGGGAATCTAATTTTGCCAGTACCACAGAGAAAGCAAAAAATCTTTACAAAAAAGAATTAGACTGGATGCGACGGCAACCAAAGGCACGTGGAACAAAAGCTAAGGCAAGAATCGATAAATTTTTTGAAGTAGAGAAAAAAGCCAAACATAAACTAGATGATGATGCAGTTGTCCTAGATATTAAAATGTCAAGACTGGGAAGCAAAATTATTGAATTACATAACGTACACAAATATTATAGTGACCTAATCCTTTTTAAGGGCTTTGATTATAAATTCAAAAAAAGAGACAGAGTTGGAATAGTAGGGAATAACGGCACTGGGAAAACTACACTTCTCAATATGATGGTAGGTAATGAAAAGGTGGATTCAGGTAAAATCATTATCGGGGAAACTGTAGTTCTAGGCTACTATACTCAGAGTGGCATCAACCTAAAAGAAGATCACAGGGTGATAGATGTAATTAGAAATATTGCTGAATTTATTCCAATGCATGGAGGACAAAAATTATCTGCTGTACAACTTTGTGAACGCTTTCTATTTAACGGTAAAAAACAACAGACTTTTGTTTCAAAACTGAGTGGAGGTGAACGCAGGCGCTTGTATTTGCTTACTATTCTAATGAAAAACCCAAATTTCCTTATCCTAGATGAGCCTACCAACGATCTCGATATTATTACTTTACAGGTGCTCGAAGAATTTTTGCTAAATTTTCCAGGGTGTATCGTTATTGTATCTCACGATCGCCATTTTATGGACAAAATTGTCGAACACACCTTTGTATTGGAAGGGAACGGACAAGTCCGTGATTTTCCCGGGAATTATTCAGCATACAGGGACTTTGCCAAAGAACAGGCATTGATTAAAAAGGCTGAAGAAAAAGAAGTTGCTGCTGAGCTACCTGTTGTAAAAACTGCAAGCAAAATATCTCATGAAGAGCGTAAAGAAATTAAACGTCTAGAACGTCAAATCAATAAATTGGAAGAAAAGAAAGCAGCAATCACAACGCAATTCAACGATACTAATCTCAGTAAAGATAAGATAGCTGAACTATCCAAAGAACTGAACAAAGTTACAGCAGCGTTGGAAGAAAAAGAATTAGAGTGGATGGAATTAGTAGATGAGTTGGAATAAGGATATTTATTTATCTTCTCTAGAAATATCTTTTACCGATTAAAAAACAAATAAATACAACAATTATTTTTTATCGAAAAAATCCATCGAGTTCATTTATTGTTAGTAAAAAAGGCACGTCAACAAATTTTCAATTTTATCATAAAAACCAATATAAGTTTTGTACTTTTGGGCAATTTTTAATTTATCATATTTGAAAAACAATAATGAAAAATAATACCTGGTGGAAATGGGGTAACCCGAATGAATCACAGCATTTATCAGAGTATCCTAAATTTATTTCTTTTTTGCAAAAAGAATGGGAAGGAGAACTTAAAGAAGATTTTAAAATTCCTGAAGCGTTTGATATTCCTGAACCTACTTTTAGAGAACAAGACTTCTGTACAATTTTTTCAAATTTACATAAAGATCAATTTTCTAACAGCAAAATTGACCGTTTACGTTATGCTATAGCCAGAAGTTATCATGATATCATAAAGGTATTCAGCAACCAAATATTGACCTATCCTGATTTTATTATATATCCAGAATCTGAAGATGATATTATTCATATTCTTGACCGTGCGAATAAAAAAAACATCAAAATAATAACATATAGTGGTGGCAGTAATGTGACAGGAGCGACAGAAGTTGAGGCTGACAATCAGCTTACAATGGTCTTAAATATGACAAGATTAAAAAGCTTGGTCGATATTGATACTGACGCAAATACTGCTACTTTTCAGTCAGGAATATATGGTCCTGAGCTGGAAAAAATATTAAACGAAAAAGGGTATACACTTGGACATTTCCCCCAATCCTTTGAGTTTTCTACGCTGGGAGGATGGATTGCTACCCGTTCAGCAGGACAAGAATCTGGTCTTTATGGCAAAATAGAAGATATGATTCTTGGACTAGAAGTTATAACACCAAGCGGCATAATTAAACATACAGATTTTCCTCGCCATGCCTCAGGAATTGATTTTCATCATTTGTTTGTGGGTTCAGAAGGGACTTTAGGTGTTATTACTAAAGCGAAAATGCGTATTTCAAAACTTCCAAAAGATTATATTTGGTCTGTTGCGCTATACAAAACCTTTGAGGAGGGAACAAATGCGATCAAAGATATGGTTCAGTCCGGAATACACGCTTCAATTACCAGGTTATCTGATGCTACAGAAACCAAGGTATTGTCTTTGATGAGCAATAGTGTTAAAAGCACTTTTAAGAAGCAATTTGAAAAATTAATGAAATCACATCTCGATAAAAAGGGGTATGGCAATCCGTGTATATTGATGATGCGTTTTGCCATTAAAAATGAAACCGACAGATATATGCCGGTAATTGCAAAAGCAATATGTAAAAAAAATGGTGCAACAGCTTTACCTGCCAATGTATCCTCTACATGGGAAGAAAAACGATTTGCCCTGCCCTATCTGAGAGATACTATGATAGAACATCGTATTATGGTAGATACCTTTGAAACGATAACCTATTGGTCTAACATTCAGAACCTATATCAATCAATCCACAACTCATTGAAAAAGAACAGCGATTTCTTTGATAAAAAAGGCCTTCTGTTTTGCCATATTTCCCATGCTTACCAAACTGGAGCATCACTATATTTTACAATGCTCATAAAACAGGAAAAAGACAATGAACTCGGACAATGGCAACGTTATAAAAAAGTAGTTTCTGATACCTTGACTGAATGTGGTGGTGCAATCAGTCACCACCATGGCGTTGGCAAAGACCATCAAATGTGGTACTTACAAAAACTAACAGGTGAATCAAAGGAACTCCTCAAAGTAATAAAAAAACATCTTGATCCCAATAATATATTAAATCCCAATAAATTGTATGACTCGTAAGGAAAGGCTGAATACAACATGTTCAGATACATTTGATTTGGTTATTATCGGAGGTGGTATTACAGGAGCTGGTGTATTGCTTGAAGCTAGTAAAAAAGGATATAAAACACTCTTGATAGAAAAAGGTGATTTCTCAAGTGGCACAAGTTCAAAATCAGCAAAGCTTGTTCATGGAGGACTAAGGTATTTACAATTTTTTTATTTCAAATTGGTTAGGGAAAGTCTGGTCGAAAGAAACTATTTATTAGAAACATACCCCCATATTGTAAAACCGCTTGAATTTATTTTCCCGCTCTATCAATCCAGCTTCAAATTCAGAATGGCAATGATATTATATCAAATGATGGGGCGACATGATATAATGCCTAATTATTCTTTTGCCAACAAAGAAAAAACACTCCATAAATTAAACGCTGTTAACAGCGAAAATTTAAAGGGCAGTTTTAGTTATTATGATGGCATTACCAACGATTCTAGACTAACAACAGAAATAATTCTTGAAGCCAAAGAATATACAAATGCCGCAGCATTAAATTATTTTGAACTCATAAACAGCAAACAATCTGATTCGCATTATACTTTAAATTGCCTGGACCACCTGAATAATAATCATGTAGAAATAAAAACCAGATATGTAGTAAATTGTGGTGGTCCATGGACTGATAAAATTCTTGATTGTTTAGTCCCTGAATCAGAACATTCTATGGCCCCGAGTAAAGGCATTCATCTGGTCTTTTCTCAAAATAGAATTCCAATGAAAAGTGCTTATGCCTTTTCATCATACGCCAATGACAAACGCATGTTCTATGCTCTCCCCTGGGAACATAATTCTGTTATTATTGGGGTAACAGATACTGAATATAATGGAGATCCTGACAACATAGAGGTTAACCAAAATGATATTAATTATGTCTTACATGGCATTAATCGTTTTTTACCCGATCTAAATGTAACAGAAGATGATATTTTATACGAATTTGCTGGTTTACGTCCTCTGTTTAAGGAGAAAACTGCTAGTCAGGACAAAACCAGAGATTTTAAGATATGGTGGAACAATAATCGGGTTATAAGTTTAGCTGGTGGGAAACTCACTACATTCAGGGCAATGGCCAAGGCATTAACTCTCAAGTTAAAAGACAAACTCGAAATTAAACCTGCTGAAAAAATTGGCCATAGTAATATAAACAAGACAATTCCTGATTCTGTGAGTCCTGAAAAAATTAAGCACATAAAAAACAAATATGGCAACAAAGACATCTATTTATTTAATTTAATTCATCAAAACCCGGAACTTGGAAATTGGCTTGATGAAGAATTTCAAATCCTAAATGTTGAAATTGCTTTTTTTATCAAACACCAGGACAGTTTTTATGTCGATGACATTCTAAACAGAAGACTTGCACTGGGATATATATTAAATAAACATCCCAAAAATAAAATCATTAAAGAAAAGGTCCGTCAGATTCTAGAACAATATAAAGAACTTGTAAACAATGAAAGATAGCCAAAAAATCACCTTTATTCTCCATGGCAAATTAAAACACATTGATAAAGTCCAGAAACGTATTTCCTCTGTTTTTGAAAATGGTTTTGATATTGACTTCAGGCTCACTGATCCTGACAACGGCGCCAAAAATGAAGCTAAAGAAGCCATTGAAGCCAAAGCTGATTTTGTCATTATTGCTGGAGGTGACGGTAGTCTTAATGAAACCATTAATGGTTATATGGCTACTGAAGAGCAATTTAGGAATCATGTAATTCTAGGAGTTTTACCTATGGGGTCAGGAAATGATTTTGCAAAAACTATTAAGGTTCGAAATAACTTAAATGAACTAAAGGCTATGATAGAACAGCAATCGTTCCTAAATGTAGATGTAGGTTCTATGCATTTTGAAAATTTATCCGGCAAAAGGGATCAGCGGTATTTTATAAATATTTCTGATATCGGAATTGGTGGAGATGTTGCAGAAAACCTTGCCAAGGGTATGAAATTATTTAATGCAAATATTACTTATACAAAAGCTATCGTGTCCTCCTTTTTAAGATATAAAAAACAACATGTTGAGTTGACAAGTCCAAATTATAGATGGAGTGGAAAAATGCTAAGCCTCTGTATGGCCAATGGGAAATATTTTGGAAGTGGGATGTGCATCTCCCCTGATGCATGTATAAATGACGGAAAAATTGAACTTACTATTATGGGTAATGTCAGTTTGTGGGATTATGTTAAAAACCTTTCCAAAATCAAAAAAGGTGAAAAATTAGATCACGATGAAGTAACTTATGCTACAGTTGAAAAATGTTCGATACAGGCTCCATCGCCCTGCCCCATTGATATGGATGGAGAATTTATTGGCTACACTCCTATTGAAATGAATATAATAGAAAACGCGGTTAGAATAATAGGGAGACATTAAAACGAATGACTTGTTTCTATGACTAAAGGATTAAAATTATTGTTCAATATTTTACAAACTTCATTGTATGCTCTCTCCCATCAGTCACTAATTCAAGTACATAAACTCCGCGGGCTAAATGCCCAACATCAAAATTCCAATAGGAAATGGTAGGTGCTGAATTGTTCAAAGACCAAGTGGCTACAGGTTGGCCTGCACTATTATATATCCTTATAGGATGTGCTCCTTCATAAGTTAAAGCAGCTTTTATAGTAAGTAAATCCGTTACAGGAGAAGGGTAAACATCCAACAAATTTCCGGATTCAGGTACCGTAAAATACTCTGCCAGTTGTTTCATTGCGCGGCCAATGTTTAACCGACCACCAGATACTGATTTTTCAAAAGTTTCCTTTTTATCAACACTATTCAATAAAATAGATTTTACTAATAAGGCTGCTTTTTGAGGAGACTGCTGAATCAGAGCAGACCAACTGATATTTTGATAACTATACATTAATGCAATAGCTCCTGTTACATGTGGAGATGCTCCGGAAGTGCCTCCAAAATCACCATAACCATTATTCCACCTTGTACTTTTACTTTCAGCGGGAGCAAATAACTCAACGGACTTTTTACCATATCCTGCTACCTGTTTATCTTCTGCAGAACTTTCACTTACGCCTAGTAAATATTCCGAATCACAGGTACATGGCATATCACCGGATTGATCAATATCATCATCATAATTTGTTGTAGCTGCAACATTTAAAATACCAACTGAACCTAATGAATCATATAGTGCACACCAGATGGGATGATCCTCTGCCCATGCCCAATCAATACCCCAGGATGAATTTGTAGAAACTACAAAAGCTCCTTGTTGTCCATTGGTATTATTATATTTTCTACGCATTTCCATAATATAGGAATAGCCTTCTATTACATTTGAAATTTTGGTGATCTCAGTACTGGTATGTGCGCTGAGCAACATCAGTTTTATATCCCAATTTATACCTGAAATTCCAATTCCATTATTACCTACTGCTCCAATTATTCCCATTACAGCGGTACCATGATTACTAAGATTTCCATAATTATGCTGATCGGTATTATAAACCATTTGCCAGCCAGTATAATCATCGATATAACCATTTTGATCATCATCAATCAGATTATTTGGTATTTCAGCATGATTATGCCAAATATTATCAAATACATCTTCATGATCAACATAAAATGAACCATCTACCACCGCACATACAATGGTATCACCATTGGGCGTTAAACCTCCAGTAGTGTATTCCCATGCTTGTTCAATATTAATGGTATCCAATGCCCATTGGGTATCGTATAATAAATCATTAGGTTGATTTCGCCATTGTATTAATTTATTATTTTGTACAAACCTTACAGATTCATGATTTCGACAATCTTCTTCAAAGTTTACAGCATTATATACTTCTACCAGATGAATATTCATCGATCTTGAAAGCAACTTTTTATATTCAATAGAAAAAGTCCGCTGTTGAAAAGAAAGTAAGAATGAACGGATTTGAGCCTTGGATTGCAACATGATAATCCATTCCTCAGATTTTACTTTTGAAGATTTAAATTGTGCATTAACGGGATTTGATAGTGTACAAATGGTAATTAAACAAAGAAGCGTTTTGTACATATTAATAATTTATATGAAGTAGATATACTTATATTATTAAGTTGCAAAATTAATGCCTTTAACCTAATTAAAGTGAATTTAACATCAATCTTTAATTGATTATTTATGTTAAGCAAGTACTATTTGATAATCTGTATTAATCAGTTAATAAATACGATGCGATAGAATTTCCTATAATTTTACTATAGAGCGAAGGAATCAAACAGAAAGACAAGATAAAGAAATATCAATTAAATGAATAAAATTTGAAATATCAATTTTATTAAACTTAAAATACTCTATAATTAATAAGAAAAGACCATAAAGGAATGAAACCCTTATGGTCTTACAAGTGTGATTTATAATTAAATAGTATGTTGCTTATTCTTTGATTATATTTTCAGAAAAAATTCCATTTTCTGGCATAATTACCCTAAGTATATACATACCAGGAGATACATCATTTATATTAAATTTAATATTATTTGATGACTCTTCTGATTCTTTCATTAAAATACCTAACTCATTATACAACTGAACAACTACAGGTTCAGAAATATTATTTTCAATTGAAACATATACGTCATTGCTTACTGGATTAGGATAAACTAAAATTGAAGAATGATAATCTAAGTAAGCTGACAAAATTTCAGAAAATGAATAATTCCCATCTTTGTCAGTAAATTTTAAACGATAATAAGAGGTACCTTTAAGTGGATCCTCATCTTTCCAGGAATATTCTGAAATATCATAATTTGTTCCTGCTCCTTTGATGTTAACTAAATCGTTAAACGAAATAGCATCAATACTCCTTTGTATTGTAAAATAATCATTATTTAATTCTGTCTGGGTAACCCAATTGAGATCAATTCCCTGACGAGTAATATTTTTAATATAAAATTTTGATAGCTCAATGGGGAATGTTCCAATGGTATTTAAGCATGTTCCAATTCCACAAAGACAAATGGTAACATTTACACCCAAAACACCTGTCATTACATCAAATCCACCTAATGGAAGTCCTTCATCGCATATATCAACGAAACCACCCTGACCGAAAGTACCAACATTAGTAGTGAGCCCACCCACTTTAAAACTACCACAACCTACGCCCAAATCATCAATAATAGAATAATTTGTAAAATCTTCTGATATCTCAATACAACCACTGTTCCTTGTAGTACCATTTAGGCTGTTGACCATATTGTTTCCTACTTCTATAAAAGCACCAACATCATTTGTTAATAAAGCATGACATTCTAAATCTGATGCAATAATTAATTCTCCACTATTGTTAAATTCATCTCCCTTAATATTAAGTGCATTTGTTACGCTGAACATACTATCATTGTTCACCTTGCCTGCATCCATTACAAAATTGGATGTTACAGCATAGGCCCCAAAGTTATTAAGAGTCACAGTAGAGGAAGTCATTGACATATTTGCTGTCAAAAAATCACCATAATTATTTAATATACCATCATTTAGAATTACAGTTTTAGGTTTACAAAAACCCATATTACATAATTCTCCACCATTCAATTCTATTTTATCACCTCTATAGAATCCTGTTTGTGTTATACATAGTGTTTGTGTAGGACCCAAATTATAATCTGAGTCATCATATCCATTAATAATAATTGTACATGAAGTACATTGTGAAAAAACATTGAGATAACAACAATGCATTATTAGAATTATCAGGACAGAAGCTAAGTTAGTTCTAATATCCATAATTTAAAGAGTTGCAAACTTAAGTATATGAAACTTTCGAATTGGTAAGTCTAAGTATTGTATATATTCACCAAATATTTAGTTTTTTATCAGTTTAATAATGAAAATTACGTTCAAATACCTAACAGGTTATATAATATATTTTGAAATAATCAGTTACAAAAGTATTATTAACCAAGTTTATGCCACTTATAAATATTACTGATAATCAATGGTTTATGTCTATCTAAAAATTATAAAAAACTCCATAATCTGGAATAATTCCATATTATGCAAAATATTTTGATTATATAAGATAAAAACAGAAATACTTAACAAGCTAATTTTTTGTGTTAAGGCGACTGAAAATCAAAACGCTCGATAAATGCATGAATTAGCAATGAAAAAAGCAAAATCTAAGGCAATAAATTGGCTTATTTTTTATCAAATATAAGCTGTCGATTCATTAAGTTAAAATGTATTTTGTACCTTGGCAGGAGATTATGTTATAATAATTCAAATCTTATTCAACTATGAAGGAGTTTATTGTCGTATTCGCTTTGGTCTTTTCGATTTTTTTCATTTCATTTTTACTTATCAATATTCGTCAGATATTCGTTGGTAAAAACTTTAGAGGAACTTGTGCCCAAAACAACCCATTACTTCAAACTAAAATTGGAGAATGTCAGATTTGCGGTAAAACTGAGGATGAAGAATGTAAAAACACTGATTTAGGCAAAACATAATATAAAATACTCCAACTTATTCTGTCGTATTTTCGTCATCATCACATCCCTCTGGATAATCACTCATTAACCATAGGTCAATCCCAGAACCCATTGAAGCTACAATCCCAGGGTTAGGGCTTTGACTATATACCCATGCGGATAGTGTATCTGTAATAATACCTTGTGTATGTATTTCTCCTAAATTGAACTTCATACCTTTTATTGCGAATTCAGCTGCATCATAACGGTCGCAAATCAAATCAGGGACAAACTTTGGCATCCCATCAACACCTTCAATAAGAACTAAATCTATTACAGAATTTTGTGGTATTTTTTGAGGTTTTTCTGGAGGTTTTTCTCCTGCATTAGGATTTGCCTCAATAAATAAGGGCACACCATTCATTGATGCTTCAACAACTGTATTTTTTGCTTTTCCGCCTTTTCGATAAGTAAGGTTTCCAATTTTTAAGTTACTACGTTCTAAATACCTGGCTACATATTTTCTATCACGTCCTATAATGCGGTCATAATATAAATTGACCGTACATTCATTATAACCAGTAATAGTAAGATAAATTTTTCTGCTTTCTTTAACACGTTTCTGAGGTTTTGGACTTTGTTCTTTGATTAAACCACCCAACCCAGTTCCAGGACAAATAGAGTCTACAACTACAAAACCTAATTTTCTGGTTTCCAACAATTTTGTTGCTTCTTCAATTTTCATATTAATAAGATCTGGTGTTCTTATAGATTCACTATGAAGCGTATAATAATCAAGCGACCACATCAATATTTTGACCAAAACAAATGTCAGAATAATGACTCCCGATATATTAATTAATATATTCTTACGGATAAACCAAATGTCCTTAAAAAAATTAGGAATTTTACTCATAATTATTTAGTCTTTTTATTGACAAAAAAATATATAATTTCTAATTATTAACATCAAAGATTAATCTTTCAGTCCTATGAATTCCAAAATTCAAAATTTGATGTATAAATTCATAAGGTTTATATCCTTGTAAAGCACATTGATGAAAAATACAAGTTGCTGGAGTCATTCCAGGCAGTGAATTGATTTCAATAATAATTGTTTCTGCATTCCCGTTTTCATAAATACGAACAAAAGCATCGATTCTTGCATATCCTGTGACATTAAGCACCTTTGCAGCCTTTAATAAAGTAGCACGAACCTGTTTAGAAAAATGTTCGTGCTTAAAAGGCATATTATCTTTTACAAAACGGGCTGGTGTAATATTTTGACCTTCACCAGCTAGAAATTTTTCTTCTAATGATAAAACTTCTCCAGTTGACAAAGCTTCTGATGGCTCAAAAATAATATATTCTAATTCTCCCTCTGCATTATATCTGGTCAGTAAACCACCTGTAATCTCCAGAAACCTTATCGCATCTTTCTGATCAATCATAGCTTCGATTAAAGCTACTTCTTTTTTAGGAAATTCCTCTTTAGGTTTTAAATCCAAAATAGAAACATTCTGTTCACTAACATATTCAGACGATCTGAATAATGCCATTAAATAAGCTGCCAATTGTTCCGTTGATTTAATCACTTTTACAGCAGAACTACATCCGTCATCTACAGGTTTTGCGATTAATGGGTATTCTATTAACTTTTCTATGTATTTCAATACAGCATTTCTATCTGCAAAAAAATCTTCTTTAGAAATTAATAACTGTTCGGTAACTGATAAGCCATGTTTCTTAAGTAATTGTAAGGTATCGTATTTATTAATAGTTAGTTTTGCTGAACTAGCTAATGAACCATTAAATGGAATATTTAGTCTTTGCAAATTTTCTTGAATTTCTCCATCCTCCCCTGGCCTACCATGCAAAGCTATAAAGACCGCATCAACCATCTTTTTTAATTCTTGATAATTTATTGTCATTGGTTCAAAGATCATTGATTTACTAGTAAATCGATCTACAATTTTTCTGCATTTTTGTTGAATATTTTTTATTATGGGATGAACCTTATAAGCTTCTATTTTATCTCTTATATCGTCTGCATTATCCTTTAATAGCAAATTAACTGGTATTTGAATCAAATGATGTTTGTCTTTATTACCAGTAACAAAAAAGGGAATTGGTTCATAATTGACTGAACTTGCAAGTTTTTCATAAATATTACGACCACTCTCTACCGAAATATGACGTTCTGAAGAATATCCACCCATAAATACTCCTATTTTCTTTTTATTTGAGCTTCCTTGTTTTTGTTCACACAATTTAGCATTCAAATCCTCTATTAATGGTTCAAAATTCCCTAACTGAGTAGTTGTATTTATACGTTCCTTGATTGATGTATGAATTATATATGTTAAAAATTGTGAAGGATTTAAGCCAATCTCGGCGGCTTGGTGAAAGAAAAAAGAAGATGGTAACATACCCGAAGTAGTATTAGGATCATTTAAAAAGATTTTACCATCTTTTTGGATAAATCCATCTATTCTTGCATAAGTATTAAATTCTAAATAATCAAACAAAGATTCACACTCCTTACAAATTCTTTCAATAACATTATCAGCTAGATTAATGGGTGTTAATTTTCTAGATAATCCTGGTAAATATTTAGAACGATAATCAAAAATCTCATTTCCCTTAAGTATTTCAGTTGGAGGTAATGCAATAGACTGATTTTCATCACCACGAATAACAACACAAGAAAATTCTCTACCTTCAATAAATTGCTCAACAACTACCGTGTGTTCTGCATTAAAACCTTGGAATTTTATATCCTTTTCAGATTTCTTAAAATGATAATTAATGAATTTAAAAAGATGCTCGGGGTGATAAAAAATATCTTTTGTTTGTAATATTTGTAACGGGAACCCTATACCTATACGTATATCGGTAAGTACACGTAAATAATCGATTTGTTCTGTCTTTCTCATTGATTTCCACAAAGAAAAAGATAGATGCTCTATAAAAAAAGCAGCATCAATTGCCTTATCAATATCTTCTTTTTTCTGAATAATACTTACTCCAATAGAAGATCCTTGATTTGCAGGCCGCACTACCATTGGAAGTCCAATTTCATTGATTATATCTTCTTTCCATCCTTCAATTTTAACATTAAGCCAGTCTAGACGCTTAATAATTTTCATTTTAGGCATGTGAAATCCCCCTGCTTCCATCAGTTTCTTTTGAAAAGATTTATCCATACCTATACTACTTGCACGAATGCCTGAACCAGAATAAGGAATATGTAAACTTTCCAATAAACCCTGAATCTGACCATCTTCCCCCAAATTGCCATGAAGCGCTAAAAATGCAAAATCTATAAGTTCTGGAAGTTGATCAATTGAAATTGCTGTACCAACATGTTCCATCAAATCTCCCATTTCTTCATCATCAAGACCCTGCAAACTTTCTATATATACCTGAAATTGATGTTCAGAATCCGGAAGATGGGTTACGGGAGGATAAAAATCCCGGATACTACCTTTATATAGATTTTGCCAATCCAAAAGAATATAATTTCCAAGGCTATCAACAAAAATTGGAATTGGAGTAAATAATCCTTTATCTAGATTATCATATACTGTTCGCCCTCCAGCAAAAGAAATTTCACGTTCTCTGGAAATTCCTCCAAAAAAAATACCTATGCGCATTATTATATATTGATATTATCAGATCAAAAAATTGAATAATATAACAATCAACTAATCAAATAAATAAGTCCTGTTTTAGATTAAAAACTACTATTAAAATTATTATTTTATATAGGTAGAGACTTTAAAATGTGAAATTACAGTTTATTTCTGTACTTACCTAAAAAAGGCCTAAACAACAAGTATTTGGTTGAATAAGCCTAATAACTGGTTAAATATCTTAGTAGGAGTCTTGATAAAAAAGGATTTATAAATAAACTATATTCATCAAAATAGAATATTATATAGGTAAAAAGACAGCTAAATATTAAATTTTTACAAATTGATATTCCATCCCATTCAACATAATATAAAATGTACGTTCATCCGTAAATTGTATATTTAATACATCATCAAAAGGTCCATTGTCTGCTTTAATTGTTAAATATCCACCTGTAGTAGGCATAGACCAAGTACCAGTTTGAGTAATCCAAGTTGTTTTATCTTTACTACTCAACATACGAGTTTCAATAGTACCATTATCATCAAGTACCATTGTAGCATTTTTAAGAATGAATGAATTATTTCTGTATAAACTTTGTAATTCTCCAACATTCTTTAATTCCCATGCTCCAATTATTTTATCACGATAATTAATTGTTTCATCATTGCCACATCTTGTAAAGATGACTAAGCTTAAAATAACAAAAATAATTTGAATACGTAATGATCTCATTTCTATAAGTTTTTCTGGATAATCCAACTAACAGAGCAATATACAAAATTTATGAAATAGAAGATACAAAATCTAAATAAGCTTGCTCATATTTTCTTTTAATCGGAGAAGATAACGATTCTTTAAGTAATGGTCCCTTATAAGTTCCAATTCATTAATAGATGATGTTTCATCATTATAATTATCAATTATGTGTTGTACAGAATCCCTTAACTCAATTTCTTTATTTTCGATTTTTGATCTAATAATGTTAGCTGTATTTACATTATAATCAAACTGCAATTCCATAATCTTTTCATTTATATCCATCATTTCTAAAAGAAAATCCTGAGGAATAGATGGTTTAATTGCAGCACCTAATAGATTTTTGAGTTCTAAAACATATTTTATACGTTTTTCGGTATCTTTTAGTGTTTTATAAGCTTCATTATTAAGGGTGGACAATTCCAAAATCTCTTGTTGTTTTGTTATGGGTTCTAAAGTATGATAATCAGGGTGATATTCTTTACTTTTTTTTAGAAAAAGCTGCCTTAAGTATTTAATATCGAGATTTAAAGTAATTGGAAGTTTATAAAAGTCAAAATAATTCATATTATAAAAATAAGCTCAAATTAGAAAACCATAGTCAAGAAGAAAGCAAAGTTAAATATTATTCAAATCCATTAACCCCATTTACAGTAGTATATTTAAACTGTACTTTTTTGTCAGGATAGATATATTTAAAAGCTGATTGAACCATCAAAGTTCCTTCATGAAAACCACATAAAATTAGTTTTAACTTACCGGAATAAGTATTAATATCTCCAATTGCGTAAATACCAGGGATATTTGTACTATAATCTTCTGTATTTACTTCTATGGCAGATCTATTGATATTTAGCCCCCAATTAGCTATAGGACCAAGCTTAGGACTAAGGCCAAAAAGAGGAATAAAATGTTCAACTGATATTGTGAATTCTCCTTCCGTTTTATTCTTTATAGTTACTTCATGGAGATGCCCATTCCCATTTAGTCCAACAACCTGAGCTTCAGTAATTAATTTTATCTTTCCTTCTTTTGCCAATTGTTCTACTTTCTCTACTGAATCTAATGCACCTCTAAATCCTTTTCGTCGATGAACCATAGTTACTTCTGAGGCGATATCTGACAAAAAAATCGCCCAGTCCAATGCTGAATCGCCTCCCCCTGCAATTACAATTTTTTTATCACGATATAATTCAGGTTCTTTAATAATGTATTCTACACCTTTATCTTCAAATTCTGCAATATTTGATATAGGAGGTTTTCGAGGTTCAAAACAACCCAATCCCCCTGCAATAGCAATAACTTTAGCAATATGCTTTGTACCCTTATTAGTTTTCAGACAAAATCGCCCATCATCAAGTTCTTCTATTGATTCTGCACGTTCACCTAAAGTAAATCCAGGCTTAAAGGGTTCTATTTGTTTAATGAGATTATCAACTAATTCACCAGCAAGAATATGAGGAAAACCAGGTATGTCATATATTGGCTTTTTAGGGTAAATCTCTGTTAATTGTCCCCCTGCAAGAGGAAGTGAATCAATTAAATGACATCTTAATTTGAGCAGACCAGCCTCAAATACTGTAAATAAGCCACATGGTCCTGCTCCAATAATTAATATATCTGTCTCTATCATTATTATTGATTAATTTCTATTTAATTTAAATTTTAAACTAATATTTTCATATAAGACAAGTAGTTATTAAAAAGATTTATTTATCTAAAAATCCTTCATTAACTAGTTGTTCTACCCATTGCTGTAATCTATCATCTGTCTGTTCAGGTTGATTGTCTTCATCAATAGCAAGACCAAAAAAGTATCCTTCTTCATACAATCCTTTTGAGCATTCAAATTCATAACCATTAGTACTCCATTTCCCCATGATTTTTCCACCATTTTGTTCTATTACTTCTCCAATAATACCAATACCATCTACAAAATATTCTGAATACCCTTCCTGATCACCCAATCCAAAAAGAGCAACTCTTTTACCTCTAAAATCAATGGATTTAAATTGTTCGAAAAATTCATCCCAGTCACTTTGTAACTCTCCATCATACCAAGTAGAAAGTCCAAAAATCAAATGGTTATATTGTTCTATTTTTTGAACACTTGCATTAAATATATTAAAGCTGTCAACTTTTTGACAGCCTATGATATCAAGCAACACTTCTACAACTTCTTCTGTCATTCCTGTGTCTGAACCCCAAAAAAGTCCCGTTTTGACCATAATAAATATCTGAATGATTTATTACGCAAAGGTCGTAAAAAAAATTGTATTATTTACTTTAATTCAAACTAAATTGGATTGAATCTAAATAAGTTTTTACATACTAATAAAGGCTGCCCCTGGAGAGACAGCCTTTATTAGTATGTAAGAATATAATATTAATTCAGAAAGTTACTCAGATTTGATGAGTTCTTTTACTGTTGAGAATAATGCACTATAAACATGAACATAATAAAGAGCCCCGGGCCAATCTTTAGTATCTAAAGTAAAGGTATTTATACCCTTGTTAACAACAACTATTTTAGAAAACATTAATTGTCCAATTGCATCATAGACAAATATTGTAGCGTTTTTATCTACGGTGGATGTAATCTCTAACGTTGCATTCCTGTCTAAAATAGGATTAGGGAATAAATTAACTGTTTCTACTTGTCCCTCTTTATAAAGTGAAGCAACTACAGAATGTGTGTAATCTACCGATCCATCAACATTAACAACTTTAACTCGATAGTAATAATTTATATTAGGTATAACTGCATGGTCATCTATAAAATAACTCTGCTCTACCTGACTATTACCTATAGCTGGGTGAGTTGTAATAGCTATAAAGTCTGCATCGTCTGTACTTCTTTCAAGAACGAAATAATCAACATCTAATTCCTTACTGGTTGTCCAGTCAACTTTTATATATTTATTACTAACAGGACTTGCGAGAATATCAATTATTCTTGTTTCCAATAATATGAGACCTGAAACAACTCCAAAATCTGAAAACCCATTAAAACCATTTCTACTCAGTCCAACTGGAGAAGGACCACAATCATTATGTAAAGGGGATGTTATTGGATATTCAAAAACATCATCTTTTGATATTGTATAAAATGTACCTGCCCACATACTAACTGGATCCTGAGGCCATATCTTCACCTCATAAGCACCACCAGCAGCAACATTATTTATATCATTAAAAACCCATTCACCATGTCTATTACCCCAAAAATCATTCATAAGGTAACCGCTACACTCAACTCCAGGCGGCATTGTGTTATTAGGTGAAAAAGCTTCATAATATCCACTCAAAACATCATAGGTATTAGCACCAAATACAAAGTGAAGATATTGGAGTCCTTTATTATTGCCATTATTTTGGACTGGATTGGAAGGATCCAATCCAAGTATATATCCATAAGTTCCACCAGCAGGAGAAATTGCCCGGCGATGCTTTCCAATCACATAGCCTTTATCCATTGTTGACATATTATTTCCACCACTCTGATGCCAGGTATCATTAATATAGTTTGTTAATCCTGAAGTAGTATTCATCATTCCAAATTCTGCAGTATATCCTGAACCATTCGGTGGATAGGCCAAAGCGCCTGATGGCCCTATGTCGTGGGTTACTATATTAGTTGCGAAGTTGGCTCCCAGACCCTGCGGGTCAAAATTTACGGTATTTCTAACATCAGCAACGTATTGTGAAGTAGTTCCTGCACCTGTATTGATTAAATAAACGGCTCCCTGACTATTATTGACTTCCAGGTTATAAAAAGAACCATCATTTACTCCAATTTGAGAAGTTCCACCACGTACTGCATAGCTACCAGCTATGAACTGTCTTTCAGTAGTATTAACATCGCTGTTTTCTATAAGTGTAGTACCTGTACCTCTTTGCTGGAACAAAGCATCTGAGTACATGTTGCCTTGCGTTTTAAGTAGTCCATTATTTTCAAGTAAACCTGTTGGTTGGGTCATGTGGACATCACCCAAAACATGCAATTCAGCACCAGCTTGAATATGAACTAATGCCCCATCATTGTAAAATTCGTTATTATGCTGTGCCTGAATCGAAAGAGTATAAAAAATTCCAGCAGTAAGTAAAAGTATAAAAAGTATAGATTGTAGTGTAAAATTTTTATGCCCCATATATTAATAGTTTTATTAGGTATACAATAATTTATTTTCAACTTACCATATTGCCATAAATGTACATATAAATTCGCAATTTATCTAGAAAATTATCAAAAAAAAGCCTAAAAATCGTGATATATCGACAATTTTAACAAAAAATGGTACAAATATTCATTTTACTGTATTCGAATTTACGCAAATAATATACTGACATACATCATTTGGGCAATATAAAAATTTACAAATAAAGGGATTTGTGATTTCAGAAAAGAAAGGGGCCTGTCGCATCTGCTTCAAAAAGGAATAATGTAGTGCTATTAAATAAAAAAATAACTTTTAGGATTTATATCTATAATTCTATCAAGTAGTTAATTAGAGAATAACTCCTTTTTTTAATACTTCAGAATACTCAACTTCTCCGGAAATATTCTCATCATGATGATAGTCTAGGGTTGCATTTTTTACCTCGGATGTAGACAATTTACCCCAAAAATTAGGGCCAATACTAAGTTTTTCAATTACTTTATCTTTACAAGGGGCAAATAATCTTACATGATACTCTTTATAGTTGTAAAAGCTATTATTTTCAATTTTAGATTTTCCTTTATTATAGTATTTACAGGATAACTTTAAATTTATATTATTATTTCTGAATGTATTATGATGAACTAAAAAAGAAGAGCGTTTACTCATTTTTTGCAACTTTATCGCATAATCTTCAAACTTTACAAATTGATTTGAACTAATATCTACAACACCTCCACCCAACATCCATACAATTATACCTGAATGTCTGCCTTTACCTGTAAATTTTCTAAGGATATTATCCTTAAAAATTGTTGTACCACCCAACATAATTGAATTACATGCTATCATTTTATTATTTGTTATTGTAGCAAGACTAGTATTACGAACATTAATAACACGATTACAATGTTTGAAAACTGATCCATCAATCCAGATTTCAGCCTGCCGTTCTATTTGGATAGCTGTATAACATGCTTCAATGTTACAATTTGTAATACTAATATTACACCCTTTGGAGCGTATCAGATAAGCTGGAGTTTCGTTGGTTCCTCTAAAAATACATGAATTAAAAGTAACCCCTTCTTTAGTTGTAGGATTAAAATCATTACAATCTTTAGTAAAAAAGAAACCATTCCAATTACAATCATGTAAACCACTAAAACTAATTTTCTGACTTTTAGTACCGGAAGCAACAAGATTACCAGAAACTATCATACGAGTCTCTTTAGCAAATTGAACTTTTGTACCTGGTTCAATTTCAAGGGTAGCACCTTTTACTATTGTTAAATCAATAGTAATGATATAAGGACTATTTGATTTAGTCCATTTACTATCTTTATCTATATGTTGACCAATAAACGTTGTTGCATTGACATTCGCTACAAGAAGACTAAAAAATAACAAACAAAAAAATAGAATCTTACTATACAATATCATAATTAACAATTATTTGGGATAATAATGGGGCATAAATATTGAACCGATACAAAAAAAATGCGCAAGTCCTTACAAAATTACCAGATTATTTTAATTTTCAAAAGTAATTATATAAAACTTGGTTTTAAATGCAATAAAATTCTATATATCTTAAACGGTACTGTTTTATATTCTGTAGAATAACATGTTTCCCATAAAATCAAGTTTCTATTGTTTTATAAAAATCCATTAAATCACTATAAAAAAAATTATTTTTTAATATCGAATGGATGATGAAACTTTTTTACTTGGCGATTCAACAACTATATACAAAATCCAGGCAACAAACAAACTAACAAAATAACCGGTTAGAATTACCAAAAACTTTTGAAATGGCAACCGATAAGTATGTGAAAGGAAATTAATTATAGCTTGCCCTACAACAAAGTGAATCAAATACAAAGAGTAAGAAATCTCTCCTAACCTTCTTGAGAATTTAAAATTAAAAGATGGATAATAATGAATAACAAATATGCAAAAAATGACAACTACCATGTTTGGAATTCCCAAAATATAATTCACTAAAAATAAACTACAAAAAGACACCAATACATATTCTTTTAGAAGGATAATCTTATATTGAAATAAAACATAAATAATTCCTACCAAAAACATGGGCAACCAACGCCATAACAATGCTTTCTCATCGCTGATAAAACTTATTCCAAAAACAAAAACATAAACCGAGAGGCGAATAACAAAATTCTTATTTTTTAAAGCTATAAAAGCAACAGACAAAAAAAGGTAATATTGAAACTCTACTGCCAGAGACCAATAAATAGGATTTATCCAAGTCTCACCTTCTACAAAAGGAATAAGGTATCCTAAATGCAACAAAAAATTACTCCATGAAAATGCAACTATATTACTATGGTGATACCCTTGAAAAACTAAATAAAGCACCGCAACAATTAATGAAATCAGATAAGGAGGTTCTAAACGAACAAGCCTTTTAAGAATAAATTTTGGCAATCTAGATATTTGATAATTATTATTAAGCAATGAAACAGGCAATACGACTCCTGAGATGACAAAAAACATTGGTACACCATATTGGGCATAATAAAAAAAATTACGTATCCATTCAGTTTCAATATAATTGGATGTACCAAGTACAAAATGATAAAAACAAATAGCGGTTGCGGCTAATCCTCTTAGACTTGTAATTACAGGAATATATGTACGTTGCTTTTGCATAAATTTAATTTCAACCATTATTCATTTAATCTATACCTTATTGTATAAGCGTTAAAGCGATTATATCATTTTTTGTCACTTGATTTTTGCGCACGCAAAGAAACCATATAAACACCTACAAATATTAATAATCCAGCAAATATCATTGTGGTTGTCAACCTATCTTGACCTGCCCCAACTGCTATTACAGATGCTAATAATGGCTGAAGATAAATATATGCACTAGATACAGATGCCTTTACAACACCTAAAGCAGCACCATTTAATACGTAAGTTAAAAAAGTAACAAAAACAAGAACAAAGGCAATACTCCACATAATTTTTAATGGCATTACATTCCATTTCACTTCCATCATTTGCTCCCATCCAAAAGGTAATACACAGATAGTTCCAAACAAAAACACCCACTTAAGAGTGGTAAAAGGAGAATATTTATCCATCATTGGTTTTACTAGGACCAAATAACACGCATAAAAAGCTGCATTAATTGCAACAAAGATATTACCCAAAGTAGGATTAGGAGCATTTGGAATATCAGAACTATTAGTCAAAATTAATATCATCGCACCAACCAGACCCAAAATAATTCCTGCACCTTTTTTCCCGGTAAGTTTTTCACTAAACACAATCATGGACAAAATCAGTACCAAAATAGGAGTAGTAAGCATAATAAGGGCGCCATTTATAGGCGTTGTGAGATTCAACCCATAAAAGAAACACATTTGATTACCTGCTACTCCAAAAACCCCACATAATGCTAAACGAGGTAGATCTTGAGTTTCTACTTTTTCTCTTACAAAAACGAAATGTGAAACCCAAATCAAGAAAGTGGCTGCCAATACTCGCATCATAATAAAACCAATAGGTTTAACGTAGGGAGTCTCCCCTGCCATAACAGGTTTTGCGATAGTATAATTAGCAGCATAGATCAGCGCTACCAAGAACATAGCTATATGTGCTAATAAAAGTTTTTTGTTCATACTAGATAGTTAAAATAAACTAACATAATACTCCCGTCATATGAGTGCTTTTACTGCTGCTTTAATTCTATTTATAGCTTCTTTTAATTGTTCTTCTGAAGCAGAATATGCAATGCGAACACAATCGTCGGCACCGAAGGCTGAACCAGCAACAATAGCAACATGTGCAGAATAAAGAATATATTCACAAAAATCTATTGAATTATTAATCGTTTTATCTCCAAAAGATTTACCATAAAGATCACTGATGTCAGGAAAAACATAAAAGGCACCTTCAGGAAAGTTAACCTTAAAGCCATCAATTTCTTTGAGCAAAGAAATCACAAGGTCCCTACGTTTTCTAAAAGCATTATTCATTTGAGTAGTAGGGGACATATCACTCAATAAAGCATCAGCAGCAGCTTTTTGACCATAAGAATTAGCCCCAGAAGTAAACTGACCCTGTATTTTGGAACAGGCTTGTGCTACCCATAAAGGTGCAGCCATATAGCCCAGCCTCCAACCTGTCATAGAAAAACCTTTCGAAAATCCATTAATAATAATACATCGATTAAATATAGACTCAAATGAAGCTATACTACAATGCCCCCCTTCTGAAAAATTAATGTATTCGTAGATTTCATCAGACACAATAAGAATATCAGGATACTTTTCCAGAACCTTAACCAAAGGAGCAAAATCTTCTTTTGTATAAACAGTACCAGTTGGGTTACATGGAGAAGAAAACAGCACCATCCGGGTATTATCAGTTATTGCAGCTTCTAAATCCTGAGCAGTAATTTTAAAATCAGTTTCAATCGTTGAATTAACAAAAATCGGATTAGCACCACTAAGACGGATAATCTCTTTATAGGAGACCCAATATGGCGTGAAAACAAGAACATCATCCCCTTCATTCAAAAGTGATAATGACAGGTTGGCAACACTTTGTTTTGCACCATTGGAGACTACGATCTGATTTGCACTAAAATCTAAATTATTATCCCTTTTTAACTTAGCGACGATAGCATTTCTCAATTCTAATAAGCCCGGTACAGGAGTATATTTGGTATAACCCTCCTGCAATGCTCTTGATGCAGCTACTTTAATATGATCGGGTGTATCAAAATCTGGCTCACCCAAACTAAGGCTTATAACTTCATGCCCCTGACTTTTAAGTTCTCGAGCCAATTGAGCCATCTTTATAGTTGCAGACTCAGCCATGTTTTTTAAACGGTCGGAAACGTACATTACTTATGTTTTTTATTCGGATTTAAAGAATTCAAATTATAATTAACATCATAAAAAAACTATAGATCAATCAGGACTTTTTTCTTTTTCAATTTCTTTGGCTTTCTCCCATAAAGTATCCATCTCTTCGATAGACAAGTCCTTTAGATTTTTCTTTGTATTCGATTCAATAAATTTAAATCTTCTTATAAATTTTTTATTAGTATTTTCTAAGGCTGCTTCAGGATCAATTTTTAAAAATCTTGCATAATTAATCAAAGAGAACATAACATCACCAAATTCAGATGCAATTCTTTCTTTACTTTCCCGATGATCAATTGTCAATTGTAATTCTCCGAGTTCTTCTTCTACATTTTCCCAAACTTCCTGGACATTTTCCCAATCAAATCCAACTTTATGAACTTTTTCTTGAATTCTGTAAGCTTTCACAATAGCAGGTAGCGCTTTTGGCACACTTTGGAGGATAGATTTACGTCCTTTTTCCTTTAATTTTAGTAATTCCCAATTCCTTTTAACCGTTTCCTCATCATCTGCTACAACATCTCCATAAATATGAGGATGCCTGTAAACTAATTTATCACAAACATGATTCAAAACATCTTTTATATCAAAAGCATTCTTTTCACTGGCAATTCTTGAATAAAAAACCATGTGTAAAAGAATATCACCAATTTCGCCTTTAAGATCATCCATATTTTTTTCCTGAATTGCATCTACTAACTCATACATTTCCTCAATAGTAAGGATACTCAAACTCTCCAGTGTTTGTTTCTTATCCCAGGGA
Organism: Saprospiraceae bacterium; assembly: GCA_022448945.1. Lineage (GTDB taxonomy): Bacteria > Bacteroidota > Bacteroidia > Chitinophagales > Saprospiraceae > Aureispira. The sequence goes on from JAKVCV010000012.1 coordinate 88,953, forward strand.
CATTTCTCTCTGAGCTCATCCATTATATTTAGTAACCGCTCAAATGCTTTTAATTTTTCTTCCATAGTATTAGATCTGATTATTTAGAATGTAAAGGTATAAATTATTGTTTGGAAAGAGCAGTTACAAAGTAGAGAATTTAGATTTGTTTTTATAGGAATAAAAGGAACCAAAACTATTGTAGCGACAGTTGAAATTATTTATCTATATTTGTTGCTCGATATCGAAAAAACTCCTCTATTTGCTTGATTTGATAACAACTTTATGAAAATGAGTACAAAATCTAAAGTACAGATCTCAAAATTCAGGGAAGAACATCTTTTTCAGGCAAAAGACATTCTGGATAGCCAATTTGGTTATGACTATTTAACAATATGTGACATCAAAAAATACCTTGATATTAATTCCTTAGGCCTAGTTGCTATAGATGGAGATACAGTACTTGGACTAACGCTGATTAAACTGGGAACATTAAGGGAAATTAAAAATCACTTTCTAAAAGGTAAGAATTGGTTCAAATCTCGGTTTATTGATTTGGAGCCTATCGCACTACGTAAACACCTTGCAGTACTACCTGGTATGGAAGGTAAAGGAATCGGAAAAGAATTGGTCGTTAATGGCATGAAAATACTTGAAAAACACGCAAGATCGATCATTTCCATTGTATGGGAAGAAAGTGCTGGTAAATCTGTAGGGAAAATTCTACGTTCATGTGGCTCAATGCCAATACACACACTAGAAAATTACTGGAGTATGGAGAGTATTGAAAAACAATACCTATGCCCTAACTGCAAAAAACCTCCCTGCAGGTGTTCAGCTACTATATATGCAAAGATTATTGACAAAAAACCTAAAAGAAAAGAAAACACTATTCCTCCTCATCATAATGATTCCATTCTTCAATAAATTCTGCTTCTACTTCCTTGAATTCTTCAAAAGAAGGGAAAACAAGCTCAGGGGGCTCTTCACCCTTATTTATATGCTCTAAACTATTAAAATGATGTAGTTTTGTCTGATCATCACTAAAATCTTCCTGTATTTCTTTATCAGTAAGCCTAGAAGAGGTGACAAATAACATCTTCATAGCTTTAACATAATAAACACTATAATTTGCTTCCCCTAATTGTTTACAAAAACGAACCATCATCTGCCCCGGACAAAAACTACATTCATATCCATCATTTCCGATTTGCTGAAAAAATCCATGTGCAAGATCATCTTCACCTATAAACTGAAACTCCTCAAAAACTTTAAAATGTGCCTTTATTCTTTGATTCAAATAACTATAGTCAGGTATTTCTGAATCTTTACAACTAATAGAAGAACGTAAAAAATACCCCCCTTGCTGTACATTAGGGAGCAACTCCATATTTGAAATAGCTGCTAGTATTCTATTGTAATTCCTAAACACCACAAAATCAAAAAATCCAGGCGTAACATTTTCGGGTAATTCAATATTAAAACCTTCCTTATATACGTCTATATCTATGGTTGTTAATCTCTTTTTTATTCTTGAAAATTCAATCTCAACCGTATACCCGAAAATATCTTTACCACTTTCAAACTTAATACAATAGCTAGTCTCATGTCTTGAATATCCATTTTCTACAATATCATCAAACAATGCTTGTTTAAGATCCTTTTTAGCTGTTTTGTGAGATTCGTTATCTATCGATTTTTCAATGGATTTAAAATCTAGCGTAGGTTTCTTTTTTAAATATATAATGAGCAGAATAATAAGGCCTACTGTTATTACAATAAAGGGGACCATAAGGCTTCTTCAAGTTTATTAGTTTAAGAATTTGGTAATCATGAAAAAACGAATATACAATCGTTTTTTAAATTTGAAAGGCCTTCAGGAGAATTTTATTATATAGGAAAATGATCCTTAGAACCTATATAGTTTATATCCAAAAACTAAAGAATATGTCAAGTCGATAAAACCATATAAACTATGTACATTAAAAGCAAAGTCCAGACCGATAGAACATCTTTTAATACAATATTTAACATTAGTAAAAACCTTTAAAGTCGTAAGCGATGAAAGGAAGGGTAAAATACGGAAATTTAAACCAGTATTAAGGTTTAATTCAATCAGACTATGATCTTTAACTTTATAAACTGAACTAAAACCTAATGCAGCTGGCGACAATTGATAGATGAATCCTGAATTAGTTGAAAAACTAAAGTCTAAAATAACTCCTGTTACTTGCATTCCAAACCTAAATCGCTGATTATCTCCAAAATAAAATTTACCTCCAAACATTATAGTAGCACCAAATGCAGGAATCAACTCCGTTTTAAAATAATAATTTTGACCATTATTGCATGGTGAAGGGTTAAAAATATTATGGGGTGATGGGTTACAATAATAAATAACTGATTCTTCTCTTAAAGTTACAGAGTGGTTAACATCAAAAAACATATAATCCCCTAATAATATATCGGAAGATGTTGAATTTGGAAAAAGGGAATTATTGTCTATTTGCCCATATCCACAAAATGGAAATAATAATATTAAACAGGGGATTACTAAACACATTATATGATGATTTATTAAACTAATATAACTAAAATCAATACATACAAAAGACGAAAACACTAACTTTAAAGTTGTAAAGAACTTTAATTTTAACTTTCTTAATAAGTTCGAGTAGACTAAATAAAATGCATAAATTATCAATACTTACTAAAAAATTCCCATATTACGGAACTGGCATTATAGCTAACACCCAATGCTGGCAAAGGCCAGGCATGGCCCCAATTGTTAAGACGATAAAACCAGACTTCGTGGTTGTTAATTCCATTACGATGATAAAAAGCCGTTGTTCTTTGAGGAATAAATAGTGTATCAACAGTAGTACAATTGTTTTTGACCGCCCAATAATTCACTATATCTGATACTTTAGGAGCTCCACCCCATCCACTCGTAGTATCCATAGTCCCATCAATAGGAACAATATTGTCATCAACACCATGAATATGTAGGATAGGGACAGGATTTAAAGAATCACAATTATTCCAATCATATAGGCTCATAGTACCAGTTACAGAAGCTACTGCCCTGAAAACATGAGGAACTTCACAGGCAAGCGTATAACTCATGAACCCACCATTTGACATGCCACAAGAAAAGGTTCTTTGAGAATCTAAAAGATGTTGAGTTTGTAAGCTTTTAGCAAGACTACACAAAAAATCAATATCATCTGTTGTACTTATATTTAAGTTGGCATTCCAATGACTAGTATTTGAATTATCCTTAGTACCCTGTGGATAGCATACAGCAAAACCATTTGTATCTGCAACAGAATTCATATCATATGAAAAATTAGTAACTTCAGAATTACCAGAATAACCATGTAATACAAAAACCAATGGAGCATTTAATGGTAGATTATGAGGCTTATATAAGATATATGAACGATCTACTCCATTATGGTTGAATACCAAACGATGGACAATACCTGTATCATTTTTGTCACAGGAAACATAAAGGATTAAAACAAAACAAGCTAATAAAACACAAAACAAGGACTTCTCTTTAAATAAAAACATATGTTATAATTTTAATTGTAATAACATCAAATTTATAAATTTCGGAAAAAATAAAATTAGAATTTTGAGATAAAAAATGACAAAAATGAGACCAAAATCGATAATTAGTTAATTAATACGATTTAAGAACTTAATTTATAGAGAAAGATGAATAGAATTAATCTTTCTAAACTAAATCCTCTAAAGCCTTGTATAAATGAGGGAATTTAAATTCAAATCCTTCCTGTTCAAGCCTTTCTGACTTTACGTATCTACCATATAGAACAAGCTCAGGATCTGTCCTAAAAACAAATTTAGATCCCAGTCGTACTAAAAACTCTGGTGTAGGAATACCAAATGGGAACTTCATGGTTTTCCTTAAAGTCTGCATAAATTCTTTATTGGAAACAGGATTTGGTGCACTGGCAATATAAAAACCATTAAAATTTTCATTTTGTATAGCCTGCCAGATTATTTCATTCATATCATGTTCGTGAATCCAGCTAATCCCCTGTTTACCATGTGCAACTTTGCCCCCAGCTCCCAGTTTCACTATTCTTTTCAAAGTACTTAGAGCTCCTCCGTTTTTTCCAATGACAAAGCTTGTTCGTAATCTTACACCCCTAATATGTGCAGGTTTTGTGTCCAAAAAAGCTTTTTCCCAAGCTTTACCTACAATAGGTGCAAGACCATATCCTGTAGAGGAATCTTCTGTACAAAATTGACTAGGCGGATCTCCGTAAATATGTGCAGTAGACATTTGGACCCATACAGGTGGTGGTTCATCAATTTCTGATAAAGCTTTTCCAATTATTTTTGTAGAATCAACTCTTGAACGAAGAATCACATCACAATTATCAGGTGTTTTGATACAATCAACTGTTCTTCCAGCTAAATTCACAACCGCTTTTGCACCATTTAATTCATTGACCCAATTACCCAAAGAGATAGCATCCCATTTAACAAAATCACATTCAATTTTGGCAGCAGGAGTATTGCGAGCAACCAATACAGGTTTTATTCCTCTTTCTATCAGATGATTCGCTAAACTTAGACCAATAAATCCTGTTCCTCCGAAGATAATTACTTTTTCCATCCGTTAAATACATTTTAAGGATCTTATAGCTAAATGTAAAAGCTAGGATACAACTCTTGCCCAAGCTATTCTTAAAGCAAAAACAATAACCACAAAGAAAAGTATCAGATAGCTTATTTTTCCGATAAAAAAGACACCGAAAAACATTCTTTGCAATACATAGGTAAGAATTAAACTTATTGCCAATAATATAAACAACCCTGACAACCGTTCAAACCCAGGTATTTTATCAAAAGACACCGTCTTATTAATAATAGCTAATGTAAGAAGCATTGCAGCAGGAGGAATGAAATAAGTCACCAGATCCAATTTTAATATGTTTTGATGCAAACTAAAAACACTATAAAAAATAAGAATTATAGACAATAGTCCTGGCACTGAGACCCCATAAATTATTATCGAATATAAATACGTGAAAGGTGCCTTAAAGTTTTTATTACTAATAAAAAGCAAGCCTATCAAGGAAAGCCCTATCATAACTCCTAAATACTGTAAAACAATATAAGGGTAATTACTAATTATTCTAATGATATTTTCTATAGTCATATATAGTTCTTTTAATTAAAGTTAAACAAACTAAATTGTTAATAGAATCTGTTACAATAATAATTAAAATTTCTTTGGTTTAGGTGACCCGACAAAGTATATTTAGAAAGAATTAATTGGTTATAATTATATTAAGATACTATAATTAGAACAATAAAAGTTAAAAGAAAAAAAACTGCAAAAGTTTTATGTATAATTTTATTATTTAGAAATGCAAGACTTATAAAAATAATAGAATAAATAAGTGGAAAGATATTATACCTTAAAATAACTGCCAGTGAAAAATTAGTTGCTAAAATTGTATGGCCAATAAACATCATTAGAAATTGTATTGCTAATAAAAGAAAAAATATTTTTTTGTATTTATAATATTCTAACTCAAGGTCATTATTTTCTAATTCATGGAAACGATTGAAAAAAATATAATAAGTTAAATAGAATAATGCAGACTGAAATGTTAAAAAAAAGAAATGACCTATTACCCACACTTCTCTTGTACCATAATAAGCATATATAGTGATCCAAAATCCGGCTGATAAACATATTAAATAAATTGCCCATATCCACCATACCCAATAATGCTTAATTTTTTTCCAATTTTGTATATATTCTGCAATACATGACAAAGAATGCGCTAGTGATAATCCGTAGATTAAAGCTATAAACTTGATGATATATGAGAATGATATTTCCATTAATCTAACAAAACAATAAGTAATATGTTATTAATTTATTCCTAGTAGGCATAATGTTTTATTCAAAAGAGCAATAATTATTGATTTGAACATATAAAATAAAAGAAAATAAATTGATGGGAATAAATGAATATAGTAATTTCAAAAATAGAGCACCAAAATATGATGCTCTATTTAATAGTTTTTTATAAAATAATGTTGACGCTTAAATTAATCCTCCTCTAATTCAACTACTGTGGTATCTTGTGGATTTTCAACAAGTATTGAATCGTTGCTACTTTCGAGCTCCTCAGATTCCATTCCTTCTGATGCCATAAAATATAAATTCATCAAAATTGAAGCAGCTCGATAACTATTCGAGTTGTTAGGCTCAATCATAATTCCGGTAGCTTCATTTCCTTTCATTAGTTCACCATTTTCAGACCACTTCATTGTCACTCCAGTACCAAAATCTATCTCTCCAGATTCACTTACATTTCCTATATTTTCTCCATCTTCAGTAACCAACATTCCTTCCCCATTCAATTTAATACGAACTTTCCCTTCGTCATCAAGCAATTCATAATTTTCATTTAAAGTAACTTTTACATCTTCTTCGGTTGGAAATGTAATTGTACCATCATCCCCCATTGACATAATAGTTGTACCTTCATTATTTTTGACATCAAAAGCTGAAAATTTACTTTTTTTTGAATCACTACATGATACCAAGAACATTAAAAATGAGAAATACAATAGAATTTTCATAAGTTATAATTTAAGTGTTTTTAGATACTCTTAGCTTTATTGATTAATATAAGTAGCAAGAGATTACATAATGTAAGGCAATTTAAACTTTCTTGAAACAAATTACAATTTTTAACTATATAATTATTGATGAATATACAGCAACTCAACTTAAACTAATTATCAAAGCAACCAATTATTATAGTATAGAATAACAAAATATAAGATTATCTTAAAATAAATTTCTAGGCAATAAAATTTGGTTTTTTACGTCATATATAGTAGATTTGTTATTCGTTATTGGCATACTATAAAATAACCCCATCGTAGACACACAATTTCACGATAACGTTTAAGAAACTCCCATTAATTTAGAATTATTTACAACCTAATATTCGAAAAATAATGAAATATCTTTCTTGTGTCACGATTTTCTTTTTATTAATAAATTACATATATTCACAAAAACAAATCGCATCAAATTTAAACACCTTGGAAGGTATGGAATTTGAGGTGGATTGGGATCATTTTGAAGGAAATGCCTTTGAAGTAGACTGGGATCATTTTGAAGGAAGTGCCTTTGAAGTAGACTGGACAAATTTTGAAACTGAAACAATAAATACTGCGTCTTACAACTGGTCTTTTCTTACAGATCAAAGAAACAAAGCTTTATATATAGATTTTGAAGCCTTAGGAGGAAAAATGAATCGTTTAGTAGTGACTTCTGACAAAAATAAGATTGTAATTGAAGATAATCATCTTTTTGACCTTCCTTTTAACACAATTTATGAGATAGATTTGGATAAATTAAAAAGAGGTAGTTATTTTGTAGAGTTGTATACCCATAATCACAAAATTATTCGAAAAGAGATAACGATTCTTTAATTATTAGAAACCCCAATAAGTTGGACCTATCCCTTCATATCGAACAATTATTGTATAACAATGATTGTGTAATAATACCAGATATTGGCGGTTTTATCGTCAACTACACATCTGCATCTATTGATCTAGTTGATCAACAAGTATATCCACCTAAAAAGACTGTATCATTCAACCCCAAATTAGTTAACAATGATGGATTACTTGCAAGTGAAATTGTTGAACATCAGCATTTAACTTTCAAGCAGGCAAATCAAGCCGTTAAAGAATACTGTGAACAGATTGAAAACGATCTGAATAACAATAAAACTATTCATTTCAATAATATTGGTAGACTATACTTCAATAAAGACTCCAAACTTGAGTTTATACCAGCAAACACCAATTTTCTACGTGATGCATTTGGTTTACCGGAACTTGAATGTTCTCCAATCCTACGAAATAAAAACTATCTGAAAACAGCAGAAAATAATAAAAATATAAAACCAACTGTTGTTAAAAAACAAACCAGCATTGTTGACCTGCTTATCAACTCCAAAATGATAGGAGCTGCTGCTATACTTATTTTAGTATTATCCACACCCTATATTTACAATGCCCTATTCACTGGAATGGCGAATAACAATAACAACATTACAATGATTGATAGTAACAGCACATCACATGCATCGCTATTACCAAGCTCAACTGTTACTCTCTCAGATTCTCATAAAGTAATGTCTGAGGTTGCTGAGGAAGAAATTGAACCTGAAATTCCTATTGAGGAACCAACAGTTCAAGAAAACCTCAAGGATTATGTTATAGTATTAGGGGCATTTAGTAAGCAAAAAAATGTAGACCGATTATCAAAAAAATTAAAAGCCGACAATTTACTAGTTGATATTTCGCTAAAAAATGGTCTAACAAGAGTTGGTGTACAAATTACCTGTACAAAAGACGAACTAAAAACCCAACTAGAATTTGTGAGAGCAAATTATAATAAGAAAGCCTGGTTGGTTCAATAATTAGTTGTTTTTTTATTTCATATTTCTTCAGATAATTATAGAAGACTATATTATCCATATTTTTATTGAATTGAACCGCAAAATAGGATTCCCATTACTATTAAATAAAAATGCCTTAAAAGTGCCATTGGAAAGATCTAACGATTATCTAGCAGATCAGTCATTTTTAAATTTCTCTTTAAAAAATTTACATTTAATTCATTATATAAAAAGAACGTATATTCAGGATTCGATTTATAGAATTATCAGGTCCAGATACAATATAATGGGCCTTTTTGTAACAATCCATACGCTCATTTAATTTCAATTCTATAAAAGACTTCAATTCTGAAACCGATTTACCTTTAATTAAAGGACGTTTATGTGTCTCAGCAATTAATCGCTCGTATAAAACATCAACGGACAAATCTAAAAAAAAGGTAACACCTCTCTTTTTGATTAGAGATATATTATCATGAAAACAAGGCGTGCCCCCTCCTAGTGCAACAACTGTCTTTTTAGTCAAAAGCAATTCTTTCAAGCATTGATGCTCTATTTGTCTGAAACAATCCTCTCCATGTTCATCAAATATCTCAGAAATGGTACATTGCATCTTTCTTTCTATGACAGCATCAAGATCACAAAATTCCCACCCTATTTTTTCGGCAATATGCTTCCCAACATAGGATTTCCCAGAACCCATGAAACCCAATAAATACAAATTTTTATTTACCATATTTTCTTTAATATTTGATAATTATGCCTATTGTTGCAGTTTAATAAAGATTTAAAAAACTATTGTATCATAAATATATTATAATGTTTTTCATATCCTATAGTTAGGATAAAATTATCACTTCTTAATTTAAAACTCAATAAGATTTTTTAAACAATTACTTTAAAAGTATGTTACAATAATAAATTAGTTTAAGTTACAGTTATAATGTTACAAACAAGATTTCAGTTATGAAGCTATATATCATTATTTTTCTATTTTATTTCCCTGCTTTCATCTTTGCGCAAACAGGGACTATAAAAGGTAAAATTTCTGAGTTACAAGGCAACCAAGGCATACCTTTTACCTCAGTTGCTATAGAAGGAACTACAATTGGCGTAACTAGTGATATTGACGGGAACTATATTTTTACAGATTTAGAACCTGGTATATATAATATCACTGCAAGTTTTCTTGGATATAAATCAAAAACGATAACGGAAATACAAGTTACAAATTCTAAGCCAGCAATCATAGATTTTTATTTGGAAGAAATGTCTGAACAATTGAATGAAATTGTTGTAAAAGCCTCTCCTTTCAAAAAACCTGCTGAAAGTCCTGTCTCATTACAAACAATTGGAACGGCAGAAATACAAAGAAACCCTGGTGGCAACCGAGATATTTCAAAAGTTGTTCGAGCACTTCCTGGGGTTACAAGTGCTTCAAGCTTTAGAAATGATTTATTGATTCGAGGAGGAGGCCCAAGTGAAAATCGATTTTATCTTGACGACATAGAAATTCCTAACATCAACCATTTTGCTACTCAAGGATCTTCTGGAGGCCCCAATGGTTTAATAAACGTTGATTTTATAAGAGAAGTTGATTTTTTTAGTAGTGCATTCCCTGCCAATAGAGGAAACACTATGAGCTCTGTATTTAATTTCAAACAAAAAAATGGCCGTGATGACCGTATAGGTTTTACTGCTACATTAGGCACAAGTGATATAGCTGGAACATTAGAAGGTCCAATTGGTAAAAAAACAACTTTTTTGTTTTCTATACGTCAATCCTATTTACAATTTTTATTTGACGTATTGGAATTGCCTTTTTTACCAACATATAATGATATTCAATTTAAAGTACGTACTAGATTTGATGAAAAAAACGAATTTTACATAGTTGCTCTTGGTGCATGTGATAGATTCAAATTAAATCTAGATGCCAACGATACAGAAGTACAAAGGTTCCAACTCAATAGGTTACCAGTATATTTTCAATGGAATTACACAATAGGTGCTGTTTATAAACACTATACAGAAATAGGTCGATTAATGTTTGTAGCAAGTAGAAATATGCTAAACAATAACATTTATAAACATATTGATAATGATGAAAGTAAGGATAGAATTATAGATTATCAATCCCAAGAATCAGAAAATAAATTCAGACTTGAACATAAATTAAATTTTGCCAAAAATTTTACTTTTAATTATGGTGCTGGATATGAATTCTCGAGATATACAAATCTAACTAAAATAAATGGATCAAGTGGTTATAGTGAAATTACAACAAAGTTGCCACTACATAAATACGCAATTTTCCTGCAAGCAAGTAAAAAGTTCTTCTCTGAAAGATTAGTATTTGCAACTGGTGTTCGTTTAGATGGTAACAACTATAATGAAGATATGCTTAACCCGCTAAATCAAGTATCACCACGATTCTCAGTTTCATTCACCATTTTACCACGATTAACTATTAATGCTAATACTGGTCTATATTATCAACTTCCATCCTACACCACTTTAGGCTATCAAGAAAATGATACGCTAGTAAATAAAAACAGATTGAAATATACACGTTCATTTCATGTAGTTGGAGGAATTGCTTATTCGACAAAAACAAATACAAAGTTCAGTATAGAAGGATACTATAAAATATATGATAATTACCCTTTTCTTATAGATGACCAAATCTCTCTGGCAAATTTTGGCGCTGATTTTGGAGTAATAGGTGATGCTCCAATTTCATCTACTGGCAAAGGAAGAACATATGGTTTAGAAGTCCTGATTCAACAAAGATTATATAAAGGCTTCTACGGTATTCTTGCTTATACTTTAGGTTGGTCTGAATTCACTGATGGAAGTGGAGAATATATACCCTCTGCATGGGATAGTCGACATATAATAAACCTTGCTCTTGGTAAAACATTTAATATTATGAACAAAAGTATCCGAGAGAAGAGAAATGAAAAAAAGATGAAGAGGAATGAATTAAAGAATAATGAAAATGAAAACATATATATATTCCGTCGTGATTTTACTCCTAAAATTCACAATACCATAAAAAAAGACAAACCAAAAACAAAAAAGATAAAGCCACAAAAAATTAAAACACTTGAGCGTCCTTTAATTACGCAAACTCTTGATATTGGGACCAATCTACGACTTCAAACCGGATTGCCATATACGCCTTTCGATGAAGACAAGTCTGCGCTTACTGACAACTGGAACCGATACAGACAGGGGTTACTAGACTATAGTCAATTAAATACTTTACGCTTAGGTCTTAATTATAGTATTGACCTAAGAATTGATTATAAATGGTTTTTCCCAAAATGGAGTTTTAATTTGTATTTGGACATCCAAAATATACCTGGGGTAATTACAGGAACATCTTCTCTTATTCTAGACGAAGATGTTAATGGCAACCCTCAAATCGAAAACTTTGGAATGCCAAATCAATCCTACAAATTAAAAGAAATTGATCCCATTCCAGGAACAATAATTCCTACGCTTGGTATAATCGTTCAATATTAAAATGTAAAAAACCAAATACAAACTAACTACTGAATTATATCTTATTTTTGGATTTTTTTTCTTGAGCCGGAGTCTTTGCTTGCTTCCATGAATTATTATAAGGTTCAAAAACACCAGATGCCTGAACTTTTTGACAATTTATCTTCCCATCTGCATATTGAGCAAAAACTTTAAATGTTTTTGGCTTTTGTTCCTTAAGGACTAGCATAGCAGCATTCGCTGCAGCTTTTACAGCAATTGGTACTCCCCCTCCAAGGTCAGACCAATGACCACCAAGCAAAAGATTCTTTACAGGCGTTTTGTGATGTGCAATTTTTGCTTGCATATTTGCTTTTCCTGGTCTAGCCCCCATAATAGAACCTCCTCGATTAAAGCTATAACGCCAATGCGTTATTGGCGAAGCAATATCTGAAAAAAGAATATGACTCCTAATATCAATTTTTAGACGTTCTTCTATTCTGTCAAGAATAATATCTGCAAATTCTTCCTTAATTTTATAATATTCATCTGTCCTCACATAATTTCCTTGTTCATCTATACTAGTTCCCCAATAGTTTTTATAATCAATCCAGGCAGAAGAATAGATAGTCAGTGTACCTTTACCTTCTGGGGCAAGGGTTTTATCCCTTAAACTTGGTGGAATTATTGAAATTGCTGTTTTATAAGGATCTCCAGAATCATGGTCTGCTCTAGTCACTCCATCTTCAACTATCAGTACTAGTTCTTCCCCAAATCCTAAATCTTCGGTAGGACAATCTAAAGCAAGAGAAATGGCTACTGCGGAACTGTATAAAATTGCATCCTTAAGATTATTTTTCATTTCTTGAGATACAATATTCTTTGGAAGCATTTTCTCGTATAACATTTCTACATCACATGCAGCTATTACATGCTGACTTTTTACTTTGTAGGTAGTACCATTTTTTTCAAAAACAACTCCTTTTGATGTTTGATTCTCAAGAATAATTTCTTTAGCTACAACATTAAAAACTATATCATTATTATAAAAATTAACCACATGAGATAACCATTCTATAAACACCTGACTACCACCTTGAGGAGGTTTTTGATAATCACTACAATATGCCCAGGCAATCGGCAAAAGTACTGATAGCAGATCTGGCTCAGACGACCATACTTTATGTAAATCTGGATCTTTAAAAAACAAATTTAATCCCTTTGTAAAACCTTCTTCCCCATGATACCAGATATATCTAATAATTGGAATTACAAATCTAAACTTAAGAAACCCTATGGCTATTTTATCAGGCAAAGACATTGTTTCAGAAGCCCGAAATATTCTAGTATAAAGCTCAAAAGAAGAAGTAATCCGTTTTGCTACCCTAAATAATTTATTAATACCTGATTTCTCATGTGGGAAATCAGCTATTAATTGTTCTTTAAATCTATCTGGATTATTTGAAAGTATATAATCATGATTTTTACCTTTAAATTTTTGAATTTTAGATAAAGTTTCTAATCTGGGCCTATCATCTCCAATCAACTTAAAAACTTTGGTCACCAGACCATTTTCTCCACATTGATTTAGCCAGTGAATAGCTGAATCAAATCTAAAATCTTTACGTCTAAAACCAGCCAAATAGCCTCCTGCATGTGGCTCTTTTTCAAGAACACAAACGGACAAACCTGATCTACTCAAGAGAGCAGCAGCAGTCATACCTGATATTCCAGCTCCAATGATTACAACATCATATTCTGATTTTGCAACTATTTCACTCATTACTATAGTTTCTTTTGATGTTTTGTACCAAACTTAAGCACAATATTACTAAAATATCACTATATTTCGCCTCCCAATAACAATTTAAATAACACAATTTCCCTACTTAATGTTCTCAAGTTCAATTCTAAAGCAAAATATTCTTTTTTTCTTTATTGTGACATTTACTTATATATGTAATATTCAATCACAAAACAATAATGGAACACTAGATCAAATTGAAGAATTGGGTAGTAAAGTTTCCGTACCAATAAGATTACCTGGTGGACCCAAACTAAGTACAGATCTTTATTTACCTATTACAAGTGATAGCCTCGTATTTGGGACAACAATACTTGGCCAGACCATTAGCTTGGAACTTATACCTAAAGGCACTCAAATTGTTGTTTACCCTGAGATGATTGATAGTTCTGGTAATGCAATTCCAAATCCTAACCCATATCAACTTCCATTAATTCTATCAAGAACACCTTATGGCAAAAATGCTTTGGGCACAATTGGTAATGTTATACCAATTTTGGGCTATGCATTTGCTAATCAAGATGTGCGTGGAAAAGGAGAATCTGATGGTGTTTATTTACCAATGTACAGTGATAGTTGGCAAAAATCACCCTATCACAATTTCAATCATTTACTTGATATAAGTAACCCAACAGATTCATTTAATGGTAGATTTCATGAAGACGGCTGGTCTGTATATCAATTTTTATTGAATGATTTAAAAAAAGATTACGACCTTGATGGAGATGGAATTTCAGAAACAAATGCTACGATTTGTAATGGCACTATGGGGATGCTAGGTGCTTCAGCATTTGCAATTCCTCATTTCCAATTAATGGCATCAAATAATATAGACCCCTCTTCAACGGTTCCAGGTATGAAAGGCAATTTATCTATAATTGCTACTGCAGAACATTATAATACAACGGGTTTTCACAATGGCGTTTTCAGGCAAGGATTGGTTGGCAAATGGCTTGAAAAAGAGATGGTAGAAATTCAAAATAATTCAGGTAATGATAATGACTTAAATAATAATATTCATACCCCTTCAGATTTTGGTTTAAATACTAAGGCCGAAGTAATAGATCATGCAATAAAACATTATACCACTTATCAATACCCTGGCACTTCAATGGCAAATGCATACCCCAATTCAATAGGCAGAGCTGAAATGGATGTTAGTTATGCATTTATTAATGCAAATGGAACAGGCGATCCACTAGATTCGATATCTAGATACAACAACATGAATGTTCCGACCTATCATTTATCTGGCTGGTATGATATATTTGTAGACGGTCAAATACGCACATGGAACAACTTGAAAAAACATACCAATACAAAACAAAAAATGGTAATTGGCCCCTGGGCTCACTTTACAACAACTATGAGTACATCTGGGGATGTTACTTACCCACCCCAAGCATCACAATTACTAGGGTTTGACGGAACAGGATTAAACTTCACTAATATAGGAAGCCTTGACTTATCAACTATTTTGGGAATTGAACCTATAGAATTCTTGAGATATACACTCAATACAAATGGATATGTAAAACTAGGCAAACCAGTCATTAGAATTCCTGAAAGTAATAAATGGCAAGGAACAACTTTAAAAGTCCGAATCCCCTCTGAAAACTATGATTTAACACTAGTACAACTTATTAATTTTCTTGGTGGTCAAGGTTCTTTACCATCCATACCAATTGAAGCAAAATTAGGCATTCTACCTGCAGTAAATATAAATATCCCTTTCCCTAATTTCCCTGGTTTATTACCGACCCTACCTTTCACATTATCGCAGCCCATGATAGAACCTAAGGAAATTGACTTCGATACTATCCCTAATATAAGATTTTATGTCATAGGTCCTCTTGACAGTCTTTCAGGAAATGAAAATGCTGGAAATTATTGGTTTAGCAGTGATACACTTCCTTTAACTCAAGGGGTGCAGTATGCTTCTTTTTATTTACATCAAAATGGTATAATTGACCAAAAAAGACCAATTGATGATGAAGGAACACTAAGCTATATTCATGACCCAGAAAACCCTGTCAGAACAGTTGGAGGCAATAATTTATTTATTGAAAATCCTGATGGTAGCTCCTCTCATGGACAAATGGATTTAACAGATTCATTAATTGTTGACTCAACTCTATTGCATCCTGGAGTTTTACAATTTGAAACTACAGTACTTACCGATACATTTTGTATAATTGGCTTCCCCAAAGCCACAATTTATGCAAAATCAACACCTCAAGGTATTATTTCTGGAGAAACCAGCACCGATTTCATGGTTAGAATAATTGATGTATATCCAGACGGCAAAGAATATTATGTAATTGAAGGTAGTGTAAATGCAAGAGCAAGGGAGTATGCAAGAAGTATTTACAATGATAATGAAAACCCAGACCTAGCATATGCCAATATACAAGTTGATCAGATATATGAATATCAATTTAATTTATTACCCATAGCATATACTTTTGGCAAAGAACATAAAATGAAAATTTTAATCAGTAGTAGTAATTATCCTAGGTATATGAGTAATCCTAATATACCTATTGAAGATGGTGATTTTTTTAGAACAAGACCCAATGATGGTCAAACATATATCTATCAAGGCCAAACCTATAGTCCAAGAATTGCAGAGAATAGTATTTTTTTTAGTGATTCTTTGGCCTCAAAAATTGATTTCCCAATTTATGGAAATAACCCTCATGTACAAATTGATCGTATAGTTGATCTAAACAAAAATAACACTTTAAAAATACAACCAAATCCTACATCTGATTTTTTAACAATAACAAGAAAAGACATAAGCTCAGGGATTATTTCTATTTATGATAATCTAGGTCGACTAGTAATCCAATCATTTATGAATGAAATACAACTAAGACTAAATGTTAAACACTTAACAAAGGGGATTTATAGATTATGTTATGTAGATGAATTCTCTGGAAAACACGAAGTATCCTCTTTCATAAAAAACTAAACTAATTACAAATAACCTAATTGAATCATTATTCGTGTAATAAAAGGGATTTTTGCCCGATTGTAATCATTTTCACATTCCCAATCCATTTCACCAAAATGTAACTTCATATTACTATATGCTATCCGGCCTTCTTCATTATTTCTCAAATAATTTCTAAAAGCTATATATTTTTCATAATAAATTGTATTTCGATGAACAACATGAATATGAAAATTGTGATCAAATAGTTTCATTAATGGCATTCTTTCATCTGATCCAATTTCTTTTCTTTCAAACTTCTGAAGCGGGTTGATTGGTCTTATTTTAATAAAGAAGCGCCTAAATGGCATAATATCATTATATTTAGATACATAAATATATCGCAACTTCTTAAAAACGGAAATACAATCATCCAATTCAACTTCTGGCTCTAGTCCCATAAGAATATCAATCGTAGGTTTTGCTGCAAGTCCATGTACAGCTGTACTACCTATATGAGCTAAAGTCCCATTAAGCGATTTTAAATTCAAAACTTTAAGAATCCGATGTGCTTCTTTTTCATAAATTAATTTCCATATCGGATTATAAGATTGAATATTTATTTTCATAGGTTTGTCGTAGGATAAAAATGTGGAATCTGTTTTAAATATGTTAGAATAAGGGTATAAAACAAAAAACGAGAAGTTCAACTAAGAACTTCTCGTAAGATTATGTTTTCCTAGTTTAAAAACTAGTTTTTATTATACTTGTTATACTTCTTATTTCCATCCCTATCATTTCGAGGTTTACGGACACGTTCAACATATCCTTCAGGTTTTTCCATAAGAACTTTACGGGATAATTTATACTTACCTGTACGTTCATCAATGGCTAATAATTTAACTTGAAGCTTATCTCCTATAGAAAGTGCATCTTCAACCTTTTCAATCCTAGACCAAGAGATTTCAGAAACATGCAAAAGGCCCTCTTTTCCCGGCATGAACTCTACAAAAGCACCATAAGGCATAATGCTAACAACTTTTGCTTCATATACTTCATTAACTTCTGCTTCAGCAGCTATACTTTTAATCATAGTCAATGCTGCATCGACAGTTTCCTTGCCTACTCCTGAGATGAATACAATACCTTTATTATCTTCCTCTTCAATCGTAATTGTTGCTCCCGTTTCTGATTGTATACCCTGAATAATTTTTCCACCTGGGCCGATTACAGCACCAATTTTATCACCAGGAATTTCATAGCGCAAGATACGTGGAGCATGAGGTTTAAGTTCTTCATTATGAGTTGGAATGGCTGCATTCATCAAGCCCAGAATATGTAAACGACCGGCTTTAGCTTGTTCAAGCGCAGTTGCCAACAGGTTATAATCCAAACCTTCAATCTTAATATCCATTTGACAAGCACAAATTCCTTTATCAGTTCCTGTTACCTTAAAATCCATATCTCCCAAATGATCTTCATCACCCAAGATATCAGATAAAACAACCGAACGATTACCATCAGAAATTAATCCCATAGCAATACCAGATACTGCACCAGTAATCGGAACTCCAGCATCCATCAAAGCCATTGACCCTGAACAAACAGAAGCCATGGAAGAAGAACCATTTGATTCCAATACATCAGAAGTAACACGAATTGTATAAGGATAATCAACAGGAATAACTTGCCCCAAAGAACGTCTTGCCAAATTACCATGACCAACTTCTCTACGGGAAACACCACCAATACGCTTAGTTTCATTTGTACAGAAAGGAGGAAATGTATAGTGTAAAAAGAACTTCTCATACCGTTGTTCCATTGCAGTATCAATCATTGGCTGATCCAACTTAGAACCTAAAGTAACAGTTGCAAGCGCTTGTGTTTCTCCCCTATTAAATATAGATGCACCATGCGGAGAAGGTAAAGAATCAACCTCACACCAAATAGGGCGAATTTCATCAGGTTTACGTCCATCTAAACGGACTTTTTCAGCCATGACCATCTCACGGATTGTATTTTTCATGTTTTGGTAGAAATACTCGTTTACAAAGCTACTATTTTCTTCCATATAGTCTTCTCCATATTTTTTATGAAGAGATTCCACCAATTCTTCTTTGATTATAGTAAAACGATCTTTACGTTCTTTCTTACCAAGCGAAGCTGAAGCAACAGCATGAATCTTATCCGTTGTAGCTTTCACTATTTCAGCTTCAAGTTCTTCATTTTTAAAAATTTGAGGTGCTGGCCTATTTTTTGTTATACCTAAAGCAGCACGTAAATCAAGCTGCAACTGACATTGCTCTTTAATAGCTTCATGACCTATTTTTATTGCTTCTATCAATTCAGCCTCGGAACATTGATCAGATTCTCCTTCAACCATAACAATATTATCCAAAGTACCTCCGATCATAAAGTTCATATCTGCAGACTCTAAAGCTGTTCTATTTGGATTCACAACGTACTGACCATCGATTCGTGCAACACGTACTTCAGATACTGGAATTTCATATGGAATATCTGAAGCAATTAATGCAGCTGAAGCAGCAAAAGCAGCATAAGCATCCGACAAAACTTCTTTTTCACCTGATATCAAAGAAACAAAAATCTGAGTTTCATTCATATATCCATCAGGGAAAATAGGACGAATTACACGATCAATTAATCTACAAACCAATATTTCAGGGTCTGAAAGACGTGCTTCTCGTTTAAAAAAGTTGCCTGGCACACGGCCTGCAGCAGAAAATTTCTGACGATATTCGACAGTTAAAGGAAAAAACCCTTGGCCAGGTTTTGCTTCTAAAGCAGAAACAGCTGTAGCCAAAAGCCACATGTTTCCACATCGTAATACAACTGATCCATCAGCTAAGGCAGCTAATTTACCACTTTCTAAAATAATCTCTTGCCCTGCTATATTAGCAGAAACAGTTGTTGGAATTTGTTTACCCATTTTTGGTAAAAATTTAAAGTTTTAAATAATTATTATCAATCATGAAATGCCATTTGCAAATCACGTCATCTATAGATATAAATATGATATAGAGAAAGTCTTTATCAAAAAGAAAGTGCTTCCGATGGAAGCACTTCTAAAAGCATTTATATCTTTATTTTATTTATTCTTACCAAGTACATCTCTTATTTCAAGTTCCTTGATAAGTTCACGATATTTTAATACATCTTTAGCGGCAAGATACCCAAGTAATGAACGTCTATGCCCTACCATTTTCAACAAAGAACGTCTTGTTGAATGGTCTTTATGATTAACTTTTAGATGTTCAGATAACGATTGAATACGATAAGTTAACAATGCAATCTGTCCTTCTGTAGAGCCAGTATTTTTTTCAGAACCACCGTAAGTTTTAAAAATCTCAGCAGTTTTTTCTTTTGTTAAATAGATTCCCATTTTATTTTTATTTTTTAATAGTTTACTAATCAAGATATTCTAAATCATATTTTAGCACTGCAAAAGTATGGTTTTTTTCGATAAAAAGAAGGATTAATTTAGATATTTTATATTTTTTTGTACATTGACTATTATTATAGCATACCTTAAAAAAATTTAACAAATACCTTTAAATAGCTATATTCTAACCTTTTGGCACTAGATCAAACAAATCTTATGCGTTTATCTATTTTGATTTTTTTATGCTTTTTTTTAATGTTTCCTTCCTCTAAAGGTCAACAAATAGATGATAGCTTGTTGGTTGCTTCTTTGTCTAGGACGACCTGCTACGGGAATTGTCCATATTATGAAATAAAAGTATACGCTAATGGAATAGCAACTTATCTGGGCAAAAAAAACGTATTATTAATTGGATTTTATAAAGCAACGATTAATGAAAATATAATTGAGCAGATTCTTAATAAAGCATTGCAAATAAAGTACATGAGTTTAAATAATAAATATCCATTAAAGGGTATAGGTATAATTGACTTCCCTGTTTGTATAACCTCAATAAAAACAAAAAAGGGAAAGAAAAAAACGATATACAACAGAAACGATTCACCTCAAAAATTGATTGAATTTCAGAATTTTTTTGATAAATTGTTCGAGGAAACAGAATGGAAAAAAATCTGATATTTCTTTAACAATTACGAATAAATAAACTAATTAATATATATAATTGAGGTTTTAAAAAACGTTAAATTGAACGCATGCATTTTAATTGAATTTTAGTTCAACAAAAATAAAATCTATTTTATCTCGTGATCAGATTATATTTATTAAAAAATTACTGCAATTTATTGTATTTATTCAAAAACGCACTATATTTGCTTAGAGACAAGATGGTCGGGTGGCCGAGCGGCTAGGCTGGGCTCTGCAAAAGCTCCTACAGCGGTTCGAATCCGCTTCCGACCTCTACTAAAAGTTCCATTAACAATTATGTTGTGGAACTTTTTTTGTTTTAGTAGTTGTTTGTTTTGTCTTTAGAAAGGCTTTAAGAACCAAATTGACTACTTACTCCATTTAATGATTAGATGAACACTTTTTACTTTGGTTAAGGCCAATTAAAAAGCCTGTATGTACTTGTAGTTATCGAGCGTAAGCACCCTAATCTTTTCAAGCGTCATTTTTAAATAAAAATCAATGCTTCATACATTGATTTATTGTTCTTTATTAATTTTAATTGTAATAAAAATGAGACTATCCAAAAAATAACAATTATAATGTATCGGAAAATCAAAAAATTTAATGATAGACGGCTTTATTACTTGATTATTAATTTTTCGTAATTCAAAACATATAAATTTTTAATATTAAATAATAATATTAATTTTAAGAAAACGAATTGCTTATTCACTAAAAAAATAATACAAAATGAGTACTAAAAATGAAAACATTAAAAAAGAACTGGTACTTCTAGAAAATAAACTTAAACAATATCAAATAGCATTTAAAGAGGATGGAACAATTGATAAGAACGAACAGAAAAAACTGGATGAATTAAAAGAAATTATTCATGAATGTAAAATAAAATTAAATAGTACTGAACCACAAGAAAATAGTCAAGCTGACATATCAAATGTTAATGCAGCTGAGATTCAAAGATTAAGAGAAGAATTAGTAAAACTTGCGGGAAGAAATGTCCCTGTTGGTGTAAATAGAACTTATAAACAATACATTGCATTAGGAGGAGATGAAGGTGAAATACATAAATGCGCTGCTGAAGCAGCCAGGGTTACTGGAAATATGGCTGCTTTTTTAAAAAGAGCTAATGCCGCAAAAAAGAAAGGGGTTGATACAACAGGCCTATTTGCAGAATTAGAATCTTACGTTAAAATAACTATAAGTTCTACAACTCAAATCCCGAAATCAAATAAAAAGAAAACATCAATTGGTGCACCAACACTAAACATTAAAGTTGCACCCTTTCATCCTTGTCATAAAAAAGCAATAGAATTTGCTGATAAAAAACTGCAAGAAAAATGGTCATTCAGAGGATTTCTACCATTCGGAGAATACACACTTGAACATGAAGGGAGAAAAAAAGAATTTGAACTGAATAATCAATGTATACAAACTAAAATTGAAATTTGATATGATAATTTATAATGTGTCTATCCTACTACCATTAAATTGAAAGAACATTTTTAAGAATTTTTAGTTTTTGTCACAACTCTTTTTTGTAATAATTATGTTAATTACTTATAATTGTAATAGATTTAGTACTGAACAGAAAATTCATCAAATGAGATTATGGGGAAAAACAGATCTAGATTCAGAGTACCTGCAAGAAAATTGATAGACAATAAATGGTTTACAATTGCAATCATGCTTTTGATAATCATTAATGGATTGCTCATCGGTGTACAAACTTATGAAAATGTACCAGACTACATCCAAGTAATCCAACTTTGTATTCTTTTTATTTTTTTTATTGAAATCATTATCAGATGGACAGGAAGAACTACCACTGCTGAATATCTTTCTGACAAATGGAATCTATTTGATGTTTTTATTGTAATCATTGGTGTCATTCCTGAAGTTGCTGAAATAGTCCTGGAAAGTGATTCTGAATCTAAAAACATTTTATCTACACTAAGGATACTTAGAGTAATTCAACTTACAAGGTCTATCAGAGCTATTGGTGAATTACAATTACTCATAGGTGTATTGGTTAAATCTATTCGTTCTCTTTCTTATATTGCAGTACTTTTTTCACTGATTATGTATATCTATGCCATTATAGGTGTAACGTTGTTCAAAAATCGAGACTATGATAATTCTGAACATTTGAGAGTTACACTTTCAAATCCTGACCCCTATGGAGATTTAGGAGAAGCATTCTTCACATTATTTCGAATTTTAACTGGAGAAGATTGGACAGATTTACGTTATAATTTATTACAGAATGATTATATCAAGGGGAATGTACCTTCCTCTACGAATGCAACAGTTACTTTTTACCATGTGTCCTGGATGGTCATTGCTGCCTATTTACTAATTAACCTTGTAATTGGTGCAATTGTAAATAATTTTCAACTGGTTTTAGATGCTCAAAGAGAAGAAGAGGAAGCAAATGCTCTTAAGAAAGAATAATACCTTTTTTAATCTATTCCTAATTATTTAGAACAACTTCATTCTTAACTATCATCCCTATCGTAATATTAAATATAACATGGAACTTAGTTACATAAAGATTCAACCTTATTTACACAAATCAACACAAGAAGGCAATAGAATGATTTGCATTTTCAAATTTGAAAATAAAAAATTTGAATCTGAATCAACTATTACTAAAGGCAATGAAATTGGATCTGATATTGGTTCAAAAATTGCTAAAAATGCTGGAATGAGTCAAATGCGTTCATTTCTAACAAGGCTTGTTAAAAAAAACATTGAAATAAAAAATGATGTTACAATTAACTCCGATGAAGTTTTTACAGATAAAGAAAAAGAAGCTGCAATTGTTAATGCCTTTAAAGGCATCATGAATGAAATAATATATGATAGTAAAGAAAAAAAATGGCGTATTGCATCAGGAGTATCTGAATTTGAAAAAAGAATGAAAAAATTTCCTCTTGTTGAAATTTATGATAAAAAGATAATGGCTAGAATGCTGGTTGAAATGGCGAGAGCAGATCAAAGAATTGAAGAACAAGAAAGATTGTTTTTTGAGAGTTTCCTTACACCTGACACCGGGAAATTAGGTGATCTGATGCGGAGCCCTTATTTAACTTATTCTGATTGTGAAAAAGTAAATAAAAAAGCCAGAAACACCCTGTTTTTAGTTGTTGCAGCAGTTGCACTAACTGATAATGAATTCAATATAAAAGAACAAGAAAAGCTAAATAGTTTTGCTAAGATGTTAGATTTTGATGATACAACTAAAGAGAAACTATTGGCAATTGCACAAGATTATACACTTCAGCTTGCTATTAGAGCAAACAACAATAATATGACTTCAGAATACCTTTTTGCATTTGCTGATAAAATAGGAATGAATAAAGAAGACGCAGAACGCACACAAAAACGTTTACAATAGAGCACATTTATATTCCTGACATTATATCAAAAAGCCATTGTAATCATTGGCTGTATTGTCAAATAGCTGATTTTATTATCTCCTCATATACATTTCTCCAACCATTCCATCCCCATACCTCACAAAGAGAACTATTATGCCAAATACTAATCAACTGCCCTTGAACTTGTTGAGTATTTTGAATAATTGGCATAACATATTCAAGGACATTTTCTGGGGCTAATTTCAAATAATTTTTAAGGGTTACATCCATAAATTGAAAAGGAAATATTTTAAGTGTAGTTATTTTTTCTTCACGCAAGTTATACCAGTAAAATGGTGTTGCAATACTAGCTCTGAAACCACACATATCTGGATATCCCATCGAATAATCCTCTTTAATATTTAGATTAACTAACCTTTGATATGTTTCTGGAAAATTCAATAAAAGAAAGTGTTGACGACTTCGCATAACTGTTTGCTTAGTAATATTTTCAAGTCTTTGAATCTCACTAGCTAAAACATCTTTTTGATCTTTAGAACCAAAAGAAGGATGAATTCCAATAGGGTATTTGTTTGAATTCTGAGCTATCAACTTTCTAAAATACTTATTGTTATAATTAATATTCTTATCATAAATACCATAATCTCCTAACAACCAAAAATAAGTGGAATTCAAACCATATTTGCTTTCTAAACATTCAAGATAATCAAAACAATCATAAGGATCTTTCTGAATTCTTAACCAAGTTTTAAGTTGATGGATAATAGTTAAGCTATCTCTATTTAACAAATTCCTACAAAATGCTGCGGTTTGCCTAATAATTCCTTTCTTTAAAAAAGCGAATGCATGATCAATATCATACGTAGGAGTAAATTGATATTCACGTTCATTAAATTGCAACTTTGGATAATATTCTATAATAATTTCTTTAATTTTTATAGCCCATAAATTAACTAAAGGCATTTGCAAAAAAGAATTTCTATATGCCATACTATTAGAAGCTGGAAAACGTCCATATTGATCTGGGGTAAAAGGAAGATATTCTTCGTAACGACTTAATAAATAGAAAGCTAGAGCAAAGGGATCAAAAGGAAAGATAGATTTTAAGGCAATACTATTTGACAAACGATCATTGTCGTAAAAAAATGCAGCAGGTAAATTATTATATGTTTTGAACTGAAGAGTTATTTTAGAAATACCGCTCTGATGCAAAAACCCATCTGGATAAATAACAGGTACATCAATAATAGAAGTAGTACTGTAATTTATCTTTGCAACGTCCTTAAGTTGTTTAAAGTCATTTAATTCAGATGTCAACTCTACTTCATCTACTCCCAAAATTTGATTGAAGATTAATTGAGAAATATAGGTAATTCTAGGGGTTATTTCTGAAACGTAGATTAAAATTTTATTCATTTTTTACAACAGTATTTGAATATAAACTACTGGAAATAATTATATTATTATCTTTGTTAATCCTATTAAATAATTTGCAATGCAGATATCAGTACTAAAAAATTGCTTTTTATAATAGAAGGCTTATATTTGTTGCCGATTAATATATTTACATTGCTATAATAATCACAAATTGTTTTTAATTTTTTTTTATGTCTTAATAAGAATTGAAATAAAATTACAAATTTTTATACAAAATAAACTACAAGTGGCAACAACATCAGATATTCGTAAAGGAATGTGTCTTGAACACAATAACCAAACATTTATAATAGTAGAATTTCAGCATGTAAAACCCGGAAAAGGTAACGCTTTTGTTCGTACTAAATTAAAAAATTTATCGAATGGTAAAGTAGTAGACCATACTTTCCCCGCAGGACATAAAATTCAGGATGTAAGAGTAGAACGCAGGAAATATCAATATCTATACGATGATGATGAACGCTTATACTTCATGAACAATGAAACATATGAGCAAATAGATATAATAAAAGAAATGTTGGACAATATTCAGTTTTTAAAAGAAGGAATGGATATAGAAGTTCTTTTCCATGCAGAAAAAGAAATCCCACTTGCTTGTTCCTTGCCTCAATATGTTATTCTTGAAGTAGTTGAAATAGAACCAGGGGCAAAAGGCAACACTGCAACAAATGCTCAAACGCCTGCAATTCTTGAAACTGGTGCCGAAATTCGTGTGCCTATGTTTATCAAAAAAGGGGATCTATTAAGAGTAGACACAGCAAGTGGTTCCTATATGGAACGCATTAAAAAATAATTATCAAATAAAACATTTATTATACAACAGAATGAAATAATTTTCAATTATTGAAATTCTGATTCATAGAATATTATATATTAATTTTTACCTTATAAAAAAAGCTTATTATGGAGTTGGAGAAAATCAAAGAACTCATTAAGTTGATTCAAAAAAGTAAAATTAGTGAATTCAAGTACGAAGACGAATCTACTAAATTTAGTATTCGAACAAAAAATTATTCTGCTTCAAAAGAAGTAGTTGTTCAACCACCTATGATGCATAGTGTACCAGTTCCTTCAGTCACACCATCTGCTGTTCCTAGCATAGCTACAAAGTCTGAAGAACAACCTGTCGCACAAAACAATGACACACCTAAAGAAGAAAAAACGAATTATATTGAGATAAAATCTCCTATGGTTGGAACCTTTTATCGTTCCTCTTCACCTGAAAAAGGTGCTTTTGTTAAAGTTGGTGATACAATCAGTGAAGATGATACTGTTTGCTTGATCGAAGCAATGAAGTTATTCAATGAAGTTAAAGCGGAAGTGAGTGGGCGCATAGTTAAAGTCATGGTTGAAGATGCTAGTCCTGTAGAGTACGATCAAGTTCTTTTCTTAGTTGAACCAGTTTAATCTTTATCAGAGAACTTTTCATTGAACAATTTGGTAAATAAAAAGTCGTAAAATGACTTTTTACCTTTTTATCTCTTTTCAAAACAAGAAAATATGTTTAAAAAAATATTGATTGCCAATAGAGGCGAAATAGCTTTGCGTGTAATTCGAACTTGTAAGGAAATGGGAATTAAAACTGTTGCTATTTATTCTTCCGCAGATGCTGATAGTCTACATGTCCGTTTTGCAGATGAAGCAGTTTGTGTTGGACCCGCATCAAGTTCACTTTCCTATTTAAACATTCCTAACATAATGGCAGCTGTCGAAATCACCAATGCGGATGCAGTGCATCCAGGCTATGGTTTTTTAGCAGAAAATGCTGAATTTGCAGAAATTTGTGGTCAAACTGGAGTCAAATTTATTGGACCTCAACCTGAACATATACGAAAAATGGGTGACAAAATAACTGCAAAAGAAACTATGATTAAAGCAAATGTCCCTGTAGTGCCAGGTTCTGATGGTCTTGTTAAAAACCTAGACGATGCAATTACAATTGCAAAAGAAGTTGGTTACCCAATCATGTTAAAAGCAACTGCTGGCGGTGGTGGTAAGGGTATGCGTTTGGTATGGAATGAAGAAAAACTTGAAGAAAATTTAAACGCTGCTCAAAATGAAGCAAGAGCTTCCTTTGGAAATGATGGCATGTATATAGAAAAATTTGTTGAAGAACCTAGACATATTGAAGTACAAATTGCTGGAGACCAATATGGTACAGTTTGTCACCTTTCTGAACGTGAATGTTCAATTCAAAGAAGACACCAAAAACTATTGGAAGAAGCCCCTTCTCCTTTCTTGAATGAGGATTTACGTAAAAGAATGGGAAACTCTGCGATTGAAGCTGGTAAAGCGATTAATTATGAAGGTGTTGGCACTGTAGAATTCCTTGTGGACAAACACCAAAATTATTACTTTATGGAAATGAATACCCGTATTCAAGTAGAACATACAGTAACAGAAGAAGTAATTGATTATGACCTTATACGTGAACAAATCAAAATAGCTGCAGGTGAAAAAATCTCAGGTGAAAATTATTACCCTACGATGCATGCCATTGAATGCAGAATTAATGCTGAAGATCCATATAACAACTTCCGCCCTTGTCCAGGCCTAATTACTTCTTTTCATAGTGCAAAAGGCCATGGCATTAGAGTTGATACACATGTTTATGCTGGTTATACCATCTCACCTCATTACGATTCAATGATAGCAAAGTTGATTTGTAAAGCAAGAACTCGTGAAGAATGTATTGCAAAAATGAGGAGAGCTTTAGATGAATTTATAGTAGAGGGCATTTCAACAACTGTACCTTTTCACAGAAAGTTAATGGACGATAAAAAATTTATTAAAGGCAACTTTACTACTAAATTTATTGAAACCTTTGATTTCAAAAAAGAAAAATAAACCAAATACTGAAAAAACTAATTTATAATATTTAAGAGCTTAGTATTCTACTAAGCTCTTTTTTAATTTAAGATAGATTAAATAATTAAGCCCGAACTATTTTAATAATAATAAAATAAATTAGAAGACTTAAGTCATTCAAAAAGACAAACAACTTTAGTTTTTTGTGCATTTTTACTTGAATTGTGAACAAAAAATCACCCTACTACCTACTAATTTCTTGCTTTAATGAAAGAATTAATTTAATATTAAAACTGATTATGTTTTTTTTTTTTAAATTCATACATTGATTCTATACCTTTTAGGAAAATTTATGAAGTTATAAAACCAACTCTTCGTATTTTAAAATAGTTGATTTAATAAAACAAAACTATAATTTTGAAACCTACAGACATTAAAAATCCTGAATATTTTCATAAGGTTGTGGATTGTCAATATGCCTGCCCTGCACATACTCCAGTACCCGAATATATTCGATTAATCGCTGCTAAAAAATACACAGAAGCCTATATGATTAACTGGGAATCAAATGTGTTCCCTGGTATTTTAGGGCGAACTTGTGACCGCCCATGTGAACCAGCATGTAGAAGAGGTAGAATAGATGAAGAGCCCGTTGCAATTTGTCGCTTAAAACGTGTTGCTGCTGACAATAAAGATAATGAAGTGGTCAAAAAATTAGTGCATCGTAAACCAAAACCAAATGGAAAAAAGATTGCGCTTATAGGCGGGGGCCCTGCTTCTTTAACTGTAGCTCGTGACCTTGCACCTCTTGGCTATGAGATTCATTTATACGATGAATGGGAAAAAGGTGGTGGTATGATGCGCACCCAAATACCTTCATTCCGTTTACCTGAATCAATTCTTGACGAGGAGATAAACTATATCCTAGATATGGGCATCCACACACATTTTAACACATTTGTATCTAGCATGAAAGAGATTCTTGAAAAGGATTATGATGCAATTTTTGTTGGGACTGGAGCCCCGAGTGGAAGGAATCTAAATATTCCAGGACGTGAAGCTGCAGATGCAAATATACATATAGGCATTGAATTTTTAGCAAATGTTGCTTTTGAACACAAAACCAAAGTTGGTAACAAAGTGATCGTTTTAGGTGGTGGAAATACAGCTATGGATTGCTGTAGGACATCACGTCGATTGGGTGGAAAAGATGTTAAAGTAATTGTAAGAAGTCCTTTTAAAGATATGAAAGCGTCTCCGTGGGAAATTGAAGATGCAATACATGAAGATATACCAATTTTGAATAACATGCCTCCTAAGGAGTTTGTCGTAGAAAATGGGAAACTAAAAGGTGTAATATTTGGTAAAGTTAAAGCCGAATATGATGAAAATGGAAGAAGAAAACTCATACCTACAGGTGAACCAGATGAATTTATTGAAGCTGATGATGTGATGATTGCTATAGGACAAGATAATGCATTTCCCTGGATAGAAAGAGATCTTGGGATAGAATTTGGCAAATGGGATCTTCCAGTATTAGAAAAAGAAACATTTCAATCTACGCTTCCAAAAGTTTTTTTTGGTGGTGATGCTGCATTCGGCCCAGAAAATGTAATTACTGCTGTTGCTCATGGACATCAAGCTGCTATCTCCATCGATAAATTTTGTAAAGGAGAAGATGTATCTGAACGATTGGCTCCAACTATAAATCTGGCTACTCAAAAAATGGGTATCCATGAATGGATTTATGACAATTACATATCGGATGATGATAGATTTAAAGTCCCACATGCTGACAAAAAGAAATCTTTGAATGATCGTTTAGTAGAAGTTGAGCTAGGATTTGATGAAGATCTAGGATTTAGTGAAGCTCAAAGGTGTTTTAATTGTGACGTCCAAACAGTTTTCAATACAGACAGATGTATCGAGTGTGATGCTTGTATGGATATATGCCCTACATCCTGCATCACTTTCACTTCTAATGGAGAGGAAGATGATTTGAGAACAAGACTATTGGCCCCAGCTAACAATTTATCCCAGAGTCTATATGTATCTGATGTATTGCCTACAACTAAAGTTATGATCAAAGACGAAGATGTTTGTTTACACTGTGGATTATGTGCCGAAAGATGTCCTACAGCAGCTTGGGACATGCAAAAATTTTTATACAACGTAACTAAAGCAAGTTAGATAATCATGAAGATTAATGTGGTAAATGACTTTGTAATAAGATTTGCAAATGTGAATGGTAGTGGTTCTGCTAGTACAAATAACATGTTTGCGAAATCTATCTTTAGAATGGGAATTCCTGTTTCTCCAAAAAATATTTTTCCATCAAACATTCAAGGACTTCCTACTTGGTTTGAAGTTCGAGTAAACGAAAATGGATATCTCGGTCGTCGAGATGGAGTAGATATTATGGTCTCTCTAAATCCTCAATCTTTGGTGCCGGATATTGAATCCGTAAATCAGGGTGGCTATTTTATATACGACAGCACAAAAAAGCTACATAGTCAATACATCCGACCTGATATAAATTATGTTGGCATCCCAATGATGCAATTGGCAATGGATAATTTTAAAATTCCTCGTTTACAACAACTTTTCAAAAACGTAATTTATTTAGGTGCACTTTGCGCATTAATTAATATAGATATTGATATAGTCAAAGGTATTATTGCTGAACAATTTGAAAAGAAACAAAAACTTATCCCTTCGAACTATTTAGCTCTAGATTTAGGCTTTAATTGGGTGAAAGAAAATCTGGAGTATCCCTTGGGTATAACTGTTAATACATCGGACAAATTGGGTAATAAAATCCTAGTCGAAGGCAATGATGCATCTGCTTTAGGTGCTGTTTATGGGGGGGCAACTGTAATTGGATGGTATCCAATTACACCATCTACTTCTATTGCTGGAGGTTTTGAAAACTATTGCAAAAAATATAGGGTTGATAAAGATTCTGGTAAGAACAAGTATGCTGTTGTTCAAGCTGAAGATGAATTAGCAGCCATGGGGATGGTAATTGGAGCTTCATGGAATGGTGCTAGAGCATTTACTACAACTTCTGGTCCTGGTGTTTCTCTAATGAGTGAATTTATTGGGCTGGCTTATTTTGCTGAAATTCCAGTTGTTTTGATTAATGTTCAAAGAGGTGGACCATCAACAGGAATGCCAACAAGAACACAACAACCTGATATTCTATCAACTGCTTACTGTTCACATGGAGATACTAAACATCCTATGTTATTCCCTAGCAATCCTACTGAATGCTTTGAAATGACAGCAGAATCTTTAGATTTAGCAAACATATTACAAACACCTGTATTTCTGATGTCTGACCTGGATTTAGGTATGAATTATCATGTTACTGAACCCTTTAAATGGGATGACAACAAAAAATACAACATGGGAAAAATCCTAAGCGCTGAAGATTTAGATAAATTAGAAGAATGGGGACGTTATTTGGATGTCGATAAAGATGGCATATGTTATCGCACAATTCCTGGAACGCATCCAAGCAAAGGTTCCTTCTTTACTAGAGGAACTTCGCGAGATGAATATGCCAAATATACTGAAGATGGTTCTGTTTATGTAAGGGTAGTTGATCGGATTCTAAAAAAATGGGACACAACAAAAAAACATGTTCCTGGACCTGAGTTTTATCAAAAAGAATATAATTCTCAATATGGTTTAATATTTTTTGGGACAACAACTTATTCTGCTTTAGAAGCAATGGACATTATGGAAGCAGAAGGCATAGAAATTGATTCAATGCGTATAAAATCATTCCCATTTAACGAACAAGTGGAAGACTTTTTAACCAAACATGATTATATTTTTGTAATTGAACAAAATCGCGATGCACAATTCCGCAGTTTAATTATTAATGAATTGGATATAAATCCTTCCAAATTAATTCCAATACTCAATTATGACGGAATGCCGATTACAGCTGCTACCATTATTAATTTAATAGAAAAAACTAATATCCTTCCGTTTAAAGTTGAACAAGTGTAATTTATGAATCATATCACCATAAATATCACTAAGTATTTAATGTTTTTCAATAAACAATCAATACCTAAAATTAAAACTATCTAGAACCAAAAAAAATAAAATGACATTTGTAAAACCAACATTCAGACACCCTAAACAAGCTACAAATAAAATAGGCTTTGTTAAATCGGATTACGAAGGTACTATTTCTACTTTATGTGCAGGATGTGGACATGACTCTATCAGTGCATCTATAGTTCAAGCTTGTTACGACATGTCAATTGAACCACATAAATTAGCAAAAATCTCTGGAATTGGTTGTTCATCGAAAACACCAACATATTTCTTAAGTAATTCTCATGGATTTAATTCTGTACACGGACGTATGCCCTCTGTCACAACAGGAGCAAATATGGCAAATAAAGATTTGATTTATTTAGGAGTTTCAGGAGATGGCGATACTGCTTCAATTGGAATGGGACAATTTGTTCATGCTGTACGTCGCAATCTAAATATGGTTTATATTGTCATGAATAATGGTTGTTATGGTTTAACGAAGGGGCAAGATTCTGCGACAGCCGATTTTGGTTCTATTGGTAAATCCAAAATTCCAACTCCATTTCAAGCAATTGATTTAGCTGCTTTATGTCTAGAACTGGGGGGCACCTTTGTAGCTCGTTCTTTTTCCGGTGATAAAAATCAGTTAATCCCATTAATTAAGGCTGGAATTTCTCATCCTGGTTTTGCCTTTATTGATTGTATTTCTCCCTGTGTGACTTTTAATAATAATACAAACTCTACTAAATCTTATACTTTTGTACGTGATCATCACGAAGCAACTGGAACACTTGACTACATTCCTCCTGAAAAAGAAATTAGTATAGATTATGAAGGAATAACCCAAGTGAAATTGCACGACGGTTCTATGTTAAACCTTTCAAAATTATCTCCAAATTGGAATCCAAAAGATCGATTCTCTACTGTAAAAAGACTAGCTGAAGCAAAAGAAAATGGTCAAATCTTAACTGGACTTCTGTATATTGATACAGAAAGTCAAGATTTACATACAATTAATAATACAGTGGACATACCACTTAACCAGTTAAAAGAAAAAGATTTGTGTCCAGGATCAAAAACATTAGAAAAGATCAATGAAGGATTTCGTTAAAACAAGCTTAAGTAAAACGTTTATTGTTGAAATAACCACAACTAATTTTTGAGGATTTTATTTTCTAATCTTCTAGCTTTTCTTTCCGCCCTTTGTTCTTTGTAATATCCCTTACGTGGTTGCTTCCATTTAAAATTAAATGTAATGGATGGAATAATTGGGAAAAGTGAAACCTGATATGATTTAAGTTCAATTTGTCCCGAAAGTGCATCAGTTTCTGGTATTGTATATGTATAAAAAACATTTTCCCTATTATAAACATTAAAGACAGAGAGCACTAAATCTGCTTCAAATGGCTTATTCTTTTTAGTTAATCGGAAAGAAAAGCTAATATCCAATCGATGATACATAGGTAACCTTGCAGAATTACGTAATCCATATTCCAAAGTAGGTATAAAGTTTATCAAATAAACAGATTTAATTGGTGTATAAGGAGCACCTGAACCTAAAATAAAAGTAGAACTTACAGTAAACCAATCAAAAATATCATAACTCAATACTATAGACAAATCATGAGTGCGATCAAAACCAGTAGGATAAACAGTTCCTTTTATTCCTTCAAACATTCTTTCTGATCTAGAAAGCGTATAGGCTACCCAACCAGTAAATCTTCCTTTTTGTTTTCTTACAAAAAGTTCAAAACCATAAGCCCTTCCTTTTCCAGAAATAAACTGATCTTCTATATCGGTATCTATTGTTTGAGTATAATTTTCTGAATAATCAAGTTGACCATACAGGTCTTTATAAAACACTTCAATTGATGCTTCTAAGGTATTATCAAAGAAATTATGAAAATACCCTAAGGCATATTGTAAACCCCATTGAGGCTTTACCTTTTCAGTACTTGGCACCCACAAATCTGTAGGTAGTGTGCTCGTAGAATTTGTTACAAGGTGTATATACTGACGACCTAATGTAACACCTGCCTTAAGTGATGAATTAGGTGAGATAGTAGCCTTGCCACTAAATCTTGGTTCTACTCCAAAATAAGTTTGAACTGGTTCTAGGGTTCCATAAGTTCGGTTTGTATCAATTTTACTACTATAAGGTCCTACTTGCTGAAACATTGAAAACCGCATGCCAACATTTACACTAAAAACACGACTTATCTTCCATTCATCAGTCAAATATAAACCTAATTCATGTGCATTTTTTTTATCCGGATCAATTATAAATGCCTCATTTCCTGAAAATGCCTCTGCTCTATTCGGTGTAAAAGTATGATAAGTATAATCAAAACCAAATTTCATTTGATGCCTTGGAGAAGGATAATAATCAAGGCTTATTTTCCCTCCAAAATCACGTATTCCTGAATTTGACTTAAAAGAAAATTTTTCCTGGCTACCGGATACTGAAAAATCATAGTCATTGTAAACGAAAATAAAATTCATGAATAATTTTTCATCAAAAATATGATTCCATCTAAAGGTAGCTGTAGCGTTTCCATAAGGCATATCAAAAACAAAACCACGCTCAGGATTTTTTAGATTAAGTACATCTCTACCAAAATAACCACTTAAAAAAAATCTATCCTTATTGGAAACTTTATATTTTGCCTTAATATTTAAATCATAAAAATAATAATTAGTCCCCTCAAAAGTTGATCCTTTAAGAAAAGGCTGTGCTATATCAAAAGCATATGTTCTCCTACCGGATACAATAAAAGAACCTTTTTCTGGCACAATAGGTCCATGGACAGTCAATCTGGATGAAATAAGACCAATACCCCCTTCAATACCAAATTTTTCATTATTCCCGTCTTTCATTTGTATATCTAAAACAGAAGAAATTCTACCTCCATAATTGGCAGGCATTCCGCCTTTAATCAAAGTTACCTTCTTGATTGCATCTGAATTAAATACAGAAAAAAATCCCAACAAATGCCCAGCATTATAAACTACTGCCTCATCCAATAAAATTAAATTTTGATCTACTCCACCACCCCGGACATAAAAACCTGTCGTTCCCTCACCTGCAGATTGAACTCCAGGAAGTAATTGTATTGTTTTGAGAATATCAACTTCTCCCATCAAAGAAGGTAACTTTTTGATTTCTTTCACATCCAACTCAATAGTCCCCATTTTTGTGTTTTCAACATTTGCATTACCTCGTTCATCTGTAACGACAACCATTGAATCAAAAACAACACCTGTTAATAATTCAATATTTATTATTGTATCATTACTAAGAACAATATCAAACTCAGAATCTTCATAACCAATATAACTTGTTATAATAGTATAATTACCAGGCAATAATGACAATGAATAAAAACCATATATATTAGAAGTTACACCGTCAAGTGTGTTATTTTTATTATAAACATTAGCATATATAAGATCTTCACCAGTATTGGCATCTTTAACAAAGCCACTAAGGGTTACACGTTTTTGAGCGAATAATACTATTCCAAAAAAAACAAAGACACAACTGAATATGAATTTCTGCTTCATATAATATTTTTTATCCAACAACTAGTATTCTACATAAATGCACTAATACTAATTCAAACAGAGTAAGTGATAAATACATGCGCAATATAATACCTTTAAAGTTTATAAATACGATGAAAATTAATCTATTTCTTTATTAAAGATTTATAAAAAATAATATCCTATTATAACATAAAAAGGAAATTCAATTAAATAATTCAGTATTTAAGAAATAAGCTACCCATAACTCTTTTACAAATTCTATATAAATATCAATATTGTCGAAATATAAAAAAACGGTAACTATTGTCAGAATTAAAAAAAAAAAACATATTATTGAGGTAGTTAATAGCAAATTAAAACTGTATTACAAATAATTATATATGCCATTTTGCAATGATTATTTCTATATTCAAATCTATAAATATATCTGATTTAGATAGTCTATACCAAAAAACATAGCATTTTACAATAACCCTATAGTTATGTGTCCATAACATATAATGAAACTCATTAATAATTTTTCCCTATAAATAGATTTTTTTATTTATGTTATTTAATTCATTCCTGTTTATATTAGCATTCTTACCTATCGTTTGGGTTGTTTATTTTTCCTTGACAAGGTTGAAAAAAGTAATCATTGCAAAAACTTGGCTATTCATATCTAGTCTGTTTTTTTACGCTTGGTGGAATCCTATTTACTTGCCCCTTATTCTATTTTCGATGATTGTCAATTTTCTTTTAGGCAATAAAATGAGTAAGTTAGAAGAAAAAAGGGTCAAAAAACGATTTTTAATATTCGGTGTAGTTTTTAACGTATCTCTACTTTGTTTTTTTAAATACACAAACTTTTTTATTGATAACTTAAATCTATTTTTTGACAATCAATTTCCAACATATAATATTATACTTCCGCTTGCAATCAGTTTCTTTACGTTTCAACAAATTGCATATCTATCTGATAGTTATAAAGGACTAACTAAAGAATACAACTTCTTTTATTATGGTTTATTCGTTAGTTTTTTTCCACAACTTATAGCTGGACCAATAGTGCATCACAAAGAAATGATGCCTCAATTTTCTTTATCAGAGAATACGAAATTTAATTATGATAATACTGTAAAAGGGCTTTATATGTTTTTCATGGGGCTTTGTAAAAAAGTACTTATAGCCGATACCTTTGCCGTTATTGCCAATAAAGGTTATTCAAGTGTTGATACATTAAGTACTATGGATGCTTGGCTAACGTCTTCTTCATATACATTCCAGTTGTATTTCGATTTTTCGGGTTATTCTGATATGGCAATTGGTGCAGCTTTATTATTCAATATTAAAATTGCTCAAAATTTCAATTCACCATATAAAGCCTTTGATATACAGGATTTTTGGAGACGATGGCATATGACCTTAAGCCGCTTTTTAAGAGATTATATTTATATACCTTTAGGTGGGAATCGAAAAGGCGAATTTAATACACTAAGGAATTTGATGCTTACTTTCCTAATTGGTGGACTTTGGCATGGCGCAGGATGGACATTTGTTATGTGGGGTTTTTTACATGGTGCTGCTCTAATTGCACATAGGACATGGAAAAAACATGGCTTATCTTTCCCCAA
This sequence comes from Saprospiraceae bacterium, assembly GCA_022448945.1. Classification (GTDB taxonomy): domain Bacteria; phylum Bacteroidota; class Bacteroidia; order Chitinophagales; family Saprospiraceae; genus Aureispira. Next base: position 126,573 of record JAKVCV010000012.1, read on the forward strand.
TATATTAGCATGGTTTATTACATTTTTATTTGTTCATATAACATGGGTGTTTTTTAGAGCAATTAGCTTTGAAGATGCATGGAATATGCTAAAAGCAATGTTTTCATTTAATGGTACTCAAATAAATGTTTTTACAAATATATTCAGTCTTCCTATTATCATTCTAGGTGTTCTGATTTTATTTACTAAAAATACTAATATTAGGCTTGATAGATTTAAGCCAACATATCAAAACCTTATTTTATTGATTTGTTTAATTGTATTAGGATTTATTCAACTTAATTCTGATGGTTCGAGTGAATTTTTATACTTTGACTTTTAATCTATGACTTCAAAAAATTTTTTAAGAAATACCATATTCCTTACTACTTTTAGCTTAGTACTAATTGGTTTATTTAATTTTAAATTAGATATATATGGGATATTTGGAAACAGAAATACTAAAAGTATAAGGGTTTTTCATAATGAACATAAATCCAAAACACTAATGATGTATAAATATGTTCCCCAAAATTTTAGTAGTATTCTTTTAGGACCTTCACTTTCTGCTAATATAAATACAAAAGAATATCCTGAAGAAAAAATATATAATGGTTCTGTTATGGCTCATAATATATCTGATATGGCATTCTTTGCTAATATTGCTTTAGATAAAGGAGACAAAATAAAAAACGTTATAATTTGCTTAGATCCTTATATAATTAAAGACCACGGCATGAAAAATTCTAGTTCTCCTAATGCCTTAAGTTATTTTTCTGCTTTAGGATCAATGGACCTTTTTAAGGCCTATTTGGTCGAGTTTATTAGAGAAAATGAATTTTACCCATCTAAATACCCCAAAAACAACTATAACAATTTTGGGTATAATAATTTTAATCTAAGAAAAAAATGGCAAACCAAAGCTTCTGAAATAATTCCTGAAAAAATTAAAAAGCATGATATAAGACAAATCTCATTTGATTCAATAGCTATAAATGAATTGAGTGATCTAGTAAATTCCCTTCGAGAAAGAAAGATTAACATATATGCCTATCATACACCTATTCCAGAAACTGTTTTTGAATTTCAAAAAGAAAAATATCAAGAGTTTAGGAAGATTACTAATTCAATTTTTTCAGAGAATGAATTGATATTAGATTTTAATCAAATTCGGTATAAAGATTTTGTCTTAAATTATGATAATTTTATAGACCATGGTCATCTCAGCGAACGAGGACAAAAATTTGTTTTTAGAGAGATCTTATTAGCAATAAAAAAGGTAAAACATTCTAGTTCTATATAAGTGGATTCAATATAGTACGAATAGTGAACAATATTGGACAGTAAGAAAGTCTTTAATCTGATTTTTTAATTCTATTGTTAAGGCTTTATTAGCCAACAGCTGATAATTCTTCCAATAAGATCTGATTCTCAAAAAGATCTTTTAATCGGGCATCATGAGTAACTATAAGTAATGTAGAATTGGAATCTTTACTTTGTTGTAAAAGTAACTCGACTACTTCCCTACAATTTTTATCATCTAAACTAGATGTAGGCTCATCCGCTAAAATCAAAACCGGATCATTAATTAAAGCACGGGCAATAGAAACTCGTTGTTGTTCACCTTGACTTAAATTTTGAGGTTTGGATTTTAATTTATGTTCAATATTAAGTTTTTTAAGCAATTCTATTACTTTAGATTTATCCTGGTTGACTCCAGAAAGATATTGTGCTGTTAACAAATTTTCTTCTACCGATAATGCCTTTATTAAATGAGGCTGTTGAAAAACAACTCCGATATACTTCCCTCTGAAATGATCAAGTTCTTCTTCATTTAGATTTAATATTTTTTTGTCTTGTATAATGATCTGACCACCTTGAGGCCTTAACAAGCCTCCAAGAAGATGCAAAAGTGTCGTCTTACCGCAACCTGACTGACCAAGTACTAACCAATGTGAACCCTGTTCACAACTTATATCTGGAAAACAAAATTGCTGTTCAGAAGAATAATGAAAATGTAAATCTTTAGTTTTTATCATTTTTATTTCTTAATTAAAACCAATTTTAGAAAAACAAGTTTAAAAAAAAGAGAGATGCAGCAAAGCATCCCTCCTCTATATAATCTTTATGACAGTTGTTATATATCTTTACTCCAGAATTATTTTTGTTGTCAATACTTCTGTACCAATAACAAATCTAGCAAGGTATACTCCGGAAGGATACTCACCCATATCTATGGAATAATTTTGTTCAATTGCTTCCTGAGTAGCAAAAGATTGCACAACCTGTCCAGTAATATTCAAAATATCAAGTTGAACACTTGTCATCTCTGAAAGTGTCATATTTACCCATACCTGACCTGTAGTAGGGTTAGGGAATAATTCAAAAGCATTCAAAGATTGTATATCATTAACAAAGTCTGGAATCTGATATACTACAATAATATTACTACTTATCTGTTGACAACCAGTAGACAAATCGGTTACAGTAACAGAATATGAACCTGCTGTTAAACCTGTTATATCATCTGTTGTAGCACCCGTATTCCAAAAATACTGCAATGTTCCAGTGCCTCCAGTTGCAGTTATATTAATACCTCCCGCTAGAGCTAGAATTTCATTATAAATTGTGTCTACAGTAATAACAATTGGCGTTACAGAAGGAACATTACCACTCACATCAATAGTACATCCTAAAGTATCAGTTATAGTTACTGAATGAGGGCCTGCAGAAAGGTTTGATACATTTTGAGTCGTTTCTCCATTTGACCATAGATAAGAAAGTAGTCCAGAGCCACCAGAAACAGTAATATCCATTGATCCATCATTTAAATTACATGGATACCCAATAACATCAATATTGGCTGTAATACTCAATGGTTCATCAATAGTAAAAGTTTGTACATACTCACAGTTTGATGCAGTGCCATTATCTATAACAGTTACATTATAATTCCCACCTGGAATTGAATCTAAATCTTCTGTTGTTGCAGAGTTGCTCCATAGATAAGAATAAGGTCCACTACCACCTGTTATAGTTAAATCCACAGAACCATCTGCATAACCACCACATGTAACATCTGATTGAACACTTGTAATAGAAGGAGCAGGTGAAGAACTTATTGTAATTGTATCAGAATCAATACAACCACTTGTACTAGTAACCGTAGCTGAATAATCCCCTGTATTCAATACTTCAAAAATTGAACTTTGTGAACCATCGGACCAAATAATTGATCCCTGTGAAGAAAGTGTGACATTAGGTATAATCTCGGTTGTCTGATTACCACAAATAGTCATATCAGGACCAAGATCTAAATTGATGCCAATTGTATCAACCTCAACTGTAATCATTGCCCTTGGTGAAGAACATCCCTGTACTTCAGCATAAAAAGTAGTGGTGTTAGTTATAGCATTAGTTGTGTACGCTGTACCTGCATATAAAAAGTTGCCCCCAGATGCAGCATCGTACCAATGTACTGTTGCTGGTGAATAACTAGCATTTGCACCAATCGTTGCAGTATTACCATAACATACTATAGAATCCCCTGACATGGAAAGTGCAACTTGATTACTCGGTGGAATATTTAAACTTACTCTTAAAGTATCATTTGATCGATTCATGTCATTACCAAGACTAAGAATGATTTCAAAATCATATTGACCCCCTGCAGCAGTATTAATTGTACCCATATTTACGTTAGTAGTAATTCCAGATACGATTAAAGGTAAATTAGTATTAAAGTTAGCAGTTAAAGCACCAGTAACATTTACAGTTAAAGGCACACCAATCAACAAATTTGATCCTACATTAGCAATTGATACTATAATATCTTGCGCAGTATTGCCACAACCCGTTGGTGAAACAAGATCAACAACCATAACATCAGAAGCAATAACAATATGTTCATCAGCCCCTATATCAGGTTTAGCACCTAATGGTCTTACATCACCATCAATATCAGTCAAAATAGGTATTGTTATTCCTGCTTCAGCAGTATCAACAGGTAGTGAACCTCCTATGTGTAATCCATTAATAAAGTTTGGTGATCCAGTAACCGAATTAGCATCATAACCAGCAGGTCCATTAGTCTGCCAATCTGCAAGAGTAGCATAATTGGTCGTGCCAAATCTAACAGCAATACCAACTGGACTGGTAATATGAAATAAATTATTATCCATTGCAGACATACTTACAGGGTCGAGGGTATAAAAACAGTAACTATTCGCTGTAGACAAAATATTATTACGTAAATCAATATTTGCATGATTATCTAAATAACAGGCAGGCATGCCACTAAAAGTATTATGATAAATATACATAACATTTGCATCCCTCATATAAAATGCTTCTCCACTAAGTGCACAGGCTACCATATTATTTGCAATCAAACCGTTACTTACCTGATCACCTGTTGTAAAACCTCCAAAAATTGCAATACCATAATCTTTTGAAGTAACATCATTAGCTAAAATTGAAAAATTATGTATGTCATAAAGCATCATAGCATCACTAGTTGTTGCTGTAATATCATAAATAGTATTTCCACTAATGACAAAACTATCTTGTTCATCTGCATATATTCCATATGAATAAGCATCATGAATATTATTATCGACAATCTGATTACCAGTATTTTCTAAATTACTGACACCTCCTTCAAAAATAACAGCAGAAACGCCACCCATGATATCATTTCCTTTAACCAAATTCCAGTTTGCATTATCTCCTTCTGTAGACCCTCCTACGCTTGAAGAATTATTTGCGGAAGCCAAGACACCTACAACGTTAGTTAAGGTAGGAGATACTGGAACCATAATATTATTATTTTCTATAGTGTTATGATTTGCAGCATTCGTAAATAAAACACCAAAAGCATTTGAAACACCTGTGTTTTCAATTGTCAAATTTTTAAGTGTCAGATAATCTACGCCATCTAGAGAGACTGTAGATGCAGTATTAAACCCATCATGAGTAATTGTAACGGAAGAAGGATCCATCCCATCAAATGTTACAGTATTCAAAGATGAAGATCCAGGAATTTCATTAAAGACCAAAGGCCCCGAGTAAGTACCAGGCTGAACTTCCATATTAACAGCGGCAGAAACTCCACAACTCATCAATGCATCTATTGCATCAGAAAATGTTGGAAAATCTGAAGATGTATGACCAACAGTATAAGTCCCTGCAAGACCAGGACAAATATCAATTGTTAATGTATCGTTTGAAGTGCGTTCATCTGGAACACCATTTGGCATAGTTGTCCAAAAACTCAAACTGGTTGTATTAACAGGAAAATTAATATTTGCTAAAATCATAGTAGTATTAGCACCTGTTGCTACAGGCACACCAGTATATGGTACTGGTGATTGAGCCAAGCCATTAATTTCCCACTCTACAGAGAAGGAAGATAAGTCATCAATACCATAATTTTTAATACTTATCTCTACACTAGAAAAGCCTCCTGTAATAGGAAGACTGGGACTTGCTAAATCAAGAACCCCAGCATCATTATATGGTGGAGTAAATTCATCAGCACCAATATCTACAGAAACGGCTCCAGCAGCTGGTCGAACTTCACCGTCTATATCAGTAGTGACACTAGAAGTTAAAACACCTTTATCATTTAAAAAAGCACCATCTACATGCAAATCAGTTGAGCTATAGAATGCAGGCATTCCTTCTAATGAATTCTGGTCATAACCATATGTACCATTAGTTTGCCAATCTGCAAGATCCGTATATGTTCCTCCAAAATCAATCAAATTTGGATTAGATGGATCTTTATAAAATACATTATAATCCATTCCCATTAATGTACCAGATGAGAAAGATTCAAATGCAAAATTCGATGAACTTGTGCTGACAAAAATATTATTTTTTATATCTAAAGTATTGTCAAAACTAGAAATTACTACAGCCGAAGCAGCAGAAACTACGGTATTATGGAACAAATCCATGCTTCTAGGAAAGTAAAGATAAACTCCCCTATCTGAACTTGATTGAACCATATTATTAGCAACAATTCCGCGACGTGTAGGTACTGTTTGTGAATTTGCACGACCTATATACATACCATAATCCTCCGATCTGATATCATTCCCAATAAGATCAAAATTCATTATATAATAAACGTACACACCATAATGAAATGTACTTGGGAACTCATGAATATAATTTCCTGAAATTTCTATAGAATCCTGATAAAATGCATATATCCCATAATTGTCAGCATCAGAAATATTATTATTTCTGATAACATTACCACTATTATACTGTGTAACTGTTGAAGTTCCGTAAAAAGAAATTCCCCTATCAGCACCCGTAATTTCATTCCCCTCAACAAGAGTATAATTAGCATTATCTCCACTTGTTGAAACAGAAGTTGTAGAACCTGATGCTACAATCCCTCCAGTATTAAAAGAAGAAGTGGAAGCCATTTGTATACGATTATTCAATATACTATTATAATTGGCGGAATTAGTCAATAAAATACCCCAACCAGTAGTAGTTGAACTATTTGAAATTGTAAAATCTTGTATAGTAATATGACTTACTCCATCAATTTTAACAGCTGCATCTGAAGCTACAGAAATAACTGCTGCTTGGCTAGATCCATCCCAAGTTACAGTATTTGTAGAACTGATATTTGGAATCGGTTGATCTATAGATAAAGTACCATATGTCCCTGGTTGAACCTCCATAGTAACAGGCCCTCCAACACCACATCCAAATAATGCGCTTAAGGCATCTGTAAATGTTGGAAAATCAGAAGTAGGGGTTCCAACTGTGTAATTTCCTGCTAAACCTGTGCAAAAGAAAGTACTTAAAGTATCGTTCCCATTATCAGTATCAGCAACATTATTAGGATTACTTGTCCAGAACTTCAAGTTTGTCAAGCCCGAAGGAAAAGCATTACTAGCAGATAAATTTACTGATGTATTGCTATATGCTGCTAAACTAGGACCTGTATAAAGAACTGATGGTTGCGCTGCACCATTTATTTCCCACTCAATATTAACAGTATCTATAGCATTAGAACCAAAATTCTCTAAAGTAACATCTACTGGATATGAACCAGCAATTGAACCTAGAACAGGAGATATCATGGCTGATATACCTGCATTATCAGGTATGATATTTTCAACTAAGAAATCATCAATAGCCATATCACCTGTAAAGTTAGTTGTTGAGACACCTCTAAATCTAAACTTTACACTAGCTTGACCACCATAAGCAGCTGTATTTACTGAGGCTTGCAACCATGGATCACTACTACTGTTATGTTGTTGTCCAGTCCTAGACCATAAGGTAGTCCAACTACTGCCACCATTTGTACTAACTTCAAAAAACAAGGAACCCATTGAAGCCCCATACATATGATACCAGAATGATACTTGCGGAGCTGGAGCTGATGAGAAATCAAAAGTAGGGGTTTCTAAATTTGCTGTTCTAATTGCAGAACATGAAGTTTCCAAATACATATAAAATGTCCCGTTTGGAGTATGATCAAGATTTGGACCAGTATTACTAGAGCCTGTTCCATTAACATCATTTGTCCAATCCATATCATCTCCAGATGCATTTAACCATCCTGTTTGAACCATCGTATAAGAAGGATTGCATCCAACAGGACCAGTATTTTCATTTTCAAAATCATAGAAATATGGAAATGAACTTACAGGTTGTGCAAAACCTTGTTGAATTGATAATGAAAAAACTAGAATTAGACTTGCAAATGAATAATAAAACCTTTTTTTAGTGGCGATAAAAATCATAAAATTTAGTTTTTTTTTACTTAATAAATACCCTTGACTATTAAATTTGAGTAAAAATACCGTTTTTTACGGTTCTAACAAATTTGAAAGAGTAAGAAAATAGAAATTAGATAGAAATCTACCTTGATTTAACACAAAAATGACTTATAATCATATTATTTCATGAATTTCTTCGATTGGTTTATCATTAATTTAAGAAACTAAGGAGATTTTGAATTATAATTTGGGATTTAACATAAGAATAGACTGGAAAAAACTTATATAAAAAACCATATTGTATTATTTTAACATAAAAGATCTAGAATATTATTTCTGTCTTATTAGATATGAAATCTCTGCTTTTCTTTCTCTAGATGCAGCTACACTATATATAGAATTCCTGGGATCATTAAAACTATCTGCTACAGACTTTGGTACTAGCGTTTCACCAAACATTAACTCTTCTATTATCAATTGATTGTTTTGAAGATATGGTTTAAAAGATCCATTTTTATAACTCAACAAAAAATTTCGCAAACTTGAAACTCTCCTATGAGCCAACGCAAGATTATAATTATTTTTAGCCCTAGAACTAGTATAGCCCTTGATGAAAACCTTCAGTTTTACTTTTTTCGATAAAACGACAAGTAGTTCTTCAAAAAATTTCTGCATTCTTTCGTACTCCCCTTTTACTCGATCATCAAAGAACTCTTGTACCAACCCTTTTTCAATTTCAGCCCTTTCGGAATTAAACTGTGAAGAATACTGATTTTTATACAATTCTACTAAACTCATATAATATGCATAACTCTTTTCATATGGAGTAGTTGTGAATTTCAAGGTAACATTAGAATCAGGTTCATCGTTATGGAAATATAAACATATGGGTAAAAGTTCGTCAAGCTTTTGAACAACTACAGTTGTATCATAAATTACTTCTACAATGTCAGGCGTGTCAANNAGGAACTTCTACAATGTCAGGCGTGTCAATAACTAAAGNAGGGGCGTTTTTTANATATGTATAACGATAAATATCATTACAACAAGATTCTTCTGTTAACGAGCGAGACCCTTCTCTGTTACTTGCAATATATCCTGTTGTATCATCTATATTTATGACAAAATACAAATCATTAGCGGCACTATTAAAAGGAATTCCCATATTAACAGGTGCTGACCAATTACCCTCGTCATCTTGTTCACTATAAAAAATATCATATCCTCCTAGTCCAAAGTGCCATCTGGAAGCAAAATACAAACGATTAGTTTTGGAATCATAAAAGGGTGTCCCCTCTGCGTCCTTTGAATTAATAACAGGTCCTAAATTATATGGAACACATTCCATAAGATCCTCTTTCAATTCTACACGCCATATATCCATGCCACCCTGTCCTCCTGAACGATTTGAAGTAAAATACAACCATTCAGATTCAGAATCACTATGCCATTCCAAATTAGGGTGCGTTGTAGTTGAGGTATTAGAATTAATTGGATTAGGTAATCGGACTGCTTTTGACCATTTACCACTTTCTAGAAAATCGCTATAATATAGTTCACATCTTAAACTATCGCTACTTTTTCCAGAACAACGTGTAAAATATAACCTTTTACCATCATGACTAAGCGTAGAATTGGCAGAATGCTGATGTGGAATATCTAAATTTTCTATTTGCTTGCCTTTCTCCTTATGATAATTAGTTGTAGATAATAATCTGGAAATAATTCGCTTATGTAAATCTTTTTCTTTCTTCTCCCCTTTTTCTCGCTCGCGATCAAAACGCAAAGAAGAATAATATAACTTTCCAGCAACCTCATGGGCTCCAAAATCAGAATACTGAGTATTTACATTTTCGTTAAGATGAACAATCTCTAATTCTTCTTCAGGAATAGGTTTATTAACAAGTTGCCTGGCAAAATCACAGGATAATAATTCTTGATTCGCTTTAGCTTTATAAAAATTATCTCTTCTATATCTTTTGAGAAAATATTGAAAAGCACGTTTTGCTTCAAGGTATTTAGCATTATGTTTTAAAGTAATTCCATAATAAAACTCTACCATTGGAAATCGCCTTTTTTCCCTACTTTCAACAACTTTTTGATAAGCCGTTTCTGCAGCTTGATAGGCATGAGAAAGTCGACAGGATTCAGCATATTTGTAATAAAGACGTGTTGTTTTTTTTGACTTAAGAACTATATCATAATAATGAACAGCATTATAATATTCTTTCTTTTGAAAAGCATCATCACCTGCCTTTTCATAGGCTTTTAAACTTTGAGACTGCAAATTGAAAGAGGGAATCAAAAACAGTACAGCTAATAAAATTACAATATATTTCTTTATTCCTGGGTACTTTTTCATGTAGCAAATCTTCTTTATGATAATGGAATTAGTAGCTCAGACTACTACTTCAATTTTTGTTTTTTATCCTAAACTTATGTATCAAAATATAGGACAAGTTTTAATGGTTCCCAAGTCCGGAACCTTAGACCAAATATGTATTATTGATAATTCGTAACCTCCGTTACTTCTAGTGGCCGTCTGAAACCCTGAGACATTTATATCGTAACTCAAACCTACATGCCAATTTTGATATGCAAAACCTATTCGGGCTATTATTGCATCATCCCACCTGTGTAATATCCCCAGTTCAGCAGAAGTTTCACGCCCAGGATTTAAATTAAAATGGTATCTTACAGATCCCCCATAAACAATTTCCTGATATTCTAATTGTCGCTGAAAAATGAATACAGGCATTATATCAATACGTTCTGAAATAGAAACAGATGCATTTGCCATAATATTCCATCTAATAGGTAATAAAACTCCTTCAACCCCCAAAAATGACATATTAGGTTGTGTAAGATGGAAAACTCCTCCTCCTAGATTGATCCATAAACGTTCACTTGACTGATACCGAAAATTGAGTCCTGTATTAATATCAAAATAACTAATATTAGTATTACCAGCAAATTTCGTTTGATCAAACGAAATTAAATTGGGGTCATAAACATCACCATTGAACTGATCATTAAAGGTTAGTTTTTCAAGATTATATCTTCTGTTATTAAATCCTAATTGGACTCCTGCACCAATAAAAAAATGCTTCGTTATACGTTTGGTATAAGCAGTAGATGCCAATATATGAAGAGCTGCCAATTGCCCATCTCCTGCCTGATCATGATTGAATGTAATCCCGGCTCCCCAAACATCATTTTCCAATTTATAGGGTAATAAATGTGCATCAAAAGTCAAGGAAATTGTTCTGTATGAAACGGGAACATCAAACCATTGGCTACGATAATTTCCAACAACACGAAAATCACCACTAAACAAGCCAGTATGGGCTGCATTTAGATTAAGTGGTGCATAATCAAACTGTGACCAATGAATATCCTGTGCTGAAAGACTCAGACTAAATAAGAATACGAAACAAAATAAATAAATTTTCTTCATAATTTGTATAACTTTTCAAATGTCGTTCCATGCTCTATTGACAATAAAATTAATATATTTTTATTATTAAATAAACCTATTGTCTAAATTATCGCAATAAAGTGATATTTCCTTTTTTAGTTAATTCATTGCCATCTAAACATCGACACTTCATATAATAACCATAAACATCTGGCGAACAGGCTTTACCATTAAAAGTACCATCCCAACCTTTATTGATTACGTTTGTTTCAAAGACCTGTTCACCCCAGCGGTTATAAACTACAAAATAAAGTTCAGTAATTATAGCTCCATGTACAAATATAACATCATTATGACCATCAGCATCAGGAGTAAAAGCATTTGGAATATAAATATTAGGTTCATCACATATTGGTTCATTCACATAGATTATGATAGAATCCATAGCCAAACAACCAAATGCATCAGTAACAGTCAAATAATAAGTGGTTGATACTACTGGTGAAGCCATTGGATTATATATACTATCAGCGCTTAAAGTAAGATCTGATTCCCAATTATAAACATAATCAATTTGTTGTGTTGCAAACAATTGAGTATTCATTCCCATAAAAATTGTGTCCTGAGAAGCATAAATCAGGAGTGCGGGATTATTATTAGAAACATCTACTAATGTCTGATCATTGGCAACACACCCAAATTGATTTTGAGCAGTTACATAATATATTGTACTTGTAACTGGCGCAACAACAACTGTATCGGTTCCATAACCTGAAACAATATCCGAATTAGGTGCCCATTCAAAAGACAAAGTATCTTGAGCATTCAAATTTCTTACTATTAATTGAACGGGATGTCCCTGACAAATTACTGATGTTGAATCTATCAAAATATCAGCAGGATAATACCCAATGATTACTGAATCCATCATGGTACATCCATAATTATCCTCTATTTGTATATAATAAACGTTATGGTTATTAACAAAGTTGGCTTGCAGGCTTGCATTTTGACCCAAAATTGTGTTAAAGTTCGAATCTGATGCCCAATTGTACTGAGCTACAGGTTGAGTACTACTTACTGTTAATATTAAACTTGATATACAAATAATGGTATCAGAGGGAATAGTTAGATCCAAAGGTGGTGGAATACTAACAGTTGTAATAAAAGAATCAACACAACCAAATTGATTCTCTCCCATTACTGTAATTGGTGTTAACGTTAAAGGATCGATCAAAACTGAATCTGTTCCCTGTCCCGAAAGAATTGCAGATGACGGAGACCAAATATAATTTAGCGTATCTATAGGGTTATGATTATTTACGAATACTTCTATTGCCTGACTATCACAGGAAACATAACTCGGCATAAGCGATATATTTACCATCCTATTAAAAATTAGTATTGAATCTGTACCTACACATCCTAAAGAATCCTGAGCTCTTACAAAGAAACGTGAAGAATTATTGAGCATATATAATACTAAGATAGAATCTTGATCTATAATAGTTTGAAAATCACTTGCCATTGCCCATTCATATGACACCAAATAAGAACTGATTGCAGATATTTCAACAAGTGAATCACAAATTAGTGAATCACCTTGAATTTGAACTATAGGAGCTTGATTAACAATTAACTTAATACTGTCTTCGAGCCAACAAGTATCAATAATCCCATTTAAATCATTGTAGCTATAAACACGCACCTTATATGTTGTAGTTGACAAAGGAAAAGCAATAGGATTTGCAATTGTAGAATCTGAAAGTCCTATTCCTGGTGACCAATCAAAAATTAGATTAGGATTAGTCTGTATAACTAATGGAATTGAATCGTTCTGACAAATAACTACATTATTAGGTACTGACAAGAAAGGAATTTGTGTTGTTAACTGTTTTTGACCAAACCCAAAACAATTTCCTGCTAATTCTACTTGCAAATTAATATTATAAGTAGAATCAGAATAATAAATGCTACTGGGGTTCTGCAAGTTTGAAGTTTGTCCATTACCAAAATCCCAGTTCCAATTAATAATATTAGAAATACCAGAAACATCCTGAAAATCGATTAGTATAGAATCACCACAATTTGTAGGTGTCATTGTAAAATCTACAGTAAAATCATTACCTAAATATTGAATATAGACAGAATCAATCGCCTCGCAACCAAAGTTATTATACCCTCTAACATAAAACCACCTACTGTCATTTACATTAGTAATAAGTGTATCACCTTGGCCAATTATAAGATAAAAATCTCTATCCAAAGACCATTCAACAAAAGCCGAAGTAGGAGCATTTACAAATAATGGAATCTGATTCAAGCAAATTACAGTATCAGACATCGCTTCAAATATAAAACTATCGGTTCCCACTAAAATATTATGTACAAGAACACAAGTATCAGGATTGTTAAAGGCTGTTACTGTTACTGTATAATTAGTTGTTATCATAGGACTTGCAATCGGACTTGCAATATTTGGATCATTTAGCCCAATAGAAGGAGACCATTGATATATTAATGAAGGATTACCACCAATATTTAACATAATAGAATCGAGACCACAAAGACCAACACTATCATCTGAATTAATGGTAGGCAAATGATAATTAAGGGTATCTGTATAATTTCCTGTACAACCATTCGTAGTTGTTACTGTCAAGCTTACAATCTGTGTAGAACCACTTAAATATTGTGCATTACCATTAATTGTATTTGCAGTTTCTCCATTACCAAAATTCCAACTATATCCCGAAGCCAAAAAACCGGGAGGTAAAATAGTATTATTATAAAAAGAGACATCTAATGTATCATCACAAGTATTAATACTAGAAATGAAATTTGCTGGTATTGGAATATTTCTACGCAATATTTTTGCAGTATCTTCAGCAATACAACCATAGGCATCCGTAGCCCTAACATACAAAAACATATCATATGGTGGAGATGGCACTCCAAGATAAAAATTGGTTAAATTTGAAATTGCTATTGGATTAAATGTAGGGCTAAATGACCAATCAATTTGAACAGCATTAATAATATTGGACTGTAAATAATAAATACCACTACATACAATGGTATCTTTAGGTACTTCAATAATAATCGGCGGTGGCTGAATTATAGTTATATCGTGTATTGCTGTACATGTATCAATAACACTATATCCTGTAATAGTTACAGAATATGTAAAAGGTGATGAAGGTGGAATTGCAATAGGATTTGCAATTGAATCATTACTTAAATAACTTGAAGGGGTCCATTTATATGTTAATGATGGATTCCCACCTGCATTAATCTGTATAGATGTATCTCCGTTACACATAACTAATATTGAATCATTAGTAATTGAAGCAATATTAAGATTAAGCACTTGATCTATACTACCAGTACACCCATTGGCAAGGGTTACAAATAAAGTAACTGTTGTTAACTGGGTTTGGGAAAACACAAAAACGGGATGTTGTAAAGTAGATATCTGGCCATCTGAGGTAGACCATAACCAACTTTCAATAGGACTATTTAAAGTATCTGTTGTTAGATCCGTAAACTGAATGGCTATGGTATCTGAACATCCTATAGAATAATATGAAAAATTGACTGTTACGGGAACAGGATTTTGTTGTACAAGTGCAAAATCAGTTGCTGTGCAGCCGTATGGATCAGTGGCTCTTACATAATAACCAGCATAGGGAAATGTAATAGGCGTAGCCATAAATGGATTACCCGTTCCTATAATAGTATTAAAACTAGGATCACCAGACCACTCATAAGTCACAGCAACCGAACTGGTAGCTAAAAGTTCTACAGTAGAACCACAATAAACGGTCAATGGAGGTGCTGAAACAGAAAATAAAGGTGGAAAATTAACATGTACTTGTTCTATCGAAACACATGTGTCTGTTCCATTTACAGCAGTAATGGTTACAGTGTAAGTGGTAGGAATAATAGGGTTTGCAATTGGGCTAACAGCATTACTATCACTCAAAGTACCACCAGGAGACCATTGATATTGTAGTGATGGATTCCCATCTGGATTTAACTCTACAGAATTAAATCCCTGACATATTCCAACTGTATCTCCATTAGTTAATTCAGGTTTCAAAACATTAATGATTTTCGAAACATTACCTGTACAGCCATCAATTGTTGTTACAACTAAAGAAGGATAATACGTGCCACTAGTATTGTAAGCATGTACTGGATTTTGCTGTTGACTAATCATCCCATCACCAAATTGCCATTCCCAGGTTAATAATGCACCACCTGATGAATCATTTGTCAAATCAGTAAACTGAACAATATATCCAGTATCACAGCTAAGAACATCATATGACCAATCTACTATAATCGGCACTGTTTTTTTAATAACATCTATAGAATCCAATACTGAGCAACCAAGATTATTACTTGCACGTACAAAATACCTCAGAGCACCTACTACAGTAATAGAAGCACTATCCCCTGTAAATAATACTGTACTAAAACTAGGATCAAGAGACCATTCAATAAGTTCTGCATTACTATTTACACGAATAAGAATTGTATCCTTACAAGTTGAAGTATCGGATATAAGGTCTAAAGTTACTGGAGGAGAAAACACAACATTAATACTTCTTTCAAGTACACAAGTATCTACACCATTCGGGACTATAACTGTAACATTATAAATTGTATTTCCAGAAGGAAACGCAATAGGACTTGCAATTGTATCATTACTAAGGCTTACAGAGGGCGACCACTGATATAGATGACTTGGATTCGCACCAGGGTTTAGCATAACAGATGTATCACCATAACAAATCCCAATCGTATCAGCACTAAAAATAGTAGGTAAATCAAGATTAAGGGTATCGGAAAAATCAGCCTCACATCCATTGGCAGCAATTACAGTTAAATTAATAGTATAAGTACCTGAACTAGTGTATACAGTTGATGGGAAAGGTATTGTATCTATATCGCCATTGCCAAAATCCCATTGCCATTCAGTAATAGTACTTATAGAATCTATTGATAAATCTATAATATCCAAAAAAAATGAATCCGTACAGCTAGCAGTTGTAATGTCAAAATCAACACTAATAGATTCATACTGAAGATATATTTGCTGGGTTGACGTATCAGCACATAATGTACCTGGATCAGCGATTAAGGTCACAGTATAATAACCAGTATCGGGATAAATATAAGTAGGATTTGGGTAAGTAGAAGTCGTATTAGTTGTACTATCACCAAAAGACCATAAAAATCCAGTTCCCAAAGTTGTACTTGTGTTTTGAAAACTAACAATCAATGAATTATCACATTGAATATCAGGTGCAAAAAAAGCAGATGATGACAACTTACCACATACTCCAACAACATATTGAAAATCTCTTCTTGTAGTAGAAATCAATATCCCATTTCTATATTCTTTTGCACAAACACCTACTACAAAAACACCAATATTATCAGGAGTACCAGTTAACATTCCTGTATTCGAATCAATAATTAAAGAATCTGGCCCTCCCAACATATTATTAACATTATATGGCGAAAGCCAAGTTACTGGGTTATAAGGAGGATTATTGGGCGGTTGTGGCATCGATTGGCTAGGAGAAGCACCTGTAAATGGAGTACATAATTCATATACAACTGAATCACCATCAAGGTCAACAGCTGAATGGTCATACACTATGGGAACACCCGCACATATATAAACTGGAGGCCATTCAATAAATCTTGCACTATTATTACAACCTAGGAGAGCTTCCTCAGAAATATATGACATATAAGTCGCCCCTGATGCTGTTGGTGCTACAATATTAACAATATCCTGATTTCGACAACATCGCTGATATACGACCTGATATCCACCACTTATAAAGGGCAATGTAACAGTATCTAAATATGTAGTAGTATGAATACATACATTGGGAGGGGCAACCAAACAAGGATCAAATAAATTCAAGTCTAATGTATCATTATTTCTCAAAGTCAATCTAAGGTCATAGATCAATGAATCATTGATATCAAAAACACCAATAGATGCAGGGTTATCAAACCAAGGGACTCCTGTATCACAATCTCTAAACACAGTAACCATTATTTCGTATTGGTCATTCCCCAAACATTTGTAATTAATCTCCCCTCCTACCATGTGTGTTGCAGATACACTAAAAGGTAATAGCAACAAAATTAAAAAACAGTATAACTGACAAAAAAAATGATATATTTTCACAACTATTTGAAAATTTTATCTCAACAATGTAATATTACCTTTGACAAATAAGTCACTACCATTATCACAAGTACATTTCATATAATAACCATAAACATCAGGTGGCAAATCATTTCCATTAAACTTCCCATCCCAACCAATATTTTGATCATTAGATTCAAAAACCTTTTGACCCCAACGATTATAGACAGATATTGTAACTTGAGTAATATTATTTCCATTAACCATTAAAACATCATTGTAACCATCACCGTCAGGAGTAAAAGCATTTGGAACAAAAACCATGGGTAAACCACAAATCGGCTCTCTTATGTTGACAATTACTGAATCTATAGTTTTGCATCCAAATTCATTTGTAACTATTAGATAATATACTGTAGTTATTCGTGGTTTTGCCTCAGGATTAAAAATATAATAATCACTAAGTGTTGTATCAGGTATCCAATTATATACATAATCAATATCATTAGTAGATATTAATTGTGTTGTCTCACCCACAAAAACACTGTCAGGTAAAGCAATAATATTAAGTGGTGGTGAAATATTAATTATTGTACCTTGAGCCAATGCAGTATCTATACAACCATGTGAGTTTACTCCTATAACGGTAAAATTGGTAAATGTGTCGATTAAAGCATAAGCACTATCCGTTCCCTGACCTGAAATAATAGCTCCATCAGGATACCATTGGTAATTGACATAATCGGTATAAGTATCAAGACTATTCCCCACTGTTAGTAATACAGTATCTTCCTTACAAATTACCTGAACATCATCCACATCTAAATCTAACCCATGTAAAGGGATGTAAACATTCATATTGAAAGTGTCGGGACAAATCCCTTCAAAATCAGCAATTAGATTTATATTATAAAGACCAGTATCTGGAAAAGTAAAAGTAGGATTCGTAGCTGTTCCATAGCCAAGTGTATCAAATTGCCATTGATAGTTTGATACTGGTAAATTATTTGTGGAGGTATTTAAAAAGGGAATTGTAAGACTTGTATTACATTGAAGGTTTATTGTATCAAAAAAAGCTTCTACTACTACAACATCAATATCAAGATTTACTGAATCAGAGCAACCATGGATATTTGTACCTAATACCTGCACTTGTATTGAGTTGTTGGGAATTAATAATACACTATCCGTTCCCTGACCTAAAATAATGGAAGCTGAAGGAATCCAGGTATAAGATGTTGCACCTAATTGACTGTACAAATTATTTGCTTTTAACCATACAGAATCGCCATTACATATCGTCTGAGAAGGTATTGTCCCTAATTCTATACCTGTTAATGTTAAATCAAATGGAATTGAAATAGTATCCGGGCATACGGCTCCTGCACCTGCTACTAAAGTAACTGTATAAGAACCTGTATCTGGAAAAGTAAAAGTAGGATTCGTAGCTGTCCCAAAACCGAGTGTATCAAATTGCCATTGATAATTATTATTTTGCGGATTACTTGTGCTATTATTTTGAAATTGCACATTAAACGATGTATTACAAGGGGGTATATTAATGATAAATGAAGCATCTATCTGTTGGACGGTCAATGTTGCAGAAGCATTATCCGAACATCCATAATTATTAACTCCATAAACAGAAAACTGAGTAGTTTGATTGGCAAAAACAAGTACACTATCTGTTCCTTGTCCATATAAAACGAGTGAATCTGGTGCCCAAGTATAGTTTGTAGAATCAGAAAATCCTTTATATGCATCAGATGCTACAATCCATATACTATCCCCTAAGCATGCAATCTGAGGTGGCAAAACCGAAAGATCAATTGCTTCTATCTCTACATTCATTTCAACTGCAAAAGTATCAATACATGGAGACCCTATTCCAGCTACTAATGTCACATCATATATTCCGGTATCTGGAAAAGTAAAAGTAGGATTAACTTGAGTAGTTGCAAATAAAGTATCAAACAACCAATTATATGTACCCGAAACAACTTGACTTGTATTATTAAAGGGAAAAATCAAATCAGTATTACAAGACAACCCAGTAGTATCAAATTCAGCGATAGTCATCCTATCGCATGTACCTACAATATGTTGAAAATCACGGTGTGTTGAAGAAATTAGAATTCCATTTCTATACTCATTTAAACAAACACCCACTAAAAAAACTCCCATATTCTGAGGAGTTCCGGTCAATAAACCTGTTACAGGATCTATAACTAGTGGGTCAGCACCACCAAACATATTATTTAATCCGTAAGGTGACAACCAATTTATATTAGTATAGGGGGGCGGATTGGGTGGTTGAGGTATAGGAAGAACATCAGAAGCACCATGAAAAGGAGTACACAATTCATAAACAATAGAATCACCATCTATATCATCTGCAGAATGATCAAAAGAAATTGGTACGCCTGAACATAAATATACTCTTGGCCATTCTTTAAATACAGCAGAACTATTACATAATTGTAAGGCGGTAGGTGATATATAAGACCAATATGTTGATCCTGCATCTTCAGGATTAATAATATTTACTATATCCTGATTCCTGCAACATCTTTGGTATGCAATTATATAACCAGAAGTTCTAAATGGCAAAGTAATGGTATCAATATAGGTTGTTGTATGTATACATGCTGTACTTGGAACGATCAAACATGTATCTGGCAGATATATATCTAAAGTATCGTTTATAGCGTTGTCAAGAGAGATTCTTTGTTCGAAAAGCGTATCATTAGTTATCGGATCAAAAACACCTATAGATGCAGGGTCATCAAACCAAGGAATTCCAGTATCACAGTCTCTGAATACTACCAATGATATTTCATATAGATCATTCCCAAGACATCTATAATTCATTTCACCTCCAACTATATGAGTGGCATATGCAGATATAGAACAGAATTCTAAAAAAAATAGAATTATGATAATACGAAAACTGATAAGTAAAGTTCTTTTCATAATTTATTTTATCATATCATAAAATCTTTGGGGTTTATTAAATACTAATTTTCATTAGACATACCTACACTTTTTGTAAGGTAGAATTTATTAGAGCACAAGTTATCTCAGTAAGGTAATATTCCCTTTTAAAAAAAGAGAACCGCCTTCTTCACAATCACATTGCATATAATAACCATATACATCAGGGACCAATGGTTTACCATTAAATGTACCATCCCAGCCAATATTCTGATCATTAGATTCAAAAACCTTTTGACCCCACCTATTATATATAGCCATATTCATGGATGTAATATTATTTCCATTAACCAATAAGACATCATTGTGTCCATCTCCGTTAGGAGAAAATGCAGAAGGGACAAAAACAACAGGATTGTCACATATAGGTGGTTTGATGTATACAATTACAGAATCATTATGCGTGCAGTATTGATTAGTGACAGTCAAATAATATGTAGTTGTCTGCCTTGGCCTAGCTTCTGGATCATGAATGTCATAAGCACTTAAAGTAGTATCAGGTGTCCATTGATATATATATTCAAGGAAATTAGTGGCATATAACTGTGACATTTGCCCTAGAAAAATACTATCAGGAATTGCCAAAATTGCTAATGCGGGTGAAAGATAAGTTACATTTACATGTGCCATAGCAGTATCTAAACAACCTTCATTATTTAATCCAACAACCTGAAAATCAATATCAGCATTGGCTAAAACATCAACTGAATCCGTACCCTGACCTGTCAAAATATTTGGTGTCGGTGACCATGTGTAACTTACAATATTATTATATGCTGCCATTAAATTTGTAGCCGTTAATAGAACTGTATCACCACGACAAACAATTTGACTATCTGAAGCAATTATTTCAGCACCATCAAGAGGAATGTAAACATCCCGTAAAAAAGTATCTGGACATGGGCCTCCTATTCCAGCAACTAAACGGACTATATATGAACCTGTATCGGGAAAAGTATGCGTTGGATTAGCAAGTATTGAAGTTCCAGTCCCTCCAAAATCCCAATTGAAATTTATACTGGTATCAATACTTGTATTGATAAAAGGTAATGCTAAAGATTTATTACAAACCAAATTGACAGAATCAAATGATGCATTAATCTGTAAAACATCAACTGTAGTAACTATCGTATCAGTACACCCATTATTATTGACAACATCTACTGTAAAAGTCATATTGGTATCAGCTAAAACAAGAATAGAATCTGTCCCTTGGCCAGTTATAACAGGCTCATTTGGTGTCCATACATAATTTATTATAGCATTATAATTGGAAAGAAGATTCGTTACACTAAGAGTTACACTATCTCCATAACAAACTTGCTGTGGTCCTGACCAAAGAATAGAAGCACCATCAAGAGGGATATATATATCTTCAATTAAAGTATCCTGACAAAGATATCCATATCCAGCAACTAAAGTAATTGAATAGGTGCCGGAATCCGGAAAAGTATGTGTTGGGTTCGCAAAAGTAGAAGTTCCAGTCCCTCCAAAATCCCAAAAGAAACCATTGTTACTTGATACACTTGAATTAACAAAAGGAATATCCAGGGATGTATTACAATTGAATTGTAAACTATCAAAATTGGCTTCAATTTCTTCAACCAATACACCTGTATCATCTGTATCAGTACATCCATTGTCATTAGTTGCACTAACACTAATATTAACATTCCCATTCGCAATCACCCAAACTGAATCTGTCCCTTGCCCCGATAGTATATTAGAAGACGGAGTCCAATTATAAGAAATAAGATTATTGTAATTTGGAAGACCATTTGTTGCAACAAACAAAACTGTATCTCCTTCGCATGCAGTCTGATAAGGCACCACTACATTGGCACCATCAAGCTGTATATCTACTTGAGAGAAAAGGGTATCAGAACAGGGCTGTCCGATGCCTGCAATTAGCATCACCGAATAAGAACCTGTATCGGGATAGGTGTGAACCGGACTAACAGCAATGATGGGTGGTGAATTGTCTCCAAAATCCCATTGAAAAATATTATTAGAGGGAAGGCTAGCATTTAAATGGAAGACTGAAAGTGAAGTATTACAAGGAGGCACATTTGCAAGAAATGAAGCTTCAACTTCTTTATTACAGACACCAACTGTATACTGAAAATCTCTTTTAGTTATTCCAATCAGATTACCATTGAGATATTCCTTAGCACAAATTCCAACTACAAATGTTCCCAAAGCAGATGGTGTACCAGATAACATTCCTGTAACCGGATCAATGACTAAAGGGTCCGGTCCTCCTAACATATTATTCAAATTATAGGGCGCCTGCCAGGTTACAGGTATATATGGGGGATTTGTTGGCTGATTAGGCATGGGATTTGACAAACCACCACCAATATATGGATTACAAAGTTCATAAGCAATAGAATCTCCATTGGGATCAAAAGCAGAATTGTCATAATTTATAGGTGTACCAGAACAAATATAAAATGGAGGCCACTCTCTAAATCTAGGACTACTGTTACAGGCTAATAATGCTTCTTGAGTAACTACAACATCATAGGTGGCACCTGTATTACTTGGATCAACTATATTTACAATTATACTATTCCTACAACACCTCTGATATGCAAGATGGTATCCTCCAAAACGAAAAGGTAAAGTAACTTGTTGCCTATATGTTGTAGTATGAATACATACGTTTGGTGGGACAACATAGCAAGGATTACTCAACCCCAAATCCAAAGTATCATCCCCACCCATAGACAAATATTCCGTATACAAATAGGCCCCTGAACCACTAAATATTCCAATAGCCGCAGGATCATCAAAAAAAGCGCCGGGATTGCCATTTTCACAATCTCTAAAGATAGTAAGAACGATCTCGTATTGATCATTTCCTAAACAATTATAAGTCATTTCACCACCGACGATATGACTAGCTCTGATCGTATTATTAGAACACAAAACAACAATCAGAAAAACACTTAAGTAATGAATAAGATATTTCATAAAAAACGAGCACTTAATAAGAACATAATGGGGTTAATATTACCTTAACTTTATCAACATATAAAAACTTGTGATAGTATTGAATTTAAAACAACTACTCCTTTGAATCATGAAAAAAATCTTACAATAAAAACCTAAAAAGCGAGCTGTCAAATAAGTTTAAAAATATAAGCAAATTTATATACTACACATGAAATTACATTAAAATAAATACTATCTAAATTATAAAATCTTTTTTCTTAAAATAATACAAAAATACAAAGCTGGTATTTACAAATTAAAGTTGCTTCTAGTATAATGTATATAACGCAAATAATGCCTATAAGGGTTAATTTAAAGAAAAAAGTTATTAGAAATATTAATCTTTAATCAAAAAAAGATTGATAATAGATAATATTTCTTAACAAATTTTCAAATTAAAGTAAATTTGGTCACATTATATATACGGCACAAATTATACCAATAAACAAAAAACAATCAATAAAAGAACTGCTTAATATCACTTAGATTAAAAATATTTTTTGACGACAGAAATAAAAATTAATCAAACCAAATTAATGGATACATTTTTATAGCCATCATATAAATTGAAATAAAGATATTGTATCTTTACAAACTAAATATAGTCAGTTTATCAATAACTAACAATAAAACCCAATACTACCGCTAAAATAAAATGATCGAAAATAAAATAAAAATCCTCCCTAATATTAGAAAACTATACAGTGGAAAGAAACTAGAAAAATATGGCATTTATAACGACTTGGTTCAAGTAACAAACACAAATGCATGGGATGGTTCAAAAGGTTGGAAAAGCCCACGAAGATGGCAACGGAAATCATGGGTTTTCTTTGGTGCTTACAGTGCTGATATATTTGTTGGATTCGCAATTATTGATGCCGGATTTTTAGGGAAAGCGTTTTGCTACATATACTACCCCAAAAGTGGGAAAATCCTTGAAAATGGTATTGACCGTCCTTTTGCTTTTGGAAATGAGTTTGAAGCAAACCTTGACAGTCACTGGAAACTGGGTAAATATCAGATCTACAAAAAAAATGGGAAAATACATTTTGAATTTTTAGGGAAAAAATTTCAGGTAAAAGTACAATGCGATAACAATGATAATGGTCTTAGTTTTTTGTGCCCGTCTACTGGGGGAAAAAGACCTTTTCATTTTACTTATAAAAACTTACTTTTACCTACACAAATTCAATTAACACAAAAAGGTCAAAAACAAACATTTTCAGACCTTTACGGTGGAATAGATTTTTCTAAAGGTTACCCTCCAAAACACACAAATTGGAACTGGACTTCGTTTATCGGAAGATTGGAAGATGGAACTCCAGTAGGTATAAATGTTGTTGACCAATTTAATAAGAACATGGAAAATGTTATTTGGTTAGATACTGAACGTATCCTGATTGGTGATGTTTTATATAGCTATAACAAACCACTAACAAAATCTGAATGGATTGTAAAATCCGTTAACGGAAATCTGGAATTAAAAATGAATCCAAATGGCAGTCGTAAAGAAAACATCAATTTAAAACTGATAAAAAGTAAGTTTATTCAGGTCTTTGGAGCGATAGAAGGGAAAATTAAACATAAAGGAACATGGAAAAAATTAACCGGATTTGGGGTAATGGAAGAACATGAAGCGATCTGGTAAAAGATATAAAATTTAAAAAACAATTGATTATAAAATGAAACGTGTAGTTGTCGGTCTTTCAGGAGGTGTTGACTCAAGTGTTGCTGCATATTTATTGCAACAACAGGGTTATGATGTAATTGGCTTGTTTATGAAAAACTGGCATGATGATTCTGTAATTATGGACACAGAATGTCCTTGGATAGAAGACAGCAATGATGCTTTAATAGTAGCACAATCTCTTGGTATTCCATTTCAAACTATAGATCTAAGTAAAGCTTACAAAGAACGGATCGTTGATTATATGTTCAACGAATATCAGCTAGGAAGAACACCTAATCCTGATGTTTTATGTAACAGGGAAATTAAATTTGATGTTTTTCTAAAAACTGCACTTGAATTGGGTGCTGATTTTGTTGCTACAGGTCATTACTGTCAAAAAGAAACGACTGTAAAAAAAGGAAAAACTTATTATCGGTTGATTGCCGGAGCAGACAAAAATAAAGATCAAAGCTATTTTTTATGCCAACTGAATCAGGAGCAATTATCCAAAGCGCTCTTCCCTATTGGTAATTTACAAAAACCTGAGGTAAGGAAAATTGCGAGTGAACAAAACTTAGTTACAGCAGAAAAAAAAGATTCTCAAGGGCTGTGTTTTGTTGGAAAAATAAAATTGCCTGAATTTCTACAACAACAACTAAAACCCAAAAATGGTGATATTATTGAGATATCCAAGGATGCATTAATGTATAGTGAATATAAGAAAAAAGTAGCTGCTATTGATGGCAACAGAAACAGTGCTGCCTTAAAAATACTTAGTGAAACGCAAACTTATAAACCCTCCGATGGTAAGATAGTAGGGAAACACAACGGTGCACATTATTTTACAATTGGTCAACGCAAAGGGTTACAAGTTGGTGGAATGAAGGAACCTTTATTTGTACTAGCTACAGACACTAGGTCCAATACTATCTACACGGGTCAAGGAAATCATCCTGGATTATTTAGGAAAGGTCTTTTTATTCCTGCTACAGAAATTCATTGGATACGTCCTGATCTGAAATTGTCATTAGGAGAAAGCTATACTTATATGACACGTATACGATATCGTCAGCCACTTACTCCAGCAACAATATACTGCTTAGAAGACGGTTTATATATGATCTTTGATATTGAGCAACGTGGTGTAACACCCGGCCAATTTGCAGCATGGTATGATCAAAATGAATTAATAGGTTCAGGTGTTATTAGCTAGCTAATAAACAAAAGATTATTCCCCAACAATATAAGACCCTCCAACTTGAGGCAAAATAAAATTTTTCCCGGCATCAGCAAAACACTTTTTAGCTGCATCATGATCGATTTCAACAGGTGGAAATGTATCAAAATGACACCCTACAATCGTATTGCATTCAACAAAATTACTTGCCAAAACAGCATCTTCATAACCCATTGTAAAATTATCTCCTATAGGAAAAATACAAAAGTCAAGTTTCGGGCAAAGTAATGGTATCAATTTCATATCCATAGTCAAAGCCGTATCTCCAGCATAATAAAATGCGCCATCAGTTTCATTTGACACAACAAAACCAACAGGATTGCCACCATATGACCCATCAGGCAACATACTTGAATGAATAGCATTAACCATCTTTACCGTTCCAAAATCGAAATTCCATTTACCTCCCGTATTCATCCCATGACCTGAAATACCTTGTTTCTCAAACCATTGCTGAACTTCATACACTGCGATTACCTTAGCTCCGGAGTTATTTGCAATATGTATAACATCCGCAATATGATCTTCATGACCATGTGACAACAATATATAATCTGGTTTTATTGTATCAATTTCGACTCCAGCTTCCTGTGATTTTTGATTATATGTAATAAAAGGATCAAACAGCAATTTACTGTTTCCCATTTCTACCAAAAAACAAGCATGTCCATAATATGTAATTCGCATATTTTAGTTTACTTTTGAGCATTAAAAAAAATTAGGAGTTCGAATTTAGTTATTTTTTTAAAAATTTATAAAGCTCAACTAAAAGAATTCTTCAAATAAATTTACTATTCCTTGGGTTTTTGTTTTTGAGACCAAAAGAAATAGATTTAACGTCAAAATTTATACCCAATGATTACTGTATTTACAGGAACAAACAGAAAAAATAGTCGGTCACTGTTAATTGCTCAATATATCTTTAATTTACTAAAAAAAGAGAGTAATGAAGAAGTACGTTTTTTTAGTCTTGAAGACATACCTAATGACATATTACATCCTGAAATGTATAATTCCGAAGGTCAATCAAATGCTCTTTTTGCGATACAAGAAGAATTTTTGATCCCTGCTAATAAATTATTTTTTGTAGTACCCGAATACAATGGTGGTTTTCCCGGCATACTGAAACTCTTTATAGATGCCTGTTCAGTTAACAAATATAAAGAATCTTTTCATGGAGGTAAAAAAGCAGCTTTAATCGGAGTATCTGCAGGACGTTCTGGTGGACTTCGTGGTTTAGAAGCTCTAACAGGTATTCTTAATTATCTCACGATAAGTGTACTTCCCAATAAACTGCCAGTATCTTCCATTGAGGATCAGATAACAAATGATCAGTTGACTGACATAGAAACAATAAAGGTGATTCAAAAACAGGTGAGAGATTTTATTAAATTTTAGTCATAACAGAATAACTTAAACAAAATGTTTACAATTATAATATGGGACCCAGACCCCATAATTACAGAAATTGGTGGATTTGCTTTAAGATGGTACTCAATACTATTTGCAACTGGTTTTGTGATAAGTTTTTTTATCCTTCGCCGTCTTTTCGAAAAAGAAAACGTCAGTAATATTGTATTGGATAAAATGTTACTTTATTCTGTAATAGGTACAATACTTGGTGCACGCATAGGGAACTGTCTGTTCTATGACTTTGCATACTTTTCACAACACCCTCTTGAAATTTTATTACCTTTCAAATTCGAACCTGAGTTTCATTTTACTGGCTATAGAGGACTCGCAAGCCATGGTGCTATGCTGGGATTATTGGTAGCATATTGGTTACTTTCTCGCAAAAGAGAACAATCCATGCTATGGTTTTTAGACAAAGGAGCAATTGCAGGTGGTTTATGTCTTGCTTCTATAAGAATGGGCAACTTCATGAATGCTGAAATTGTAGGTGCCCCTACCGATGTTTCCTGGGCTTTTATCTTTCCTGCCGTTGATAATATCCCCCGACATCCGGTACAACTATATGGTTTTGTTGCTTATTTGAGTCTTTTCTTTTTTATGCTTAGGTATAATAAATTAAATTTCGGAAAAGTTAAAGACGGACATATTTTTGGAATGTTTATCTTACTTCTTGGCACGATACGTTTCTTTATGGAATTTATAAAAAGACACTATATTATCGATGCTGAAAACCTACTGAATATGGCACAATATCTTAGTATACCCCTCATCGTATTCGGGTTCATCCTAGCTTATAAAACAAAACAATCGACTATAAGATCACAACAGTTATAGCTTACCTTAATTTATTCTAATACGCTATGATAGGACGCCCTGAAACAAAGGAAAAGAGACATCAATACCTTTTGAAGGAACTTGCAAATAGTCGCTTCAAAAAACTTTCACCTATAAATACCGTCTGCTGGGGAATTGCACTTTTACTCTATGCTCCTATAGGATTCTGCCTGTTTGGACTACGCACAATCACCTTAATTTTATATTTATTTTTATGCTATACTATTCTCCCTAAAAAATGGCGTTCCAAGTTAGCCATTGAATTTCTTCTTCCTGTTCTTGGTTTAAAAAATCAGATAAAACAAATTGAAAACCTTTCGAATACTATAAAAGACAAACCCTTCATCATGGTTTGCAACCACATAAGCTATTACGACAGTATGATTATAAAATCGGTATATAATAACATTGGTGTAAAAAAGTTCTCGCTTATTGCTGCTACATTGTTAGGTGGTAAACTACAATTTAAATTGCTGGAACAAATCGACTTTATAGAAAGACTGATTTTTACTAAAGGTACACAGGCAAATAAAAATGAAAAAGAAAAAACCCGTTCAGAAATCATAAACCTATTAAACCACAAAAACAATCCAGAATGGTTACCTATACTTGTTTTTCCTGAAGGTCAGGTACATTCAGGAAAATTCTTGTTACGCTATGAAAAATTTTGCTTTGGATTAAATGTACCAATACTACCAGTAGCGGCCCGACTTAATAATCCATGGCCTGTAAATTTATGGCGTATTCAAGAATACCCCATTGTCTCTACCTTTTGGTTCCTTTTTTTGCCATGGGTGGAATGGGACTTCACTATACTTTCATTGCAAAACATAAAAGCCAATGAAACAGCCTCTATGTTCGCACAAAGAATTCAAGGATTAACCGCAAGTGAACTAAAAATAGACAGTTCTGATTTCACCTTATATGATTTCTCTGAATTGTTATAATACTACTTCAATACTTTTTTAAAAAGTTTTGTTTTGGAATAAAATATAAGCCTGGAATTTACTATTTTTGCGGCTTTAAATCAATAAAAAATCCCAAAATGAAATCATTTCCCTTAACGTTTATCCTTCCATTTATATTACTGAATTTCTGCTACAGTCAATTCAACTCAAGTAGCTTAGAATTTAATGTCCCCGAATTAGGCGAAACCTATGATGATCAGATCTATGGCGATAATTCCAATTATTCGGTTTTTGACTTTAATGGTGATGGAAAACCTGACCTAATCGATGCAGAAGATAATAGCTCTGGAAGTGTGTGGACCAATGGAAGCCAAAAATACTGGAAAGTTTACCTTAATACAGGCACTGCTTTTAGTAGTACAGCTATTCAGTGGAATATACCAGACCTGGGTGAAACCTACGACGATCAAATATATGGCGATAATTCCAATTATTCGGTTTTTGACTTTAATGGTGATGGAAAACCTGACCTAATCGATGCAGAAGATAATAGCTCTGGAAGTGTGTGGACCAATGGAAGCCAAAAATACTGGAAGGTTTACCTTAATACAGGTACTGCTTTTAGTAATACAGCTATTCAGTGGAATATACCAGACCTGGGTGAAACTTATGACGACCAGATCTATGGTGATTATTCCAATTACTCCTTATCGGACTTCAACGGTGACAACAAACCTGACCTAATCGATGCAGAAGATAACAACTCTGGAAATGTCTGGAACAGTGGAAACCAAAAATACTGGAAGGTTTACCTTAATACAGGCGCTACTTTCAGTAGTTCAGCCATTCAATGGAATATACCAGAACTTGGTGAAGCTTACGACGATCAATTTTATGGTGATCATTCCAATTATTCGGTTTTTGACTTTAATGGTGATGGAAAACCTGACCTAATCGATGCAGAAGATAATAATAGTAGTACAATTTGGATTGGTGGTAACCAAAAATACTGGAAAGTGTATTTAAACACAGGTGGTGGTTTTAACAGTAGCTTCATACAATGGAATATACCTGACCTAGGCGAAAATTTTGACGATCAGTTTTATGGTGACAACTCCAATTACACCGTATATGATTTCGATGGCGATAATCTTCCCGACCTAATTGATGCCGAAGACAACAATTCTGGTTATGTTTGGACTAATGGCAGTCAAAAATACTGGAAAGTATATTCAAACACTACTGCCATGAACTCGATTGAATCAATCACTAAAACCAATGTATCATTAATTGCTTCCCCAAATCCAACATCTGGCATTTTTTCAATAGACCTTCAGCAATTCACCTTTCCATCTGTATCAATATTCAACAACCTCGGTCAGACTATTTATCATGAAGAAACACTATCATCACATATCTTTAATTTTGATCTTAAACCCTATGATCAAGGTATTTATTATATAAAAATTAAAAACAAAAATGAAACAATACAGGGGACTATAATTAAGATAAATTAATAGAAGAAGAACCCTGCTGAAAACATTTCAACAGAATAAAACTATCAAAGCCGAGGCGTCCATACACCTCGGCTTTGATACTATAATAAAAAATAATTTATTACGTAATTAATAAAAGCTAAAAACCTCGAATACCACAAATAGAATATATTTATTAACGATTGGTAAATTATAGCTTTTATTGCTTAAATATCTTATTGGAATTAATTTTAGTTTTCACATAATACATCCCTGAAGTTAATTTTGACATATCAATCATCAAGTTTGTTTCATTATTACTTGTAGCTTGTTTAGTCATATTTGTCATGTCTTGTCCAAGTGAATTATAAATACTAAATTCAGACAATTGAGTTTTATTTCCCTTTATAGTTATTTGATTATTCGCAGGATTTGGATATATAACCACTTCCGAAATGGCTAACCCTTCAACATTAACACTTACAATGTTAGAGTATTCAAAATAACCATTATTACCAGTTAGTTTTAAACGATAATATGAAATTCCAGAATATGCATCATGATCAATGGCTGAATAATTTAATGGCATTGATGCATTTTCTTCAAAATTAAGATTTTGAATTGTATACCAATTTATCCCATCTATTGATCGTTCAATAGCAAAAAAATCATTATTGATTTCTGAGGAAGTTTGCCAATTAAGCTCAACATTTTTACGATCTATTATTTGAGCATTAAAATCGAGTATTTGATCAGAAAGGGGGATTATTTTACATATTGAAATACCATCTAATTGCAAATCTGTGAATAATGTCTGAGAAGGAAATGAACAGTTCCCAAGTGGGAAAGATGCTCCTGCTACCATCGAACCATCTCTTAGAGATTTAGCACTAAAAACGATTAACTCTGAAGAGGAACTAGCTGTAAACGGCCCGACAGAAACAGTATTCCATGGTGTCTGACATGGAACACAAGCAGGCACTGATATTATTGGACTTGCTAAAGTTATTCCACAAAATGTAATTTCAAATTGACCTGATGATCTTGCCCAATGAGCAACCAAAGCCTGACTAAAAGTTACATTATAAGATTCTCCTATATTCAAACCAGAGATGGTTTGACTTAGACCCTCATTATGATTGAGACCATCTGAGATTAAACGTGCAAATGGCCCACCATCACAAGATGGTGCTAAAATTGAAGCACAATCTATTGTATTTGTACTCGTTCCAAGACCTCCTCCTAGGCTGCCAGCACTATTCCATGAGGTAGGTTTGAAAGAATTATTCATATTCCCAGTTTGACCATTCAAACTAGGATTCGTTACAGTAATAGGATTCGTAGCACATGTACATTGACTGAAACAGTATTGATAAAAGCTACAAAAAATGATAAAAATTGTAAAAGTTTTAAAGTTCATATATATTAATTTATGGGTTAGGTATTAGTTATAATAAATCAAAATCTCTCTAAATAATAGTAATTGCAAAAAACAAACCGAATCACAACTGATTGATTTAGTGGCGTTTGTGAAAAATAAGAAAGTACTAAAAATGGAATTATTCCACTAAATGGAAGATTCTATGTTTTAAGCTAATGTTAATAAAACTAATTTCAAATAGTTTATACTATGCATAGAGGGGTTTAAAACATAAAATAATAACTCGTTTAACCAGATTGTTAATTAACTTCGATATCTCATGGGTTATGGTTAAATATTTTTAATAAATACTTAATATCTAATGCTAATATTATACATTTAAACATAAATGTTTTTATCTTATGACATAAGTGCTTTTTTAAAACATATAAGTAACATAAATTAAAGTATATCAAACAAATGAAAGACCTACAAAAAAAAAATTGGTTTGAAAACAAACTTAGTATTTTCAGATGGTCAAAAACAACTTTATTTATAGCAATTCCTTGCTTCTTTTTCAGTGCAGGTAACATAAGTCCACACAATTACCGTCCTTTAGAATCTGATCTTACAGATCACCAAAAACTTAAAGAAAAATTATCTGAGGAAATCTACAAAAAAATATGTCGTACTGTAAAAGACGGCAGAAAAGCACCTGCTTTTAATTTTATCTTCAATTATAAGGATGAACCTTATTACAATGCATATTACAGTCCTAACAATAATACCATCAATTTTGGTGAAGGGATATATGACCTGGCTCGTAAATTCAAAAAAGATTCGCTAAATGTAGTAGCCACAGTAATGGGGCATGAAATTGCTCATTTCTACAAAGACCATGGTTGGGCACATGCCTTTGGGAAAGCCAACCCAGAAGGTGAAATAAAAGAAAACATAAAACAATCAATGTACAACTCTGAAGATCGTGCAAGAATGGAAGCTGAAGCTGACTACTTTGGTGGCATTTTCGGTTATATGAGTGGTTATAACACATTAAGTGTCGGCGGAGTATTTTTTGATGTCTTGTATGAAGCATTGGAGATACCTGACAAGACCTTCGGCTACCCTTCGCGTAAAGATAGAATCAGCATTTACAACAATTCCAAGGATATGCTGGAGAAATTGATCCCTGCTTTCAATACAGCTAATATGCTAAATCTTGTGAGAAGCTACGAAAAAGCTTCTATGTGCTATGATTATATTATTAAAACTTTTCCAAGCAGAGAAATGTACAACAATGCAGGTGTAGCATTAGCGCAAGAAGCAATGTCTTTATACAGTGCTGAAGAACTAAAATTTGTTTATCCTTTTGGGATTGATCTGGATACTCGATTGAATGCTGGCGGAACAAAAGGAGCCGGAGAGACTAAAGAACAGAAACGCGAACGTCTCATAAATGAATCCCTCGATCTTTTTAACAATGCTATACATATAGATGAAAAATATGGCCCTGCTTACGTAAATGCATCATTAGCTCATTCATTATTAGGTGAATATGATATGGCTTTGGGTTTAGCTAATAAAGCCATAAAGTATTCAAATCAAAACCTTTTAATTGAGGGGAATGGACATATTGCCAGAGGAATTGCCTTAGCGAAATCCGATAATAAAAAAGATGCAAAAAAAGAATTCCAGATAGCCCAAAATGGCAATTCATTATTGGCAGAAACAAACCTTGAAGTCTTGTCGAATAACATTTTTTCAAAACTATTCAAAAAGAAAATATCAGAAGAAATTGAAGGTGATGATGAAAACATTGCCGAAATCGGTATTGAAACTATTGAAGTACTTTTTGATGATAAAGAAAACTACAACTCCACAACTATAAAAAAACAAAATGATAAACGTCCTAAAACAGTAATGGTAAATGTATCTGAAGAGGAATTTGATGCTACTATAATTGCAAGTTATAGCAGTGGTCCTAATAAAAACAATGAGATTGAAGGGTTTATTATAACTAAGTCCGATTATGCAGGTGAAACTTCACGAGAAATTAAAATAGGAAGTACGCTTAAACAAGTAAAAGAAAAATATGGCAACCCAACCAGAATATTGGGAGGTAGTCAGGCCAATTATCTTTTCTATGAAAAAACTGGTATTGTATTTTTAATAGATGACAATAACAAAGTAACCAACTGGATGATATACGGTAAAATTAAATAACCATAAAAAATTATCATACTTTTTTAGGGCAAACAATTACATTATGCTTCAAAAATGCATTCTCAATTTCCTGTATCTTATTAGTATTAAAAAGGACTTCCATTTCTCTACCTAAAACTACACTACTAATAAGATCTATTGACTCCCTTAATGATATTCTCACGCCACTATATTTCACATATAAATGTTCCACATTCCTTTTATTCTTTAATACGGTATCTTTTTCCTTAAGCTTCAGTAAGTATATTTTTAGAGCCATTATTTTTAGTTATATATCAATTTGTTAAGTCCTAAGACCGAATTGCATCTACAGGTACCATTTTTGAAGCTCGGTATGCAGGTATTATTCCAGCAATGACACCTGAAGCTGATGCGATCATTAATCCTCTGATAGAGTTTTCTACAGATAGGTAGATATCATAATGAGCAATTGAAGTAGCAGCTTCCGCGCCAAAAACAACCAAAAGAAGCCCTACAGCACCTCCTATAAGGCACAAAATAACTGCTTCTACTAAAAACTCCATTAAAATAACATAATTTTTTGCTCCTAAAGCTTTTTTGATACCTATTAATCTCGTTCTTTCCTGAACAGAGACAAACATAATGTTAGCAACACTAAAACCACCAACAATAATTGCAAAAAATCCAATAATATACCCAGCTAATCTAATAATCTCAAAAATATTTTCAAAGATCTGGGAAACAATCGATAGCGTATTGAGTTCAAAATTATTATCTTCAACAGGCTTTAACAACCGAGATGTCCTTAATACTCCTGTCAATTCAACTTTCATTGTCTCAAGTCGTACTCCTTTTTTGGCTTTTACAGAAATAGATGTTCGTCCACGATTAAAGCTTGTCTTCTTCAAATTAACATATTTACGTGCTGTAGTATAAGGGATTAGCCCTGCATCATCAAAATTTATAGGATTTATAAGGTCTTTCCCTTCTTTTTTTAAAACACCTATAATTTGTAGCCGCTGGCCTTTGACCTTAATATATTTACCAATAGGGTCTTCATTAGGTCTAAAAAGTGTTTGTGCAACATCATAACCAATAATAATATGATTTGTGCCGCGATAAAATTCAGATGGAGTAAAATAACGCCCTTTATAAAATTCTAGCCCAAACATATCTTTATAGTGCCTGGTTACCCCTATAAAAAAAACATTCGTAGCATTACTATTTGAATACTCAACAGTACTTCCTCCAATAAAAACAGTGAAAGTACTTATACTAGCCGTTTTGACCTGTTTCTGAATCACCTGAAAATCTTTATAACTAGTTTCTGGGCGTCGCATATATTTCCAAAAATTACCCTCTGCAGGTGATTCACCCCAAGGCATTTTGCTGAGATATACTACATCGTCTCCTAATTGTTTGAAACTATCCTGGATATTAGATTCGAGAGAGTCAACAGCAGACAATACCATAATAACACAAAAAATGCCGATAGTAATTCCAGATAAAGACAATACAGTTCTTAATTTGTTTCCAGATAATTGCTGTAAGGCCTGACGGACACTTTCATAAAATATTCTAGGTATTATAAACAACTTATCCATTGTTGAAAATTTACTGGTTCAAAACCTCAAATTCTGTTCTTCTGTTTCCTGCCCTACCAATTTTAGTATCATTTTGATATCTTGGTTTTGTTTCACCAAAACCCATAGATGATAAGCGATCTTTTGATATTCCTTCATCAATCAAATACTGCACAACTGCATTTGCACGATCGATTGAAAGGTTTAAATTGGTCTCAGGTTTTCCAACATTATCTGTATGACCATTTATCCTAATGTGCAATTCTGGATGCTTATCTAATAATGCCTTTAAGTTTGCCAATTCTATTAGTGATTCTTTTTCCAAAATAGCGGAAGCCGAAGCGAAAAAAATATTTTCCAATACAATAGGTTCCTTAATCCTATCTTCATCAGTTTGAAATTCTATTGGATGAAGACGTGCTTCTAATTTATAAGCTTTATCCAACGATTTTACTTCTGTTAAATTATAATTTGCAGAAAAAAACAAATACCCATTTTTTGTGGCATTTAAAGCATATTCACCTAGAGGCATACAAATTGTAAAAGCACCATCCGCTTTTGTTTTAACATTAGCTAAGGTCTTATTAGTTTTTAAATTTACTATTTCTACCTGAGCAGATAAAGGCATATTATTACTTGCATCTATTGTAACACCTTTAACATAAGTTACAGGATCAGGTCTTGCATAATCAGGCAATTTAAAGCCATATATATCCAAAGAACCAAAACCACCTTCTCGATCAGAAGCTAAATAAGCTATAAAGCCTTTCCGATTTACGGCAAGTGCTTCTTCCTGATCTATGGTATTAATAGGATAACCTAAATTACGAGGCTCGCCCCATTTTCCTTCATCTTTTCTTGAAACAAACAAATCAAATCCTCCCATTCCAGGATACCCATCAGAACTAAAATATAATGTCTTACCATCAGGGTGAATACAAGGCGAAGACTCATTGTCCAAAGTATTCAATTCAGTTATAGGCTCAGGAACTGTCCACGTATTATCGTGTTTTAACCTGGTAATATATAGATCTTTATTACCCTGACCTTTAGCACCGCCTCTTACAAAAAAAATAGCATTCCCATTTGCAGTAATACTAGGTTGTGATTCCCAATCCTTACTATTTACAGGAGAACCAATATTTTTTGGTGTTGTCCATTTATTATTAATTTTTCTTGAAAAATATAAATCACAACTTCCATAGTCCTCTCTCCTATTACAGACAGTAAAAACTAATAATTTACCATCTGCAGAAATACATTGTGCGCCTTCATTATCAATAGTATTGACATTCTGTATTCCACTACCTGGTGACCAAACCTCACCCTCTTTTTTACTGATATACAAATCCTCCTGAGCGTCATTGCCCTTGCCAAATAAAACCGTATAAACTAATTCGTCTTCCAACGTTATTGAAGGGAAATACTCTCTATATTTTGAATTTATATTTTCACCAAGATTAACAGGTTCAAAAATTACTGGATTGTTTTTTGCCCAAGGTCTGAAACGTGCATCACCTAATCTTTTTTTAGCAATTCTAACCAAATTGGAGTGCAATTTATCAAAAGTTAAAAGCTTGGTAAGGTACTTTTCCACTTCAGTATAATTTCCCTGATTCATAGCTATACGACCCAGGGCCATATAAATTTGAGGATTATAATCCGGGGCTATATTAATAGATTTCTTAAAATAGAATACAGCTTTATCATAATTATCCTGACTTTCATAGATATATCCCAATTGAATATAGGAATTCACAAAGAACGGATCTTTCTTTATAAGTTTTTCAAATGCTTTTATGGCAGAATCATAATCGTTCTTAATTGTATAATTGTAAGCTTTTTGATAGCGTTCTATAGTTTTTTTACCCGCATTTCTTGGTGTAGTATAGTTGTTTTCTTGTCCGTTTATCGCACAAGAAGCCATCTGGAACATAAATACAATTAGTAGAATATAACTTTGATTCATTATTTAATTAATTATTTCAATCCAATATATATCTATTCTTTTTAAAGCAAATATTAATTATCTCAGTTGCTCACTTTTATCGACAAAATAAAATTTATATCGATTAAAATTATAAATATGATCAAATAACATCCCAAATGTTTAAGCTTAGGAAAACATTAACAAAAGAAAGTAAATCAATATACAAAAAAAGTTACGTTCTTTGAAGAACGTAACCCATTGCATGTTTTTATAGAAGTGTGTGGTATAAAACAAGTATTGTTTTGATTGATTTTAGCGGTGCAACAAATGCATGAAATATAAAAATATTAATTTCTTTGCAATTTATTGCCTTTTTTTCTGTTTTTCTATAAATTCCTTGAGCTGCTTCTCTGTAAATATAACTCCCTTCATTATACATTCATCTATATTTAAATCAACCATTTGCGTTCGAATTAAAATAGTATGATCAAAAATACAGCGCTCAACATCTGCCCCTGTCATATCTCCATTTGTTAAATCCGCCATTCTAAAATTAGCTCCAATTAAGCTTGTTTCTCTAAAAATGGCATTTTTTGCGTTTGTTTTAATAAAACGGGCTCCTGTCAAGTCTGTATCAGAAAAATTTGCTCCCTCACAATTTGAAAGGCTAAAATCAGCAACCATTTTTTCATGTTCACCAATATCTGAGCCTCTAAAATCAGCATTTCGTAGACTTGAAGCTAGAATAGCCTTTGGATCGCTATTCTGATCATCGTCTATACTGCCATCAACCATTTTTTTAGCAGGGTTATGACCAAATTGCACGCCCCGCAAATCTGACTCTCTGAAATCAGCATTATCTAAATTCATCCCCCTAAGATCTACTCCTATCAATGTAGCTTCCTGTAAATTAATCTTCGGCAATTCACCAGTTTTTTCTTTATATGCTTTCTGATAAGCACTAAAAAATTTACGTCCTTTTTTTATTAATCGGAACTGTTGATCATGATAAGGAGTTAGAGGGTCATCTCCCTGTGCTAAGGTATGAGATACAAAAAATGAAAACAAAACAAAAAAAAGCGTAGATCTATACATCAAGATGAGTATTTTAGTAATAAAGAAATTAAATGCAAATAATATTGTAAAGGAAGGAACAAACCCTTCATTTAACTCTATAAATCATAAAAAAATTAAAGAAAGAAAATTGTATATTGCGAATTGAACAAATTAGTCTACAAAATAAATTAATAATTTTTTATTCATTTATTTTCAGAATAAAAAACATCAAATCTTCGCTGTTCCCTCTCTAAAATAGCTTCGAACTTATTGGGCATTTTAATTTGAATTAATTGACTTGATTCTGTAATAGGATGAATGAACTCCAATGAAACTGCTGCTAAAAATAGACCTTTCCCTTTTAAAATTAATCCTTCCTGACCATATAATTTATCTCCCAAAATAGGAAATCCAATTTTAGAAAGATGAATTCGCAATTGATGTGTTCTTCCTGTTAATGGATACAAGTTTAACAAGGATAGATAATTATTTTTTAAAGATCTAACGGTTCTTTCTAGCTCAAAAACACTAATTGAAGGTTTTCCATTAATATCAAAATTAATTTTTCCATTTGAATTGGGCTGACCAATAACTATCGCCTTATAATTTTTCCTAATACTTCGTTTTTCAAATTGTTCACCCAGATGAATTCTTGCCTGTTTGGTCTTCGCTATTAACAACAAACCTGAGGTTTGATTGTCCAGCCGATGTACAGGCCTAGGTTTTTTAAACGCATCAATTTTTTTTGAAGGAATAAGGTTATACAATAATGCATTTTCAACAGTTCTAAATTGATTGCCACTTACAGAAATACCTGCAGGTTTATTTACAATAGCAATATCCTCATCCTCATAAACTACTTTAATTTTATATTTATATATTTTAGTTGGAGTTTGATCCAACTCATATAATTCTATCTTTTGATCAGAAATAACCCAATCACCTGTATATCCTTTTTTGCCGTCAACAAAAACAAGCCCAGCCCTTATAGCGTTTTTCACACTTTTTCTGGAAGGTAATTGAGGAAATACTCCACAAAGATAATCACTAAGACGTTGAGCTTCAGAAATAGAAGGAACAATATGTGTTTCTATAAGCATATAATAAACATATAAAGCAATCTACTCTCATTATAGAAATGTTATTATGAAGAAAATTTACTAAGAATAGACTTGCATACCATAAGATTCTGACTGTATTCCGTTGAAAGAACAAAAGGAAAATCGTTTTCAATCCTATTCATACGTTCCTGGCATTCTTTACAACGCTCCATAATAGTTGCTAATGTTAGGTTAAACATTAAAAAACGCATAGCATTAAAAGCTACATGAGGAATTTCTTTTACGTTCTTTGCTGTAAAACGAGGATCATTTAGATAACTATCATACTCTTTAACTACATGATTAGACCAGTATTTATAAATATCCAGCTGAGGAATAAAAGTTTTATCTCTGTATATGGTACCTGACTCAACATTAAGCATGTAACGAATTAGTGCAAATTTCCCGTAGACACTACCAATTGGAATAATGAATCGTTCTAATAAAGCAAAAGTATTTTTACTTTCTTTGACAATAACAACATCTCCTAAATTTTGATGAAACTTATAAATCTTTTCATTTGCTTTATTAATATCAATATTATCAAAACGTACTGAATTAGAATCCACAAAAAGTTCATTGAAGGCAGTATAGGATTTGGGTTCTGCAAAATCCCAGCCTTTATAGTCAATATTAAAAGACAAAGGACTTGCAAAAGCATCTGTTTCGCTTATATTTTTTTTATCAGAGTTGCCACAGCAACACAAAAAAAGTAAAATTAAAGGGAATATAAAATTGTTCATAATAATGAATATTTAATAATAGTATTGTTATAATTCATCTTCGGACAAAACAACAAAAAAGTCATCCGCTTCTAAATGTAGCATCTCATCTTTTGGCAAATTTAATGAAATACCAAAATTTGAATTCGCTTTTTTACGAAGTTTAGTCTTACGAATTCCAAGACAAATTTCATTTCGTTTATTTGCGACCCCCATCACATCTGAAAAATTGATTTTTTGAGGAAATTCATTAAAATATAAATATGCAGGTTTTACATAAATTTCAGAACCCTCTTCAGAAAAAATATCATCATAAAAAAGCTTTATCATTGGATTTTCACTTAGTTGAGATAAAATCATAGTGATTAATCTATTACTAATAATGAAATCATCTACATCTGTCTGGGTAATAATTTCTTGATTTTCTGAATTCAATACTTGAGTAATAATTTTCGTGTTTTGCCCCAGATGACCTTTTTTAATCGTTCTTAACAACAATAAAATCAGAAGTGTATCAGCATCAATTTTATCAACATTTTGTTCTTTCAAATCTTGAGACAATACAATAATATTATTATAATCAAAAGGATTTATATTTTCCAGATTTTTTAAAAGCAATGGGTTTTTATCAATTAAATTAATTTTAAAATTGGTATATTTTTGCTGTAGCTCATTCACTATCGCTTTTAAACTATCAGGTGGATTACTAAACATAATATCAAATACTGATCCATCCAATAAATAAGCTCCAGCTTCATGTATAAAGATCTTAGCGACATTATGCCAGCCAAGTATTAAAATATGCTTATTTTCTTGCGCTATTCTACCATCAGCCAAAGGAAGGTCTTTTGGAAAAACAAATTGAGATGATTCAAATCGAATTTCAGAATCGTCTGAAGCTAAGATTAAAATCTTATCACCATTATTCATTTTAGTACCATGATCAGGGCGCAGTGTTAATCCTGAATTGGAATTATATATCCCTATAGGTATACCATCTTTAAAATAAAAAGGTAAATCATAAAAATCAATATTTTTCCAATCTTCTTCCTCATAAAAATAAACTTCACAACCATCAAAAGATAATATTTCACTATAAACAATTTCAAGTCCACTAGTCAAAGATGTTTGAAC
The DNA here is from genome assembly GCA_022448945.1 of Saprospiraceae bacterium. Classification (GTDB taxonomy): domain Bacteria; phylum Bacteroidota; class Bacteroidia; order Chitinophagales; family Saprospiraceae; genus Aureispira. The sequence goes on from JAKVCV010000012.1 coordinate 168,498, forward strand.
TAGTAACTTACCCATTATATTCCAACTATCTAGGGCAATAATGTTCTTATCATTAAAATAAGCAATCAGGTCTCGTTTTTCCTTATTAAAAATTTCTGCAATAATTGGTTTAGTATTATGTCCATCTTGACAAGAAATAATTGCCATAATAGCTTTTATTGACTGTACATCAGAATTAGATTTTTCAGATTCATGAGCACTTTCCGAACAGTTTGCCAAAAGTGCTACAGATTTTGCTTCCGTAATACCAACCCTTCTAAGTTCATTTATATTAGCATAATCACCTTTTGTTGTTATAATTTGAGTGTTTTTAGTATTAGGCAAACGCTTTTTTATAAGATTATCCATTGACTCTTTGTCTTCTTTGGCCAAAACAACAATAGACGATGATTTTTCACTTTCATTTGCCATAATTAATTCTCGAATTACATCTACTACCCGTTCATTCCAACCAAGAATTAATGTATGATTCTTTTCAAGTACTCTTCCTCTTCCTCTTCTAAACTCAAAAAAGACACTCTCTAAAGTAGTAGTTATAAAAGCAATCAACATAGACAATAAAATCACTCCGACTAAGCCTGCAACAATCGTTGTCGTTTTCAACCAAAATGGGGCATCATCATCCTGACTCATATTACCAGGATCCGTCATTTGGAGGAAAACAACCCATATGTCATCAAGGAAACTATCAAAATAACTTAATTCAGGAAACAAAGAAATTAAGATAAATCTAAGACCAACAATGAGGATAAATCCGGAAATAAAAACAAGCGTTAAACTGAGAAAAATGGACGAACCACCTTTACTCAGAAAACGTTCAAATTTATAATTAATTCGTTCTCTAAAAGTAGGTTGCATCTATTTAAAAATTATTTTATCGGAAAGTTGATTATGCGAAAAATTCTAAAAGCAGGTGCAAGATAAGTAGTTACTATTGATAATACAATGAGAACAGTTAGTTTTTTGTAGTGAAAATAAATCATATGGTATTTATTAATCCTTTACTCAGGAAATTGAATATTCCTTATCTATTTAAAATATAATAATTAGATTTGCATATTGTGAATTTATATAATAACATTAATAAACTATTTTGGATAAGTTAGATAAAACAGCATTAGTAATTCTTGATGGTTGGGGTCATGGTTCTGACCCTAAGGTTAGTGCCATTGCTCAAGCAAACACTCCTTTTATTAATGAATTATACACTAAATACCCGAATTCAGAACTTGTAACTTATGGTGAACAAGTAGGATTACCTGAAGGCCAAATGGGGAATTCTGAAGTTGGACACTTAAATATTGGTGCTGGACGAATAGTATATCAGGACTTAGTTCGAATCAACAATGCATCATCAGATCATTCATTACATAAAAACGAAACTCTTGTAAAAGCCTTTGATTATGCAAAAACAAATAATAAAGCCGTTCACTTTATAGGCTTGGTTTCTGATGGAGGGGTACATTCCCACATCGATCATCTAAAAGCACTCTGCGATGCCAGTCAAGAAAATTGTATAAAAAATGTTTCTATACATGCCTTTTTGGATGGCAGAGATACAGACCCTAATAGTGGCCTAAATTATCTTGAAGATTTATTATTACACATAAAAGACAGTCCTGTAAAAATTGCCTCTGTAATCGGTCGATATTATGCTATGGATCGAGACAATCGATGGGAACGAATTAAACTTGCTTATGATCTTTTATTGAAAGGTAAAGGTGCAAAATTTAATACCGCAATCGAAGGCCTCAAGGCTTCTTATAAAGATGGTATTACAGATGAATTTGTTTTACCCATTTCATGTAGTGATTCTAAAATAGAGGATGGAGATGTTGTAATTTGCTTTAATTTCAGAACTGATAGATGCCGCCAGATTACAACAGCTCTTACACAGACAAATTTCCCAAAAGAAGAAATGCATGTCATTAACTTACATTATATCACAATGACTCGTTATGATGACAATTTTAAAGGGATAAATGTTTTGTTTGAAAAAGAAAACTTAAATAACACACTCGGAGAAGTTTTGGAAAAAGCAAAAAAAACGCAAGTAAGAATAGCTGAAACTGAGAAATATCCACATGTTACATTTTTCTTTTCCGGAGGCAAGGAAGAACCTTTCAATGGAGAAAAAAGACTTATTATTCCTTCACCGAAGGTTGCTACTTATGATTTACAACCTGAAATGAGTGCTTATGGAATAACAGATTCCATTATTAATGAAATCAATAGTAACCAACCGGATTTTATATGCCTCAACTATGCTAATACGGATATGGTAGGACATACAGGTGTATTTAAAGCTGCAATTAAAGCTGCTGAAACCGTTGATAAATGCCTTGAACGTTTGGTTGAGACCTTATTGAAATACAATTATGGCATTATTATCATTGCAGATCATGGCAATTCTGATTTTATGATCAATAAAGACGGATCACCTCATACTGCACACACAACGAACCCTGTTCCTTGTTTCTTTGTTGCTAACGATATTGAAGGTGTTACTATTAAAGATGGTAAATTGGCAGATATTGCACCTACTATTCTGCAATTAATGAATATTCTTCCTTCAAAAGAAATGAATGGAGAGGCATTACTAAAGAAAACATGAACTGAATAAAAACTAGAATAAATTCTACGGGTTATCTGGAACCCATATATATGGCTTTATTTTTTCTACTTTTAAAAGCTTTTTCTTTTGCAGCCATATCTTTTGCTTCCTTTTCTTTAATTCGTTTTTCTCTAGCAGCCCTAGCAATAGCTTCTTTTTCTCTTGCTAATTTATCAGAAGCCTCCTTAGCTCTGGCAGCTCTTTCTTTTGCAACTCTTTTACGAGTTTCCTCATCTCCAGTAGAATAATCAATAGCAATATTTATATCATAATCGGGGTGCTCCAGAATTGCAAGGCCTATCTGAATAAAGGAAGCATTGAGTATAGTTTTACGATGAAGCAAATCAGGTATACCCTGATTAATAAGCAGGCCCATAACTATATCTTCAGGTTTTTCAGAATTGCCATAAAACCCATTTTCACTAATTATTTCTTGGCTTCCCTTTCCTCTGACATGTTGGCTAAAAGCAATAGTAGCATCAGAATTTGGCAATATAAGCTCCTTATTAGCGATAGAATTTTGTTGATATACAATTGCTGCATCAATCAATTTATTATCAACATAAAGTAGCGGAACAGGTGATTTTCCATCGAGCTCACTTCTCAAAGAAGATACATAACTGTTTCCTGTAAACTCTGGGTATCTCTCAAGGTACTTTTTCAAAAAAGTGTTTCGGAACAATGTCGGATTCATTCGTACCAGATTTTGCAGAAAAATAATATTTTTCTCAGTGTCACTAAGTCCTTTTAACTTATTGGCAGTATTCGCTAGATAATATTTTGAATGACTCCATTCTTCGAACTGATAATAAGGATCTTTCCAACAGGCTAAACCTGCATATTTATAATTAAACTGACTTTTGTAAAAAAACTTATCGAGCCAATTAAAAACAAAATCTGCCTCATTCATTTTACCTGATTCATAATGATTTTTTGCGCGCGCAAAAATTTTATCCTGAATCAGATTTTGATATTTATTTTTGTAAATGCCTTTGCGTTGATCAAAAACCTCCATTATCATAGTCAAATATTTCAATGCATTTTTATCATTACCAATTTTCATATGTATTTGAGCAACTTCAAAAATACCATTTTGTATACCATCAAGTAATATCCAGGAACATTTGACAAGTTCTGTATCATATTCATTCTTTTTACTATTCCTTAGCATCAAACAAATCATTTTCCAATACTGCATTCTGTATTTATCATAAGTTTTCTTAAATTGATCTTTGTCCATTAATGCATATAGACCAATTGCATAAGTATATTGTGGCAATCCTTTATCAAAATATTTGTGGACCATTTCATTAGATAGTCTCATCAGAGATTTATATTTTTTTTCTTTTAAATAGATTAAAAGACGTTTCTCATCATTTTGATATCTTTGTTGTTCTTTGGTAAGAACCATAGGTTCTACTTCTGTAGAATCTTCAGGATTATTATTAACTAGATTTTCTTTATTCGTTTCTTGAGATTGGGCTTGAAGGGCAAAAAAGAATATAAATAATAAGAGCGTAAATTTCATAACATAATCTTTTGTTTCAAGTCTCCAATTATAACAAAATTTTTGCTAATATTAAAACTACTGGGAATAAAATTATAGTACTAAATCTAAATATGTTATTCGCTATTATTTAGATGATTTTTGCTTTTTGAAATTGCAATTTATTCATAAATATTTCTTGAGATTTTAAATACAAATTATTATTTAATCTTTAAGTGAAAATAAATTCAAAAACGTATTTTGAGCTAAATCAATAAAAATCACATGCGTAAAAAAATTTTTCTTTGTCTCTTTTTTGCCTGCCTTGGAATTACTAATGAAATTTGCTTTGTTGCTATTACCAATTTAATTAATGGTGATACTATTTGTAATTCTACCCGATGGTCTTTAACAGGAAAAACCTATGTATGGATGTTACCAATTTACTGTTTGATTCCATTATTGGCAGGCCCAATAATCAAAAAAACATCTCATTTGTTTTTATTGTACAGATTACTCCTTTATACGTTTTTAATATTTTTAATTGAATTTATTACCGGTTTTTTGTTAGAGCAACTGACTGGTTCATGCCCTTGGGAATATAACAATGGCTGGCATATTCTGGGTTATATTCGTCTAGATTATCTACCTGCATGGATGCTGTTTTCTTATTGTATAGAATATTTATATTTATATCTTGAAAAGAACTTAAATGAAGTAAAATGAAAACTGAACTATGGGTAATTGGTAATACGTCTTTCTCCTATCTTAATGAAGGAACTAAGATTTATGTCAATAGACTTAAACATTATCTGCCATTTGAATATTCGATAATACCTGATATAAAAAATTCTAAAAATATGTCAAATGAGCAAATAAAAACAAAAGAAGGTGCACAAATAATCAAAAAACTTGACAAAGGAGACTTCTTAATTTTATTGGATCAAAATGGCAAAGCGTTTTCTTCTTTGAAATTTGCAAATTATATGGAACATTTACTACAACTTAGCCATAAAAGACTTATTTTCCACATTGGAGGTGCCTATGGCTTTTCGAATGAAATATACAAACGTTCCAATGGTAAAGTCTCTCTTTCTAAAATGACATTTTCACATCAAATGGTTAGACTATTTGTGCTTGAACAACTATATCGTGGAATGACTATTCTTAGAAATCAACCATATCATAATGAATAAATGATTTCTAATTAAAAAAAGTAACTTTCAACTTATCTTTACTATGACTGAATATAATCTGATATTATTTTTTAAAGCTATACATATCATTGGATTTGTATGTTGGTTTGCTGCCTTATTTTACTTGCCTCGCCTATTTATTTACCATAGAGAAGCTTTAGACATGGACGAACCTAAAAAGAGTACCTTAGTCGAGCAATTTTCACTAATGGAAAGACGTCTTTATAATATTATAATGACACCTGCTATGGTAATAACGCTTATAGGTGGATTTACTATGTTACATCTATTTGGTTGGGACTATTGGACTACTCGAATATGGTTACATTGGAAATTGGGATTTATTTTATTATTACTCATTTATCATTTTTATTGCAAAAATGTTATGATAAGTTTAGGATCTGGACAAAAAACTATGACTTCAATACAATTTAGAATTTTCAATGAAATTCCAACTCTTTTTTTACTGGCAATAATACTACTAGCTGTTTATAAGAGTCGTTTAATATTTATTTACACTTTGGGAGGCTTACTAATTTTTAGCCTAGCATTAGGAATAGGTATAAAATATTACAAAAAGATAAGAAACAATCATTAGTTTGAATTATTGAAAAAACATGTCAGTAACACTTTCTTTATTTACTTTATATGCTTTAATCGTAGGTCTTACAGCAACTCTATATATAAAAAAATGGGTGGAGTTATTTCAGATGAGAACTTATGCACTATACACTTCTGTACCGGTTATTTGGTCTATTTGTTTTTTTATAATCATAATTTTTGAATGGTTTTTAAATCATAATTGGGAATCAGATACAAATACATTGATGTTTTTAATATCATTACTTATTCCTCTTATTTTTTATTTTATTGGCATGCTTATCTTCCCAACTCCTGATATGCTCGACCGTAAAGACAAATTTGCTTACTTAGATTATTTTGATCATTTCCTTAATAAAAAAACTTCAATTGTAAGACTTGTTTTATTAGCCTTTTTGATGAAAAACATCGTACTTTGGTTCAATCATGACAATGCTCCTAATATTCTTTTAGGAATTTCTGATTTTTTGTTTTACAAAAATAATTATATGGTTTTCGTGGCGTTGCTATTTTCCTTATTTACAGATAACAAACTAATTGTATTTATTTCGTCTATTATTATACTTTATGTGTGGATTAATACATAAGTCTAGTTAACTGTATGAAAGTATATAAATAAAATGGAAAGATCCTTAAATTTATTTTATCCTGGCAGTTTTATAATCTCCTATATTTAAGAGCTCATTACAACCAAAATAATCTTCTTCAATATTTGAAGCAATAATAGTAAGTCTATTGGGTTTGTATGCAAATACATTTAATAAATCGTGATACCAATTTAAAGCTAATTTATCTAATGTAATTGTTGGTTCATCCAATAACAAACAAGAGGTGTCTGAGCAAATTGCCAAGGCGAGTTTTAATCGTTGCTGCATACCTGAAGAAAAAAACTTAATTGCTTTATTATATGCATTTTTAGGGAATTCTAATCTATTGTATAATTCTTCTTGTGAGCATTTCATTTTTTTAAAATTCCAATGAAAATCAATAGATTCCTTCAAAGTAAACTCTTCAATTAATTCTATATAGGGCGCAGCAAATGATAGACATTTATAAGCATAGTCATTTGAAATAACATTATCAGATAAACTGAACTCAACTTTTCCCTGTGATGGAGATAAATATCCTGACAAAATTTGTAATAAAGTTGATTTTCCAGAACCATTACTTCCAACAACCCCATAGTAGTTACCTATTTCGAAAGAATAATTCAATTCTTTAAAAATCCATTCATAATGGAATCGTTTACCTATATCTGTTAACTTGATATTCATTGTACAAATATAAAAAAAAGCCACTCACGGAAGAACATCCGAAATGGCATTATTTTATTCCTTATATAAATTCAACTGTAAACCTATATTTATAATTATTACTATTTACGTTTATTCAAGCCTTTAATTACACCATTTTTAGATGCACGGACAAAAGCTAAAATACGTTGTTTTTCAACACTGTCCTCAATTTTTAAATCTATAGACTTTACAGCTTTAGAGACATTCCTGTGTTCAACAAATAATTGATGGTAAACATCCTGAATATTTCTAATTTCAGTGGTAGAAAAACCTTTTCGTCTTAACCCAACAGTATTCACTCCGATGTAAGAAGCTGGATATCGCGAAATTCGTACATAAGGCGGAACATCTTTATTAAGTAAGGTACCACCTCCAATAAGTGAAAAAGAACCTATTTGAACAAACTGATGAACAGCAGTCATTCCTCCTACAATAACATGTTCTTCAATTTCTACATGACCTGCTAAAGTAGCATTATTAGCAAGAATACAATGTTCGCCAATCACACAATCATGTGCTACGTGAACATATGCCATTAAAAGACAATTATTCCCAATGACAGTTTTATAGTTAGCTCTGGTACCGCGATTGAGTGTACAATACTCGCGGATAATTACATTATCACCAATTTCTAACGTAGTGTCTTCACCATTAAATTTGAGATCCTGAGGAATTGCGCCAACGATCGCTCCAGGAAAAATCTGACAATTTTTCCCAATCCTGGTTCCAGACATGATACATACGTTAGCTGCAATGGTAGTATTATCACCAATAACAACATCTTCCTCAATATGAGCCCAAGGTCCAATTTTTACATTTTTACCAATACGGGCTTTAGGATGTACTGCTGCGTGTTGATAGTGATTCATACTGTTGTCTTCCATTAGTTTTTATCTTCTAATAATTTGTGCTAATAATTCTGCTTCACATACTAATTTATTTCCTACATAGGCTTTTCCTGTCATTTCACAAAGACCTCTACGTATTGGACTTATAAGTTCCATTTTAAATAGAATCGTATCCCCTGGCAAAACTGGATGTCTAAACAACGCATTTTTTATGCGTAAAAAGAAGGTATCCCAGTCATGTGGATCTTCTACATTTTCCATAACCAAAATACCACCAGTTTGCGCCATTGCTTCAATTTGCAAAACTCCTGGCATTACTGGATTGTCAGGGAAATGGCCCATAAAATAGGGCTCATTCATAGTAACATTTTTTACACCAACAACATGTTTGTCAGATAACTCAATTATTTTATCTATCAACAGAAACGGAAACCTATGCTGTAATTTTTTGGCAATTTCATTGATATCATTAACAGGTTTTTTCGTAGGATCATACTTTGGAATCCCTCTTAATTTTCGATTAGCTTTATATATCTTCAATAATTCTTTTGCTAACCTAGTATTAGACGCATGACCCGGTTTTTTTGCAATTACTTTTATTCTTAAATCAAGTCCAGTCAAATTCAAATCCCCAATAACATCTAACAACTTGTGTCTTGCAACTTCATTTTGAAAACGCAAATCTGTAGTATTCAATATACCTGTTTGTTTAACCTCTACATCTGTAGATATTTGCAACTTTTTTGCTATGGCAGAAAGTTTGCCATTTTCAGGTACCTGCTCTACAAAAACGAGTGCATTGTCCAATTCGCCGCCTTTGATCAAACCTGCATCTGCTAATGCCTCCAATTCATGCAAAAAAACAAAAGTGCGACTTGGAGCAATTTCATGAACAAAATCCTCCAAATTTTCAAGATTTGCATACTGCTTTCCTATAACAGACGAATCAAAATCAACTAAGGTTGTAATTTCAAATTTTTCAGCTGGTAAAATTGTAAATTCAGATTCAGTTTCTGGGTCTTTCCAAAAAATAGGACTATCTATTTCAAAAACATTTTGCTCCTGTTTTTGAAATTCAATACCCGCCTCCATAATTTTATGAACAAAAGGAAGGGAACTTCCATCCATTATTGGAACCTCTTCACCATCTATATTGATCAACACATTACTAACACCAGTTCCTCTCAAAGCAGCTAATAAATGTTCGACTGTTGATACTTTGTTATCATTTTTACACAAAGTAGTACAATGATCAGTTGTTAATACATTATTTGGATCTGCTTTAATTAAAGGTTGCTTATCTATATCCGTCCTGCAAAATACGATGCCATGATTTTCAATAGCAGGGTGCATAGAAACTTTGGTTTCCTTGCCAGTATGCAATCCTTTACCAACTATCTCAATTGATTTTTTGAGGGTAGCTTGTTTCATGATATTTGAAGCTTAAAAGATTGGTAGATAATTAAAATATAATCACACAATTGTATTCAGAAACAAATTTTGTGATAAATATTATTTGAAATTCGGTACAAAGATAAATTAATTTCGATGTGATTATAAAAGCAAAGGGTATTTATATAAAAAAAATTAACTATTATCTTTTATTCTATTCATTTCTTTTTGTAGTTGATCGACCTGTTTTTGTAATTCTGGTAAATTTTTAAATACAGCGGCACATCTAAAATAACGCCTATAATCAATAGCTGGAGATCCCCATAAAGCTGTATTTTCTTCTTTTACAGACTGAGCTAAACCACTCTGTGCCTGAACTTTAGTTCCATTAGCGATTGATAAATGGCCAGCAAACCCAGCCTGCCCCCCTATCATACAATTTTCACCAATATTGGTACTACCTGCAACACCGGTCTGAGATGCAATAACTGTATTTTTACCTATACGAACATTATGTGCGATCTGAATTAAATTATCTAGTTTTGCACCCTGTTCAATATAAGTTGCATTCATTGTAGCGCGATCAATTACCGTATTGGCACCAATTTCAACATCATCCTCAAGTATAACAATTCCCAATTGAGGAATTTTCTGATAATTTCCATCGTTCTGAGGTGCATATCCAAAACCATCGCTACCAATAACAGCATTAGCATATAAGATTACGCGATTACCAAGCTTACATTCATTATAAATTTTTACACCCGAATGAATTATTACATCATCTCCTATCTCTACGCCTTCACCTATATATGCTTGGGGGTAAATAGTAACATTTTTCCCAAGCCTTACCCCTCTTGCAATATAGGCAAAAGCATCAATGCTTGCTCCATCACCAATTTCTGTTTCTTCATGAATAAAAGCATGAGGAGAAATTTTTTTGGGTTTAAGTTGCTGTTTAGCATCACTAAAATGTTGCATCAAGACAGACAAGCTGGTATATACATCTTCCACTTTTATTAAGGTAGCAGCAATATCTTTCTTGGGCTCAAAATCCATTCCTACCAAAACAACGGAAGACTTACATGAGTAGATGTAAGACTCATATTTCATGTTACCCAAAAAACTTATTGCTCCAGGTTCTCCTTCTTCAATCTTTGCAGGTTTATTAATCAAAACATCAGGATCCCCAATCAGTTTTCCTCCTAGCAACTTACAAATTAAACTGGCTTTTACTTGCATTTTTTTTTGATTTATTATTTTCGAGATAAACTTAGTAAAAATCTATACAAAAACTCTACTTTGGGACTATTATAGTAATAAATTACAATTCTATGAATATCAAATCTAAATTACCGAATCTTGGAACTACAATTTTTTCAGTCATGTCTGCATTGTCAAATCAATATAATGCAATCAATTTATCACAGGGATTCCCAAATTTCGATTGTGATGAAAGACTCAAAAAGCTTGTAGCAAGTTATATCAACAGAGGATACAATCAATACTGTCCAATGACAGGAGCTGCACCTCTAGTAGAACGTTTGGCTATAAAAATTCAACAGCTTTACGGTATAGAATACGACCCCAAAAATGAAATTAATATTACTTCAGGAGCAACACAGGCTATTTTTAGTACAATACATGCCTTTATTCACTCAGGAGATGAAGTAATCATTGTAGAACCTGCATACGATTGCTATCAACCAAGTATTCTATTGGCTGGAGGTGTTGTCGTACCATATCAAATCAAAGCCCCTGACTGGAAAATTGACTGGAAAGAATTCGAAAAACTTTTAAGTCCTAAAACCCGAATGATCATTCTCAATACGCCACACAATCCATCTGGTAGTATTCTTGAAGATAATGATTTTCTTTCTTTACAAAAAATTGTTAAAGACACAGATATTGTAATTCTTAGCGATGAAGTTTATGAGCATATGGTTTTTGACGATAAAAAACACTGCTCAATCCTTGAATATCCAGCTTTACGCAAACGTAGTTTGGCTACTTTTTCTTTTGGCAAAACACTTCATGCTACTGGGTGGAAACTAGGCTACATTGTTGGAGATGCAACTTTAATGCACGAATTTCGAAAAATACATCAATTTGATGTTTTTACCTCCAACACACCTTTCCAATATGCTATTGCTGACTATCTTGAAGATGAAAGTACTTATTTGGATTTACCTAACTTTTTTCAAACAAAAAGAGATTTTTTCCTGAATTCTATCGAACAATCTCCTTTCAAGTATTTACCAAGCTCGGGGACTTATTTTCAAGTAGCAGATTACTCTGATATTAGTGATGAACCAGATACTGAATTTGCCAGACGTATGACAATAGAATATGGTGTGGCAGTAATACCAATTTCAGTTTTTTATCATAACAACCTAGATAATAGAGTTGTTAGATTTTGTTTTGCAAAAACTGAGGATGTTTTACAAAAGGCAGCTGAAATGATCTGTAATATCAAAAGAAAAGTCTAACAAATTAATTTCATTTTTTATTTTAGAAAATTGTGCAATGAAATCAAGGTGGAAAATAGCTCAAGCAGCTGAAATTCGTTGGTGGAAGGGTTATTTAAAGAAAAAAGACATCGATAGCTATCTTCAATGGAAGAAGAATTATTGGAAAAATTTCCTAATTAAATGTAATCTCAATATTCCAATCAATTCATTATGCCTAGATGCAGGCTGTGGCCCTGCAGGAATATTCATGATTCTTAATGATCAAAAAACTGATGCAATAGATCCGCTTCTGAATAATTATGCAAATAATTTAAAACATTTCAATCCTGCCAATTACCCAAATGTTAATTTCATTACTGCCCCTCTTGAACAAATAAACCTAACAAAAGAATATGATTATACCTTTTGCCTGAACGCCATTAATCATGTATCTGACCTTGAACTATGTTTTAACCAGCTTTTTACTTTCACAAAAAAAGGCGGGACACTTATAATTTCTATTGATTCACACAATTATTCTTTAATTAAATATCTTTTTAGAATCATACCCGGTGATATATTACATCCACATCAATATACCCTAAAAGAATATGAACAGATGGCAATTATTCGAAAAGGTATCATCATAGAAAGTATAAACTACCAAAAAGGATATTTATTTGATTACTATATTATGGTAATTAAAAAAGAATAATTCTTCCTACACTCCTTTAAATATAAGAAGCTAGATTATATAAAGAATAATTATTTATAATTAGTCTAAATAAATTTTGTGGGTCAAATAAAAAAAACTTATGTTTGTGTTTTATCTATTTAGAATTAATCTTAATAAAAAGAAAGACTATGAAAACAATTGCACTTACACCTGTATTTTGCCTTTTTTATATTTTAAGTTATGCGCAAACAACTCATAATATCTCAATGGGCAGCTCATATTCAAATGGGCAATTTTACAATCTCAACACAGATATAACTACTTCATTTCAACATTCCAATTGGGATATAGCATTTAGCGTTCATGGGACCACAGATGCTGGAATTTTCATCAATGAAGGTGCATCATATTCGGGCACTCCCCCCAAACTATATCTTATTCCTAACAAAACTTTTAATGACAACATAACGAATAATGACTTAGGTGATGAATTAAAGAACGCTGAAATAGACTGGTCAAATGGTGCTTTTAACAGTATAAAAGTGAGTACTAATCCGTTTGATTATGGTTGGGGAGCATACAATATGACTAACCATTCTATTAGTGGAACTGCACTATTTGCAATAGAACTTAGCAGTGGTTCATATAAAAAAATAATTGTTGATTCTCTTATAAATGGAACATATTATTTTCAATATGCAGATTTTGACAATAGCAACCTTCAACAAAAAACTATTTCTAAAAGTAATTTCACTAATCAAACTTTAGCCTATTTCTCATTTGCAACAAACAATACTGTAAATATTGAACCAGCGACTGGGTGGGACTGGCTATTAACCCGGTATGAAACATTAATAGATTATAATGGGACTCCTACACCTTATAACGTAGGTGGTATTATTACAAATAAAGATGTAGAAGTCGTTATGGCTGACAACATAAACCCAGCAACAGTAGATCCTGCTAATTATACAACCTCAAATGACAATTTAACACTTATAGGACATGATTGGAAAGATTATAGCTTCGGAGCTGGCTGGATAGTTGATACAGATAGAGTCTATTTTGTAAAAACAACTGACAACACTTTATACAAAATACAGTTCATTGATTTTCAAGGATCATCTACAGGAACTGGTACTTTCCAAAAAACAAATCTAGGAACCGTTTCTCCTATTATAGAATTAAATAATGTATCGCCTATAGCTAGTTATAATGTTTTTCCAAACCCAGCTAATAATATTCTAAATTTAACATTTGAATTAAAAGATTATACATCAAAAATTGAAATTAAAATTAGCGATATTTTAGGTAGAACACATATTAATCAAGAAATAACCGGGAAAAATGGTCTCAATGGAATTGAAATTAACATTAATGATTTAATTCCGGGCAATTACATTTTGACCTTTCAATCAAATGACTTTATAATAAGTAAAAAAATAAACAAAATTTAACACCTAAATTAAATGGATCGGTTTTTTTTAAACCGATCCATAATTAATCAATTCCTAAAAGATCAATTATAAAGAAATATGAAATTCCAATATTATACATTTATGATTCTAACGCTGATATTCGTTTTATCTTGTAATAACACGAGTAATGAAGCCGATATTAAATCAACAAAAAAAGAATGGAAAATCATCTCATTAAATGGAACAATCACGGAATTGATCTATGAATTAGGGCTAAAAAATCAATTAGTAGGTGTAGATGTCACAAGTACTTACCCTTCTGATACAAAAAACAAACAAAATTTAGGGCATGCAAGTAAATTAAATGCTGAAGCAATTCTAGCGCTTAAACCAAACTTAATTTTAATTGATAACAAAAATAAAACTAACCCTGTTTTAGATCAAATAAAAAACTCAGGAATCCAAATCGAATCACTAACGTTACCACAGACATTAGAAGGTTCTTTGAGTACGGCTACTCAACTTAGTAAACTTCTTGGGCAGCCTCTTGATACAAAAAAACTAGAAGAGCTGATTAGTATTAATAAAGCAAAAATAGCTACTACATTATCGAAAACAAACCAAAAACCTAAAGTATTATTTATTTATGCAAGAGGTACTAAAATGATGATGGTTGCTGGCAAAAACACTTTTGCTGAAAAAATTATAGAGCTTGCTGGAGGTGAACATATAATTACAGAATTTGAATCTTTTAAACCACTAAATCCAGAATCACTTTTAAAATACCAACCTGATGCTATTTTAATGTTCGATTCAGGATACCAAAGTCTTGGGAACTCAGAAAAAAATATTTCACCTAATGAAGCTCTATTTAGCATACCTGGAATGGATAAAACTCCTGCTGGGAAAAACAAAAACATCATAACAATGGACGGACAATATATCTCGGGATTCGGTCCAAGAGCAAGCAATGCTGTATTAGAGTTGATAAGTAAACTTCACGATAAAAGTAATACAGTTAAAATGTAAAAACTTGTTTAATGATAAATAGACTTTCTTTATGACATACGCAACCAAAACATCATCAATAATTATGTTGAGTATGACACTTATCTTTGCTGTTATACTATCAATAGGTGTTGGTGCTTATTCACTTGCTCCAAAAGAAATTCTAAATGTAATCCTAAATTTATTCAATTTAACTGAAAGCAATGTTAATGGACAAAACTCGTTCTTAATTTTACACATAAGACTCCCAAGAATATGCCTAGGTTTACTTATTGGAAGTGGATTAGCTATTTCAGGAGCAGCTATTCAATCTGTTTTCCGAAATCCTCTTGCTGATCCTGGCTTAATAGGAGTATCTAGTGGTGCAATGTTCTTCGCAGTCTGTTTTATTGTTTTAAAAAAATATCTGCCTTTTGAATTTAATGGAATCCCTGACTATATATTACTCTCTTTTGCTTCTTTTTGGGGAGGCCTTTTAACTACTTTATGGGTATATAAACTATCCACTCAAGATGGAAGAACCTATATAAGTACAATGCTACTTGCTGGAATTGCAATAGCAGCATTATTTGGGGGACTAACTGGCATTCTTATATATTATGCTGATGATGCCCAATTAAGAGACATTACTTTTTGGAGTATGGGGTCACTATCAGGTGCAAACTGGGAAACGGTTAGATTCTTATTTCTAGTGATTTTAATATGCACCTATCAACTTATAAAATATTCTAGAAAACTTGAAATAATGCAATTAGGAGAAGATGAAGCACAATATCTTGGTGTCGACGTAGAAAGGACAAAACAAATAATAATTAGTTTAGTTGTATTAATAGTAGGAACTTGTGTTGCTTTTTCTGGGATGATTGGTTTTATAGGACTTGTGGTTCCTCACCTTGTTAGAATATATTTTAAAACACATTCATTTACAAATACGATTATATACACGTTTCTAGTTGGAGGAATTATTCTTTCTTGTGCAGATTCTGTAGCAAGAACAATTATAGCTCCTGCTGAACTCCCAATTGGTATTCTTACTTCATTAATAGGAGCTCCTTTCTTTCTATGGCTATTGATTAAAAACAGAAACCAATATTAAATTATAGTGCTATCTATCAATAACATATCCGTACGCTTAAATAACAACTTATTACTTAAAGATTTATCTTTTAAGTTAGAACCTAACTCTCTATTGGTTCTACTTGGAGGAAATGGTGCTGGTAAGTCTATGCTACTTAAAACTATTGCCAAAAGCATTCCTTTAGAAACTGGTTCTATCTTTTTTATGAATAAAAACCTAAAAGACTGGTCATCGAGTGATTTATCTACAAATCGCAGTGTCCTTTCTCAAAACATTTCTTTGAATTTTTCTATGAAAGTTATCGATGTAGTACTATTAGGAAGATATCCATATAACAAAGATGGTGGTTCAACCCCAAATGATTATAAGATAGCTAAAGAAGTTCTCTCAATTTTGGGCCTTGAGGGTTCAACAGAAAAAAACATTCTTGAATTGTCTGGTGGTGAGCAACAACGTGTTCAAATTGCACGTGTATTAGCTCAAATATGGGATAGCTCAAATACAAATCCTAAATTACTTCTTCTAGATGAACCAACTTCTAACCTTGACATAGTATATCAGCATATATTACTAGATGTATTATTAAAAAGAGTCTCTAAAAATAATTTATCAGTTATAATTGTATTGCATGATATTAATCTTGCAGCAAGATATGCAACCCATATTGGACTCATAAAAGACGGTCAACTTATTAAAATAGGTGAAACAGAACAAACACTAATACCTGAATTAATAAAAACAACTTTTGGTGTTTCTTCGGTCATACAAAAACATCCTATTCTAGATTGTTTACAAGTCTCAACCTTTTAAAATTGTAATTATTACACAAATAATATAATACCATGGAAACAATGACATTAAAAAAACGCTATGAAAAATTTAAAGCTAATAATCCTAAAATGAGAATTAGAAATATAGCTGAAGCATTAGAAGTTTCAGAAATGGAACTTTTAGAAATTACTCCTTTTGACCAACTAATCTATTTAGGTAATAATTTTAAAGGTATCTTAAAAGAAATTGAGTCTTTAGGTAGAGTGATGGCACTAACAAGAAACATTCATGCTGTTCATGAAACTAAGGGTATATATGGCAATGTGAGTTTCATGGAAAAAGCTCCTATGGGAATTGCGCACAATGACATTATAGATTTAAGATATTTTTTGGCTAAATGGTCACATATCTATGCAGTTGTAGATACAAATAAGAATAGAACTACGCATAGTATTCAATTTTTCGACAATAATGGAAATGCAATTCACAAAATTTACACTACTAAAGAATCAAATTTAAATGCTTATTTCAAACTGATTGAAAAATATAAATCAGACAAAAAGCGCACTATTGCAATTGAAAAAAATAGTAAAAAAGAAACAAATATAATTGAAGAAAAACAAGATATTAACATAGAAGCATTTCAGGATGATTGGTTAAACATGAAAGACACCCATGATTTTTTTGGGATGCTTAGAAAATATAACCTAAATCGTCAAGAAGCTTTTAGGCTTGCACCTAAGGGTACAACTTATCAAGTTACTAAAAATTCAATAATCGAAATGCTCCAAATGGTTTCAAAAGACCAAATTCCTATCATGGTCTTCTTAGCAAACCAATCTTGTTTACAAATTTTTTCAGGAAAAGTTAAAAAACTTGTTGAAATGCATGGCTGGTATAACATACTTGATGTAAACTTCAACTTACACTTAAAAACTGAAGCAATTCATGAAGCCTGGATAGTAAAAAAACACACTACCGATGGTGTTGTAAGTAGCCTTGAACTGTTTGACAAAGACGGTATGCAAATATTATATTGCTTTGGAAAAAGGAAACCAGGAATTCCAGAACTTGAAACATGGAGAACTGTATTATCAAAACTAGAAAAAATTAACCATTAGTCCTTATTGAAAATTAAAGTCATAATGAAAACCACTTCGTTAGTCATAATATTGCTAAGCTATTACTCTTATGTATATAGCCAAAATGAGATTGACAGTATCCCCTTGTCAATAACATATGACGAAGAAATTGTGGTCACAGGACAATATGCACCTACTGATGTAGAAAAGTCCCTTTTACCCATAATAATCATTACAAAAGAAATGATTGAAAAAAGATCGGCAACATCTATAACAGAAGTATTACAACAAGAAGTAGCAATTAGAACACAACGTGATGGTGTTCTTGGCAACTCTATACTAATGAATGGCTTAAGTGCTAAACATATCAATATAATGATAAATGGTGTGCCCATGATAGGACGTAGTAATGGTAATTTAGACTTAGATAGAATCCAAATTCAAAACATTGAAAGAATAGAAATTATTGAAAATGCAATGTCTGTTGATTATGGAACAAATGCACTTGGGGGAACAATTAATATTATAACTCAAAAAAACATTTTAGACAGTTGGGATGCACATATAATGAGTCAAATACAAAGCAACGAACAATATAATATCAGTGCCGGTATTGGAAAAAACTGGAAAGGTATAAATATCTCAGCAAATTACAACTATAGTTATTTTAATGGCTTTTCAATGGACACGCTTAGGACTCAAGAATGGAATCCAAAAACCCAACATAACTTTATTGGTAACATTAACTATTCAATACCAAAAACTTCTATAAAGTTAGCTTACAACTTTAATTTACTCAATGAAAGTATAGACGATAAAGGAATTATAAAATTAGAAAATTTCCCAACTCTATCCTATGCCAAAGACTACGCATACATAACTAATACACAAGACCATTCTTTATCAATGTTAGGTTATCTAAATAATAAAAAGAGTTACTTTTTTGATGGCATAATTAGTTTTAATGATTACAATCGTAAAAAAATTGGATATTTTAGATCTCTGTATCAAAATCCATCAGAAGACACAATCGATAATTTAGATTCCGATACCACTTCTTTTCAAGCATGGAATACTAGGCTTACGCTAGCAAGTAACTATAATAAAAAGATTGACTATAAGGCTGGTATTAATATACGTTATGATTATACTGCAGGAGCTCGTATTAACGAAAACAATGCTTCCATTACAATATTTGGGGTTTTTGCAAGTTTTCGTTATCGACCAATTACAGCGCTAACAATCAATGGTGGTATTAGAGTAGAATACAACACACTTGCTAAATTCCCTATAACATACTCTGCGGCTATAAAATGGAAACCAATATCATTTATGCAATTGCACCTAAATTATGCTAGGGGCATAAGAACCCCCTCTTTAAAAGAATTGTATTTAGATTTTGTTGATATTAATCACCATATAAAGGGAAACCCAAATTTGAAACCTGAATATGCTCATAATATTCGCCTTTCCTGGAAACTAAATAAAGCAATTAAAGATAATCATATTCTTAACCTATCAATAAATGCTTTTTATAATTATATCGAACAACAAATAACGCTTTTTAATTATGAAACTGATAGCCTGGGAAATTATATAATGGACCTTAACTCTAACAAATATGCCTATTTCAACCTTGATGAATATCAAAATTGGGGTCTTGCGAATAATTTAAAATACCAATATAATGGCTTGACTATTCAATTAGGTGTTAATGTAATTGGGCACTATAATAGGCTAAGTAGAGATTATACAAATACGATCCCTTTGTTCAACTATACGCTGGAAATATCACAAGAAATAAGTTATCAATTCAAAAAAATTGGATTAACAATTTCGCTTTTTAGAAGAGATTATGATAAACAAATTTCCTATTCATTAAGTTACGATCCCATCTCTCAAGAAGATGTTATAGTACAAAATAATTTAGATGGCTATGGATTAATGGACCTAAATGTTTCTAAAAGTTTTTGGAATAAAGGGTTGGTACTATCTGCAGGAATTAAAAACATTATGAATGTAGTACAAGTTAACAGAACCGGACTGAATGGTGCTCATAGTAGTGGGAATACCGTATCTGTTGGGATGGGACGCATTTACTTTATAAAACTACTTTTTCAGCCATTTGCAATTAAAAATAAAAACCAAAAATCTCTAAGTGAATTTTAAATATAAAATTTATAAAACTGTATATAGATTATGTGCAACTTCAATACTTTATCAAAAAACGAATTTGGATTAGTTGTTTGGTGTCAAGACTGTGAAAGTTACAACCTATATTTTGGCAATATCGTACTAACTCTTAATCATCAAGGTTTAGAACAATTCAAAGATTATATTATGCAAAAATATTCTGCATCTTATTGTAATGGAAATAGAGAATGTAAACAAATACTAGTTGAAACGACATTGGATGGAATGCAAATGTTTTTTTCCCTTAATGAAATGGGTGCATTAATTGCTCTTATTCAGGAAGCAGAAATAAATCACTTCCAAGATCTTTTAGTTTAAATTTATTCACTTCAATTTTAATACTTTCTTATAATTTAACATAACTCAAACCATTGTATTGCATTTTAAATTAGATTAAACTAATCGTTATACTTTAACCATTATATTATATAATAGTAAAAAGAAGCAAAATACAATGTAAAAACTGTTCAAAATCAGCATAATTAAGCCAAAAAAACAAACAGAACTCAAAACTGCTTAAATTTTGAGCATAATCGCCTGTATATAAATTAATTGAACATATATACAAATAACAATCTATAAAATATATAAAATTTTATAGCGCTGATAATCAATTACTTAAATAAAGGGCTAATAATTAATTTCACTAGTAATGATGTAGTTTATATAAATCTTTGTATTTTTGCAGTGATTTTAGAAATGACTTAAAAATTACAAACGTTTTTTGAGTTAATTTTGACGCTCTTTCAGGGGATTATTTGTGAAACCAAACAAATATTTTAATGCCTTTAATTTTACCGTCAAAAAAATCAAATTAGAATTGTAATTCAAACCCATTTCGACTAATAAAAAACCAATTAATTCACAATTTCTAATTGTAAAAACTAACAGAACTTAGAATTCAAAAATTAAGTCTTGTAGTTAAAAATCAAAAATCAAATTTTTATGAAAGATCCTATTGCGATTGTTGGGATTGGTTGCAGGTTTCCAGGTGGAGCCTCAAATCCGGAAAAATTTTGGAATTTATTATGTTCAGGAGCTGATGCTATTGTAGATGTCCCCAAAGACAGGTGGGATATGCGCAAGTATTACAATCCCGACACTGATGTTCCAGGTAAGATGCATTGTCAACAGGCAGGTTTTCTACAAGAGCCTATTGACACCTTTGATTCAATGTTTTTTGGTATTTCACCTCGTGAAGCGGAAGTATTAGATCCTCAACAATGTTTGTTACTCGAAACAACTTACGAGGCAATGGAAGATGCGGGTTTCAAAATGGAAGATTTACGAGGTTCTCGAACTGGTGTATTCATCGGTGGATTTTGTCTTGACAATAAACTTTTACAATTAGACCCTAACAATCGCGAACTAATCAACAACCACACCCCTACTAGTTCGACAATGGTAATGCTTTCAAATAGAATATCATACACTTTTGACCTCAGGGGTCCAAGTGTTTCTATGGATACAGCTTGCTCTTCTTCTTTGGTAACTTTACACTATGCTTGCCAAAGTATTTGGAATGGGGATTCTGACATGGCTATTGCTGGTGGTGTTAACGTAATGCTACTACCTGGTTACTCAATTGTTATGAGTAAAGGACACTTTATGGCTAAACATAGTAGATGTAAAACATTTGATGAAGATGCTGGTGGTTATGTCCGTGGTGAAGGCGGCGGTGTGGTTATTCTCAAACCACTTTCTAAAGCAATTGAAGATGGTGATCAGATATATGCAGTCGTTAAAGAAACTGGTGTAAATCAGGATGGCCAAACCAATGGTATTACAGTTCCAAACCAGGATTCACAAGAAGCATTAATTCGTGAAGTATATGCTAAAGCAAATATTACTGCAGACCAAATACACTATATAGAAGCTCATGGTACTGGTACACAAGCTGGTGACACAATAGAAACTTCCGCTCTAGATAATGCATTAAAATCTACAGGAAGAAATATTAACAACAAATGCTTAGTGGGTTCTGTAAAGACAAATATTGGACACCTTGAGGCAGCAGCTGGTTTGGCTGGGTTTATTAAAGCAGCATTATGTCTTAAAAATAAACAAGTTCCTAAAAATTTACACTTTAACAATCCCAATCCAAAAATAAACTTTGATGAGCTTTGTCTTAAAGTATCAACTGAGTTACAAGACCTTCCTAAAGATGAGGAATTAATGGCATCTGTAAACTCATTTGGATATGGAGGCACCAATGCTCATGCACTTCTTGCTGAAGCACCTAAAAACATAAACAAACCAACAAATGGTCAAAATGTCGAAGAAAAGAAATATCTTTTCCCAATATGTGCAAAAAGTGAGAAAGCTTTAAAAGCCCTTTCAGGTAAATTTGTGGATTGGCTTAAAAACACAGATATAAAATTAGCAGATCTTGCATATTCATTAGCACATAGAAGAAGTCATCATAGCTTCAGGCTAGCTATTGGAGCAAACTCAAAAGATGAACTAATAAACGCTTTAGAGCAATTTGCAAATAGTGGTTTTGTAGGTGAAGGTGTATCATATAATAAAGATGCTTCTATCAAAGAAAAACCAACTGTTTTTGTATATACAGGAATGGGACCACAATGGTGGGCAATGGGACAGGAATTACTAAAAACACAGCCTGTATTCCGTGAAACAATGGAAGAATGTGATGCATTATTTAAAAAACTCGCAGGATGGTCACTAATTGAAGAGATGTCTGTAAGTGAAGATGCATCAAAGATGAATGAAACCAGATTAGCGCAACCGGCTAACTTCATAATTCAGGCAGGGTTGACTGCCCTATGGAAACACTGGGGAATTGAACCTGATGCTGTTGTTGGTCACTCTGTTGGTGAAGTTGCTTCTGCTTATGCTTCGGGAGCTTTATGTCTTGAAGATGCGATTTTGGTAAGTTATTATAGATCTAAGCTTCAACAAACTACTTCAGGATCTGGAAAAATGCTTGCAGTTGGTCTATCAGAAAAAGCAGTTCAACCATATTTAGTAGGTCAAATTTCTGTTGCTGCAATTAATAGTCCAAGTTCTGTAACACTAGCTGGTAACGAAGATGACTTAACCCAAATTAGTGACATGCTGGAGGCAGAAAGTATTTTTAATAAAATGTTGACAGTTGAAGTTCCGTACCATAGTTACTTAATGGAGCCCATTAAAGACGAATTATATGAAAAACTGGCTTCGGTTAAACCTAGACCTACAACCATACCTTTATACTCAACAGTTACTGGTGCATTAATTGAAGGAGAAAAATTGAATGCAGATTATTGGTGGCAAAATGTACGTCAATCAGTTCGTTTTGCAGATACTATGATCCAAATGCTAGAGGATGAGTACGGTTTGTTTGTAGAAGTTGGACCACACCCTGTGCTTCGTAATTCAATGCGTGAATGTATGGAGCATACTAGTAAAGACAGGGCTCAGGCATTTTCTATTCGCAGAAATCAGCCGGAAAATCAATTGATGCTTGAAAACCTTGGTAATTTATATACTTTGGGTATTAACCCTGATTGGAATGTTTTAGCTCCAAAAGCTGAATTTATTCAATTGCCATCATATATTTGGGAACATGATACGCATTGGCAAGAATCCAAATCTTCAAAAGAAGATCGCATAGGTACTCAGGATAAACATATTTTCTTAAATCAAAATGCAAGACAACCTAATCCTGCCTTTGATGTTGAATTAAATGAATATTACTTCCCTTTCCTTGAAGACCACAAAGTACAAAGTGCAATTGTATTACCTGGTGCAGCTTATATAGAAGCTGGATTAGCATTACATGAAGAAATTTTTGGAGATAAAGTATGTACGCTTCAAGCTATTGATTTTCAACAAATGCTAATGCACAACCCCATGGTTGGGGAAATAATGAGGGTCCAATTTCATCCAGACACACAACGATATAGTGTCTTTAGTCGTTCTAAAGGAGATCAAACGCCCTGGACATTGCATGCTAAAGGTCGTATGCTAGAGGATGCCGTTTCGCGTCAAATTTATCAAATTGATGTTGCTGAATTTAAGGCCAATTGCCCAAATAAAGTTGATACTGCCAAATTATATAAACAACTTCATGACAGAGGTTTACAATATGGCCCCTATTTCCAGGGAATGAAAAATATATATACTGGAGATAACGCAGTATTTGTAGAAATTGAAGGACACGAATCACTTGATAAAAACGAAGGTGGTTATCTGTTACATCCATCTATTCTGGATGCAACTTTCCAATCTTTGGTTGCAATAATTGATGGTGATGCTGATTCTCCATATGTACCTACATCTATAGAACAAATTGCATTCTATAAATCACCAGGCCGCAAATGTTATAGCTATGCTGTCATTACAGAAGTACATGCAAGCTCTGTTAAGGGTGATATTACTATTACTGATGAATATGGTAATGTCATGGCAAAACTATCTGGTTTGACATGTAGAGCACTTTCAAGTGATAAAAAACAATCGTCCAAAGATTGGTTCTATTCATTTGATTGGACTGAAGAAAAACTAGAGGAAGAGAAATCTGAAAATTCTGGTTCATGGTTGATCCTATCTGAAGACACATCATTCTCAGCAGAAATTTCTGCTAAACTTGAAACCGAAGGTGCTACTGTAGCTAGCCTTAATCTAGATGATAATATATCTATTGAAGAAGGAGAAAACCTGAACATATTATATGTCTTAACAAAATCTGAATTTACTACTGACTTTGATACTTCAATGAAGTATTCAAACGATTTAACAAAACTTGCTCAAAAACTTGTTAACACATGTGGAGACAAGGATGCAAATATTACAATTGTAACAAGAGGTGTTCATCCGGTATTGGATGGTGAATTAGCGCCAAATTTAGCACTTTCTCCGCTTTGGGGATTGGGTGGTGTTATCACAAACGAACATCCGAATATACAATGTCGTCTTATTGATCTGAACAGTAAAAAAGAAGCTAACGAAGTAGATAATGTAATAAACAATCTTCTTTCAGGTAATCTTGAGACTGATGTGGCTTTACGAAATGGAGAACGATATGTGAGAAAAGTAAATCAACTAGACTGGAAAGAAGACAAAGCTATTCTTGATCAATTAGTTGACGTTAACACCAATGAATGTCCAGTTGCTTTAGAAGTTGCCTCTCCTGGACAATTGGATAGTTTATACTTTAACGAAGTAGAAAGGATAACTCCAGGTCCTAACGAATTAGAAGTTGAAATTCATGCTTCTGCCTTGAACTTCAAAGATGTTTTAAAAGCAATGGGCCAGATTTCTGCTAAAGTAATTGAGAATACCTATTTCGAAAATTCATTTGGAATGGATTGTGCTGGTATCGTAACTGCTGTAGGTGAGAATGTAACTTGTGCTAAGGTCGGTGATGAAGTTATAGTACCACCGCAAACTGGATGTTTCCGTTCTCATGCAACAATTCCTGCACGATTTATTGTTCCTAAACCAAAACAATGGTCTTTTGAAGAATCTTCTGTAATAGTGCCATATTTAACGACATATTACGGATTGCACTATGTTGCACAACTTAAGAAAGGAGAAACGGTACTAATTCATAATGCTACTGGAGGTGTAGGTATTTCTGCTATACACGTTGCACGATGGTTGGGAGCAGAAATAATTACAACTGCAGGAACTCCAGAAAAACGTAAAAAACTTAAAGAAATGGGTATAAAATACATTGCCCATTCGAGAAACTTGGAGTTTGCTGAACAAATCAAAGAATGGACGAATGGCAATGGGGTCGATGTTGTAATTAACGCGACATCTGGCGAGTCATTATTCCAAAGTTTTGCTGCACTTGCACCCTTTGGACGCTTTATTGAAATTGGAAAACTTGACATTGCAGAGAACAATAATTTACCAATGCACAAGTTTAACAAAAACATCACTTTTGCGTCTATTGATGTTGACTTGATGCTTCAAATTAAAGAACCTTTTGCTGAACAAATATTTAGAGAATTGGGTGTTCACTTTGCTAGTGGGGCTTTCCCTCCATTGCCTATTGAATCATATGATGCATCTGAAGTTGAAGATGCTTTCCGTTTGATGGCTCAAAGTAAACATATCGGTAAAGTTATGTTACGCTTCAAAGACCAAAAGGTAAAAGCACTACCAATCAAAAAAGAAGAAGCCTTTATCAAAAATGATGCTTCTTATATGATTACTGGAGGTACAGGTGGATTTGGTTTTGAAATTGCTCAATGGTTAGCTAAAAAAGGTGCCGGCCAATTGGTATTACTAAGTCGTAGTGGAGTAAAAAATGAAGAAACTCAGAGCACTATAGATCAAATGATAGAAAATGGCACTAAAGTACATGTTGCTAAGGTTGACATAAGCGATTTAAATTCTGTAACTGAGGCCGTGAATTACGTAAATGAAAACCTTATGCCTCTGAAAGGAATCTTCCACGGTGCTATGGTATTAGATGATGCTTTCTTAATGGAAATAACAGAAGATCGTTATCGTAAAGTAATGCTACCTAAAGTAGCAGGTGCTCTAAATATACATGAAGCTACAAAATCTAACACTTTAGACTTTTTCTTATCCTTCTCTTCTATTTCTTCACTTATAGGAAATACAGGTCAGGCAAACTACGTTGCAGCAAATGCATTCCTTGATTCTTTTGCTCACTTCAGAAGAGCTCAGGGACTTACTGCTACAACAATAAACTTGGGTGTATTAGAAGAAGCAGGAGTTGTTGCTCGAAATGAAGAAGTCGGGAAATTACTTGAAGGGGCCGGTATATATGGTTTCTCTAACGAAGATGCTTTGGATAGTATAGAGAAGATTCTAAGAAAAGATGGTACTCAAGTCGGTATGTTTGATGTTGACTGGGCACAATGGTCTAAAACCTTACTTACAAAAGAAATACCATCGCGTTTCACTGAATTAGTTTCTGCTGCCAGTCAATCACAGACAATGTCTCCTGAGTTACAAGCATTGGTAGAAGAACTAAGTACAATGACAGAAGAAGAACGTACAGTATTTGTTGAGGATAAAGTATTAGCTGCAATTTCTCAGGTATTACGTATTCCTCCAGACAGAATAAGTAAAGATAGCAGTATTAATCAACTCGGAATTGACTCTCTAATGACAGTAGAACTCACCCGTAAAATAAAAGGTGATATTGGTCTTGAGATTACAAACATGGAACTACTTAGTGGACCAAGTGTTAGTCAATTAGCAGTAATTTTACTTGGAAAAGTCGAAATTCCAGATGATATGCTATTAGATCAACTAGATGAAATGGATGAATCCAAACTTGATGCATTACTGTCAGAGTTAGGATAATTATCAAATTAATATAATTTCAATTGCGTAGATTGTAGCACATTAACATATGTTCTATAATCTGCGCTTCCTTATTTAAATTGCGCAATCAAACATGAAAAAACTCACAATAGAACAAAAAAGACTTCTAGCTAAAAAATTGTTAGAAAAAAGAAGACTTGAGAAAGAATCTAAAACTGAAACAGTTAAAGACGAAACCACATATGATGACTATACATATGATATGTTTATGTATAGTATGGGAAAAGATCCAGTTGAAATGGATAATTTTTATAAGTGGGTAGAGGGTGCAAGTAAAGATGGTGTATATGCTTTTGAGTCTGCACGTGCTCATCAACAAAACACAGAAATTCTATTGAAAAGAGAAACTGGAGAAATGCTACAAATGCTGAACTTCTCTAGCTATAACTATCTTGGGTTCGGTTATCATCCGGAAGTAAAGGAAGCTGCAAAAAAAGCTATCGATAAATTTGGGCTTGGAGCAAATAGTTCACCAGTAATTAGTGGGACTTTTAGCGTGCATAAACAACTAGAGAATAAACTTTTGGAATATTTTGGCATGGAAGGCTATGGTGTATCATTATTCTCTGCTGGATATAGTGTTAACTTAGGTGCTATCTCAGCCTTTATTAAACCAGGTGGACACGTTGTTCTTGACCGCGCTGCTCATATGTCTTTATTAGAAGGAGCTGAATTAAGTAAGGGTGAAATTTCTTATTTCCGTCATAATGACATTGAGCACCTTGAGGAAGTATTAAAAGGTATTGCTGATGGTCGATCTCGAATCCTAGTTTGTGCGGAAGGGATTTATAGTGCAGACGGTGATTATGGCAACATTAAAGACATCTGCAGAGTCGCAAAAAAATATGGCGCATATGTATTGGTCGATGAAGCTCACTCAACACTTTTATGTGGAGAGCATGGCCGTGGAGTATGTGAAGAGCAAGATGTTATGGATGATGTGGATATGGTAGTTATGACATTTAGTAAGTCATTTTCAGGCGTAGGTGGTGCTGTTTTTGCAAAAAAAGAAATCACGCAATATATCAACTGGTATGCGAAATGTAGAATGTTTTCATGTGCACTGGACCCTGGTGTTACTGGAGGCATGGTAAAAGTATTGGAACTTGCAATGAGTGAAGAAGGAAAGATCCGTCGTAAGAGAATTAGAGAAAATGCAGATTATTTCCGTGGAATATTAGAAGGAAAAGTAGATTTTGGAACTTCTGAATCATGGATCGTACCCGTATTGTTTGGATCAGAAAAAAACACATTACGTCTGAACGATTTTATGCAACGTAAAGGCTTAGACACTAGTATCATGCAATTCCCTGCTGTTGCTAAAAACGAAGCAAGAATCCGTATGTTTGTTACATCTGAACACACTAAAGAACAATTGGATAAAGCGGCAGAAATAATACTTCTGGCAGCTGATAAATTTGATTTTAGAATAGATAAAAAATAACCACATGCAAGACAACGATGATATGCTTGGCATGCACGAAGACTATTTAGCAAGAGAATATAATTATTCAATTAGTTATACTATAGAAATACCTACAAAACTAGCTAAAGAAGTATTACCAAAAGGCTTATATCCTTCAGAAATAAGACCTCAGGTTTCTTTACTAACAATTGGTGTTTTAAACTTTGACAAACTAGAAAATGGTCATCCATTTACTGAAGTATCTTTGGCTATAAATGTAATGCCTGATATATCATTAGCAGGTGAATTGCCACGTTTTGCTTTATACATTCTAAATACTGGCTCAACAATTGCATCTCCAGAACTTTCGGCGGTCTCTGAACTTTACAAGCTCCCACTACATCCAGAAGCATTAATAATTGATCTTGATTCAGAAAAAGGGATTGTTAAGTGTTCTGATTCAGCTGGAAAACCAATATTTGAATTAAATGATCTGTCAACAGATATTGAAGCACGTGAATACGATTACAAAGAAAATTTCTTTCAGGTGTTCTCAACAAATAATGAAAACCTATATCATAGTACAATAACTGTTTCTGTAGACATGTATGAGCACCAAAAGAAAGGGCAGGTTGGCAAATTGTACCAACATCCATTCTTTAAAAACCTAAATATTTCAGATATTACAACTGACAATTATTTACAGATAGTAACTCCTCCTGAAACTGTAGGAATGCAACTTTATTTCAGACCAGCTGATGTTGCACAAGGGGTTTAATATTAAATAAAGTAATTCACTTATATAAAATCAATAATCATGGCTAGTAGTTGGTATAAAAATAAAAAAGTGCTAATCGTAGGCGGCTCAAAAGGAATTGGAGAATCTATTGCTTATCAATTAGCTAGTGAAGGTGCAGATGTTGTTGTAGCTGCAAGAGGACAAAAAGACTTAGATATTTGCCTTAAGGGAATGCAGGAAAAAGGTGGGAATAATCAGATTTTTGCTGCTATTCAAATGGATGTAACTGATTTGAATTCTGTAAATAGTGGCACACAACAAGCACTTGCAGAAATGAAAGGATTGGATATTCTTATTTGTAATTCAGGTTTTGCACAAACCGGCACTTTGAATGACCTATCACACGAGGAGATAAGAAGAATGATGGATGTAAACTTTATGGGTCATGTTAATGTTACTAAAGCCTTACTTCCGCACTTTATTGAACAAAAACATGGTAATATAGCATTAGCATCATCAATGCTAGGTTTTTTTAGCATGTATGGCTGGACTGGATATTCTGCAAGCAAATTTGCAGTATGGGGTATGGCTCAAGCTTTGAGACAAGAAATGCTTTTGCATAATGTAGATGTAAGCGTTCACTTTTTCCCTTCTACAGATACTCCTGGCTTTGAACTTGAAAACAAGGATAAAGACCCTATTGTTTGGACAATGGAGACAGAAAGTAGCCTAAGTAAAATTTTCAAACCTTCAGAAGTAGCTTCCAAAACTTTAGATGCTATACGCAAGAAAAGATTTGAGAACGTTATAGGGTGGACAAGTAGCTTAATAAAAACAGTTGATAGACATTGGTCAGGATTATTTCGCACGTTAGTTGATGGAGATTTAAAAAATGCCATCAAGAAAAAAGACAAACAAAAAGTATAATTTCATTTGATACATTTACGCTTAAATGTTTTACCATTCTTTATTTCATATTGTGTTGAATTACAAAATTGTTTAATACACAAAATTATTGAAAAGAGACCTTTAAAACATTAATCTAATCTTTAATTGAGAATCTTATCTTAATTAATGCTATTGAAAAAAAATGAAAATTTTTAAAAAATTCACCTTCGATTCCGCACATTTTTTACCTAATGTCCCTGATGGTCATAAATGTAAAGCAATTCATGGTCACACCTATCAACTAACGATTTTTATAGAAGGTAAATTAATTAAAGATTTAGAATGGGTTCATGATTTTGCTCAAATCAAACGTATAATGGATCCTATCATTGGAATAGTTGATCATAAACTTCTAAATGAAATTAAAGGATTAGAAAATCCAACCTGTGAAAACATTGCTATCTGGCTTTGGAATAAAATAAAAGTAGAAATTCCTATGCTTTCTAAAATAGAATTAAATGAAACGCCTACTTCTGGTGTCATTTATGAAGGGGAATAATACTCATAAAGGTATCTTTTCTTTTAAACCCTATATTTTTTTCTCGATTAATATAAGTTTCTTTTCTATTTCTAGAATAAATAAGAGCAAAAACATTGATTATTGATTATTCTATTTTAGATTTATAATGAGAAAATGTTTTACTCTTGAATTTTTCCATTCAAATGAATTGGGTATAATGACAAAATTCTCTAAGAAGCTTATTGAGCATATTAAGAAAGAATAATAATTATATTTTAAATAACCCTAATTAATAAACATGAAAATCTATTATAAAATCATTCTATACACACTTATTTTTTACACTTCGCTGAATTATGGTTTTGCTCAATTATCGATTTCAAATGATAAAATGAATGTACTTTATGTAGGTGTCGAAAACCCAATAACAATTCAAAACTGTAGTAACTTTTACAAATCTCTAGAACTATCTGTATCAGAAGGTGCTACCTTGAAAAAAAGATTTAGCGATAATTCATATAGTGTATTAGTGAAAAGCTCTGTTAAAGAAGTAACCATTACCGTTAAGGACTCAAGTAATAATTATTCTATGCCATTTAAATACCGAGTGAAACCAGTTCCTTTACCTGTTGTTGTTTTAGGTGATTTTTTAGGAGGTAGCATTAGTGCTAAAGAATTTAAATATCAATTAGGCCTTATTCCAATACTACGAGATTTTGATTTTGATGCAAGATGTATAATTAGAAGATATAGACTTACGCATTTTTCAAAAAGCCAAAAGGTCAATAGCATTACACAAGAATCAGGTGGCAGGTTTTCAACAGAGGTTTTGAATCAAATTAAATTAGCACAATCAGGAGATTACTATATTTTTGATAATATATTTGTCAGGTGCCCAGGTGATATCAAAGATAGAAAAGTAGAAAGTGTAACTTTCGAAATTGAATAAATTGATTCACTAGTGTTTTTAAAAAAGCGTGCTATATTGCCTGACATTTTTCAAATAACCATTTTTTTTCAGATTCCTCTAAATATGGAGATATCGATGCATAAACCCGTTCATGATAATTATTTAACCAATCTTTTTCCTTGTTTGTCAAAATAGTCTTATCAATAAGTTTTGTTTCTATAGGAAATAAAGTAATTGCCTCGAATGCAAGGAAATTTTCATTTTTATGTGAAGGAACACAAAGCATAAGATTTTCAATACGAATGCCATAGGCTCCTGTTTTATAAAAACCTGGTTCATTAGATGTTATGGTGTTTTCTTCCAAAACCGTCGAACCACGCAAAGTAGTTGTACTTTCAGCAAATCCTTGTGGTGGTTCATGGACTCTCAAAAAGAAGCCTACCCCATGTCCTGTTCCGTGTCCATAATTTAATCCTGAATTCCACAAATGCATTCTAGCTAGAACATCTAATTGCACTCCTGTTGTTCCTTTAGGGAAATGCACAGTTTGGAGTGCTATATTCCCTTTTAGAACTAGAGTATAGTGCTTTTTTTGATCATCAGTAGGTTCATCAAAACACATCATTCTTGTAATATCAGTCGTTCCGTTTAAATATTGTCCACCACTGTCAACAAGTAACATTCCATTATTTAATATCTTAGCACAACTTTCTTTTTCAGCTCGATAATGAACAATCGCACCATTTGATTTATAACCTACAATTGACGCAAAACTATCACCAACATAATCCAATTGTTGAGACCTGAAAAATGTCAATTTTTCAGCCACCTCTGTTTCTCTAATTGCTTGTTTTTCTACCGTTTCTTCTAACCATTTAAAAAAGTGAGTGAGTGCAATACCATCCTTTACCATTACATCTTTAAAATGCGCAATTTCTGTCTTATTTTTTATAGCCATTAACGGCATAATTGCCGACTGACCAATCGTTATATTACATTTAATTATGGAATGAAAATTCCAACTTAAATGTGCTCCATCTACATAAAGCGTATCATTTATTGAAAGATTACCCAAAAAATCTGCAATTGCGTAATAATCTAAAATCTCTACATTAGAATTTGACAAAATAACTTTCAATTGATCTGAAACTTTAAAATCTTGTACAAACCAATAAACATTAGTTTCTGAAACCAAGAGATAAGATAAAGCTACAGGGGTGAAATCAATATCCCAAGCTCTTATATTCAGTAACCAGGCTATTTCATCCAATGCAGAAACAAAATAATGCTGCGCTCCAACAGATCCCATATAATGCCTTATTTTGGCAATTTTATCATCACGAGACTGACCTGTATATTTTATTTCATGTTCATAAGCAATTGAATCAGGTAATGGTGGTCGATCAATCCAAACTTTATTAGTTAATCCTTCTACATTTTTTATTTTAATATTTTTATCTTCAAAATTAGACTGCATAAAAGCTATTTGCTTAACAGAAAACAAACTTGCTTCGACACCTACGTTTGAATTATGTTCCAATATACCTTCCAACCAATTTACATGTTCAGGAGCATGCTGGACCTGTTGCTTGTGTAAAGTAATTCCCGTATCTATCAATTCCGTCTCAGCTTGCAAAAAATATCTTGAATCTGTCCATAAAGCAGCATAATTTTGTAATACCACTAAAAGGCCAGCTGAACCCGTAAACCCAGAAAAATATGTCCTATTACTCCAACAATCAGCTACATATTCGCTTTGATGTGGATCATTAGCAGGTATTATAAAAGCATCAATACCAAATGTTTTCATTTCTTTTCTTAATGTATCTAATCTTTGCTTAATCGTCATCATAATTAAGATGGGAGTTTATATGGAAATTTAAAGATCTATATAGGAATAATATAAATACAAGGACAAATTAATAATAGATCCATTTAAATTATGAAAAATAATGTATATAATTTATAGGAAAAATCAAAAAGGATAGCCAATAGCAATGATAAATTTATGTCTGTTTTCAATTTCAAAAGGATCAAAGTTCCAATATTGTATGGTCCCATCACTTCTATATCGATATCCCTCAGGCTCTCTAAGTTGAAGTGCAAAATCAAACCTAAAAATAAAGAAACTGAGGTCTACCCTTAAGCCCACACCAGTGCCTACTGCTAATTGTTCATAAAACTTGTCAGAAAAAGCCCCTGTTTTAGGTGTTTGCAGTGGAATACCAGGATCTGTATATGCAGAATTAAATAACCAAACATTTCCAATGTCAACAAAAAAAGCACCTCCTATCCATGAATTAAACATAAACCGATATTCACTATTAAATTCGAATCTTAGGTCACCTAGTTGAAATTCAGCTCCTGGTGAAGATACATTATTACCAGGCCCAAGGTATCTTAAATTCCAAGCCCTCATAGAACTTGGCCCACCTAATGTAAAACGTTTTATAAAAGGGATATCAGTACCTTCTGAGTTGCCATATGGAACAATAACTCCTAGCATTAAACGTGAAATTACAGAATGTCTTTTGTGTAATTTATATGAATACCTAATATCCAGTTCCGTTCTAAAATATTGCGAGTAATCTACACCTAAAAATTGTAGTTTTTTATTTGGATCAATTAATTTGTCGAGAAGATAAACCAAGTTGCCTGAGACTTCAAAATAAGATTTAAAAAACCATGCCCCACCTTTAAGTTTATTTTCAGGTGTACTATAAGTATAACTAAAATCCATACTAGGAATTAAAAAACTGGCTTTAAGAGATTCATATAGCGGCAAATTATTTTCTTCTAAAGATTTAGCAAAATTATCATCTAAAGTAGGTTCCAAAGTTAAATTAACAAGTGCAGGGTTCCATTTAAAAGCATGTTCATTCCCTTTAGTCCATTCATATCCAATCTTAGTATAAAAGGAACTTATTTGAAAATCACTTGATTGTTTCAATAAATGATATCCCAAAGACAATTTGGTACTTGGATTTTCCATTTTAAACATATTCCTCAAAAACTTGAAACCTAAGAATCTTGGAAAGTAAAAACTAGTTTCAAAGTTAACATCAAGTAAATTAACAGTTTGTGCAAACAAATTATCTTTAGTAGTACTATCTGGATTCACATTAAGGTCTACCCCACCCTGAACACTTACTTCAAATACTTCTGCACCTTTAAAAATATTCTTGTTTCTATAAAAAATATTAGTAGCAAGGCCTATAGTAGAACTATAGACAGTTGTAGCATTATTATTAACTTCAAAATCAACTCCAAATTCTTGTTTTTTCCCAGGCTGCATTTTCACAAGACAATCCAAACATTCTTTGGGGCCATTAGGTGTTGGCACATATTCAATTCTTGGAAATCGAAAAACACCAAGGTTGTTTATTTCATGTACAGATTCTTGAGTTCCTTTATACATGTACAAATCACCAGCTTTAATGGATACAGCATCAGAAATTACTTTATCACGTATATAATACTTTTTCTTTTTTTGCTTTACATTGGCTTCTTCATCTTTCTTGTTTTTTACTATTTTCCTCAGTATAATATGAATGACTTTATCCCCTGGAAGTATATCATTACGACTATTAAGCGTAACTTTTTTTAATCTTGGAACGCTACGTTCTACCCAACGTATTTTTTCACCATTCTTCCTGATTTTTTCTTTCCTTATAATATCTTTAGGCTGAATAATATCATCTCCTTTAAGAACAAGAATCTTTTGCCTATCTCTTATTGTTCGTTCAACTACAAAAAATGAATCTTTTTTTATAACTCTTTTTTGATGTGCCTTTAAAATCAAATCATTCGGAGTTATATAAACATTGCAAATATTATAGATAGGGTGTGATATAGAGGTATCTGAAAAAGGCAAAACTTCTAAATAAATTTTTGCTCTTGGTTCACCTTGCTCAAAATTTTTATTAAACATACTTTTTTTATGAGCATTTACTTTAACTGCATTAGCAGTATCTGCTTGAATAACTATATAATTCCAATTAAAATTATAATAACCACGATTTCTAATAGCCAAAGTCAGGCGTTTCTTTTCAAGAGATAAATTATTAGATGAAATAGTTGCTCTTGGTTTCAGTACAGTTAGCCCTTTAATATCTTCTAAGATTTCTTTAATTAAAGTATCCTTAGATAACCAGGAAACCGTATCAATAAGCAATGGCATTCCTGTTTTAATATTATATGTGACAATTGCTCTATGCCGAACTTTTCGAATATCATAAGAAACCTCTGCATTGAAATATGATTTCTGGTTAAGGAAACGTTGCATAGACTCTGCTGTTCGTCTGGTCAAAGCCGTATCCAAAATCATTGGACCAGAACCTACTTTGTTATATAACCATTTTTGAAGACCATTGGGTTTGCGCTCAACGGTATCAAGCATAATAGCTTTATGTTCCTTATTATATTTATATGGGTAAGATAAGGTATCATTTAAATGATATACCCATTGACGAAAGGCCCTGATTAAAGATCTATCGGGTGATTGTTGTAAGATAGAAGATAATTCATATGATAAATTATCAAAATCTTCCTGGATTTTGTAGTTTTGTTTTAGAAAATTGAACTTATTTTTAACGACCATATACTCATCAAAAACCCGCTTTCTAGGTTTTTCTGGAGACAATGAATGACTCCTAAGAAATTTTTGATTGCCACAACTACTTGCTATAAAACAAAACAAAATGGCAATTAGAGAAAAATGCTCGAATTTGTATTTCATAAAAAGACAGAATTAACCCAAAGATGTTATCCAAAGCTAAAATTAAGTACATATTATCCCTTCAGAAAAAAAAAGTAAGAATTAAAGAACAAGCCTTTGTCGTCGAAGGAGAAAAAATTGCTGCCGAAGTACTTAATCAAAATTACTTCAAAGTTCATTCCATATACGCAACCGAAATATGGATTAACAATAACAAAACAATTGCTAATCAATATAAAACAAAATTAACAACTATTCTCCCAAAAGAGCTCAAAAAGATTTCTACATTAAAAAGTCCTAAAGAAATCCTATTAATTATAAAAACACCTAATAATACACCTTTAGTAAAAAATATCCAAAATTCTTTTAACCTCGTTCTAGAAAACATACAAGACCCAGGAAATTTGGGTACAATAATTCGAATCGCTGATTGGTTTGGCATTCCTAATATTTTTTGTTCTGAAGGATGCGTAGATGTTTACAACTCAAAAGTAATTCAGGCATCAATGGGAAGTTTCTTACGTGTAAAAATCCAATATGTCCCAATAGAAAAACTATTTCTAAGAAACCCATCTATGACCATTTATGGTGCTGTATTAGGTGGCCAGAATGTTAATAAAACTGACTTGAAAGACACAGGGTTTTTACTAATTGGGAATGAGGGCAAAGGACTTAGCAAGAATATTCAAAAACATATAAACCATCCAATAACAATACCCAAAACAGGAAGTGCAGAATCTTTAAATGCTGCAGTAGCTACTGGTATTTTATGTGCTTTTTTCAAACTATAAAATTCTGTTTTTATAGTGTTTTTAGCACATCACATAAACCTAAAACTTTCTAAAACCCATTACTGATTGGTATTCTCTTTCAAAATTCTCTATCTCAATTTGTTTCTCCTCTTCTGACCAACCCAAAAATTCAGCCATTTTCGTTGCTACATATGGATACCACTTTTCAAGAGATGGGCGCTCAAAATATAATCTTCCAGTTCTTCTAATTAAGAAGTCACAAAGATTATTAACCATTTCATAATTTATTCCATACCAAATTTCTGCAGAATAAATACATGCTTCCTGATCTTTAATTGTAGCTTGAAACTCATAGGCTTTATTGATAATTCTATCTATATTTTTGCCATATTTATATACTAAAGCCTGTACTAGTTCTTGGCTAAGTCCAATTTGTTTTGCTTCATTTGTAACCTTAAAAATAAATGCGTGAATATCCTCTGGGTCTTCAAAATCACCCCCTGACAATTTAAGTTCTTTAGTAATGCAAGTACTTCGTGTATGCATTGTCTTGAAAACAAAATTAAGTACCCTTTCTGCCATTTTACGATATCCTGTTAGCTTGCCACCAGCAATTGAAATCAAACCTGTATCAGAATAAAAAATTTCATCTCTTCTAGACAATTCTGATGGCGATTTTCCTTCTTCATTTATAAGTGGCCTCAACCCGGCCCATGTTGATTCTATATCACTAACATTAAGTTTCGCCGCAGGGAACATATAGTTAATAGCATCAAGAATATACTCAACATCCTGTCTCAAAGCAATGGGTTGATTAATATTCTTATCATAAAAGGTATCTGTAGTACCTATATAAGTAATATTACCTCTAGGAATAGCAAAGCACATTCTATTATCTTTCTCAACATCAAAATATACAGACTGTTTTATTGGTAATTTAGAAAAAGGTACCACTATATGAACACCTTTAGTCAGGTGTAATCTTTTACCTATAACACCTTCTTTGTCTTTCGCTCGAATATTATCGACCCATGGGCCTGCAGCATTTACCACTCTCCGTGATTTTATATTTAAAACGCTTCCAGAAAGATGATCTTTAACAATGGCACCTCCTACATAACCATTTGACTTATAAATGAGATCAGTAACTTCAAGATAATTTAATGCAACTGCGCCTTTGGAAACAGCAGTTTTCATAGTTTCAATAGCCAACCTGGCATCATCAGTTCGATATTCGTAATACAACCCTCCTCCCAAAAGAACATCTTTTCTAATTAAGGGCTCTAATCCAATAACTACTTCTTTATCCAACATTTTTCTTCGCTCATCCTTATCGACATTCGCCAAGCGATCATACACCCATAAACCTATTGAGCTTAGTGTTTTACCTAAAGAACCCTCTTCGATGATTGGTAATAACATTTTTTCAGGGATAACCACATGAGGTGCATTATTATAAACAATTGCTCTTTCAACACCTACTTCATGAACAAGTCCAAACTCAAGTTGTTTTAAATATCTTAAACCACCATGAATCAATTTTGTAGAGCGGCTAGAAGTACCCCATGCAAAATCATTCTTTTCAACCAATGCTACTTTTAAACCACGGGTAACAGCATCAAGGGCAATTCCTGCACCAGTTATACCTCCTCCAATGACAAGCAAATCAAATTCTTCAGATATTAATTTATTACACCATAAACTGCGATCAAGCGCAGAAAAAGTACTGTCATTCATTTAATATATAGATTAATATTATACAAAATATCTTAACTTCATTGTGTCTTTAAATATGCTACATATTTAAAAAAGAGAGAAGCAAATTTAATGAAAATTTTAAATAATAAAATGATTTTCAAAAGATTAAGAAGATCAATAAAAAAATCATGGAGGTTATACATATTATTGGCAGTATTTGTAAAATACAAAAAATATAATTCTACAAAAACATATTTAATAGCATTTTGTTGCCAGAACATGACAAACAGTGACCATCCTCAAAAACTTTCACAAATTTTGATTCAAAAAAATCTAGTGTTTTAGCTTCCAAATCATCATTATATGACAATCTATTATACATAAGTAGCGCATTGGAGTTTAATAACTTTTGAATATTTTCCAAAAATAGAATTGATTCAAATTCTGATGGGATCAGATTATCAATAAAAATATCAATTGCAATCAGATCAAAAGTTTGTGTGCACGAATTAACAAAATCAATAGCATCTGAACATATAACATTTAGCGGTGATACCAATCGATTTAATGTATATTTATGAGCTAAGTCTATTACCTCAGGATCAATTTCAACTAATGTATAGTTATATTGTTTTTTGAATACTTTTTCGAGCAAAAACGGGA
This sequence comes from Saprospiraceae bacterium, assembly GCA_022448945.1. Taxonomy (GTDB): domain Bacteria; phylum Bacteroidota; class Bacteroidia; order Chitinophagales; family Saprospiraceae; genus Aureispira. Next base: position 208,211 of record JAKVCV010000012.1, read on the forward strand.
TACTACCAAGACCTAAACCTAGTACTAAAACATTTTTAATATTATATTTATCAAATTCTATCTGCTTAAAACTATCTCTAAAATTAGTGTACAAATCATCAAAAGAATAGACCGCATTAGTTGTACAAAGTAAATATCTACCTTTACGTAAAATCAATTCTAATTTGCCACTATATTTACTTATCTTTTCTTCTATTGGTATATCAATAAAATAACTACCCATTTGAGTGAAAAAAGAATGTTTCATAGTAAAAATGAAAAATCAATATTAGTTATATAGTTCAAAAAAATTAAAACTAATTAGGTGTTAAATCTAATTAAGTGTACAATTATTATATTATTTTACATTATAAATCACAATTTACTAAAAAAATTAAATTCCCGTAGGCTACATCACAAACCAAAATCAGTATTTTTTTTAGCCCCATTAAAAAAGCTATTTAATTATATTTTATGCTGTTAATAACTCAATTAAAAAAGCGATTACAAAAATCTTTGCCCGGCATTAACGCTCAACTTAAAATGATGAATTCGGTAATGAAAAAAAGGGATCCAGGTGCTTATTTTAATGCCCCTGAGAATGCAAAAAAGGCTTGTGTAATGGTGTTGTTATTCAAGAAAAAAAGCAAATGGTATACTTTATTAATGCAGCGGCCAGAATCACCTTATCCACATAGTAGACAAATAAGTTTACCTGGAGGCAAATTAGAAGCTATTGATGCTAGTCTTGAAGCAGGAGCATTAAGAGAAACAGAAGAAGAGTTTGGAATTCCTGCTAATGATATTGAAACTATTGGAAGACTTAGTAAATTATATATTCCTGTAAGTGACTTTTTGGTGCATCCCTTTGTTGGTTTTATAGAAAAAGTGCCAAAATATATTATTGATTATAAAGAGGTAGCAGAAATTATTGAAGTCAAACTAGAAGATCTAATAAACCCATCAATACGAAAAGAAACTAACATTAAAACTTATGGTGGTTATACACTTAAAAACACACCGTATTTTGATATAAATGGGAAAGTTGTTTGGGGGGCTACTGCTATGATATTAAGTGAATTTGTAGATATTCTACGATCTTTGGATTTTTGAGGCTTGTTGAGATGGATTAGATCGCTTCTTGGAGTGTTGAATTATGGGGAGCATTAGGATTAAGATCATCCTTTATAACTACTTTGTATCCAACTGGAGTATTAATTTCAAATGTATAACTTTCAACTAAAGCAACACCCTTTACGGTTACAAAATGAGCAATATCTGGCATTTTAACAACGATCATTTTACCATATTTATCTTCTTTGACTTCAATATTATATCGCCCAACAATAACTAATTGCTTTACAATATTTTCACTCATGTTCTCTACTGTCACATTTGTAGTCAAACGGATATAGTTTTCATTCCATTCATTTACAGTTACATCACCTGGTAACATTACAAAAGCCATCTGTGATTGATTAACTGCAAATGATTTTGTTATAGTTTTTTCTGTTTGAGCAGTAATAAAGTTTGTTATTCCAATAACTAAAAACAAAGTTGTCAGTAAATTTTTCATGATACAAATATTAGGTGGTACGATTATTACTATTGACAATACAAATATAAAGCAGTCCACTCTAATAAACAAACATTTTAACAAAATATAATTTTGTGATTTTTATTTTAAAGGGAATTTAAAATAATTATATTTTGAATAAATCCAATATGTAAAAATTTAAATTAAGTTTGGTCGGTCTTTCAAAATTTTCTTCTTTCTCCTTTTTTATAATCCAAATTAAAAAAAATAGTACTTTTTTTCTCTTTTATTCGTTCTTAAATTTAAGTTACTAAAACAAAAATTATCCTTTTAATAGTTTTCATGCAAAATCTCAATTTGCCTTATTTTGTAAATAATATTTTGCATCAATATAAAGCATAGAATCAACTGAAATGCTTCTTAAAATTGCTTTTTCTTGTATTCTCTTAAACCATGTAGGATTAGAAATAATTGTTTGCTTAACTGCATCAATTGCTTCCTTTGAAATAGACTGATAATAATTATATAAATCATCAATAAAACCCCAAAATAAACCATCCAGTCCAGAAGGGTTTATATATATACAAATAGCATCTAACGCTTTTAGTTCTTTAGATAGTTCATATGTTTTACGAGTTTTTTTCCCTGGATAAACCTCCCTATTATAGTATAAGAATTCGCTATTATTATATACTTTTGATAATCCGCCCCATCTATAAAAACGCCAGAAATAACTATCCCCAACAGTCAAAATATTAGGTTTATATTTCCCGGTTTCATTTATTTGAATTTTTGGATAAGCCATTGCTTTATTTGGTATTTGCCAAATAAGATTCATTGCCCATTCCATATCTTTATCTTCATCCCTTAAAACATTTGACCATTCAACTTCATTCCAAAATAAATCAGGAATATCTTTATCCATAGTATTGCCCAAATAACGTAGCATAGAATCAGCAACTATAGCCGCGCCATAACTACTATAATGTATACCAGTTTTAGGATATAGAGGAAATTTAATAGTATCTTTTAAAGCTAAAAACCATGAATTCATGTCTATAAAAGGAATAGAGTCTTTCTTAAAGCCTTTAAGAAATCCCTTATAATTTGTTGGGACATTAGGTTCAGGCAGATATGATTCAGGAATGTATTCAGGGTAAAAAAGTGTCTTACTAGGAGAAATTAAAATGAAAAGATGGATCCCTTCTGATGCTAATTTTTGATTAACTATTTTAGTTTTTTTTATCGTAGATTGTATTAAAGAATCTCCAATAAAATCCAATCCTCTGTCAGCATTTGAATAGAATGTCTGGAATAAATAATTATCCTTACCAATAAAACAAGCATTTAATCTAGACATGGAATACATATCAAACAGCCATTGATACCATAAAGGAAGAAGTGATTGCCTAAAGCCAAAATTACTTTTTAGATAAGCTTCTTTCTTTTTTTGGTAAACACCATCCATCCAAAAAGAAATTGAAAAATTGATGGGATCTACTGGCTTAAAATACCCATTGAGTTTTTTTTCTTTGAACAACTTGAAATTAGACTGTATTAGTGGTATAAACAAGAAAAATAGAATAGAATAAGAAAGTATTTTTATGAGTTTCTTTTGTTGCATAAATAAAAGATTAAAAGTTTACACCATCCCTCTTAATGATATTTATAAAGTCAATCATATATTTTAAGATTCTTTATCAACCATATATTTTGCATCTAAATAGATCATCCTATCCAAGGAGATATTTTGCTCGATTGCTTTGTTTTTTACTACTTCCAACCAATTTTTATCAGCTTTAATTTCCTGAATTTTAGCTTGAATTTTTTGTTTATACACTAAATTTAAATTATCTGAATCAAAATAAAAATTGTATAAATTGTCAACAAATTCCTTCAAATATTTTTTCATGTTTGGGGGAGTAAGGATAATAAAGACGACTTCTGCTTCGTCTAATTGTCCTTTCATATCAATGGCTCCAAAATCAATTTTTCCAGGATAAACTTCCTTGTTATAATACCAGAATTTCCCATTGTCAAATACCCGCTCTGGCATACTCAACTGTACAAGTTGCCAATAAAAACTATCGCCTATTACTATAGCTTTAGGCTTATACTTTCCATCCTCATTTATCCCAACCTGGGGATAAGCATATTGCCTATTAGGGATTTTAAAAACCAAATTTAAAGCTTTTTCAAGGTCATCATCACTCCCTTTAAGTTCACTTTCCCAATAGACTTCATCCCAATGTAGTTCAGGTAAATCTTTTAACAATTGTTTCTCAGCAACATTAATTATTCGCTTAGCTGATAATGCGGCACCATAGGTACTATAATGAATCCCAGTTTTAGTATATAAAGGAAAAGAAGTCGTATCCTTCATGGCTAAAAACCAATCATTTAAATCCAAATGATTAACACCATTGTTTTTCAATTCAGCTGAAAAGACCTTATAATTGGTTTGTTTTATATTATCGACTGTTTTATATTCCTTGGGAAGAAATTCAGGATAATAGTCAGTTTTACTCGGGGCGGTAACAAAGAAAAATGTTTTACCCATAGAATTAAAGGTATCTTGTACTTGTTTTACCTTTTTTGATAATTCCTTTAAAACTTCCTCTCCAAGAAAGTCAAGACCTTTTGATGCATTTATATAAGCAATTTCATAGAGATAGTTTTCTTTGCCAATAATTAGCCCCCCTACTCTGGACATACCAAAAGCCGAGAAAGCCCATTGATGTTCAGCGCGAATCAACCAATTACAAAAGCCAAAATTATATTTAATATATTTTTCTTTATTATTTTGATAAACTCCATCTAGCCAATTTTTTATAGTAACTGAAATATCCTCTGGGTATACACTATACCCTCCCAACTTTTTAACATCAACAAATTTAAATTTTGCCTGAAGCATTGGGATAAAAAGCAATACTAAGATTACTTGAAATAATTTTTTTGATATATTATTCCTATTTTTCATTTATGTATCAAAAACGGTAATATATAAAAGGATTAAAGCTACTAGCTGCAATTGAAGCTACAGAAAAAGCAAATAAGGATAAAGTAATTACAAACATTAAAATAATTTGCCAGGAATTATATTCTCCAAAATAAATCAGATCGTGTATTTTTTGAATTGGTTTTAACAGTGTACAAAAAGCAAAGAATATTGCAACAGAAAGTATAAAGAAGAACTCATTGGTATAAGGTGAAGATACATGTGAAAAGTCAAAAGCAAACAATTTAGAATAGAAGGTTCCAACAGAACTCAGATCCTCGATAAAAAATAAAACCCATCCCATCATAACAACAAAAAAGCAATAAAGTAAGCCAATTATACTACCTGATTTGCCCATCTTTTTAAATAAATCCAGTAAAAATACTCTTTCAAGAATTAAAAACACACCATGAAAGGCACCCCATAATACAAAGTTCCAGGAAGCACCATGCCACAACCCAGACATTAAAAACACAAACCATAGATTAAAATAAATTCTAGATCTTGATTTAATTTTTGACCCTCCTAAAGGAAAGTATAAATATTCCCTCATGAAAGCACCAAGTGTAATATGCCACCTTCTCCAAAATTCTGTAATACTTCTAGAAGTGTAAGGATTGTCAAAGTTTTCAGGAAACTTAAATCCTAACATTCTACCCAAACCAATTGCCATATCAGAATACCCAGAAAAATCAAAATAAATTTGGAAAGTATATGCTAAAATACACCACCAAGCAATGGCACTATTAACCATACCCCAGTCGACCTGCAAAACCGCTTCAGGACTTTCACCAATAACTGATGCTACAGCAGCACCAAGAACATTAGCAATAAGTACCTTTTTTGCTAATCCTATACAAAAGCGATAAAATCCTAGTAACCTATCATTATCTGTTTCATTTCTATCTTCTATCTGATCTGCAATAGTATTAAACCTTACAATTGGTCCTGCAATCAACTGCGGGAACATCATAATATATAAAATATAATCCCAAACCTTTTTCAAAGGTTTGTGTACCTTACGGTACACATCAATTGAATATGTGAGAGTTTGAAAAGTATAGAATGAAATTCCTATTGGCAAAGCAATTTTTGTCCATTGTATTGCATCACCACCAAAATTGGACAAAAATGAATTGACATTTTCTACAAAGAAATTTGCGTATTTAAAAAAAGCAAGAAGGCCAAGATTAATTGCAATAGAAAATCCCAATAATAGTTTCTTTTTCTTTTTTTCATCAGTTTGATGCATCCATCTTACCAGATAAAAATCAACAAAAGTTGAAGCTAATAGGATAAATACAAATTTGGGTGCACCCCAACTATAAAAGAAAATACTTGCAGCAAGTATAACCCAGTTTTTATGCTTTTTAGCACTTAAATAATACAGAAACAAAAAAATCGGTAAGAAATATAGCAAAAAGCTAATACTACTAAAAACCATTATAAAAGTTTGATTTTATGTTCATTTAAATGATACCAAGAAATGAGACTACTCATATCTAGAAAAAAAATTACATTAGGATTGAAAAAATAGTTATTTACCTTTTTTTGAAGCAGCAGATTTTTTCTTCTTAAAAGTTGACTTTTTTCGCTTAACTTTCATTTTATTCTTTTTGAGCAGTTCTTGAGCAAGGTTTAAAAAATTAGTCGCTCCCTTACAACTTGCATCATACATTGCAACAGGTAATCCCTCTCCTGGCGCTTCAGCAATTCTAGAGTTTCTATGAATAATAGTGTTAAAAACACGATCTTCAAAATATCTTCTTGCTTCAAGCACAACCTCTTTCGCCAATCTTAAACGCGCATCATACATTGAAAGTAAAATACCCTCTACATCTAAAAAAGGATTCAATTGAGATTTTACTTGACGAATAGTATTCATCAACTTACCTAATCCTTCTAGAGCAAAATATTCACATTGTACTGGCACCAATACAGAATCAGCAGCGGTAAGAGCATTAACTGTAATAAGTCCAAGAGAAGGAAGACAATCAATAAAAATAAAATCATAATCATCCTTAACTTCTTTTAATAAATCTTTAAGAACAAATTCTCTTCGAAAACGATTTATTAATTCAATTTCAGCCCCAACAAGATTTATATGGGCAGGAAGCAAAAAAAGCCCGGGTGTTTGGGTAGAAATAATAGCATCATTTATGGAAACCTCATTAATAAGACAGTCGTAAAGATTGTATTCCTCATCATCATTAGTTATTCCTATTCCTGTAGAAGAATTAGCCTGAGGATCGGCATCAATAAGGAGGATTTTGTACTCTAAAAGTGCTAGACTTGCAGCTAAGTTAATAGAAGTCGTTGTTTTACCTACACCTCCTTTTTGATTTGCTATGGCTATTACTTTTCCCATCTTAATCAATGATAAATTTTAAAGTTGATTTTGAAGATATTATGTTTGTATTTTTCTCTTAATAAGATCGGTAAATTAGTGAAATACAACAGCACAAAATATAAACAAATAGTGAACAAACCTAATAGTATAGTCTTAAAATCCTGATGAGAACTTTATTTAAAATAAATGTAAAATTAAGATTAAAGATTTTCCCTATGTTTCAGATCTATTGTTTCATTTGTGTTTGCTTCAAGAATAGCCAAAAAATCTGTTCGTGGAATAAATTTTGCGCCCATTGAAGCCAAATGATTAGTCTGAGATTGACAATCAATTAGACTGAAATCTTTTTTTTCCAATGTTTTGGCTAAATGAATCAATGCAGTTTTTGAAGCATTAGAGACTTTAGTGAACATCGACTCCCCAAAAAAACATTTACCTATTGATAAACCATAAAGTCCCCCTACTAATTTCCCGTCTTTCCAACTCTCTACAGAATGAGCATATCCGAGTTGATACAACTGTATATAAGAATCAATCATTTCATCGGTTAACCATGAGCCTGTCTGACCTTTTCTGGGAGCAATAGAACAATTGAGTATTACTTTTTCAAAAGCCTTATCAAAAGTGACAGTAAATTCATTTTTTTTAAGCACCTGTCGCATGCTCTTTGACACCTTAATTTCAGAAGGTAAGAGAATAAATCTCGGGTCAGGACACCACCATAGAATTGGCTCATCCTTATTAAACCATGGGAAAATACCCTTGTTATAAGCATATAAGATTCTTTCAATTGACAAATCACCCCCTATTGCCAACAAGCCATCTTCTGAAGCAGTTTGAGGGGGTGGGAAAGATATTTCTTTAGTCAACCAATGCATATTTATTAAAATAACTAAAACAATTATTTAGAAGAATTAACAATTATACCCGTTTTATATACTTTAATCTTTAGAATATTTAACACAAAAGGTATAATAACTTTAAAAACATTTTGTTCAATACTTTTAGAAAACATTAAATTTCCCATGTTTTCAATAGAAAAACCATTAATAACAAAATACAATTTTTTGATACTAATAAAAAAATATACGCTCAATTTAATATGCTGGAATACAAAAAGTTTTCTGTGAAAATTGACAATAAAAATTTTAGACAGTGTAACAATGAATACGTTATGAAACATGGAAAAAACATCCAGAAACCTTCAGATGATTATCTAAATTTACGATAACCAATGAAAAATAGTATTATAACAAATGGCAAAGTTACCAAACCTATTTGCCACCAATACCAATGTTTGTAAAGGGATATGTGTTGAAAATCTCCAAGATTAATAAAGCTTGCCCAAAAAAATGGGTGAGCAGCCAGTCCCATAGCATTTTTAAGATATGATAATTTTGCCATACGCATGGCTTCATCTTTATCGAAACCTGAAGCCAAATAATTATAAAAACTACTAATCAATACTGAAGTTGCTGCATCATTAATGGGCCAGAGTGTCATTACCATAGATGGAGCTCCAGCATACATAAATCCTCGTCCCAAACTAACAACACCTTCACCTCTTTCGTATTTACCATATCCAGTTTCACAAGCAGACAAAACAACTAAATCCGTATTAATGTCTAATAGGTTTAACTCATAAGCATGCAAAAGATTATCCTCCTTATTTTTAGTATAAGTAAATACTAAACTAGAATATTCTGGTTGTTTTTTATCAACAATACCATGCATTGCCAAATGGATAATACTATAATCCTCCTTTTGAGTTAACAATTTAAATTCTGCTTCATTGGCTTGTTCACCATAAAGAAATTTGCCAGAAAAAATATTGGATAAATAAGCAACTTCCTTCTTCGCACCAGGCAAATCACCGACAGATAATCTTATTGTGTGATGCCTTGATTCTAATTCATTGTTGTTTATGAAATTTGCATTATTATAAGAGGATGCCATTGCCAACATCTGACCATTTGTTTTAGGGGATTCCCGACTAAATAACATCAAAGTTGCAGAATAATGATAATTGATATTAAATTGTTTAATCAGGTAGGATAATTGATTAAAATTGGTTTTTTTTAAGTTTGGTTCACTTGTAAGGAGCACACCAAAAGGTATATAATTTAGTAAACCATCCGGGATAAAAATTAATCGTTCAATTCCATTAAGTCTTAGAGCTGGTTCAACATATTCTGTATAAATTGAACGAGCGTTTGGAGCAAATAAAAGAAATGCAGAATCTAAATTCTGAGTTATCAAATTAACATCCGTTAAAGATCTCCGAAGGTCTTTAATTAAATCTTCGAAATTATCGTTAACTGGAATAGATGTCAACATTATAGTATCCTTATAAACACTAAATATATATATATATTCATTTCCTATAAAAAATTCAACCAAAGCTGTTTTTTCATTCAAATTATTTTGCACCTGTTCTAAAGAAGCAATTTTAGTATCATATTTTAGCTCATGGTATTTAGGATAATCCTTTTCTAGCACACTTTGAAGTTTCTCTGAAGCACGTTTAAGGTTGAGCAAGGCTTTTTGATTTCTATTGATTCCTTTTTCATTGGCAGAAGATTTAGCTTCAAATAGCAACTTTTCATAACGCCCCCGTTCTCTTACAAGTCTCCTTTCCTCATCAAGTAAATCCTTTGGAACATTTCCAAAATGACGTGCTTCTTCAGTTTTTAGCGCATCAAGTAACAACATTGCCTTACTCTTTTCTACCAACTGAAATGCTGCGTGTATATACCTTACTTCATTTGTCTTTAAATACAAATCATGTGCAAGTCTTATTGATAATTCATAGATAGGAATCATTTTCTGAAGAATAAAAAGTTTGGAACCTTCTTCTTTGAATCCATTACGCATTTTTTCAAGGACCATAACAGCAGTCAACGTTGTATTATAAGCTTCATTTACTTTGCCTAATGCAAGCAATAAATGGGCTTGGGCTTCCAAAACTTTTAAAAGAACAGTTTTATCAGATACATTTAGAGAATCATTTTCTATAAATCCCTTTCCACTATTCCCAGGAAATTGCACGGCTAATTGCGCACTATCATAATATTGAGATGCTTTTGTAATATTTTTTTCTTTGAATGAAGCTTGCCCTAAGTCATAATAAATAGATGCTATTTTAGGATGATAATTACCATGCAATTCTAACAGTATTTTTAGTGCTTTATTATAATATTCAACTGCTTTATTGTAGTTGCCTATAGTTCTGAAATAACTCCCCAAAACATAATAAGTCTCATCTCTTTTTGATTCTTCTGACTTATGAATATAAAGACTTTTTTTCAAAGCATTATAGGCCTCTGGATATCTACCAAGTTGAGTTGCTACATCCCCTATTCCATTATACATAGTTATATAGGATTTATCAAGTTTGTGTTTGGGGATATTTCTAGATTTATTTAAAGATCCAATTCCTTCTTTATAAAAATTAAGGGCATCTTTTAAATTACCTTGTTGTGAAAAAAATTCACCTAAATTCAGATATGTAGTAGCTGCTTCAAAATGATTACCCATCTTTTTATATAAATAAAGTGCACTATTACAATAATCTTCTGCTTTATATATATCCCCAAGTTCTATATAGAACAAACCAATGTTATTATAGCTACGTGCGACAAAAACGGTATCCGATCGTGACCGCATATCAGACAGGGCGATTTCAAGCCCAAGAGTTGTCTTTTTTAATGCCTGCTCATAATTACCCGTTTTATAATATAATGCACCATAAAGTCGCATGATTTCCTGAAGTGTTTTGTTTTTATCTTTCTGATACTTTCGATAGGCACTAAAAGATTTATCTATATACCGCTCCATCCCTTCGAAGTTCTGTTTATAATATTCAACAAGAGCCAAATGATTCATATCTCTTATATAGTATTTCCAAGCACCATAAGTTTCATGTATTTTTTTAGCTTTAAGACCATAAACCAGCGCAGAATCTAATTGTTTAACGCTCAGATACATATTGGATTTAAGCAATAATATTCGACCATGATAAATTGCATAATCTGTGGAAGAATCTGAATTATTTTTTTTAACAATTTTATTAAAAAAAGAATTAAAAGCCTCTACGTCTCCAAGTGTTAGATATACTTTCAGAATATTTCTATTCATCCTGAATACTTGATTAACACAACCTATTTCTTTGTATGCACTTTTAGCATTTTTGAAAAGGGATACTGATTCTTTAAAATTACCTTTTCGATATAAATTTTGAGCTTCTATAAAAAATGATCTCGCATTCAGAGAATCTGAAGTATCGCAAAAATTTTCCTGCCCCTGAATTGAGGTGAAAAAAATCAGATTAAAAAACAAAAAGAAAAAAAACTTAAGATTCATAATTGTAAAAACGATTAACGAAAAAGACCTTAGATAAGAATAAGATTAATAATCAAAAAATAATTATCTATAACCATAGCAACATCTTAAACAGTCTAAACAAAATAAAGAATTTATACTAACATAATAGACAAAACCTATGAATTCAAACGCTAAATTTAATTTAAATGCTCGTCCGGTCTCAAAAATATAAGAATATTCTATATTGTGTTTTACTTTCACTTAAAATATCAAAGAGAAGTACTTTATTTTTATATTTTAAGGGTAGTTGACATTATGCTTAAACTAATAAATGATTTTTCAGAATCCATACTTAAAAACTACTAATATATGAAAACCTCTTTTTTTGTTTTCCTACTTATAACGCTTAATAACTTGTTATATGGACAATATAAACTCACCCCTAAATTTGCTATTGAATGTACTAACGTGAAAAATCAGCAAAGAACAGGAACTTGCTGGAGTTTTGCTACCTCGTCGTTTCTAGAATCAGAAGTAAAACGACTCAAAAATATAGATGTTGACCTATCTGAAATGTTTAGTGTTCGCACAACTTATATTGATAAAGCTCAAAACTATATTCTTCGCCAGGGCAAAGCTAATTTCAGTGAAGGAAGTTTGTCGCATGATGTTATTAATGCTGTCCAACGAGTAGGACTAGTTCCTGAATCTGTTTTTTCAGGAAAAACAGATGGTGAAACTATACACAATCATAGTGAAATGGTAGCAGCATGTAAAGGAATGCTTAATGGATTACAAAAACAAAAAACCCTTAGTCCAAAATGGAAAAAAGCTTTAACATCGATTCTAGATGTATATTTAGGGAAAGCCCCTGATAAATTTAACTATGAAGGCAAAGAATATTCCCCTAAAAGTTTTGCTGCTTTTTTGGATATTAAACCTAAAAATTACACCTCATATACCTCTTACACTCATCATCCTTTCTATGAAAAATTCGTTCTTGAAATTCCTGATAATTATTCTAATGGTATTTATCAGAATATTCCAATAGATGAATTAGAGGCTGTATTAGATTATGCAATTGCAAATGGATATTCAGTTGCATGGGATGGTGATGTAAGTGAAAAGACCTTTAACCATTCAGAGGGCCTAGCAATTTTACCTGCCGATAAAGAAAGAAATGACTTATGGGATAGACCAGGTGCGGAAATAAAAGTTACACAAAACCTACGTCAAGAAACCTTTGAAAGTAAATCAACCACTGATGACCATTTAATGCATATTGTGGGCATTGCTTTTGACAATAAAGGAACAAAATATTATAAAGTGAAAAATTCCTGGGGAACTTCGAATGTTTTTAAAGGTTATCTATATATGTCTGAGGCATATTTCAAGCTCAAAACTGTAGCCATTTTATTACATAATGATGCTATTCCAAAGAAAATCGCTAAAAAATTAAAGTAAATAAATTACAAACATATTTCTACCCCAGTCACATATTTGGAATTCTTTGTAGAACGAAATGGGAAAAACTGTGAAATACGATCAGCCTCATGTTCAATATCCTGTTCATATTTCACTTCTAGAATATTTACATTTGGCTCAAACTGTTGATGTTTTCTAAACTGTCTGCAGCTTCTTAGTGACGCATATGCTAAGTTCCAATCTATTGTTATTCTAAACTTTTTATCTCTAGTTCCATAATAAGCACGTGTGTAAGAATTTTGAAGTACTGGCTGCAAATGAGCAAAAGTCCCACTTAAGTTATTTACCTGAACAGAAATGGGTTTTAAGTTATCAAATGAAAAGGAATCTACATTAAAAATTGATTTTGAACCAACATTATTTCTTCTATGCTTAATTTCAAGCTTAGGTTTTCTTACAACAAGTGGATCTGCACCATACCAACGAACTCTATATTTATCTCTAAATGCAAGCCCCATAACATTTTCCTTGTAAGTAGTCAAAGCAGGTGTATCAAAATAAATATTATTAATTTGGCGGTCGGGAAATATCTTGTTTAAGCCTGCTGGATGCAATTTAATTGTTTGCAATATCACATCAAGGCTTACACCTTCAATTCTATATTTTCTTTCATAACGCATTTACATAAGTTACTCTTAGCTCTAGAAATAAAATTAGAGATTAAACAATCAAGTCAGGCTGATCAATAATAGAGAGTTGTGTCTTTTCTGACAAAGCCAAAATGGCGTCTTTAGCTTCTTGAATTTTATGGACTGAAACCGTCTTACAAATATAACTTAAATCAAGGCCTTCAGGAATAGTATCCATACGTTTTAATTCTACAAGAGAGAAGGATTTATTAAGGACTTCGTCTATACTTACTATATTTGTCAAATCTGTAGTAATATTAACATAAAAACGATCTTGTTCTTTGAAAGAAGGACTATTACCCATTCGTTTACTAAGATAAAGAAACAATAGTATAAAAGATACTACAATTATGGCGATAACAGGCTGATCTGCACCTGTAGCAAGACCAACACCAATGGTCAAAAATAAATATGTCAATTCCTCTGGGTCTTTAATAGCAGCACGAAACCTAACAATAGACAATGCACCTACCAACCCTAGTGATAATGCTACTGAAGGTTTTACGATTACCATAATCGACATTGTCGTCAAAGCCAAGGGTACGAAGTTAGCAGCAAATCGAGCACGATTTGAGACTGCATTCCCATAAGTGATATAAAATTTGGCAACGAACATCGCCAATAGCGTACAAACAATAAGATTAATAACGAAACTAAGGGGATGTATAATATCACGAAGGTTGATAAAATATCCCCACAAATGATTTAAAAATTCCTCCATAATTAGTTTTAACAATCAATAAAATTAAGAAAATTGGAATCTAAGAAAGTTCAATGTAATAATTTTTTTGGTAATTGAAACACAATTGCAAATTAGAAATACTAAAATGCTATATCATATTTTATATAATATTGATTCGTTATTCACAATTTCTTATATCATAATAATAGCTAGTGAATTATAAAACTACTGATTTCATTGTCAATTCTTATAAAATAAAAGCCAGGCTCCAAACCATTTAATGGAAGTCTAAATTCAATTTCATAACCAGCTACATTTAATTGAGAAATTAGCTGCATCGAAACTGAATATATAGACACATCTCTATACGCAGCTGTTGCAGAGTTATCAAATTGAACATTTAAGAAATCGGAAGCAGGATTTGGAAAGATTTTAAATGGAACTTCATTATGCTGAATATCAATTAGAGAATTAGGCAAACTAGATATTTTTGAAACTCCATTACTTGTTACAACCCACACATTATCTTGGCTATCGATATCTAATTGTCTAATTACAGGACTTACAAGACCATCACTAACATCATAATCGATCCATTGAGTTCCATCATACATAGAAACACCTCCTACAGTAACCAAATAGTCAACATATATCCCTACCCAAATGCGTCCTTGTCCATCCATATCAATGTCTTCAACAGGATTCAATGTATCAGGGGGTGGCATTATATACATTCTTGTATGATGTTCAAAAACTTGGCCTGCATTATTAATCACTGAAACACCTGAAGCTGTGCCAACCCATTTATTATTTTGATTATCAATAACCAAAGAATTAGCTACGTTATGTAATAATCCCTGTGGAGTACTTATAGTAGTAAATGTAGTACCATCATATTTTACAACTCCTCCAAGAGCCGTTGCAAACCATGCATCATTATTAGAATCAAAACCAATATGTTTGACTCCTCCAAAAGGCAGACCATCTGAGATACTATAAGCAGTAAACGTAGTACCATCATATTTCGTTACACCACTAAATTCACCAAACCAAATAACCCCATTAATATCTTCTGCAATATGATTAACTCTATTATTTCCGAGACCATCAGCACTAGTAAAAGAAGTGAAAGAAGTTCCATTAAAAACACTAATCCCAAAATCCGTTCCTACCCATACCCTATCATCGCTAGCAACCAGGATTGTATTAATATTATTATCGATCAATCCGGGATAAGTATTTTGAGTAAAAGATGTCCAGGAAGTACCATCAAATTTTGAAATACCATTCTGTGTGCCAAACCAAACATTATCTGCTGTATCAATATCTAAACAAATGACATTATCATCAAGTAAACCATCACTTGTAGTATAATTAGTAAAGATCTGTGCGTAAACAGAATGTGTAATCAAAATTGAAAAGAGAAATCCAAAATAAAGGAATATTTGTTTCATGTTATTTAATTTATTAATAAAGAAAGGTAATGAAATCAGGTTCAAAAAATTTCATACCATTTACTTTCTCTAATATATGACTAATTTTTTTGTAGTAACATTGTTTTGCATAGTGACCCTTACAAAATATAAACCTTGTGAATATTGTGATATATCAAAACTACCAGCTGTCGAATTATCATTCGTGATATGTGATAACAGCAATTTGCCATTGATATCAAATAGCTCCAAAATACATGTTGCTTGGCCATATTCTAGTTCATAGTACACTTGATTAGCTGCTGGGTTAGGATATAAATTCAATTGAGGCTCCTGATCAATTTCTTCTATACTTGTATAATCATTATTTGCATTAAAAGTAGGAATTCTGGGTATAAAAGCACCAGTGCCATTTGGAAATCTAGCCATAGCAACATCTGTATTCTGAGGAGGATAATGAACAGAATCAATTATAGTAGTATCAGCATATGACAAAACGATTTGTTCACCACCACTAGAAATCTTAAAATTTGCATGGAAAGGACCATCAAGGGTATCTGAGTCAGCCCAAATAATTAAATAACCTCCTGCGGGTATTACAACAGAAGGTAATGCCCATTGATTCAAAAATGTATCTTTATCAGAAAGATACATCCCAAAAGTAGAAATATCATATGGAGAATTATTATAAAGTTCAATCCAGTCATCATAATCACCACTTTCATCAGCTACAATAGAATTATTAGATGCCATAAATTCATTAATAACCAAATTTCCAGGTTGAATAGTTGACACAATAGTATAATACTCATAGGCAGCTCTTTCGGGAGAAAACATTCCTGCAGAATCGTTTTCAGCATAAATATAATATTGTACTTCGTTGCCAATGCCTGACAACTGAAAACCAAAAACACCATCTCCTGCAGAGCCATCATTTTGGGTTCCATCATCCAACATCATAACTTTTTCAAACAAAGCATTTTCACCATAACGATATGCTAAAATAACAGTATCAGCATCAACTACTTCAGCGGTTATTGTTAAATTACCACCAATGGAAATCAATTGGGGCGAAAAATTAATATTTGAAATTGATGGAGCACCTTGAAAACCAGGATATGTATTAAGATAAATAGTCCTTGCATCCATCAAATCTGTAATCCCTGGATAATCTACAAGATCTGAAACAGTAACATTTAAATTGTCTATAAAATCATTATAAGAGTAAAATTTATTGGTATCATTTGCTACACATATATCAATTAACCCTTGCATATATTGTGCCCGTGCTTTGTAACTTTGATTATTAAAGTTTTCTTGCATAATTGTTCTCATATGAGCAATATACATTTTACGATATCGATTGTTTGTAAACAAATTACGCATAAGAGGCCTTGGATATACAGAAACATTATTGTAATGCAATAAAGGGTCCATTTCTTTAGCCTCCTGAATATTAAACCCACTAAAATGAATAGATGCGTCAGCTAGACGATATGAAGCAAAAGACATATTTAAATCCCAAATAATTGGATTAAACCGACCATTGTCATCCTGGTATAAATAATAATTCTGAGCATAACCTACATAACTATCAAAATTGATCAGACTATAGTTAATAGCATGCATCCAAAGGGTTCTATCAACATTAAGAATCTTTTCAATATTATTAGGTGAATTATTGAGCGTGTCAATCAAATTATACAAATCTGTCCATCCAAAATCAGATTTGATATCATAATACGGGTAATAAGAAGTTGAATCTGTACCAGGGCTATTGCCTAGATTAGCATTTTCTCCATATAAGTCCAAGTTGTCAGGATTACATTTAAAAAAAGTATTTTCCTTAGAACCAAAGTGTTTATTTAAAAAAGATTTATTTACAGATTCAACATTAGTATAAAGGCCCCAATAAACATCATTAATAAATACTTTTGCATAATTCGCTTTAGAAGCTGGCATGTATTTCCTACTAATTTCATAAGATAAAACCTCTCTTACAAAAGAAGGATCCTGAATAACATTACCCAATTTTATTTTTTCTATACCATTGTGATTTTGATTTCGAATATAATCCAATTTAATATTGAAAGGATTTTTTACCCTGGTAACACTAACGGAACTAAATCCCTTATACCTTATTCCAACACTATCATAAGCACTGCCATCTAAAATTACATTAGCTAGCATTCTATCTTCTTGACCAGCAACATAAAGGCTATCTAATATATGATCCCAATTTGATTGAGAAAAATAAATCTTGATTTCCCTTATGGAATCAACAGCAAAATAATCTGTCTGCGCCAGAAGACATTTTTGATTGCCTATAAAGAGAATAATAATCAAAAAAAGAAATTTCATTTTCTCAAAATCTAAGATTCAGAATCACTAAATTTTAATTCATGCAATCCGGAATTAGCACAAATCAATTATTTAATTAGCGTTACTTTTTTATTAATAAGATTTGTGTCTCCCTGTTTGATTGAAACATAATACATGCCTGAAGGATATGCAGACAAATCAAAACTACTTTGATTTAAATATTCAGATATTAATCTTCCATAAAGATCAAAAACAGCAATGCTCAAATTAATCTCAGAGACACCATCAAGTGTAACAACACCAGTTGATGGATTAGGATATAAAGTTATACCAGTATCATCAATTTCGTTTACGCCTGTAGGCAAACCACAAGGATTTGCACCAAGTAAAACAGCCAAACCTGGATGATCACATTCATAACGGAATGCTTTTGCAGGATCATCTGGATATGCCCATACCTGAGTTCCATTAGAATCAACTTCGTACATATATTGATTTGAAAGTGCAACAAAAGTATTGCCATTAGACATTCTATCTGAAGCTGATTGTCCACTTGAATTTGCTAAACAGTCGTGCCTCCAATCTTGTGTAGAAGGACTATAAGCTTGTCCAGACGTAAGCGTATAAGTATAACCATTAAGGGGTGGGTTTATAGCATCTACTACAGAGCTTCCACCACTTCCTCCAGAATTATTAAAAAATTGAATATACCCTTCGTTTGGTCTACCTGGAAGGATCCATCTTGGATCATGGACAGCATTAGTAATTGTTTGTGTTCCTGATGCTCCGTAATTAGAAGGATTACCCCATCTATATAACAAATCACCTCCTTTTCCTGAATTTCCACCTGTATGCCCAGCGGCTTCAACTGTTGTAGTGCTATGATCTATAACATATATTTCGTGTGCGTGACGGGCACTAAATACAATTTGATCTAAAGTAGGATTATAATCAATACCATTTACATGAAACCAATCACCATTGCCTCCACCCGGGCCTCCTCCTCCACCTCCTGGGCCGCCACCGCCGCCGCCAGAAGTTATTGCATTAATATCCATTAATTGTGGGTTATTGGCAACAACACCATAATTATCCTTTGATGGATCATGATCCTGAATCATATGGTCCCACATATGCCATTCCCATACAATTTGACCGCCAGTACCATTTTGCTGAACTTCAATAATGTGAGGTGGCCATTTATCAGAGGTTGCATTTGCATAACCAGCCTGTGTAAGTTCAGTAGGAGTTTTTACTTCCCATGCAATAAGTAAAACATTACCATTAGGCATTGCACATATATCATGATGAGTACAGTATGTAGATGAAGAATAGACAAACTCCCATACTGTAGCTCCTGTAGGGTCAACTTCCTGTACTTTACCTGCTATAGCAGCGCCATTTAATGCATTACCATTATTCCTAACGCCACGAATAATATTACCATTATCTTTAAGGGCAACAGCATAATTTGATGATCCAGAGCAAGACCATGTTTTTGCGATACTAGCATTTTCATCTATTAAATAGACCGTACTTGAACTTTGTTTAGCATATAAAGTATAACCATTAAATGATTGAGCAAAAGATTCTATCGCTAAAAAAAATAGAGATATGAAAAACGTAATTTGAAAAATAATTTTCATAAGATAAGTTTTATATGTAAGTGAATTTTTCGTGCAAAAAAAGAAAAGTAACGTATCAATTTTTTGATTTAACACATATATATTAATAAGACGAAGTATAAAAAAGTATTCCTTCAGTTTACAGAATAATTTTGCAAATTTTTTACACTTTATTTACCAAATTCAAATATTGAATATAGATCAATCTTTGTAAGAAAATGAAAAAAGTTTATTTATTTAAACCTCTTGATAAATTTTGACTTACCCAATATAGTGTTATTTATTGAATTATATTATACTTCTGAATCAATCAACTAAAAAATTATATTCACTATATTAGTAACCCAATAAAAGAAATACATGATTGTTTAAAATTAAAAACGTCTAAAAAATGAAAAACGTCAGAATTTTAAAAAGATGTTTGTATAACCGTAATAAATAAATTGAAATTATTTTTGAATATGCACATCCATTTGTGGAAAAGGAATAGAAATGTTTTCACGATCAAAAGCTTTTTTTACATATTCCTGCATAAAATAAAAGGCATCCCAATAATCAGTTCCTTTTGCCCAAACCCAAACTGCAAGATCAACAGAACTATCATTTAGTTTTTCTACCAGGATTTGATGTTCCTGACCTTCTTGATGGACAAGAAAAGGGCAACCCTTAATAACAGACCATAGTATTTCCCGGGCTTTATCAATATCATCATCATAACCAATGCAGAAAGTAAGATCGACACGAATTACTCCAGCACCAGTTATGTTTTCAACAATTTCACTTGTTAAAGTAGAATTAGGGATAACTATCAACCTTTGATGAATGGTTATTAATACTGTATTAAAAATTTGTATCTCCTTAACTTTTCCAATATAATTCCCAACACTTATCATATCTCCTGTACGAAAAGGCTTAAAAAACAAAATAAGAATCCCACTTGCAAAGTTACTTAAAGAGCCCTGTAGTGCAAGGCCAACAGCAAAACCAGCTGCCGCCAACATTGCTACAAAGGAAGTGGTTTCTATACCCAAAATATCAATAGCGCTAATTGATACTATTAATTTTAGAAGAAGACCAGTAAGGGTAATAATAAATGGCCTTAGGTCTTCATCAAAATTATTGGCACGCATCATTTTTTCGAGAAGAAGCAATCCTTTATTTATAATTTTAAAGCCAAAATAAAAAACCACCAATCCTAAAAAGAATTTAGGAGCATACTCCATTAGCATATGAAGTATTTTATTTACTAGTTCATCTGTATTGATATCAAACATAAAGAAATATTAAATTATATAGAACAAAATCTGTATAGCACAAATACTTAATTAAACATATTTAAAACAAGTTAAATAATAATTTTAAATTAATTTAATCAATTAAACTAGTTCCTGAATTTCTTGGCTATCTAAATATTCTTGTTCTTTAATTTCATATTGGATATAATCTCGTAAAAACTTGCGACCTACTACAATAATTAAAACAAGTAAACCTCCTAAAATAAAACCAAAAATCATATGTAAAAATGGATTAGGCACTACAACCGCCAAAGGAAAAAGAGGAGGATCAATAACAGAAAAGGGAGGTGTTTGTTTTTGACTTTCATAAGCAATATACGCCGCATCTCTACTACTAAGAGCGAAAAAATACGATTCTGTTGCTTTTTTAAGTTCAGTGGATAAATACTGAGTTTCTATTAATGTATTATTACGACCATCTGCTTCTGCACTGTTAGTATTAACATACTCTATATATTTAGCTTCTGCCTTACTTAATTTATCTCTAAGTTTCTTTGTTTGTTGCTCAGCCATATCAAAGAATCTTCGCTTTTGTTCAGTCGTTTTATCTTTGTAGTAAATTGATAATTCATTAAATAGAGCAGTTACCAATTCATAAGAGAAATCTTCAGAGGTAGATTCTACCTTTATAGTCATCATAGAACCTAAAGGATCAATAATCAATTGATTTTTTACTATACTATTATGAATATACTTCAATAAATAATTTGATTTCCTATCATAGGGATCTACAGAATCTGTTTTAAAGTAAAAATCTTGATCAGTAGGGTTCGTATAATAAAAAGTTCTTAAGTAATGGTTGACAATGAAATCTGAAACACCTGGATTGTCATTTTTTAATATTGTTCGATGAAATAAAACTTTAAGAAAAATCTTTCTAGTAACAATTATCTGTTGCAATTCTTTAAGATCAGAAAGATAGTCATTGGAATAATTCAATTGAGTTCCCTGATCAAATAAGCTAGAGATACTATGGTGCTTTTCATTTATTATTTCATTAAATTTAAATGAAAAGTCGGCAGTATATAGAGTTGGAGTACTTGATTTTCTATAATGCATATACTTTCCAAAAAGTAATGCAACAATCACAATCAACCAAGAATACTTTATTACTTCCATCAAGTAATCTTTGGCAATTGATAAAAGATCTCTAATAGAAATGCTATATACTTCTTTACGAGAAGAATTGCCTTTAAACTGATCCATTATATTGCAGGTTTAATTAAAGTGCTCTTATTAATGCATAAACAGTAAGTCCTGAAACAAAAATTGCAAATGTATCTTTTATAACAGCATACCAATTTATAGGTTTACGTTCTTTTTTTATCTTTCTTTCTTTAGTTCCAACATAAACCATTGCACCCTTCTCTACTATAGGATATACTTTAAAAAACAATATATTTTTTGTTTTCTTGACAAGGCCATTAGCATAACGAACATATACCAAACGCTTACGCCCTCCCAATTTTCTATCTATACCAGCACCATACTCATTAATATAAAAATTCGCCCTTTTACCTTCATGAAAAGGGACATTCACCTTAAGTGGGTTGTTTTTTTCAGTCTTAAATTGAGCTAACGAAATTTCTTTTTTTTCTATTTCTGTTTCAGCTTTTTCTATTTCCAACTCTAATTCTTTTTCCGCAATTTCAGCACGTTCTTTTACAATAGGATGATTAATGCGGCCAGCAATAGATATTAAATCTTTTAATTTAGGTATTATAATAAGATCTCCATCACGAAGAACATAATTAAATCTGGAATCAATTCCTTCCTTCTGTAATTTATCCAAATCCAACAGGACTAAACCTTCCCCTATCCGAATCAACTTTGTTCCCTTAAGAAAAGCAACATCCGTACATCCACCAGCCCGTTTAAGAATATCAATTACACGCTCATTTTCTTTAACAAGAGTATATACACCAGGCCATATGATTTCTCCCTTCAATCGAATATTTTTAGGTTTTTCAAAATCCCTGGATGTTCTCACAAAAATCTGATCATAAGGTTCAAGCAAATAAGTATCTGCACCTTTAACTTCAAGATTGTCATTATATGATCCAATATCAAACTTTTTAATCACAATATAGGTTTCATTGCCATTTGTATCTAATGCCAAACGTGATATTTCAATATAACTGTTTGATGCTTCTCTTTTAATCCCATTTGCCAAATAAAGAACATCCATTAAAACCAAACTATCGCTATAATCATATACACCCTGATTACGAACAGCACCATATACCTTAACTTTATAATCATCAATAAAGTCAGATTTATATTTTACCTCAATTTCATCAAATGGATTCAAAATTTGATTTTCTGGAGCAGTTGGATTATCAAGTATTTTGTGTACGTTTACAGCAATATAATCTAAAGACAAATCTTCCCTTAAGCGTTTAATATAAATACGATCCATAATAGCAGAACGTATTACACCTGCTTTCATCAATACATCATAAACTGTAGTATTATCTACTAGCTCATAAGTTCCTGGAAGTTTAACAGCACCTTTAACAGTAATATAATTAACATAAGCTTGTTTTATAGGCGTAATATTTATTCTATCTCCGTTCTTTAATTCAAAATTAATCTCTTGCCTTAGCAATTCAGTTAAATTTACATCAATAAGGGTTTCCTGATCATTTTCATACCGTAATATCTGAATATTTCTCCTGTATGCATCTGGACGTAGACCTCCAGCATAATCTATCAATTCAATGAGGTTTTCATCTTCAATTAATTCATAGAAAAAAGGGCGTTGAACAGCTCCCTGAATCTCAACAACTCGCTGAGCCAATGGTACATATATATAATCATTATTGAGTAGAAAAAATTCATCCGCAACATTTGGATTATTCATAAATTTATATACATCCAATATCCTAGTTTTCTTTTCTGAAGAAACTACTTTTATTGAACGAACACTCCCTATCTGAGAAGGTCCGCCAGCAGCAACCAAAGCATTAAAAGCTGTATTTACAGCCGGAATTGTATAAGATCCTGGGTTAAAAATTTCACCAGTAATATTTATGGTCAAAGACCTGGAATAATTTAACTCTATTGAAATTTGTGAATTAATCATATTAACATGATTATTCAATCTTTCTTTAATAACATTTTTTGCTTCAGAAAATTTCATTTCCTTAATATAGAGACGTGGAATATGAAGTCCTTTTCTTGGATCAGTCAAATTAATAAAGCCATCTTCATCAATAGCTACACTAACACTATAATCTGTAGCGCCCCAAATCGTAATTGCTAATTCATCGCCTATACCAAGCAAATAACTATCAATCGCCTTTATATCTCTTGACCTGGTAAAAAGTGAAATACTTTGGTCTCTAAAAAATTGCTGCCCCCAGATTTTAGCTTCTGGAAGTTCCGATTGACGTTTATCGAACTTAATTTTACGTTGTTCATCCTCTCTATCTTCTGAATTCAGTTTTTCACCATCTTCATTTATTTCATTTTCTTCTAAAAGAACAGAGCTATTCCCTTTCTTATCTTTAGCTTCAAACTTGTTATTAATTTTTTCAAGTTTTTTTGCAACAATTGGATCTATCTCTGGAATAACTTCAGGAAAGTTAGGGATTTGTGCCCAACCAATTTGAGCGCAAAAGATCATTATAAAAACAAACATTAACTTTATGTATTGAAATTTCATTTTTCAAATCTTTTGTGAATCATATGGTGCGTTTAATTTCAAATAATATACAAATGTATATTATGCAGAAACAACAACCCCAAATAATAATCAAATAACATTTTTAGCGCTAATCTTTATATTGAGCTTCATAATATTTTTGATAAGAACCAGAAGTTACATTATTAAGCCATTCATGATTTCCAAGATACCATCTAACAGATTCCCTTAATCCTTCTTGAAAAGTAACAGAAGGTTCCCAACCCAAGTCTTTTGCAATTTTAGAAGCATCAATAGCATAACGTCGATCATGACCTTGGCGATCTTTTACAAATCTTATTAGCTGACGTGAATCACCTTTTGGACGACCCAACTCTTCATCCATTATATCACAAAGCAATTCTACTAAATCTATATTTTTCCATTCATTATGCCCGCCTATATTATAAGTTTCACCTATTACGCCAGTAAAATATATAGTTTCTATCGCACGCGCATGATCATTTACCCATAACCAATCCCTTGTATACTTACCGTCGCCATAAATTGGTAATGTTTTTTTATGAAATATATTATTTATACACAATGGAATTAATTTTTCAGGAAATTGATGCGATCCATAATTATTCGAACAATTAGAAAGAACTATTGGCAAATCATAGGTATGGTAATATGCACGGACTAAATGATCCGAACTAGCCTTTGATGCAGAATAGGGAGATCGAGGATCATAAGAAGTTTCTTCCGTAAAAAGACCAGTTTGGCCTAAAGTCCCATATACTTCATCAGTAGAAATATGATAAAATCTTTTTCCGTTCATATTATTTTTCCATATTGAACGAGCAGCATTTAATAAATTTACTGTGCCTAAGATATTAGTTTCTACAAATTCTAAAGGATTACTTATTGAGCGATCTACATGTGATTCAGCAGCGAGATGAATAACACCATCAAAATTGTACATATTAAAAAGTTCATTAATGAAATCTTTATCAACAACATCCCCTCTAACAAAAGTATAATTTGATTTTAACTCAATATCCGATAAATTTTCTAAATTACCTGCATAAGTTAATTTGTCCAAATTAACTACTTGTAATTCAGGATATTTCTGAACAAATAAACGAACAACATGAGACCCTATAAAACCTGCACCTCCTGTAATTAATATTGTTTGTTTCATTCTCTAAAAAAACTTAAAAATATAAATAAAAGCTATAAAATTTTTTAATATTGATAGTAAAGCTATGAATTTTTAATAACCTCAGGTACAACTTTTTTAAAATATTCATATGTCATTTTCACCCCTTCAGCCCTACTTATTTTCGGTTCCCAATCTAACACTTCCTTAGCAAGAGTGATATCGGGCCTACGTCTTTGGGGATCATTTTCAGGTAAAGGATGAAAAGATAATTTCCCTTTACCGACCATTTCCAAAACTTCATTAGCAAAATCTCCTATAGTAATTTCATCTGGATTTCCAATATTAACAGGCATATGATAATCACTCATTAATAAACGATAGATGCCTTCAACCAAATCATCAACATAACAAAAAGAACGCGTTTGAGAACCATCACCAAAAATCGTCAATTCCTTATCTTGAATTGCCTGGGAGAAAAAAGCAGGTAAAACCCTACCATCGTCTACTCTCATACGTGGCCCATAAGTATTAAAAATTCTTATAATTCGAGTCTCTAAGCCATGATAAGTATGGTATGCCATTGTAATAGCCTCCTGAAACCTTTTTGCTTCATCATAAACTCCACGAGGACCAATAGGATTTACATTTCCCCAATAACTTTCAGTTTGCGGATGGACAAGCGGATCACCATAAACCTCAGAAGTAGAAGCCACCAAAATCCTGGCATTTTTAGCCCTAGCCAAACCCAAAAGATTGTGTGTTCCTAATGAACCTACCTTTAATGTCTGAATTGGAATTCGTAAATAATCAATAGGACTTGCAGGAGAAGCAAAATGTAAGATATAATCTAGATTCCCGGGGACATGAACATATTTACTTACATCATGATGATAAAACTCAAATTGCTTCAATTTGAATAAATGTTCGATATTAGCCAAGTTTCCTGTGATCAAATTATCCATCCCAATAACATAAAAACCCTCTGAGATAAATCTATCACACAAATGAGATCCCAAAAAACCAGCTGCACCCGTAATTAATACTCGTTTCATTAGAATTAATTATTCTTAATATTAGTTATTATTAATAATTTTGAGATACTATTTAGACATCCCATTAAGTTGTCCTTTGTTATAATTGACGACAGAACGTCCAATACTCATATAAATCAAACCTGCATCTTCAATAATTTTTAAATCATAAAGATTACGACCATCAAAAATAACATTATCATTTAACTGCTGTTTCAACTCACCAAAATCAGGTGTTCTAAATTCATTCCATTCAGTCATAATTGCTAGACAATCAGCGTTTCTTGTAGCTTCATACTTAGAAGTACAGAAAATTATTTTATCACCATAAATTTCTTTTACATTATCCATCGCTTCAGGATCAAAAGCCTGTACAATAGCACCAGCTTCCAATAAGACATTAATAGCTTCTAAAGCAGGAGCTTCACGTATATCATCAGTATTAGGTTTAAATGCTAGTCCCCATATGGCTATTACTTTACCTTTTAAATTGCCATTATAAAAATCCAACATCTTATCTCCCATACGTAATTTTTGTTTTTTATTTACAGCCATTACAGATTCTAATATTTGAAAATCATACCCAAAATCAGCAGATGTTTTTGCCAATGCTTTTACATCCTTAGGAAAACAACTACCACCGTAACCAATTCCAGCAAAAAGAAAACGTTTACCTATTCTTCTATCCGACCCCATTCCTTTCCTAACATAGTCAACATTAGCACCTACTAATTCACAAAGGTTAGCAATCTCATTCATAAAAGAAATTCGTGTAGCAAGGTATGAATTTGCTGCATATTTGGTAACTTCTGCTGATCGTTCATCCATAAAATAAATAGGATTACCCTGTAACACAAATGGTCTATATAAAGTCTCCATAACCTTTTTTGCTCTATTGGAACTTGTACCTATTACAACTCTATCTGGTTTCATAAAATCAGCAACTGCTACTCCTTCTCTAAGAAATTCTGGATTTGAGACAACATCATAAAGATCACTATTAAGTTTTTGTGCTAAAAGTGCATCAACTTTTTCAGCTGTACCTACAGGAACAGTACTCTTATCTACAATTACCGTGTATTTAGTTATAAGAGAACTTAAGTCTTTAGCAACACCTAAAACATAAGATAAATCGGCCTCTCCATTTTCACCTGGAGGCGTTGGAAGAGCCAGAAAAATAATTTCAGCTGATTTTATAGAAGCAGCTAAATCAGTTGTAAATTTAAGTCTGTTATTTTTTGAATTGCGTTCAAAAAGAACTTCTAATCCTGGTTCAAAAATGGGAACTACACCAGCATTTAATTTATCAATTTTTTCCTGATTGATATCTACACAAATAACATTATTACCTGTCTCGGCAAAACATGTTCCTGTAACCAAGCCTACATATCCTGTACCTATTATTGCTATATTCATTTGGTGAATTAATTAAAAAAATTATAAAATTAACATAAAATAAACTTAGAAAATAAAGCCGTTATATTTTTTCATCACAACAATATATTAACAATACAATTAATCTAGAAAAAAAAATATAATAGTTTTCTACTTATCTAAATTTGATCAATGTTGTGTAATGATCTTATTTAATAAAAAAATGAGTCAAAAAATTTTATATTGCAAACTAACAACCCAATTTAATACTAAAAGGTACAAGGTACAGTAAATAAACGTTTTTACACAAACAAAACCTTAAAACAATACATATAAATAAATAGAATAATTAGAAATCAACAAAAAACCATATTAAAAAGTACTTTGAGTTACAAAGTAAGTCTATTCGCCTCAAAAAAACAACTTTTTGAACAATTATTATCCGTTTAATTCTTAATTAGGCCTAATAAAACACCTAAAATGATTATAGCTTTCTTTTAATCGCTATAATTAAATTGTCATATTCAATCATTTTTACTACTTTTCTGTTATTAAAAAAAAATAGGTTTAATTATTATATAATAATGAAGTTTTCATTATAAAAATTTTCTATGAAGAAATTTGAATTAACTACTTTCGGCGCTGGTTGCTTTTGGTGTATAGAAGCAGTTTTTCAAGACTTAATCGGCGTTAATAAAACAATTTCAGGTTATTCAGGGGGACATACAATAAACCCAACTTACCGATCAGTTTGTACTGGCACCACAGGACACATAGAAGTAGTACAAATACAGTATGACCCATCATTAATTTCATATGAAATTCTTTTAGAAGCGCTATGGCATGCACATGATCCAACCCAATTAAACCGTCAAGGGAATGATATTGGCACTCAATATCGCTCAGCTATTTTATACCACAATGAGCAACAAAAAATAGCGGCTGAAAAATCTATAAAAGAAGCTTCTGTCCTTTTTAAAGATAAGATTGTTACAGAAATTATTCCTTTTAATAAATTCTATCCTGCAGAAAACTACCATAATGACTTCTTTAAATTAAATGGATCAAACCCGTACTGTAGTTCTGTAATTGCACCAAAGATCAAAAAGTTTAGAAAAAAATTTGCCCACATACTCAAGGATTAATAGGGGTTTTTATAAAATTATCTGATGATTGATAAGATAAAACAATTGGAAAAAATTTCCAGACAATTAGAACCTATAGCTGAGGAGAGGCTAAAATTACGTGAAACAGTAATTGATTATTCTGAATCTTTTATCAATGATATTGAAAAAAGTAAAGCCTATAATATTACAACTGACAAAGGAAGTCAATTGTTAGATTACCCAATAAAAGAAACAGGGCTTTCTATAGAAAAAATCATAGAACTTTTAAGATTCAATGTCGATCGTCCAGGTTTAAATCCTGCTTCTGGTGGACATATTGCTTATGTACCTGGAGGAGGTATTTATCCTTCATCTCTGGGCGATTTCCTTGCTGACATTACCAATAGGTATTCAGGTGTTTTTTATGCAAATCCAGGAGCTGTACGAATTGAAAATATTCTTATCCGTTGGCTATGTGACATTTTTGGTTTTCCTTCTGAAGCAAGTGGTAACCTAACATCAGGTGGATCTATAGCTAATTTAATTGCCATTGTAGCAGCAAGAGATCACAAAAAACTATCAGCAAAAAACTTTCACAAATTAGTCATCTATTCAACTTCTCAGGCGCACCACTGCACTAGAAAATCAATTAAAATAAGTGGTCTTTATGAAACGATTCAGAAAGATGTCCCGATGGATGATCATTTTAGAATGGATACTGTAGTACTTACAGAATTGATTTCAAATGACTTAAAAAATGGATTAATCCCTTTTATGGTTATTGCTTCTGCTGGAACTACAGACACAGGTGCTATCGATCCTCTAAAAGAAATAGCAATAATTTGCAAATCATATGATTTATGGTTCCACATAGATGCCGCTTATGGTGGTTTTTTTATTTTATCAGAATTAGTAAAAGAAAAACTAAATGGAATTGAACTTGCTGATTCAGTAGTTATAGATCCTCATAAAGGATTATTTTTACCTTATGGTAGTGGTGCAGTTCTAATTAGAAATGCAAAATGGCTTTATGATTCACAGCATATGCAAGCCAATTATATGCAGGACACTTTTGACGATATTGACGAGCTCTCCCCTGCTGATCTGTCACCTGAACTTACTAAGCCATTTCGAGGATTGAGAATGTGGTTACCTTTACAATTATTTGGCTTAGCACCATTTAGAGCTGCATTAAGTGAAAAAATATGGCTATGTCGATATTTTTATAGAGAAATTCAGAAAATTGATGGCTTTGAAGTTGGCCCTTATCCTGAATTATCAATAATGACTTATCGCTATATGCCTAAAACAGGCAATGCCGATGAATATAATCTCGACTTGATAAAAAGAGTAAAAGAAGAAGGTTCTGTTTTTTTATCTTCAACGACAATAGATGGATCTGTTTACCTTAGGTTGGCCGTATTATCATTTCGTACTCATCTTAGTACTATCAATAAATGTTTAGAGATATTAAGGGAGCTGACTAAATAATTATTATTAAGCTGGAATTATAGATTTTCTAATTAAAGAATATATAAAAAATTATTCCCATTTTAGCTCTAAGTAACCGTAGCCAATGCTCTAAAATCAACTGGAACAACTCTGGAAATGCCCTTAACCATAGTTACTCCATACATGATATCAACAGATTCCATTGTTTTTTTGTTGTGGGTAACAATCACGAATTGAGAATTAGAAGAAAAGTTTTTAACTATATTATTGAATTTTGCAATATTGTCATCATCTAAAGGAGCATCTACTTCATCAAAAATACAAAATGGAGCAGGTTTAAGTAAGTATAAAGAAAAAAGCAAAGCAATTGCAGTAAGCGTCTTCTCTCCTCCGGACAACTGATTAATAGATAATGGACGCTTCCCTTTGGGTTTAGCAATAATTTCAATTTTAGATTCAAGTGGGTGATCTGGATCAGATAGTTTTAGATCACAATTGTCATCTTCGTGAAATAAACTGCGAAATACTTCTACAAAATATTTTCTAACCTTGTTAAAAGCAATCATAAATTGTTCTGTTGCTTTACGCTCTATCTCTGCGATTGTTGCCAATAGATTTTCTTTAGCGTCAATTAAATCATTTCTTTGTTCTTCTATTAATGTATTGCGTTCCTGAATTTCATCATAGGCCTCAATTGCCATAGGATTAATCGGTCCATAATTTTGTAGTCGCTCTCGTAACTGTTCTACATTTGATTCCAATACTGCTTCTTCAAACTCTGGATTTGGACTTTCATCAACAAGATCATTAATTTTAATTTCAAATTCGACATTTAAACGCTCTGCAATAGAAGTTAGCTTTAATTTTACATTATTAAATTGATTATCCAATGATCCAATAAGCTCTACAATTTGAGTATAATTCCTTTGTTTTTCTCTTAGCTCTTTTTCTGTTTCAGAAACATTTCCTCTGGCATCAAAATAAACTTTCTCTGCTACATTTAATTTTTCCTGATCTTCTTTTTTAATAATATACAATTCCTCTAATTGACTAGAAAGACTATTTATTTCTTCTTCAGTAGCTTTCAGATCTCCTCCAGACTCCAACAATATTTCCTCATCTCTTTTCTGTTGATCTTCAATCTCTTTAACTTGCCAATTACAAAAATCCAATTCTTTCTCGATAGCAGATATTTCATTTTGTTGTCTAACTTGGTCTATATGTTTATTATTGTAATTTAGGGATGCTTCAGCCATACTTTCAGAAAAATTCTTTACATAAGCATCTTTTTCAGAAACAGCTTCTTTAAGCTCTATTGCTTCTTTTTGTAGCTCCAATAGCTTTTTTCTCAATTGTTCTTCTTGTTCAGTATATTTCTGATTTTTTTGATTAAGTTCTTTTTTTTGTTGAATAGTTTCATCATTAACTTTATCAAAATTTTCCAACTTGCTCTTTACCTTTACTAGTTGCCTATCGGTTACATTACATTGTTGCTCTAGGTTTTGGATTGCATTTTGTTGATTTCCATTTTTTAATTCCTGCTGTTCAATTCTCAAATCATTTACCAAATTCTGATTTTTTTCAGATTCAATTTTTAGCTTTTTAATTTGAGATTCCAATAATTCAAGATTCTTTTTACGTCCTATTTTTTTCCCTTCAAAGGCACCAACAGAACCACCACGAACAGCAAAACTACTTTGAATAAATTTACCATCTAATGTTAACCATATCTTATTCTTCCCAAGGTCTTTCTGCTTAACTTTTTCATCAACGATATACACATTACCTAGTAAGTATTCTGCTAATTGTTGATATTTTTTATCAAAAGATAATACATCTAGAGCCGATACAGCATCTGTATTTTCTTTTTTTATTTCAGACTTTGAAGGAAATTGATCCAATAAGAAAAAATTTGCTTTGCCTTTTTGATGTTCTTCTAGCAAATCAATTGCAAGTAATGCTTCTGTGAAATCCTGAACGACATAATAACTTAAATAATTCTCGAGATAATTTTCTACTGTTGTTCTATATGTAGGCTCACAATAAAAAATATCTGATAGCAAAGGAGCATTCTCAGACCAGGATTTATTTTTATTTAAAAACTTAATAGACTCTGAGAATCCTTCCATATTCTCAACTAAACTCTTCAAAAGATTATATTCATTCCCTTTTGCATCTAATTTTCTATTCTTAGCATTTAAAGATTCGGTCGCAGCTACAAGTTCCAATTCGTTATTTTCGAGTTTCTTTTTTCGTAATTCCTCATTTTTTGACAATTTAAGCAATTCTTCTTCCTGTTCTTTATGTAATTCTTGAAGCTGCTTTGATTGTTCTAATACTTCTTGGACTTCTAATGAACGTTGTTCCATAAGTATATCCAATTGTTTAATATTTATAGCGTAAGAATCTTTTTGGTTTTGGATTACTGCCAAATGTTTTTCATTTTCAAAAATCTTATTATTTAAGCTATCCTTTTTATTCAGGAAATCTTCCAATTCTTTTTTTGTATTACTATGCTGATTACGGATATGATCAAGAACTTCTTTAACTTTAAGAAGTTCAGAACTAATTTTTTTGCCAAGAAGAAAAGCATTATCCAATTTTCCACTTAGAAGTTCCACTTTTTTTTCTGTCTCAATATGTTTATTTTGATTTGCAACTATTCTGTCATCAAGTTTCTTATTATTTTGCTCTAAGAATAATGTCTTTTGAGTAAGTATTTTTTGATCGTTTTCTTTAGTTTTAATCTTACCTATGATCTGATTAAGCTTTTTTTGACAGGATGATAATTGTTGCTCTTTTTCAAGATTACTATCTTGGAAGACTTCTGTTTGTTTTTCAAGATCTTGAATATCTCTTTCTAAGTTTTTTTTGTTTTTACGTTCAACTTCCAGCTTTAGATTGAGATCCTTATAGGATTGCTTGCATTCTGCAATTTTAAAAAAACTCAACTCTAAACTCAACCTCTTGTATTCATCCTTAAGTTCAAAATACCGTTTAGCACGTTTAGCTTGCCTTTCTAAACTTTTTAGATTTTTTTTAATCTCAAATAATATATCCTCTACCCTTGCTAAATCAGATTCTGTTCCTTTAAGTTTATTAAAGGTTTCTTTTTTCCTGTTTTTATATTTAGAAATGCCTGCTGCTTGCTCAAAAAGCTTGAGTCGTGAATTGTCTTTATCGTTTAAAAGATCATCTACCATTCCTAAGGCAATAATAGCATAAGAATCCGATCCCATACCAGTATCAACCAACAAGTTAGAAATATCTTTTAATCTACATTTGATTCCATTTAACTGATAC
Organism: Saprospiraceae bacterium; assembly: GCA_022448945.1. Lineage (GTDB taxonomy): Bacteria > Bacteroidota > Bacteroidia > Chitinophagales > Saprospiraceae > Aureispira. Next base: position 241,925 of record JAKVCV010000012.1, read on the forward strand.
TCAGAGGTTCCATCCTTATACAAAGATCTTTTAATGGATACCTCTCTGTACTCAACGGGTAAGACGCCTTTATCATTTATAAAAACAAGCGTTACTTCTGCCATGCCAGAAGACTTTCGGCCTTTAGTGCCATTAAAAATAACACTTGTCATGCTTTCAGAACGTAATTGACTCGTTTTCTGCTCACCTAAAACCCATCTAATAGCATCAACTATATTCGATTTACCACAACCATTCGAACCAACAATTCCAATAACATCTTCATTGAAATGGATAATAGTATTATCTGCAAAACTTTTAAAACCTTTTATTACTATACTCTTAAGACGCATGAAATTACTTTACAATTAATTTTAGGGTATTGCTAATTACTATCAAAGAGAAAAAGTAGTTTAAAAAACTATATTCCCTATTAAATTTTAGCGGCATGTAAAGATAATGAGCGGATTGCAATTAATTACATAAATCAGGACAAAATAATTATTTGACATTATAATAACAAAAAAATCATGGAGATCTAATCCTTTGATATATTATAAATTTGGGTCGTTAAATAATTATACTATTAATTCAAACTTATAAAAGTCAGAATGAAATTTGATCCGCAGTGATTTCTTTACCATCAATTACTAATTTATATTTGGATAAATCTACTGCTCCATTATAATTAGAAGAAGAATTAATATTTACATGTAAGGTAAGGTTTTCTGTAATAGCTTTCATCTTCATAATTAATGCTGCAACCACTTCAGCATTATTAGATCGTCCAGCAATACTCGTTTCATCTATGTCTCTCGATAACATATCACCTTCCAGTTCAAAATATCCTGGCGTTAAAACTTTAATATTAATTGCTTCTTCAATCTCTTTTCCTCCAACCAAAATTTCTTTATATAGATTGGGTGCTGTAACAATGTAGACTTCACCATCTTTACCCCCATCTAAAGAGTAACGGCCTGCTTTAATAAGTTGATCCAATACAGCTAAAGGAATATTTGCTGTAATATCTAACTGTAATCTAATTGTACCAGCATCCCAAATATCAACATCAAGATTATTATTTTTAATATCTATTTTAATATTTGGGCATTGCTCTGGATTTAACGTTTTTACAAGCGATTTATTTGATTCAAGCTCTTGAGAGAATAGAACATTAGTCAAAACAAAAAAGAAGAAGAATAAAGTAATTGATTTCATTAGTTTAAGTTAATAACAATTAGAAAAAAAAACATCGAATTAATCTAGGCTTAAATACCTATTTTTCAATATAAACTATAACTCAAAATAATCAAAAAAAAGGATTGAATATTTTAATATATGAAAGTAGTAAGATAAACACTAAAAGACACCCTAGCCTAATCATTGAAATCATCAAGAGGCATCCCTCCCATAATTATATCGCCAAATTTTGACTCTACATCCTTAAGTGAAGAATTTGAATCTAACGATTTCTTGTCACCCATAATGAATCCAGAATTAATTTCTTCATCCTTATTATCCTCTTTGTCTTCATTTAATATAGATGATACTTTATTAATTCTACGATCGCCATCAATTAAAGCCTTCTCCTTGTCATAAACAAACCGTATAGTAAAATTAAGTTGCTCCTTAATTTTACTCATTTCGTTTAACGCTAAACTAGCCGAATCTTTATTCTGCGAATTATTTACAACTTGGCGCACTACTTCACTAGGAAAATGTTTTTGAAATAAACTATCATTTAACCCAAAAACCCCTGGAGTTCGTATAATGAGGCGAACATGATCAACCAGATCTTCACCACCAATTGTAACAGCTTTATCTAAGTTCGGAGCAATAATATTAAACACTTCACCATCTACGGAAGACAAAAGGTTGTATCTGCCTGCCTTTAATAATTGAGATAAAACAACATCTGGGAAATTAGCAACGACTTCAAGTTCTACACGAATAAAATCTTTTTCCCAAGAAAAGGATTCAAGACCTTTATTTCTAAAATCAAATTTAATTGCCGAAGTTTCTTCGACATCCATCGAGTCCACAAGAACCTTTGAAGAATCAGATTGCGAAAAAGTATAATTGGCAATTATCAATAAAACAAAGAGACAAAATGCTCTATTCATTATAAATTATATTTATTAAAGTAAAAGTATAAAGGCTAAAATTAAAAGTATTGCTAGATTAGTTTTCTTAAGGTTTTAAAACGAATAAAAGTGCAATTTATTATAAAACAAAAAAGGTATAATATACTAAAAAAGAGAACAAAAAACATTCAAAAATGATTCCTTCACTACGATTTCTTTAGTTTATAATATACTTACAAATGCTCATCTTTATCCATAACCAACTGAATGTTAGACCTAATTTTTTCTTCCAAATATATTTTTCGTTCACCATAAATCCTTTCAAAAACTTCATTAGAACCATGTCTAATAGTGATTAACTTAAGATCACCTATTTTATCTACATTATAATCACTAGCCAAATCATCTATCAATCTATTTATTTTATCAGGAGAATCATTTACACAAACAGAAAAGGCTAAAGCCGTATTTTGAGTCATATTCACCTTAATACGATGTTTTGAAATCGCTGCAAATAACTTTGAAAATTTTGCTTCATCAACAAAGAAAAAATCTTTTGATACTATTTTAAGTAAGGCTTGGTTTTTCTTTACAACTATCATAGGTTTGTATTCAACAGCATCGAATTCACCAATTATTGTTCCTGTCCCCTCCGGATTGATAAAAGATTTTACACACAGGGGTATATTTTTATTTTGAAGAGGACGAATAGTTTTAGGATGAATAACCTGAGCACCGTAATAAGTCATTTCAATGGCTTCTGCATAAGACAACCTATCAATTAAACTCGGATTTTCAAACAATCTTGGATCAGCAGTTAATACCCCAGGCACATCTTTCCATATAGACATATCCTCTGCATTTATACAATAAGAAAATATAGCAGCTGTAAAATCCGAACCTTCCCTACCAAGGGTTGTAGTATGATTTTCACTAGTCCCTCCCAAAAAACCCTGTGTTATCACTAATCCTCTGTCTAATAATGGTGTAACTTTTTCAACAATAGCTTTATTGGTTGCTGGCCAATTGATATTAGCATCCCTATAAGTATTATCAGTCAAAATACAATCTCTAACATCCAACCATGTTGTTGTTAAGCCAACAAGGTTAAAATAAGCAGATACAATTTTTGTTGAAAGCAACTCACCAACACTAACTATCTGATCATACAGATAATCAAATGAATCTTGAGGTCCATCTTCAAGTAGCCATTCTAGATCAACAAACGTATCATGAATGTCATTATACACAGAATGTTCTCTATTTTGAAAGAGATTATCCATAATCATCATATGATTGTCTTTAACCTTCTGCAAGTGTTCTGTAACCATACTTTTCTGGTTATCCCAAAAAGATGTTAATACAAGTTCCATTGCATTTGTAGTTTTCCCTGAAGCAGAAATTACTATTATTAATTGTTCATTCTGGTATTGACGAACAATATTTGCAACATTTTTGATAGAATCTGCATCTTTAATAGATGCCCCACCGAACTTAAATACACGCATTATTATATAATTAAATTAATGAATGATGTTTGATTTCAAATTATAAACGAAACATCATAATACATGACAAGATATATCTATAATATTATAAATGGCTGCAAATATAAAAGTTTAAGAATTTAGGGGCAAATAAAAAGTGAAATTTAATCATCTTATGAAAATCAAACATAAATTGTAAATCTATAGTTTTATACAAAACAAAAATTATTAACAAATTTTTAAACTATTATTAAGTATAATAGTGTTCAATTTTATTGTAAAAATAATTAGAAATATTGTATTTTGCCGCCTAAATTCAACCGAATGAAAAAGATAATTAAATTATTACCAATAGTTATCTTGATGTCTGGCATAGTGAATATTCATGCCCAGCAATCAGAAGTGATTTATTTAAAAAATCCATCTTTTGAGGGCTTTCCACGTCCGGGAACCACCCCTGATTCATGGGCCGATTGTGGACATAGTCAAGAATCACCTCCCGATATACAACCTCATGGTGGTTTTAGTGTTACCCGACTTGCATATGATGGTAGAACTTATGTAGGTTTAGTTAGCCGTGAAAACAAAACATGGGAAGCCATTGCTCAGCGGTTATCAAAAAACTTAAAAAAAGGAACATGTTATAAGTTTTCACTTTATGCATGTAAATCGCCAATTTATATTAGCCCAACTAAAAAAAATCAAAATCAACCGACTAACTTTAATAAAGGACTTATAATACGTATTTGGGGTGGAAATAATTTCTGTGACCGTTCAGAATTACTAGATGAAATAAAAAAACCAATAGAACACTTAGATTGGAAAAACTACAAATTTGAATTTACACCGAAAAAAGATGATTATTCTTTTATTTGTATTGAAGCCTACTATAAAACGCCTACTTTTAATTATTACAACGGTAATGTATTAATAGATAATGCTTCTGAAATATTTTCTTGTGAAATTCCAACTGATATAATTCTAGAAGATAATGTTAAGGATACCATTAAAAAAACAAATGATACTTTATTAGTTAATAATATAAATCCTGAAGAACTTAGTAAAAGTAATGAACCAAATCCCAATATATCAACTAATAACATCACAATCATTGATAAAGGTAACTTTAATGCAAATTTGATAGTTGTAAAAGATCTGAAAATAGGATATAAGTTCCGTTTAGATAATTTGAATTTTCAGGCCGATTCATCTTCTATTTCATTGAATGGCAAAAAAGCCCTTTCAGAATTATACCAGTTCCTTAAAGCAAACCCAAACATAGCGCTTGAAATTGGTGGGCACACGAATGGTCTACCCAAAGATGCTTTTTGTGATGAATTATCTACCAAACGTGCCAAAAATGTGGTAAATTTTTTACAAGAAGAAGGTATAGATCCTAAAAGAATGAGCTACCATGGCTACGGAAAAAGAAAACCAATAGGTGATAATGCTACAAAAGAAGGACAAAAAAAGAACCAAAGAGTAGAATTTATAATAACGGATCTAAAAAATAACGATTAAATTTAAACCCTTATATTATTGCTCAAAAGCAAATTGAACAATATTTGCTCCCATGCGAAGTGCTTTGGTGCGCATCTCATCACTATCATTATGTACTTCCTGATCTTCCCAACCATCACCTAAATCTGTTTCATAACTATAAAAACACACTACTCTCCCTTCCCAAATCAAAGCAAAACCCTGGGCAGGTTTGCCATCATGCTTATGAATTTTGGGCAAACCGGTACTAAATTCAAAAGTTTTATGGTAAATCTCATGAGAAAAGGGAAGCTCAACCCAATCTAAATCAGGAAAAACTTTCTTCATTGCGATACGAACAAAAGGATCCATTCCGTAATTATCATCTATATGTAGAAACCCACCAGATTGAAGATAAAGACGTAGATTCTCAGCTTCAACATCAGAAAAAACGACATTACCATGACCTGTCATATGTATAAATGAAAAATTAAATATCTCAGAACTTCCGACATCTACTGTTTCGTAATTAGGATTTATATTTGTGTGTAGTTTTTTATTACAAAACCTTGCCAAATTCGGCAATGCTGTTGGGTTTGAATACCAATCACCACCACCACTATATTTGAGTAAACCAAATTTTAGTGCAGGTGAATAATCAGAAGGCATAAACGCAAAAGAAAGTATGCCCAAAGAAAATATTAATAAAATTTCTTTAATCATGAATTATTAGTTTTTCTGATTTTGATTTATTTAAAAATCAATCTATAACTAGCATCAGTAATTCCTTTTTGAATTTTATCAAGACGCTTTTTGAGAAATCTCTTTTTTAATGGTTTCAGTAGATCTACAAAAAGAATTCCTTCAAGGTGATCATACTCATGCTGGATAACTCGTGCTGTGATTCCATCAAAAACTTTATCTATAAGTTTAAAATCAGAATTATAATACTCAATTCTAATTTGAGGTGGTCTTATCACATTTCCACGAACATCAGGAATACTAAGGCAACCCTCTTCATATTCCCATTTATCTCCAGACTCCTCAATAACAATAGGATTTATAAAAACCTCTTTAATAAATTCACTTGCAGTTTCATCTCTATCGTCTGCATCTAATTGCAGTGTGTCAACAACAAAAATACGTATGTTTCGACCAATTTGAGGGGCAGCTAATCCCATCCCTTTAGAATGATACATTGTTTCAAACATATCATCCAACAATTTTTTTAGCTCCGGATAATCATCTTCAATCTCTTCGGTTTCTTTTCTTAAAATAGGATGACCAAAAGCGTATATAGGTAATATCATAAAATAATAATTAAATTATAAATTAGTCTTCAATAAAACTTTAATTCATAATTCATAATTCTAAAAGAAGCCCATATATTCCTGAAGAATAATACAGGCACTAATCTGATCTACAAGTCCTTTATCTTGTCTGTTCTTTTTCTTTTTTACTGTTTTCCTAATAACTTCTTCAGCCATTTTAGAAGTATATGCTTCGTCCTGTCTTTCTATTTTAATCAGAGGATAAAGCTGGCTGAACTTCTTTATAAACCCTCTTATATAATCTTCAAGAAATGTTGGTGTACCATCTTTATGCGTTGGCTGACCAATAACAATGCATTCTACATCTTCTCTATTAAGATATTCTTCAAAGAACAAAAACAACTGTGCAGTTTCAACAGTATCCAAAGGAGTTGCAATAATTTGTAATACATCAGTCGTTGCTATTCCCGTTCTTTTTATACCATAGTCTATTGCCATTATTCTTGCCATAGCAAAGTATCGATAAATTTAATTTTAATGTGGATCTTCGATAATAATGTCCATATGTTTAAGCAGATGCTCAGGTTCTGGTAAAAATCCTTCAATCACCGGATATAACATTAAAAACACAATAGCACCTGCAATAAAACCAATTAGTGCCAACCAGGCTATATTTTTAAGATACCACATAAAATCTATTTTTTCCATTCCCATTGCAGCAACACCTGCAGCAGAACCAATTATTAACATTGAGCCACCTGTGCCAGCAGAAAAGGCTAGAAATTGCCATAGCTGACTATCAGCAGGATTATCAATGGGGCTATACATTCCCATTGCAGCAGCAACAAGTGGAACATTATCAATTAATGCAGAAAAAATACCCAATAGCACTACGACTACAGAACGATTTGGAACAGGTTTGCCATTCACGACAGTACCATCATCATAAGCAAATACACCATCCAAATAACTAGCAAGATTCATGAGAATCCCCATAGACTCCAATGCAGCTACTGCCATCAAAATACCGAGAAAGAATAAAATTGAGGACATCTCAATTCTGGACAGAGCATTATGAGCAGAATAATGATGTTTATCTTCAAACTCTTCATCAGGATGTAAATATTCTGAAACCAACCATACCATACCAAGAGAAAGCATCATTCCAACATATGGTGGAAGATGTGTAAAGGTTTTGAAAATCGGGACAAAAACCAAACCAGCTAATCCTACAAAAAGCATTAATTTTGACCCTTTAACTTCCGTTGTATCTTTCTCTATATATCCTGTTTCTGGGAGGGTTAATGTGCCCCTCATATAGGGCATTTTAGACATAATAAATGTTGGTATAACTGCACAAACAATAGAGGGTATTACAAGTGACAGGATCAGGCCTTGTGTCGTTATACGCTCGCCAATCCATAACATTGTAGTTGTTACATCTCCAATTGGAGACCAGGCACCACCTGCATTGGCGGTAATGACAGCTAAAGACACAAAATAGAGTCTTTCAGTCCTATCAGGAACCATTCTTCTAAGAAGTGATACAATTACAATTGTACAGGCCAAATTGTCCAAAGTGGCTGAAAGGAAAAAAGATAATGGACAAAGTAACCACAACATAGTTGACTTCTTAGTTGTTGTGATCTTATCTGTAATAACTCTGAATCCTTTATGCAAATCAATAAGTTCAACAATTGTCATTGCACCTATCAAAAAGATAAGTATCTCAGCCGTTTTACCAACATGGTGTAAAAGAAGCTCATGAAGGAGATGATCATGTTCTGGGCCTGCCAAATCTACTTGATTCATATGGTGGTCCATCAATGACAGCTCACCCATAGAAATAAAAGCCCAACATAATGCAGCCATTACAAGAGCAGGGACAGTTTTATCTAATTTTATTGGGTGCTCAAAAACTATAGCTAAATAGCCTATAACAAAGGTGAAGATTACTATTGCAGACATAATTTCTAATTAAGTTAGGTGTTATTAAGCGTCTTTTGTAAATTCTATAATAAGGAATCTAATAAAATAATCTAAGTTGTATTTTTTAACTATTTACTAGAATAAAATCATTTGTAATAAAATGATGTCTCGGGACTTTTGCCATTAATCCAAAACGTGTTAAAATTACACAAATTGATGGGTTTAGCAAATAACTTAAACACCTTTTTCTTAACAAAGTAAATATTGAACATATATTACAACTAAAAAACAATTTAAAAATGGACTAAAAACAAAAAAAAGCAAAACTCTCTAATAGAAAGTTTAGCTTTTAATAATTTATATATCGAGTAATATTATTGAAAATAAGAATCTGAAATTTCTTTTCTAGTTACTTTTTTCAAAGTAGTTTTTGTGAGGAGATTTCCATCCTTGTCCAGGGTGGTACTATTAAGGGGGAATCCATGTTCACCAGATTCTACCAAAGCACAAATTCCATAATCAGATTTAAAGAACTCTTTATATTCAGAAAAATTAATATCAACATCGTGTGTGACATCAATATTAGAAACAATATCTTCAGTTGAAATTTGCCAATTATACACTTTTTTGAAATCAGAGTTTTTAACCTTGCCATTATTTAATAGTTTGGCTCCTTCCATAGAAAAGCCGTCGGGAGTAGAAATTTCACTTGATGGAATTTCTATTTTTGAATCTCCAGTAATCATAAGAATAGAATTAGAAGATTTCTGCGGAACAAAACGCATTTCTACGTGACCCCTTGCAGATTCAAATGATAATTCATATGATAATTTACCCTTTTTAATATACCACTTCATATTATATTCTATTCCTGACGGAGTAACTTGTAACATCTCTATTGTTCCCTCAAAAGATTGAGAAAAAATTAGACCTGAACAGCTCAGAAAAATAATCAAAAGCAGACTTAGTTTATTAAAACAGTGAATTTTTGATTTCATAATAGATTGATTGTTATTATGTAAAGATAACACATAAACAGATAAAAAACAATTATATTCAAATCTGCTAAGCTAATGTTTTTAAAAAAAATGCTGGTTTAGTAATTTTTAGACTAAACCCTTAATTGCCAACCGGCCCTTTTATAGTTAGCGTCTGATAATTACCATCAACAATTCCCAAAAGTGTATTATTGTTACGTTTTATAGCTTTTCCAGCTTGACCACCAGAGGGAAAAACTGAAAGAGGTGGATCAGGAAAATTCTGATTAAAAATACTAACATTTCCAACAAAAGGGATATTTATTGTAACATCTAAATTAAACGTCAGACTACCTTCCAGACCTTGCAACCCATAGTTGCCTCCATCCCCACCAAAAACAGCAGGAGTAATTGTAAATTGAGCAACAGAAACAGTAAATGAAATAGGAGCCGTCAACACCCCTCCCGTTCCAGGAATAGCCAAAACACCACCAGTTGCATCAGTACCTACTTCATAGTAGCCAAATCCAGTACCAAGATTACCTCCAACACCGAATTGACATCCACCACCACCACCAGCACCAATACCTAAATTAAAGTTACCTATAGGTGGAGGTATTGGTATTGTTGCTATAAAACCAACAGATCCACCACCACCACCACCACTATAAATACGTCCAGTATTTACTATATGTGTGTGTGTTGTCAAGTTTATAGCATCTGCACCTGGTTCTCCTTCTCCTGATTGTCCTTGCAAACCAGCTCCAACTCCACCATTACCACCACTGGCCAAAAGAAAACCTTCATTCCATATACCTACCCTAGATTGTGTGTGTAAATTACCTGTATTGTATACAGGAGTACCTGAATTGCTATTAGTCAATTCTAGTCCCGGAGGAATACGAAGAACAACGCAAACAGGTGTATTTGTAGGCAAACTATTTGCAGCTTGTAAATCATAATCCACTTGTGGACTAATGAGATTTACTTCTATACAGGGCTCAACAGTTACAACATAAACCTGACTTTTAATTGTTCCATCACATCCAGCCTGAACTACTATTGGGTAAGTTCCCGCTGGCGCAAAAATATCTGCTGTAACTTTAAGAGATACTGTATCTGTTCCTGTTACTACTGAACTATCAATTATAACATTAATACCATCAGGCAAATTCGCAATCACATAAATACCAATTGAAGAAACTCCATTGATTTGATTAACAAATAATCGTGTAGAATCTTCATTAGCAACTATCCTATCGATTGTTCCCGATTGATTTTCAATAAAAAAATCAAATACACATTCATCACAACTTTGTTGCCAAGTAGGCATCCAACATCTTCCTGTGAAATATTGTAATGTACTATCTTCGACATTAAATATCGTCAATCCATACTTAGGCTCAAAAATACTATCACGTTGTTGTGTAGTCATTCTTGGAGGTAAAAAGCCCTTTTCTGTTGACTCAAGATGTAAAATTGCAGAAGTATCTGGTTGTAGAATATTAATCCCAACCTGTGCTTGCATATAATTAATATAAGCAAAGAAGCAGATTACTAAAAGAAGAAAACTATTATTAAATAATTTCATTTATCTTCTGAGTTATTTTTTTTATCTAAACTTGTGAATAAGTATGGATAAAATAATTGATTTAAAAAAAACAAATCGCAAAATAGGAATTTTATTGGAAAGAAGTCGCATAAATTCTAAAATACAATTTACCAGAACCTTATATTTCTTGCTTTTTACATATTGTTAAAGAATTATAATGTATTAACTTATTATCAGAAAAAATCCCAAATAACAATTAAATTGAAAACAATGAAAGATTGGTCACATATTTTAACACATTTAGGAGAAAATAAAGTAGATCACTTCAATGCAATAGTACCACCTATTGTACAATCTTCTAATTTTAAATTTCCAGATATCGCATCCTTTAAAAAAGGTTTCCAAAATGAATTGGAAAGCAATGTATATACGCGAGGCAATAATCCGACAGTAAAAATACTTCGTGAGAAAATAGCAATGATGGAAGGCAGTGAAGATGCTTTAGTCTTCTCTAGTGGTTCAGCAGGAATATCTTCAGCAATTATTGGGAATTTATCTGCCGGAGACCATATTATTTGTGTAGAAAATCCTTATTCCTGGACATTCAAATTAATAAGCAAGTTTCTAAAACGTTTTGGTATAGAATACAGTTTCGTAGATGGTACCAATATCGATGAAATACAATTAGCAATTCGAGATAACACTAAAGTATTGATGCTAGAAAGCCCTAATTCGTTGACTTTTGAAATACAAGATCTTCAGGAATGCGCTGAACTTTGCAAAAAAAATAATATTATCAGTATTATTGACAATAGCTATTGCAGCCCCTACTACCAAAATCCGATAGATTTTGGTATTGATATTGTTGTACACTCAGGCACAAAATACCTAGGCGGGCATAGTGATGTTGTATTTGGTGCCTTATGTGCATCTAAATCAATGGTCGAGAAAATTTTTCACTCTGAATTTATGACACTTGGTGCTTGTATTTCACCCCATGATGCATGGTTGGTAATACGTAGTTTAAGGACGCTCCCCATTCGTTTAGAGAAAATCAGTCAAACAACGCTCAAAGTCATAGAATATCTTAAAACTCACCCAAAGATAGATTATGTATGTTATCCGCTTGATAAAGACTTTCCACAATATCAATTAGCACAAAAACAAATGCGTGGTGCAGGTGGTTTGTTTTCCGTTAATTATAAAACAAGCAATATTCATAAAATGGAGGTCTTCTGTAATGCTTTAGCTGAAGTTTTTCAACTTGCAGTTTCATGGGGCGGACACGAATCGTTACAGATTCCTACTTGTGTCTTTTACAATTTAAACCCTGGGGAAACACCCAGGCTACCATTTAGTTTTGTACGATATTACATTGGACTAGAAGAAGCTGATTATTTAATTGAACACCTTGAAAAGGCCCTGACCTTATTGTAATTAAGCCAATAATTTTGTATCTTTACGCAAACGCCATTATTATTTATATGGTTATTAATCACAGTAAATCAATTTCAATACAAATGTGGAGAGATCTTAAATATCTTTTAGCCTATATTATACCGGCTATTGTTGCTCATGCCTTATATTTTAAAGGTTTTTGGTCTTACAATGGAATTACTGTAGCATTTATTATTATACCTATTCTTGAATCATTTTTACCAGGCAACACCAATAATTTAACTAAAAATGAAGAAAATGACCAACTGAGCAAATCAATTTTTAATATCTTATTGTATTTGAACGTCCCGATTATACTGGGACTGGGCTATTGGTATTTTCATACGATCACTTATTTCCCTCTTGAAACCTTCGAGACAATTGGTCTAACACTTACCGTCGGAATTTATTTTGGCGGAGTTGGTATTAATGTTGCACATGAACTAGGGCATCGAAAAGAATGGTTTCCTCAGTTTCTAGGAAAGATTTTATTGGTCCCAAATCTTTACATGCACTTTGCTATTGAACATGTACATGGTCACCATGTAAATATTGCAACACCTAAAGACCCCGCAACTTCCAGATTCAATGAAAATATATATGCCTTCTATGTGCGGTCCGTTGTTTATAGTTATATATCTGCATGGCAATTAGAAAACAAAAGACTTAAAAATCAAGGAAGTGCATCATTCAGCATTTATAATCAAATGATACACTTCCAACTAATTCAAGTAGCATATCTTGTTTCTATTGTATTATTTTTTGGCTGGGCAATACTTCCATTTGCTATAATTACTGCAATATTAGGAGCAATGATGCTGGAAACTGTTAATTATATAGAGCATTATGGATTACAGCGCCGTAAATTAGAATCTGGTCGTTATGAGACGGTTCAACCCTGGCATTCCTGGAATTGCAATCATGATATAGGTAGAATTTTACTCTATGAACTTACACGCCATTCTGATCATCACTATAAAGCAAGTAGGCAATACCAAATCCTTCGACACTTCGACAAAACTCCCCTTCTACCTTGGGGCTACCCTACTTCAATGTTAATTGCATTGGTTCCACCATTATGGTTTCATCTAATGAATCCTAAAGTGGAATTTTACAAGGAACAAATACCCGAATTAGCATAAAAAAATATTTATTTAATTAAAAAAACACTTCAGAATTTACATACTAAAGTGTTTTAAATTCTTTATTCCCAAACTTTTTTAACTATGAAAACTACATTTAATTTATTTTGCCTGCTTTTTTGTGTGGCATTTATTTTCTCGAACTGTACAAAAGACGATCCAGCACCTACATCACACTGTAGTGATAATCTAGAAGGAACTTGGAATTTATCAACCATGACATGCTTAGACTCTTCAGGAGCTGTAATTGACATGATTGCTTTAGCAGCAGCAGTGAGCGGTTTAGACTCTTTGGTACAAACATGGACATTTTCAAAAAACGTCACTGCTAATTTCGATGGAGATGCATCATTATTCTTGTATCAAGGAAACAGCACGAATGGTCAATTCCAAACTATATCAGAAGACTTTCATTACAATGTTATAGGCGATTGTGACTCCTTAACGCTAAGTCCAAAAGATACAGTTAATACACAAACTAACACTCTTGCAATATTAACGCTTAGTAGTAGCACATTTCAATACACGGTACAAGATTCGTTATTAGGCCCGGTAACCTTGACGATGACTAAATAGATATATTGCCAAAAAAGTTCTACCCTTTTGCAGGGTAGAACTTTTTTACTAATAACTATCCGATTTTAATCAGATTCAATTTATTCATTGGAAAAACGGTCCCGTAGTTCAACGGATAGAATAAGAGTTTCCTAAACTTTAGATACAGGTTCGATTCCTGTCGGGACTACAATTATAAACTAATAAGTTATTGATTTTTAAATTATTAATAGATTTTTCCTAATACAACAAAATTTAAGTCTTAAAAGACAAGTTGCTTTTTGGTATTATTTTAATTATTTTTACTTTAGACGCTATACCAACTATTATGTTATTAATCGAAAATAACTACAATGAAAATATTATTCTTTTTAATTATACCTTTTGTCAGTTTTTCTCAATTTTCACTAACATATGCTGACAAAAAAATTCCAACAATAGCTTATTACAAAGATGAAATTAGCATTCCAGTTGACAGTGTTAACGATATTGTGAATGACTTATGGAATAAACATATTAATGAGCAAAAAAAAGATCTTACAAGAAAACATGAAATTGATAAATCATATGTGGAAATAGATGGTGTTAGAATGAATTTTTCATTATCCAGAAAAGGTAAAAAACCTAGCGAGGGTTATCCTTTATATATTGCCTTACATGGTGGTGGTGGAGCTCCAGGAAATGTAAATGACGAACAATGGGAACATATGAAATACTATTATCTAAATAGCATAGATACAGGAATTTACATTGCACCAAGAGGCATAAGCAATAACTGGAATCTACATTTTGAATCCCTATCCTACCCGCTTTATGATCGTATAATTGATAACCTAATCTTAAATAATGAAATTAATCCGAATAAAATTTTCATTCTAGGTTTTTCTGCTGGAGGAGATGGGGTATATCAGATTGCACCAAGGATGGCAGATCGCTTAGCAGGTGCTAACATGTCTGCAGGTCATCCAAATGGAACTTCCGCAGTGAATCTATTCACCGTTCCCTTTATGATTCAAATGGGAGAAAATGATGCAGCATATGACAGAAATAAAGAAGCCGCTGTCTATCATTTAAAATTAGAGTTTCTTAGGTCAAAACAAAACAAAGGCTATATTAATGAACTGTTTTTACATGATAATGGAACACATAATTCCCCATGGAGAGACAATAATCCTAATCCAAGTGAATACGCAGTAATAACTAATGCAAAAGAATGGTATAATGGCTTAGATAAAAAATTAAAAAAGAAAGACAGTAATGCCGTAAGGTGTCTAAATAAATTTACGAGAACCCCTCATCCGAATCACTTGATATGGGAATCTAATACACGTGCAAATAGTAGAGGGTTAAAGGCTATAAGCCACTATTGGCTATCAAGTACAAATCCAAAAGGTACAATAGAAGTTTCTTTTGATAACAACACTTTTATTATTCATCAATCAGATGAGGATTTCACAATTTGGATAGACCCGAAACTAGTGGATATAAGTAAAAAAGTTATTATCATTAACAATTCCAAAGAAATATATAACCAACTAGTAGCACCAAATATAAATTCGATCGCTAAAAGTATTATGATGAAAAATGATCCTGAACTTATATATATAGCGGAGATACCAATTAAAATCAACAATTAAAATATATAAATAAAATAAGACGAGGGTTGACTGTTTAATCATTTAAAAATAATCTATAACACTTAAAAAGCATTTAATCGATCAATGATTTCACAATTGGCAATTGGGATATAGTATCCCAATAGATTGATATTAACACAATACAGGCAATTATAACTACACAACCAAGATTGGCTTTGCCTTGTTCTCTTTTCCTATATTCCTCAACACTTATACCTAGTTCTTTAGCTTTCTTTCTTTCTTCTTGTGCTTTTTGTTTCTTTATTTCCTTTTCTTTATTTTCTTCCTCTATTTTTTGTTTTTGTTCTTGTTTAATCTGGTTCATCAGATCATTCGTTGTCCGTTGAAGCTGATCATTAAATATTTCCCGACTCCTATCCAAGCGAACTTGATCGCTACATCCACACCACTTACATTCCTCTGCTGATGTGCTTATTTCTCTTCTACAATCCGGACATTTCATTAAAGCCATAATTCAATGAATTAATATATACGAAAAAATTTATACTACTTTAACAATATTTAATCGATCAATGATTTTACCAATGGCAATTCGGATATGGTTTCCCAATAGTAAAATATTAGAAGAACACTCCAAATAACAACTATACATCCAAAAGCAGCTTTATTTCCTTGTTTATTTCTATATTCCTCAACACTTATTCCTAGTTCTTCAGCTTTTTTTCTTTCCTCTTCAGCCATTTGTTTTTTTCTTTCCTCTTCTTTCTTTTTATTTTCTGCTAAACTTTCGCCTAATCTTGCCATCTTTTCGATATAAGGAGCAAGCTCTTCAAATTCCGACTTTTTCTTTCTTTCTAATGCCCTTTCATCACTACAACCACACCATTTACATTCTTTTGCTGATGTACTAATTTCTCTTGAACAATCCGGACATTTCATTAAAGCCATAATTAAATAATGTTATTGATGAAGAATTAAATGATTCTTTAGTTACCATCAATATAAGTTATTTTTTCAATTAATTGTCTTTATATTGTTTATATTAGTCTAGAGTAACATATCAATTATTTTTTTCTATGCAAGATAAAACTTGACAGAAACAATATATATAACAGTTCAAATTAAAGACTTAATACATTTAATATCAATATTTAGTTCGTAACATTTACACCGAAATAGTTACGTTTAATAAAAAATATAATATGCAGTCTGTTTCAAGATTATTTAATTATGCAATTATTATATGCTGCTTTTTGATTAATTCATTTATTCTAGTAGCACAAAATGATAATTGCATTGAACCAAAAACAATTTTGACACTTCAAAATTCACAATTTGATGAGATTCGTAAATTACTCAATACAAACAATTGGTCTTTTTACGCTTCCTCAACGAATGAAAATTTTGAATATTTTGATTTTCCAATAAATTACAATGTTGTTCATTGGGAGCATCGAAATTCATATTATGGGAGAGATCGAATAATACTTTACATAAATGACAAAGATCCTAATATGATTATTTTTCAAACTAGTTATGAGTGTTTCAATAATCTACTACAATACTACTATAAGGATCATAAAGGGCAATCTGAAATACAAGAAGATTTAATTTTAACGGTTTTTGATATTAAAGAATTAACCTACGAGTTTAGAGAATACAAAAACAATGAATCATATATACAATATTCTATTCTGGTCTATAATACAAAAGTTATTGAAGAGGAACTAAAACGTATTGCTGAAGAAGAAGAAGCCATTAGACTAGCAGAATTAGAAGCGGAAAGAAAAAAAATGGAAATGTGCATCGGTTTTATCAATAATGGTGATACTTATTTTGATGAAAAAAAATATGAATTAGCCTTAGAGAGTTATCAAAATGCAAAATCATGTGATGAATTTGACATCAGAAACAAAATTGACAAAACGAAAACAATAATTAAAGCCAATAAAATTAAACAACTAAAATCTGAAGGAGATCAATTAATTGAAAACAAAAAATATACAATTGCTTTAAGCAAGTTTGAAGCAGTTTTAAAACTTGATTACAGGAATAAATATGCAAAAGATAAAAAAAGAACATTAAATGAAATAATAAAAACACTTTCCGAAAGAAAATTAAAAACCTTCGACTACAGTTTAACCAATGAATCAAGTTATCAGGAATATCGGAATAATCTACATTCAACACTGAACGATTTTATTATATACAACAAAAATGGCAACCTTAACTTCAAGGTTAAAATCGAATTTGACACTTTAGGTAATAATATAACTGAAGCATTGGTATATAAATCTTCAATTGAAAAATTCGGAGACGAACTAAAAGAAAGTTTTAATAATAACATTTTAAAACCATCTAGTAAAAAAGGTTTTTATATTAACGCTAAAAAGGAATTAAGATTTAACTGCATTTGGCAAACAAATCAAATGAAATATAAAACCTGGGACAGAGGTTCAATTGCCAAAGTTATTTATGATGAAATGCCAGCATATTCTAAAAACAAAAAAGCAAATCGTTTAAGTATAGATTTTTTAAAAAACAATAATATTGAAAACTCCACATGTACCTTCGAATTAAAAGACATGAAGATAAATCAAAAAGATTTAATTTCTCTGAAGTTATTAGACATAAAAACTCCAGGTCCTGAATGTGCTTTATATTCTGTAATTATGCCTGGACTAGGCACCTTAAAAGCAACAAATTGGAAACATGGCTGGGGTACATTTGGATTTTCAATTTTTACTGCTGGTCTAGCTATTGGAAGTAAAATCTGGTCAGATATTGAATACAATAATTACCTAAATGAAACTGACGCTTCAAAAAGAGATGATCATTATGAACAGGCAAACTGGCTCAATAAAAGTGCTATAGTCTGTGGAAGCATATCTGCAACAATTTATCTGGTTGATATTATTCTTGCATTAAACAAGGGTATTAAAAATAAAAAACGAACTAAAAAATTGAGAAATCTTTTAGATAAAGGTCCAATTGAACTTTATAAAGATGATATTAAAATGTATGCTAAAGATGCTGATAAAGCATTTTAATTCTTTAAAAAACTAAAATTAGATGGTACTCCCAAGATTATTAAAGCTTTCATTAATATTAATTTCTGTTGTTGTTCTTTTTAATTGCAATAAGGGACTTGAATGGGATCTAGAAAGGATAGACCTACCTGTGGTACTTACTGATACCACTTTAAACATCACAATGAATTCTGCTGATATTTCTGGCAATATAACTACCCTATATGGCTCGCTTATCACTGAACATGGTCATTGTTGGTCTGATATACCTCAACCATCAGTTAATGACGATACTACAAACTTGGGTAGTATTGTTACAACTGATAAATTTAATAGTAATATAACTGGTCTTAGTCCATCTACAACGTACTATGTTAGGGCCTATGCTACCAATAGCTATGGTACATCCTATGGTAATCAGGTAGAATTTATTACTCAACCAAATAATAATAATAATAGTCCTCCAGTAGTAGTAACAAGTGCTATGACTAATATCACTGATTCTACAGCTAGTGCTTCCGGTAACATAACTAATATTGGCAGTTCCACTATTCTACAGCATGGTCATTGCTGGTCCACTATTTCAAATCCTACAATTAGTGATTCCAAAAACACTTTAGGTAGTACTAATACCGGTAATTTTTATAGTAATCTAACTGCTTTAAATGCTAATACAACGTATTATATTAGAGCTTATGCTACTAATAGCTCAGGGACGGCTTATGGGAATGAAATATCATTCGTTACTTCTGGCCCAATTTTAGTTTCAACAAACAACTGCAACACTTTAACAAATGTTAATTCAGATTATCAGGGGATTAATGGGACAAATGCTGATTGGGGAATTGGTTCTGCATATTCTGGAAATGGTTGGAAAGCTCCAGACCCTAATAATAGTGGTCAGTTAGGAACTACGATTGGGGCTCAATATGTAGAATTTCAAGACAACTTCTCTAAAAATGGATATTTAGAGTTTTGGTGCAACACTTACGATCCTGGATATGACAATGTAGAACCAACTATTCTAGTAGATGGAGTTGCTATTGGTAGTGCTGTAAAAGTCCAAGGTCATAGCTCAAACTCATCATTATATTGGATGAAGGTTAAAACACCAAATATTTCTATAGGATCTCATACCATTAAAATTTTGTTTTCAGTCAATTATATGATTGTTGGTATTGATGAAATAGAAAAATGGGAATATCAATAAATAAAAACGGAATTTTAATCTCCTTCAACTATTAGGCTGGACCCTACAACCAAATAATCGGATATATGTTTAACTAGTATATCCCGACCATAACATTTAAGTTTGAAATAGTCTTTAGTTCCATTAAAATACATACGGGCTACGTGCATTTGGGAACCATCGAACAAACCTTTAATAGTAACGTTTTTAAGCGAAAACTGATCGTTAATTTCATAAATACGAGTCTTGTTCTTTCGCTGAGTAAAAAACTGACAGCTACAAAGCTTGCCCTTACCTGAATCTAGCAAATAAGATTGAGCTCCTGCTTGTACAGTAAATTCTTTATTAATCGTAATTGTTGTATTAGATGGCAATTCTCTTACGAGTGCATTTTGTGCAATTTGGGCTACCAAACCATGCCCAAAAATTGAAAAAAACAAAAGCAAACTGAGTGTTTGTAGTGGTGATCTCATGTTTTATATTTTTATAACTTAATTAAAGTTATATCAGGGAAGTTCAGTGCAGATTATTAAAAAAGAATTTGAAAACATAGTAATTTATTCTCCGTTGTAATTACTTGCCCTTTCAAACCCAGTTCATATGATTACGTATTTATAATTAATTTGTTACATCATATATAACAAAATGGTTTCAAGAAAACCAAATACAATTCTTTTCAAAAAAATAAGATTAATAAGAATAGCAGAAAGATTCAGAATGGTGGTGATGTTATTCAATAGAATGATATAACGAGAAATTAATCAATAACATAAAACGTTAGCCTCTATGTACTTAAATAACGAAAATATTTTTTAATTCTAAGATTAAATTAGGCAACAAGTGACTTGATAACTGCTTCTTTCAAAAATTTTGCCCTTCTTCGGAAACCATCAATATCGCCCATTAATTTATCATAATATGTTAATCCTTCATTCATAATAATTAAAAAGTCTGCAACATTTTCAGGATTTGTTTGTTTAATTATACCTGCATCCATCCATGATTGAGCATGAGGAATTAATACCTCTCTGAATTTAATATACATAGTCTTAAAAAGCTCCTTGATTCGTATGTTCCGAGTTGAAAGATAATAACAGGCATAAAAAACTGTTTGGTCAGAAAAATTCAACCAATCCTCACCAAACATAATATCCAAGACATTATTGAAACGTTCCTGAGGACTTTGTGCACCTAGCATTTGTTCTTTGAAAGCCACTTCGTAACGCCCCAATAAATATTCGACAAATGCAATTACCATTTCCTCTTTTGTTTTAAAGTAGTGAATCAATAAACTTGGATTCACATCCATTATTTTAGCAATTTTAGCAATAGAGGCATTTTCAAAACCCTCTTCATTTAGGATGATATAAAAATTCTCTAAAATTTCCTTCTTGCGAACATCCGCCTTACTTTTTCTTCCCATTATATTTTTAGTTAAATGACTTTTAAAATCCTGCTATAAATTTTATACCTGAAAAACAAGCTGTTTAAAAAGCAAATTGATTACATTAATGTAAGTATTTACTTCTCACTTTTTTTAATAGAATTAAATATTCAACAAATATTCAAATAATTTTATTAAATTTCATTCTTTGGGATAGATAAAATATATTTTATATCTATTTTTTGTTATATGCTAAACTAATACCATTAATTATTCTATAACTTTTAAATAAAATGAATCTGGTTTAGATATACAATTTTTAAATGACCGAAATAAAACTCCTCAAAATTGCTAAATTAGGATGTATTGATAAATGAAAAATAATATACTAAATGAGGCAGATATTAAAATATTACATAATAGCCTAAATTTTCACAAAAATAGGATGAACTATTACTGGAGTTTAGGGATTATTCTAGTTTTTTTATCATGGCTGCTCTTTGTAATATTAAAAAGTCTTGGATTGTTGATATCTGCAGCCCTCATTTCTATTGCAATTTGGTATTTCCCGCTTCGTCACTACAAAAAAATAAAAGCAATAAATCTTGATTTATCGAACAACGAAAAAACAGAAATCAGTACCATGATTTATGGCAAAAGCATATCTAAAATTAATAGATTAGAACCTTATTACTATATTTATACTACCGAAGAAACTTTTGAAGTAAAAAAAACAATTTTCAATAGTCTGCAAAAGGAAATGCAAGTGAATATAATTTATACAGCTATCTCTAAAACCATCTTAGATTTTAAAATACTACATTAATCTTTCTAAACATTTCCCATTAAGACACACAAAAGATTATACTATAATCTATATTGTAAATTAAAAAATGAAAAAAAATAAACATACCCTATTGTGGGAAATCAGTGGTAAAGAATTGAAAGAAACATCCTACTTGTTCGGAACAATGCATGTGCGTGATAAAAAAGCTTTTCGGGGCATTGAATTTTTGCAGGACTGTATATTAAATTGTGATGCTTTTGCTGCAGAATTTGATCTTCAAGATGCCAGTCATAGGAAATTCCATCTTGCAGCTAGAATTCCTAAAAAAAAATCCCTTGAGGATTTTTTGAATCCTAGAATATATAAAAAACTTGATAAGCTCGTAAAACGTGAGACTAATTGCCCGTTAGACGATTTTAAATATAGTTCTCCAATAATTTTATTCAACGTATTATCTGAATCGCAATTTGGGAAAGACAATAATATGCCCCTTGATAATTCCTTGTTTAAATTTGCAGAACAGAACGAAAAAACATTACTTGGCCTTGAATCCTTTCAAGCTCAGATCAATATTTTTTCTAAAGTAGATATGAAAGAACAGTGTCGTTATTTAAAAAGAATGACTACCAACTTTAATAGATTTCGCAAAGAACTTCAGAAATCTGCAGAACTTTATATAAAAGGAGATATTCAAAAACTGGTTAAAAATGCAAAAAAATCAATTGGAAGTATGCGAAAAATATTACTATACGATCGTAATATTACAATGGCAGAAAAGTTTATAAGTTACGCCTCTGAACAAAGACTATTTGCGGCAATAGGTGCGGGACATCTGGGAGGTGAAAAAGGCGTTCTCAGGCTACTGAAACTCAAAGGCTATAAAATCATTCCAATTATTTATTAAATTTGGATTATGAATGTTAATAAACTTGTATATTTAATTACATTTTTTTTGTTTTTATCCAGGGCGTTTGTTTTTTCTCAGGAGGACTATCACCTTAGTGCTTTTATTGTTAATAACAATGCAATTATTACGGGACAGGGAACCGAAAGCAAAGGATTAGACATCAGCTTTCAATTTTCACCAGACACCTTAAACTATAAAGAACATCGTTTCTCTGTTGAATTACGATTAAAAGAACATATTATAGCAATTCAAACATTAGATTTCACTTATACTCCTAATGACAGTATTAGAAATCTAATTGACAGTTTAGGGATAGATAGTATAGGTAACATTGATACAACTATTCATTTTTGGATTCCGTACAGAGCAATTGCTGTTGAAGAAGGACAGCATGATATAATAGTTAACATTTTTGCCAACAATAATAAAGTACCACTTTATCAAAAATCCTATCAATTTAAGCAAAGTAGGATTTACGACTTATTCTTGAATTTACAATCCGCAACTATTATCCCCGACAGCAACGCTAACCCTTTAGGACTAAAGTATAGTGTTCCAGACCCCAAATGGTTGGTCAATATAGGTGTCGATGAACAATTAGAAAGCAATATCAATAGAAATAGTTTTCAGTTAGAATCAAAGTTCTTCAATACAACAATAAGCAATTATGACAAAGTAGAGGTATGTATATATAATGCAGACCGAACTGCAAATAAAATCCTGTCCTGCTATACCATAAAACACGGTAAAGATAGTTGTTCTAATATTTTAAGAAATCTTAAAATTGGTGACAAGGTCGAAGATGCTCAATTTCGTGTTCAGAAAATGGAGCGCTATCCAGCTTCGAGTAATTTTCAGGTAACAGAAAATTTTATCTATAAAAACATCAAAGGAATTAATATTTCATTTGATTATGATCTTCCTTTTCAATTCAAAGATCGTTCCATAGACATACAGCTTTTGAAAGAGAAGGATATAGAGTTGAAAAATATCATGGTCATCAAAAATCAAAGACAGCAAATAAATAATCGTATCATCGGGAAATACAGTTGTTTTATCGCTTATTATAATCTTCAAAATGCTAAACAAATAAGACTAATATTATCGGAAAAAGATAAAATTATAAGACAGCATCAAACTTCAAATTTAATTATTGAAAAAACTATAGATAGTTTAAAAATAAGTCAAAAACAAGGATACGTTCATAAATGTATTTCAGGAATTCTATATACGCTCGATTTTTATTTGCCATTCCTGCCCAAAAAATCAGAATTCAAATTGAACTTCCCTACATTAGACGCTAATGCAAAAGGACATATATTTTATTGGAATGAAGGAAAAACGCATAGATCATTTCAGGAGAGCAAAGGAATTCTACCACTTACTCAAAATCAAAAAATTTATATTTTCTTGCCTTATTTTATTGCCCCAAAACAGATTATGCTAAATCCTGAATTAACGTTGGAATCAATAGATATCCCACAAATGACCCTTACAACTTTTAAAACGGAAGCATATGCATGCCCAAAAGGAACAAACGATATTCAAATTCTATCACCAGGTTACCAAGAAAGTAAATTATCAGGCCTTTCCGGACAACTTTTTAAATTTAAAGTAACCATACCTGAATATTATCATAGTAAAGGTAAGTTTGATATTCAAATTCTCGAAAATAATCAACCTATTGATAAAGGCTTTTTCATTAACAATGATATTACTCAAATAAAAGAACAAAAAATTTACAATCAGAAAAGTATTGAAGTCTTTCTGCCTTACCGAATCATGCAAAAGGGAGCAACATATGAAGTCGTTTTGCAAGCAAAGACCAATAACTTTATGCTATCAGAAGAAAGAAGGGAAACTTATAACCACACGACCTCAACTTTAAAAAAAATAAAATTATATCTACAGCGAATTACTCATAAAGAATGGAAAAAAGTTATATATAAAGTCGGGATCCGAAATGACAAAAATCTCAATAATACTTATGAACATCTGAGTTATAAAATAGTGGCTCAGGATACTGTAAAAGGAAAATACAAACCGGATATACCAAAAGCCTTTGAATTTCAAACAGCCCTTAATGATGATCTTATAATATGGATAAGTGACATTAATGAGACAGATGGTGAATCTATTAAAATAAAAACATCAGTTGCTTCAATAAAGGAACAAAACAATGAATTATCCATAAAAAACAAAGATAATCTTAAACAAGTCCTCTTTAAATTAGTCACTAAAAATTAAACAAGATTGTCAACCCTCCGAATGCTTTATTAATTAAATTGAAACAACTGTAATCTCAAAAATGTAATAATGAATTTACGTTATGAATTATTAAACATTTTTTTTAACTTCACTTTTTAGATTAAAGCTATAAAAAAATTAACTCCATTCTTTTAATTCCCTGATGTTATGAAATCCATCACACTTTTAATTTCGTTATTTACTATTTTAATTTCATTTATTTCTAATGGTCAAACCCTGAATTGCGATCTAACTTATCTTACTACAATTCAGAACTTTGATGTTTTTGAACATGATTCAAGTGGCGCTATTTTATTTAGGGCAAAATTTGCAATCGATGCAGATGGCAGCCCTAGAGCATATGGCCCTAACAATTCAGGACTTGACTGGACGGCTAATGCTGGTTATCCAGGCAACTGGTGGGGAATAGTAACCGATCCATCTGGAAATCCAATTATCCAAAGTACTGGCGAACCATATCCCGGAATGTATGTCTCTACAACATCACTAGTCCGTGCAGGTTACTCAAACTATAGCACATACAGATATGTTGACTCTGAAAATATACCTTTTATCGCACTTCCTTCTTCCTTGCAATCCTTAGCAAATATCTCTAAAGGTGACCTTGCTTATACGAAAAACATTACGAATGGAAATTCAAGTTATGCATATTTGGCAGATACCGGTCCTGGTGGTAAACTTGGTGAAGGATCTATGGACCTCGCTACAAAATTAGGAATTAACAATAACCCGAGAACTGGAGGCACACACCTCCCAATTGTTGATTACGTAGTATTCCCTCAATCTGGATTTGGTCAGGGAACACACCTGACAGCAGGAGAAATAGATAGTATTGGTCAATTGGTACTTAATGCTGCTGGTGGAATAGGACTTATCGACTGCCTAGATGATCAATTTCCTTCATTAGATTGCAGCGCTGCAGTTCCACTTACCTGTGGTTTGACTTATGTAGGACCTAGTTCAAATGCGCCATCTGCAATTGATCTATACGGTTGTAATTCCTGGACTGAAACCGGCCCAGAAAGAGTACATACTATAATAGCTCCAGCAAGTGGTACTATTACAGCAAATATTTCAAATTTCTCAGGAGACCTTGATGTTTATATCCTTGGCAGTTGTGACCCTTTTGATTGTCTTGGGACAGTAAGTTCCTCTTCTGCAACTTTTGGAAATGCCATTGCAGGTCAAACCTATTATATCGTAGTAGATGCTGATGATGGAAGTGGAAGTGGATATGAGCTTGAAGTTATTTGTCCTGTTTCTACAAGTACAACTAATATATCTAGTGTGAATAATATAATTTTATACCCAAATCCTACTAAAGGAATAATTAATTTTGAATCTGACAACAACAAAATTGATATGGTGGTAGTTTATAATGCTATAGGAAAACTACTTAAACAATTTATACCAAACAATAATATTATTAATCTGGAAACATACCCATCTGGCATGTATTATTTAAAATTCATTTCTAAAAATAATAATGAATCTGTTCATAAAATTATAAAGCAAAAGTAAACACATTGTATATTACTACTAATTTTAAGCAAAACGATTGAAAAACATAAGCTTATAAACAAACAAATGAATAATAGATGCTAAAATATGTTAGTAATAAAGGTGGAGGGTTGCCCGTAGATTTTGAAACGGCAATTTTAGATGGTTTTGCTTCTGACGGTGGACTGTATGTCCCTGAAAAGCTACCTCATATTCCATTAAATAAATTAGAGGAGTGGAGGCATATGGGTTATAAAGATCTGGCCTTTGAAATTCTATCTTTATTCATAGACAGGTCGATTATTTCATCGGCTGAATTAAAAACCATTTTGGAGAAAGCTTACAGAACTTTCGAAAAAAAAGATGTGATTTTATTACACAAATTAGAGTCCAGAAAGGATACATACATCATGGAACTTTTTTATGGCCCTACTATTTCATTTAAAGACATAGGTCTTGCTTTTTTAGTTAACCTTTTTGATTTTTTCCTTCAAAGGAAAAATGAATTTCGATCTGTAATTGTTGCTACAACTGGAGATACAGGCCCTGCAACTGCTTCTTATATTGCTGGCAAACCTACGTTAGATGCATGGGTGCTTTACCCCAAAGGATTAATTACTGAGGAACAAGAAAGGCAAATGACAACTATTCCCAATCGAAACGTACACCCTGTAGGCGTACATAATTGCCCTGAAGGAGGAGATGACCTTGATGCTGTTATCAGTAAATTATATGCAAATAAATCATTTAAAGACAAGGTAAAACTTTCAAGTGTGAACTCTATTAACTGGGGACGTGTCATGATGCAGACGGTTCATTATTTTTATGGATATTTTCAGATAGCTGACGTAATAGGAGAAGAAATCAATATAGCGGTCCCTTCAGGAGGATTTGGGAATCTATGCGCCGGAGGGCTTGCAAGAAAAATGGGCTTACCAGTCAAAAACTATATTATAGCCAATAACAAAAATGCCTGTTTACATCGAATTTTTAGTAAAGGTGTATTTTCAAAAGAGGACATTCATGAAACAGTATCATCGGCTATAGACATACTTACACCCTTCAACTTTTGGCGGTTTTTATTCTTTTGTGTCGATGGCAATTCAAAAAAAATAAAACAATGGGTTGATGATTTTGAAAAAACCGGAAGTGCTCATTTTGATAAAGAAACTTTCGACGCATACAGTAAAGGTTTTATGTCCTTCAGTGTTTCTGATGAACAAACATTAAAAACTATCAAGAAAATTTATGATGCTGAAAATTATTTGCTGGATCCTCATGGTGCAGTGGCATTGACTACTGTTGATATATTAGAAGAAAAACTAAAGGATTATAAACTCATATGTATGGAAACTGCACATCCATCAAAATTCCCAAAAACTATAAAAAAAGCACTTTCAGTAAAAACATTACCTAAAGCAGCATTACACAAATCTGTGGAATTCGCAAAAAAACAATG
This sequence comes from Saprospiraceae bacterium, assembly GCA_022448945.1. GTDB lineage: Bacteria > Bacteroidota > Bacteroidia > Chitinophagales > Saprospiraceae > Aureispira. The sequence goes on from JAKVCV010000012.1 coordinate 269,938, forward strand.
TCAGCGTGGATATACCTGTGATTATTCTCATCTCGAAGAAGCTCTATTAGATGCCATGAACTCTAATTGGGAATTATCAAAAGAAGATAAATAAGATTAATATGGCGCATTATACTACTTTATCAGAAAAGAACCTTAAAATAATTCTTGACAATTTTAATACAAATAATCTACTTTCTTTCAAAGTTTTAGATGGAGGAATTGAAAACACAAACTATCTTTTAAACACAGAAAACGGTAAATTTGTACTTACTATTTGTGAACAAAAGTCAGCAATAAAAACTAAAGAACTAGCTGATTTACTCGTGCATCTGGAAAACCATCAATTTAACACCTCCAAAATATTCCTAAACAAAAAGAATGAATCCGTAACAGTTTGGGAAGGAAAACCTGTAATTATTAAAAAATTTATTGAAGGTAAAATAAAAGAAGACCTCTCTCCTGAACTATTAATATTACTTGGAAATCAATTGGGTAAGTTACATAAAATAATAGTGCCTGACTATGTTCCAAACGAATTAAATTACGGTATAGAAAATTTTAATCTAGTTGAAAAATATGCCCCAAACTCTAGTTTTAATATTTGGCTAAAAGAGATTGTAGATTATTTATCTCCATATCTAATGCTAAACTTACCCAAAGCACTAATCCATAGTGATATCTTCTGTGACAATGTAATTGTTAGTGAAGATGAAAATTCTGTTACAATAATGGATTTTGAAGAAGCTGCATATTACTATAAAATCTTTGATATTGGTATGATGATAATTGGTATTTGTGCAGAAGAAAAAACTGTTAACCTAAACAAAGCAAGTTCTCTGTTAAAAGGTTATGAACAGGAGATTAAATTGTTGGATGAAGAAGTAAATGCACTGCAAGCTTTTACAATTTATGCAGGAACTGCAATGACTTTCTGGAGACATAAAAACTTCAATTATACAAAACCAAATCCCAAATATGCAGATCATTACCTCGGTCTTAAAGTTCTTGTGGATTATATCAAAGGCCTTTCTCCATCTTATTTTTTAGATACAATAAGAAACAACAAATTGCCTTATTAGCAGCAAATTAAATATCTTTTTTTTTACAAAATATAAATGCCGTTCAAAAATGGTTTTTCTATTTCACTAGAACAATACCCTTAGAATTTAGTATATTAGATTTAAATAATATTCATAGAATTCCCTTTAATATTATATCGACTATAAATCTATTTACATTTATGGGTAGAAAAAAAACCCAAAAAGATATTAAGCTTCAAAAAACCTTGCGTTACTTAAATGTAATTAACGCCTTTGCGACTGGTTTTTTAGAAACAAATACAGTTGAAGAAATTGTATGGATGGTTGCCCGTCAGGCTATCGGAAAATTGGGCTATGAAGACTGTGTGGTATATTTATTTGATGAAAAAAGAGAATTCCTTATTCAAAGAGCTGCTTATGGACCCAAAAACCCTGTAGATTTCAACATCCACCACCCCATAAAATTAAAACCAGGTTTGGGAATAGTTGGACACGTTGCAAATACTGGTATTGGAGAAATAGTATTTGATGCAAGCAAAGATGATAGATATTATCTAGATGATGAATCCAGGAATTCTGAAATAACAGTCCCAATTATTGCCAGCGGTCAAGTGATCGGTGTTATTGATTCAGAACACAGCAAAAAAGGGTTTTACTCAAAGGATGACCTCGAAATTCTTACTACCATTGCCTCCATGACATCTTCACGACTGGCACAAGCCTTTGCCATCGAAAAGCTAAATCAACACCAATCTAAGCTCGAAGAAATGGTTGAAAACAAAACAAGTGAACTACGTGAAACGCTTGATCAATTAACTCAAATCAACAAAGAACTTAGTATACGTAATCAGGAAAAAGAAATATTACTTAAAGAAGTACACCATCGCGTAAAAAACAATATGCAGATCATCACAAGTCTTCTTAGTTTACAATCTTTTAATATTACAGATAAAAACACAAAAAAATTATTTAGAAACAGTCAGCATAGGATTAACTCAATGGCACTAATTCATGAAATGCTATATCAATCTGAAAACCTTTCTAAAATTAATTATTCACAATATTTAAAACAATTAATAGACAATCTGATTAGCTCTTTTAAAGGGAATAAACATTCTATTTCTATAGATCTAGATGTTCCGGATATGTACTTGAACATTGATACAGCTATTCCACTCGGGATTCTAATTAATGAAATACTTACTAATTCATTAAAATACGCCTTTATGGATGATAAATCTGGAATACTAAGCTTAAAAATTATACCTCTTGAAAAACAAAATTGCTATTCTTTAGAAATTGGAGATAACGGCCCTGGCTTTGCTGAAAATATTGATGCTTCTGAAGGTAAATCATTAGGGATGCAATTAATCTATAGACTAGCGAAACAAATCAATGGTGAAATACATAGGAAAAATCAAAAAAAAGGAACAACTTATATACTTACATTTGAAAATATATAATACTCTATTTAGTAATTTAAATAGATTATAAAAATTCCGAAAGATTCATTGTTTGAAAGATCTAATCTTCTAGCATTACGACATCGGTAATAATTTGGACCTTACCTACTGGGCCATCGATATATTCTTCCTGTTCTCTGATAATATAAGTAATTACAAACCACTTTCCCTGCAAATCTTTATTGCTAGTCCAACCCTGATTATCAGTGCTTGAATCTTCCTCAGAAAGACCTATTGCAAACTCAAAATCACTCGATTCACATTCACCAAAATCCCAATATTCCCCCGATTCATCTTCGAAAGTATAATGAGATGCATCCCCCAATTCATAATCAACAAATTTTAATTTAATGGTAAAAGTTTCATTTTCAGACTCAAGAGCCCTGGATATATTCTCTGCATATTTTGGAATCTCTTCTTCGGGATCTGATATTGTATTGACAGGCTCTTTTGAATTAAAATTGCAGGAAACTAATATTAGGAAGCTAATATATGAGCAGAATATTATGTTTTTCATAAAAAAAATTAATTATAATACTTGAATGATAGCATTAATGCACAAGTTCGCAAAATAATAAATTAGACAAAAATAATTTTAACAAAAAGTATCTAATAATTAATTTTAATTTTCTTTAGTTGTAAATTAATCCTGTTAAAAAATTAATACCAAATACCAGATTACCAATGAAACATGACTGTCTATTTTTTATTACTTTTTCTATAATATGTATTACAGCCTTTTCTAGTTGTAAAAAAGAGGAAACCAACTCATCCTATCTGAGTTCAAATGACACGCTTCCAGCTAATATTATTCTAAGGCCAATACCTACAGGCCAATTTACAATGGGTGGAAATACCATACAAAATGATGCGCCAACAGTAAATATCACAATGTCGGCTTTCGAAATGTCAGCAACAGAAATTACAAATAATGAATATATTGATTTTCTTAATGCCGCATATGCCTTTGGATGGATTAGTGTAGAGGCTAAACAGGTTAATGACCCATGCGGTTCATATACTGAGAATATGATTGTAGGTACTGATATTGCTCCATACGCGGGAGAGTTTTTTTTACAATTGGGTGAAACAGGCGGCTGTACAAGTGGTGGCGATCCCGAGCATATAGATAATAAAAGTTGGATTACTTTTAATTCAACCAATAGCACTTTTGAGATCCTGGACAGCACCAAGGGAAACTGGCCAGTTAACTGGGTGAAATGGTATGGTGCCTATGCCTTTGCCGACTATTATAATGTTAGTTTACCAACAGAAGCGCAGTGGGAATATGCTGCGCGGGGAGGCCAGCAATATGAATACCCGACAGATGATGGAACACTAAACCAGAGCAAGGCCAATTACAATGGTGATACGCCTGGCGTTTACAACCCCAATGGGCATGCTGAACCTGTAGCTTCATATCCTGCAAATCCGTATGGTCTTTATGATATGGCGGGAAATGTTTGGGAATGGTGTCAGGATTATTATAGCAGTTCATTCTATACCGATGGTGCTACTGACCCTGTAAATACGAGTGCAGGAACCGATTCCAAAAGAATACGAAGGGGCGGTTCATGGAACTATCATACTACAACATTGAAGACTTATGCAAGAGCATCTGACTTTCAAAACAGAGGGAACAATCATTTTGGATTTAGAATAGTTAAAAACTAAAAATAAAGCTATTTGCATATCCAATAAAAAGAGGCGATTATTTTCATAACGCCCCACTCTTATTATTGTATTTTTAATTTATCAAAACCTAAAGGTGAGCCCTGCAGTAGCAGCCAAACCAGTATCTTCAGAACCACCAACACCAAAAGAGAGAAAAACTTCAGATTGTTTACTAGGCTTTTTGACGTCCTTATCTAATTTCTTTAGTGCTTTTTGTACATCCGCCCAATAAGGTGCAATTTTTGCAGCTACATCTTTGGGGTTAGCACCTGATTCCTTAGCATCTCCCATTATCTTATAAATCTCATTTAAAGATTCAGCACCTTTAAATAAAGCTTTTTTAATTTCTTCAGCTGCATGTCTAGATAAATGAGCCTGCTTACCTCCACTTGTTCCAATTTCCAAACTAAAACTCCAGGAAGTTTCATCTCCTTTAAGGGACATACTAACACTTCCACTAGATCCTTGAAAATTGATGACATCTTTTAATTTAAGACTGGCACTTGCCGATACCTTACCATCTGCATCTACTTCAGCACCAACGGAAACTTCAGTTTTATCTTTTTTAATAGTTAATTTACCCCCACCAGATTTATCAGAATTAACGGTGCCTTGAAGATCAACATGTTCAGTTTTTACCTCTGCCGAAAGACTACCTTCCCCATCTTTGTCGACATTGCCTGAAACAGAACCCTCTACTTCGTCTGTCTTTACAGTAATTTTTGCTTCACTTTTGCCATCAAATTCATGTTTTCCTTCAACCTTTGCTTCTACATCCTTTGTAATTTTTCCACCTAATTTACCGCTAACACTTTCTTTTGAACCGGAAACCTCCATTTCCATCTTTTTATTTTTATATCCAAATGTAGCGGATTGTCCAAGTAGATTTATATTCAGGGACGCTCCACTAAACTTCCAATCGAGGTGTCCAAATTTTTTAAATTCGCTAAAAAACATTTCCATAGCAGCTTCAACAGTTCCAGATAGCGGTTTCTTATCAAATTGAAAAATTATATTATTAGCTTGAGCCCATTCGCGAATATAGGCATCCAAACTCTTATCTGTAATATCTTTTATAGTCGTTACTTTAGCTCTCATCTTCTTAATGGTATCCTTGACCATATTTAAACCTAACAAACCCCTATTATCATCCAAATAAGCATTAACATCCATCGGCCATGTTTCCATCTTGGGCATAAACTTGGGATCTATACCAAGAGGATTAAAAACAGTAGAGGTTGCCAGAGGGTCCGGACTTCTTTTCATAATATCAGGAATAATTGGCTTTTCATTCTGCTGTTGGGCAATACCCAATTTTTCTTCACACTTACTGATCAATGCTTCCAGCTTATCCAATTGTTCCTGCTCCGTTTTATCTATCGTCCCATCCTCCATAAATGCTTTCTTATATTTTGTAAGCTCTTCCCGGTATGTCTCTATTACTTTTTTTATTTTATCTATTTTCTCACTCATCTTAAAAATTATTGTTTGGTTGAGGAATGCATTCAATTTATCGACTGTTATCAATCCACCAAAATAGTCAATTTTATTCATTATTACAAGCTTAAATATAAATATCCCATTGAGGGAATTTATCAAATACTATTATTATCAAATTCTGCTATTAGTAATTGTCTTAAAAAAAATACTACCTTAATTCTCCTGATATTCTTAAAAACTCAATTTCAAACAGATGAACATCTCTCCCACTCCCTACTTTTTCGATACTTAGTAGTTATTGCATTGATCAAAAACTACCGGAGCAATGCCTATACGCAGGACAATAAAAAAAGCAAACGCATTTCCATTGAAGAATTATACCATAGTATACCAAATTGCAAAACCGGGATATTCATCATTAACGATGTACTTGTATTAGCTGCTCATCCCATAAATTTTCCAGCGTATAAGGAGCGCCTTCCATAACCCAAAAAGTGCCATCAACAAATCTTAAATTAAGATCGAGCTGATTTATGGTATTCATATCCTCTTCTGAAAGGCAAACTAATGCAGCCTCAAAATTTTGCTTAATTCTTTCAGGATTTACTGACTTTGGAATTACAGAGGTACCTCTTGCGATCGCCCATTGTATCAATACCTGAGCTGGCGTACAATTATATTGGCTCGCAACATGAATAATATCAGGGTGTTTAAGCAAAGTCGTTTCCTTTTTGTTTGCCATTATTTTATCGGCTTCAGAAGTACCCAAAGGAGAATAAGCAGTAAGAAAAATATTGTGCTCATTGCAAAAATCAAGCATTTCCTTTTGTTGTAAGTATGGATGTAATTCTATTTGATTAACTTCTGGTTTTACAGCAGAATAGGCCATCATTTCTTTAAGCTTCAAAATAGAAAAGTTAGATACGCCAATATGTCTACAAAGATTCTCTTCTTTTGCATCAACCATACCTTCCCAGGTTTCTGATAGTGGAATTTCATCAAGTGATATAAATTCATTTGGTATCGTCGGATAAGTATCTGGCGAAAAAGCTACGGGCCAATGAACAAGATACAGATCTAGATAATCCAGTTGTAAATTTTTCAAAGTATGCTTTAAAGCAGGAATAACAGCTTCTCTTTTATGCGAATTACACCATAATTTTGATGTAATCCATACATCTGAACGATTAACAATGCCTTTTAGAAAGGCATAGCGCAATGCCTCGCCAATTTCGGATTCGTTGCCATAAATATGCGCACAATCAATATGTCTGTAGCCTAAATTGAGTGCCTCCAGAACAGCATTGTACACTTCGCCTGCCTTAGCTTTCCATGTTCCTAAGCCCAAAACAGGCATCTTATCATTATTATTAAATATTAGATTTCTCATTGTCTAGTTTTCATTAGAAGTTAAAGTTATTAAGCATTAGGTATTTAAGATGATTGTACCGCATTTCGATTCTCTAGATTACTCATTAATCACTATTAATATATAAAAGAAAACCTTTACAACACATACTTAAAGATGTGGGTAAACATACAAAAAAGAAATTTAAATCTATGGTAACATAATCTTTAAAAATTCCGTTGAGTGTTTTAGGTGCATTTTAAAATGCAATAAAGAAAAATATTATTTTCCATAATTTTAATTATATCCAATATCATAAAAAAAATCATTTCTTATGCGTCAATTAAACCTGTTACTATTGTTTTTAATGCCTTCCTTATTATTCAGTCAAGTTATTACAGATACCACAACAATTACTATTACTAAAACTTGGTCGCAACAGCCTAATGGTTATACTTATCCTATTGACATTGGTGTACCCAGTGGTTCAGTTCCTACGGGAGGTTTTCCTGTATGTATATTACTTCATGGTAATGGTGGCACTGGAACTAGTTTTATTAATTCTTTCAGTTCAATTTTAGACTGCCATGTACTAGTGGCACCGTCTGGTTATATGAATAGCTGGAATATTTGTGATGAAGACAATGATGGTCCTGATATGGAAATGCTTGAAGAACTAATAAACCATTTGCAAACATACACGAATATAAACCCAAATCAAATACGTATACTAGGATTTTCAAATGGTTCAGCTCTGGCAAACAAAGTTTTTATTGAAAACAAAAATCCTGGTGTTGATATAATCGTTGCTATTGTCTCGCAATTATCAGAACCACAATACCACAATGGATTATTTTACTACCCAAGTGTGAACTCGAACCAAGCAAACGCCTACTGTGGTTATGATTCAACAACAGTACCCAATACTGGAAGAAAATACCTAAGTATTTGTAATGTTAATGATCCTATTATACCCTATACTGGTGGAACTTCAGTTGTAGGAGTTGACTTTATAGATGCACAACTAGCTACATTTATAGTTGCCCAGAGTCAAGGTTTTACAGGTAATCAGATAAATCCGCCTGGAAACCCAATAGGTCCTGCTGGAGTTTTTGTTGATGAATTTTCATATTTATCCGGACAGGTCGTACACCTCATTGGAGATGCTGCCCATGCTATAAACTCAACGCATGAGGATTATATCAGCAACTTTATGGACAATTGTAACAGTGCGACCGATATAAAAAAAGTTATTGATAATTCCTTTAAAGTATACCCAAATCCAAGTAACGATATAATAAATATTGATGGGGATTTCAATGGTAATTTAAAATATATGTTATATACCCCATTGGGCACTAATATACTTAATGGAACTATTTCAAAGAATAGCAAAATAGACATAAGTCATTTGTCATCTAATATATATCTATTGAAAATTAATAATAGGGTCTTCAAAATTGTGAAAACTGAATAAATCACACATTAATACTATAAGATTATTAACGCCACTTATCGATAAAACTATTAACAAAAAGGTTATCTATAGAAGTATAATTAGTGTATAAACCTCAATATTTAGTATATTGCAGTTTATCCCCCTACTTTAACTATAATCCAATGTTTTTTGGACTAAACCTAAATTAACGTACTGCCCTTAAAGCTTTATTTATGGATCGTAAGAAGACCATAAATTTGACAGCAAAATTAGACGCTGATTTAATAGCTGCAAAAAAAAATATTACTAAAATAAATCTAATCGTTTTATTTTGCAGGGAGAACTATAGTACAATTCACAAAGATATATATCCTTATATTCAAAAAGGGTTGATCCTTTGCAAAGAAGAACAATTTGAAAAGGAAGCAAATATTCTTAAAACCTATCTTGCCTTTTATTTATTACACCATGAAAAAAGAAAAAAGGCTATTGCTGTATGTAATACTATTATTCCAGGATTATTAAAAAACAAGAGTTATTTAGAATACGGTTTGACAATTATTATTTTAAGTCAGATCGAATGGGCTAAAGGAAGTTTAGAAAATGCATTTAACCTTGTGAACCGTTCATTAGATGAGCTTAAATACAAAAGAAAAAAGAATCCTGCACTTGTACAACTACACTGGATATTAGGTGTTTTTTATTTTGATTTAAATGAACTTAATGCTTCATTTCATCATTATAATCTCAGCCATAATTATTGTGATGACAACACTGATTCCGGGATGTCTGCACTTATCAAAATCGGTTTGGCAAGTGTATATAAAAAGAAAGAAAATTATACTGAAGCAGCCAATCTATTTGAAGAAACGCTCAAGATAAGTAAAGCTAACAAGATGTGGTTAATTGAATCCAGATCATATTTTGAGCTTGGCACTATCAATCACCTTAAAAAGCAATATAAAAAAGCATATAAATTAATTGAACAAAGCTACAATATTAGAACAAAAAATAAGGCTATTCCTGCATCCATTTCTAGTCTTGTGACAATGGCCCAAATTAATTTTGATCGTGGGGAACTTGACCAAGCTGACAAACAACTGTCTGAAGCCATGATAATGAGTGAACAAAAAGGTTTAAAATCTAAAATCGCCAATATTTACTTACTTTACTCTAAAATAACTGAAGCTCAAAAGAAATTTGAATTGTCTCTTAAATTTTTGAAGATGTACAATAAGCTCGATAAAGAAATTAACAGCTCTCAATCCAGCAACAAAAATAAATATTTCCAATTGAATTATAAAGCTCAAAGAGCTCAGAATGAAAATGATATTCAAAAATCACTAAACAGGAAACTTAAAAAATCAAATGACATTATCCTTCAACAAAAAGAACGGCTAAGTGTAAGAAATAAAGAGAAAGAGGTTCTTCTTAAAGAAATTCATCACAGAGTAAAAAATAACCTCCAAATTATTACCAGTCTACTTAGCTTACAATCTATTAACATAGAAGACCAAAAAACTAAAAATATTTTTAGTTATAGCCAATACAGGATTAACTCAATGGCATTGATCCACGAAATGCTATATCAATCAGATAATATATCTAAAATTAATTATTCACACTATTTAAAACAATTGATTCACAACTTAATCACTTCTATTAAAGGGCAGAACAACAAAATTAAAACTGTTATAGACGCACCAGATATCTTTTTAAACATTGATACTGCAATCCCACTTGGGTTGATGATCAATGAGATAGTTACCAACTCACTAAAATATGCATTTCATAAGATTGAAAATGGCATTTTGAACGTAAAAATCAGCCCTTTAAAAAAGAAGTTTCACTATTTACTTGAAATTGGGGATAATGGTCCTGGGATTTCTAATCTAGCAAATAAAAACAAAGCAAACTCTTTAGGAATGAAGTTAATTTACAGCCTTGCACAACAGATCAATGGAACAGTTGAAAGAGACGAAACAAAACAAGGTACTCATTACAAAATCACTTTCGAAGTTATTAAAACAAACAATTAGTTCTCTTCATAAATAAGTGTTAAATAACTACTTAATGCATCATAAAAATTCTTTTTAAGTTCTAAAAATATAACATGTTATCTTAAAAGCGTAAACTCCCCCTTCATTATAACAGAATTAGTTGCACCCAATTTATATTCAAGTAAATAAATATACACTTCAGAAGGCTGCTCTATCCCTCTATATTTGCCATCCCAACCCCCATTTTCAAGTATATCACCATTATAAATCTCCTGACTCCAACGATTGAATACTCTAAACCTAACAATTTCATCTACGGTTAAACCTACAGGGAAATAAAAGTCATTAAACCCATCACTATTCGGAGTAAAAGCATCGGGCATACCACTAAATACTGCCTCTACACTTAAATACAAAGTATCAGTTGCTGAACAAGCAGAGGAATCTGTGCTCATTGCTATAAGCATCATTACATAATCTCCTGTTATATTAGAAACAGCTGTTGTATTATGTGCCATAGTATCTCCGAAAACTATTCCTGCACCAGACCAATTATAAATAACTCCAGATGATGACTGATCATTTCCTCCATCAACAATTACTGAGGTGCCTGGTGTAACTGTATCGGCAGTTTGGCCAGCAATATTGACAAAAGCATTTGTTGTAGGCACAAAGGGAGCGTTAACTGATCCAGATTGAACAACTGTACAACCGGAACTATTAGTAATAGTAACAGAATAATTGTTAGCTGTAAGACCGGAGATATTCTGACTAGTTGCCCCATTACTCCACAAATAAGCATAAGAAGCTGCAGTGTTTATTCCTAATACTCCACTTGGGTTTAGATTACAATCAAGAATACCATTAATAGTATCAAGGGGCACATCAGCACTATCGAGTGGAATTGAAGGAGAAACAAAGACACTATCAATTACTGTACAACCTACTGTATCTGTAATAGTCACAAAATAGGTATTAGAAGCTAACCCGGTAGCATTAGCGGTGGTCTGATTATTTGAAGACACATCCCATAAATAAGAAAATCCAGGAGTGCCTCCAGAAGCCAATACATCTGCAGAACCATCATTCGTGCCATTACAACTTACAGAAGTAGAAGTAGTAGTAGTCTGTATTATTGCAGGTTCTGTAATAGAAACTGTTGTTACAACTGAACATAAATTCGTATCAATAACAGTAACAGAATAGGGGATAGCAGATGCTGTAAGGCCAGTTGCAGAAGCATTGGTTTGACCATTTGACCATACAAAAGTGTATACCGTATCAGCTCCTCCACTTCCTCCAATGGTTGCCTGTCCATCATTTCCTCCATAGCATGTAACTGGACTAGATGATAAAATAGTCGCAGTAATTGCTGAAGGCTCCGTAATAGTTACAACATCAGTAGTTGTACATCCATTCCCATCTGTAACTGTGAGAGTATATGAACCTCCTGCCAAACCTGTTGCCGTAGAAGACTGAGATCCAGAAGACCATAAGTAGGAAAGAGATCCTGTACCCCCTCCAGCTAAAGCAGTAGCATCACCATTACTGTCACCATTACAAGTAACATTATTTTGCCCTGTAATAGAAACAGTCACCTCTGTAGGTTCAGAAATCGTAACTTGTTGAGTAATTGAACAGTTATTTGCATCCGTAATTGTAACCTGATATACCCCTCCAGAAAGTCCGACACTTATAGAGTCAGTTTGATTATCTGACCACAAATATGTGTATGCTGCAGTCCCCCCTGATGGCGTTACTGTAGCGCTTCCATCGGTTCCTCCGAAACATATAATATTTGAAGAATCGGTCATCGCAGCAATTAATGCAGAAGGTTGATTAACAGTTATACTATCAATCAAAAGACAAGAATTGTTATCAGTTACTGAAACAATATAATTTCCAGCCTGTAAATTAGAAATAACATTGGTACTTTGACCACTGGAATTCCATAAAATATTTATTGTCGGTGATCCGCCAGATACCGTAACTGTTGCACTACCTGTGCTATCACCAAAGCAATCAATATCAGTACTATCTAAACTAATGGAAAAGGGCGGTGGCGCTGCTATAGTTATAGAACCGGTAGCTGTACAATTTCCTGTTGCATCTGTAACGGTAACATTATAAGTGCCTGCTATAGCACCTGTTACAATATCTTGATTAGTGGCAAAAGAAGAAGAGGAACCACCTATCCAGGTGTATGAATATGGGGCTGTCCCAAAAAAGGCATTTACAACTATTCCTGTAGTATCACCAGAACATAATAACACAGAATTTGCCGTTGGAGTCAATGTTGTTGAAGCACTAGTTAATGTATAAGTAGCTGTTGCAGTACAATTATTTGCATCTGTAACTGTTAAAGTATAGGTCCCGGCATTTAATCCAGTAATAATAGCAGTAGTTGCACTATTATTCCACAAATACCCTAATGTTGGAGTTCCACCCGAGGCTTCTACTTCTATCATTCCTGAATTGCTACAAACAGGGTTTAAAGAATCAATTAAATTAATAGCAAGCGCATTTTGTTCAGTAATATCAAAGGAAACTGTAGACGTACAAGAATTGCCATCCGTAACTGTAACAGTATATGTTCCTCCAGCCAGACCAGTCCTTGAAGTATTGGTATCTCCATCATTCCATAAGTAAGATAATACAGGCACTCCCCCATTAGTACTTACTGTTGCAGTTCCATTACTCTGTCCACAAGTAGCAGTTGTACTTGTCTGAAGAAAAATTGAAGGTGCACTAGTATCTGGATATACAACAATACTATCTACGAAACTACAACCCGTAGAACTTCCAGTGGCAGTAACTATATAAGTACCGGAAGACAATCCAGAGCTTGTAGAAGAAGTTACACCTAAATCCGAAGTAGAAGTAGACCATACAAAATCATAAAGACCTGTAGGAGAAACAATACTTGCCGTTACAGAACCATTTGCATTACATGTTGGGTCAATAGCAGAAAGATTTAAAGCAGGTATTGTATTAACGGTAACTGTGAAACTTACTACCGAGGGGCAACTTAATAAAATCTGATTTCCTGTATTTGTCTCAGTATAAATGGTTGCTGTATAGGTAGTAGTTATAGAAGGACTTACTTCAAAAGCCGAAGAAGTCATAGATACCATACCTAAAGTAGGCGTCCAGACTACAGAATCTGTTACTGTTAAGCCTGAAAGTGTCAAGGTAGCCGTTTCCCCTTCACAAATACTTACATCTCCTGATCCTGTAGCTGTAGGTAATGGTGTAACAAAAAGATATACAGAATCCTCATTGGTTGCACCGCAACAATCTGTTATCATTGACATTGTTACAAGATATAATCCGGATGTATTAAACTGGGCAGTTATAATTTGGACACTACCCGGGTTAGCAATAGCTCCATTAAAATTCCAGCTATAGATATCAGCAATATCCTGAGATTGAAAAGTCGCAAAATCTCCTTCACAAACTGTAAATGTATCAGGCCCAACTATAGCAGCATCACTCAATATTGTTGGTGATATAGTACTACCAAAAGCAATATTATGAAAACCAGTATACTCGTTTGCACCTAAAGCTACATCAAAACGATCTATATTTGTATATTGAGTAACAGTAGGATTAGCAGTACTTGTAGCAGGTGAAGCAAAATTAGTAGATACATCAAAATCCCAAGTAGCACCACTAGCTGAAACATCCTGAAATTGCACATTTGTATTCGTACAATTTACATTTGCAGCCTGAATTTCGGGCTGCGCTCCAAGATTGAATGAAATATCAGAGATTACCGGAGCAGTACCTGATAAAGATAAATTGGTAGATTCACCCGGTTGTCCAGACCCTCCACTACCACCGGTACCACCATCTCCTCCATTCCCACCATCTCCTCCACAGCCGACTTCACCACCTGTATATGTAGATCCGGCACCACCAATTCCTCCACTCCCTGCAACACCTCCTGTACCTCCTGTACCTCCTGCACCAAAAGAACCAGCAATAAGATTTGATTGAATGAAATTACCATTAGTGCCATTCAAAAATAAATATACAGCATAAGCTGATCCGCCGCCTAAACCACCTGTTCCAGCAGTTCCTGCCTGACCACCGCCACCACCGCCACCACCGCCGGATCCGTGACCATCGATACAAAAAAGACTACCTTCACCAGCACCGCCACCGCCACCGCCACCGCCAGAACCACCTGTTCCGTCTGTACCGGTCCCGCCAAGACCACCAGGAAGCCAAAAACCTCCAACGTGGGCACCTGCAGATCCTAAATTACCATTTATACCATTTGTTCCACTTGATCCATTTTGGGCATCATTTCCTGACTCTGAAGAAGAACATGTAATACCACTATTACAATCACTTTCCTGACCGGGGGTACCAGCAGTTCCTGCACCACCTAAACCTGCTCCTCCGGAAGCACCATCTCTGTTTTCACCTCCACCTGATCCACCGCCAGCTCCTCCTCCTCCATTAAGACCAGAAGGAGCTCCACCATTTCCACCAGGAAAAGCAGAAGTACTACAACAATTACCTCCTAAGCCTGCATTAGTTGCACCTCCACCATTACCTCCATTGCCACCTCCACCACCACTACTTTGATTATCATTATCTCCATCCTGACCAGGTGTCCCAGGAGAACCATCAGCACCATCTATTCCTGGTGTTCCTGCAGTTCCTGCTCCTGCATCACCTGCAATTATCTGACACCTGACAATATCATAAGAAGAACATGATGTAAGATGTAAACCATAAGTAGACATTCCTGAGATATTCGCATTATCAGTAGATATTGTCAAATCCTGAAGACGAAAACCAGTTGAACCATTTAAATAAAATGCAACCAAACGTTGAGCATTTGCTGCTCCCTCAGGATTCGCTGTTGTTCTATTAATCGTTGTAGCTCCAGGAATACTGGTTTTTGTCCATGAGGCAGCTTCATTAAAGCCACCTTCAAGCGTAACAAAACTACCAATACTTAAAGGATTATCAATATTATAAGTACCCGTTGCCAACTTAATTATAGAATTATTACACGCAGCCCTAGTCAATGCTTCTGACAAAGTCGTAGGATCTGTTTGTGTTCCTGCAGCAGTAATATTTCCTGTTGTAGAAACATAAATATTTACACAACTGGGAAGTGGAGAAGGTGCACCAACGATCAAAAAAGCTGTATCTGTGGTAACACAACTTGTTGAGGGGTTAGTGACTTCAAGAATATAGGAATATGTCCCTACTCCAACAGGTACTGTAACCGAAACAGAAGAAGAAGTACCAGTAACCGTTCCTGATCCTAAGGAAACTAATGAAGGATCGAACCATTCAAAATTCATCCCAACAAGGTCAGTGGTCCCTGTTAAAACATAATTAGTTCCTCCACAAACATCTGCTGTTTGTGGAAAAACAGACGCTACAGGATCATCTGCAACAATTACAGAAATTGCATCCTGAGAAATACATCCATCAGTATATGTTAATTCAACAGTATATGAAGTTGTGCCAGTTGGATGAGCACCGGTTGATGCTGTATTGGAACTTGTTAAATTAGTATTGGGTGTCCATGAATAGGAACTAACCAATGAAGAAGAAGCAGTTGTACTTGCATTTATATTTACTGTATCACCTGCACATATCTGTACATCATTTCCTGCAGAAACAGGTGGATTTGGATTTGGACCAACAATAATAGTAAATGATTGTGTATTTTGGCCCAAAAGCGGACAGGCATCATCTTCTGCTATCAAAGCAAAAACATAAGTACCCTGATCACCAAGACTGGTACTCCAACAAAATGTTCCGTTAACAGTAGTACCACTAGTAATTTGAGTAAAGGTTGCGCCAGGTATGTTATTACTATATGTCAAAGTTATATTTTGGCCTGCATCAACATCCAAAGCAGTAATATCAAAACAGAGATTAGCACCTTCACAGATTGTTGTATCAAAAACTGTTGAAGATCCATTTATTCCACTTATTGTTGGAATGGTATTATTACAATTCACGATATTAAATTGTATATCCCGCATTATTGTTCCTATCAAAACTCCATTTCTATACTCCTCTACAATTACACACATTACAGCAACCTGTGCCTGACTTGGTGTAAATGTAATTTCACCGGTCAGAGGATCTAGGGTTATAGGATCAGTTAGAGGGTTTAAAGCACTAAAACCACTTCCATATGTAACAGTACTACTAGCACTTTGGAGACAATTAGTCATTGAATATACCAAAGAATCACCATCAATATCAGTCGCCAATTGCTGGTAATTTACAGTTTGTCCTATACAGGCAAAAAGTTGCGGGTTAGTAGAAAAAGTTGGTGAATTATTGCATGGTGAGATTGTATTATCCAATGTAGTTTCTACATATATATTGTTACTACCTGGACTACTGAGGTTTGTAATAGCATTATTTCTGCAACAAGAAGATGAAGATAAAATCCAGTCTGAACATCCTGAAGGGAGTGTTAGTGTACCTTCAAAAACATGATGCTCTATACCAAGACTTCCACTGGAACCACATGCACTTGATTGTGATGGACATAAAGGAGTTATATCTGTAACAGACTGTACATTTAATGTCACGCTGGCAGAAACGCCACAAGAAACAGAACTATAATTCAGTACCTGTGAAGATCCGACTGATATTCCATTACAATCCCTAAAAACATTCAAAGTAACAAGGTATTGATTTGGCCCTATACAGACATAAGTCAGATCAAAACCAGTATAATGTGTTGCATAACTATATGTATTTAGTCCTAAGCATACACATGAAATAATAAATATTTTATAAAGGGAGGAGAATAATTTAGTTCTCATAAGAAATGATAATTATTGATTTTTAAAGTAAAATTTTAGCAACTGTAATAGAAAACAGGAACAAAAACATAAAGCTTGTTGCTTAAAACAAAGCCCTAAGAATCAGATTAAAATCTTAACAAAAAATTAGAATGAAATGATTGCCTCCGAGATTACGCTTTCAGACAGAATATTCAACCTTAACAAATAATACAATTATGAATTATTCAACTCCTTCTAATGATTATACCTTAAAACACCATTACAGCCCCGCAATATAAAAATATTTAGTATAATAAGTAAGTAAATTATACATTTTTACGTCCTATAATCCTATAAATTACGATTAGCAAAATAAAGCCCAAACCAACGATTCCATAAAGGCGCCAAGTTCGTACTTTTGTTTTGAGATATATTGGTCTGGAATCTCCTAATTGTATGAATGGAGACCAGAATGCCGGATGAGCAGCAATGCCATCAGAATTTCTGATATAAAACAATTTTGCTTGACGAAGTGCCTGAGCTTTATTCATACCATTGGCTAAGTTATCGTAAAAGGATTTCATAATTAAAGCAGTAGAAACATCATTCACCTGCCACAAAGAAACAACAAGCGAGGGTGCTCCAGCATACATAAATGAGCGCGCTAATGAAATTATACCTTCCCCTTGTTCAAACCTTCCATAACCCGTTTCACAAGCTGATAGTACTACCATATCTGCATTAAGTTGTTGCTTGGAAATCTCATGAGCCTGCAAGAAGTTATCTTCTAGTGTATCGTAATTTTCCGTAAATGCCAAACTAGACATTATAGGACGTCTAGGGTCAAAGACACCATGCATCGCCAAATGAATTACTGCATAATCTGAAGCCTTTTCTTTGAAATAGTTTTCATTAGCATCTTCGTTGAACAAAAATTCACCAAGATATTTTTTTGATAACGATTGTACCTCCTCCCTAGTTGCTTCTAATGGCATCAATGACCTTCTAAGATTATAATCGTCTATAAATCTGATTTTTAATAATGAAGAATCAATGTCAGGATAGTCAGCTGCAAATGCTATGATCCTGCGATTATTATTGGTATTAGTATTCAGTATATTTTCTTTCCATAAAGTCGCTGAATAATTATAACTTATATTATAATCATTCACTAAGTATGATAATGTAGCATAGTCCTGTTCTTGCTTCGAAGGTTTGCTAAGAAATGTTTCAAATGGCAAATGTCCTAACTCACCATCCGTAACAATTATTAAATTTTTATAAGATTTATTGGTTAAAGCTATATCTAAAAAATTCTGATAGAACCAATAAGCTGTAGATGTGTAATCCGAAAGCACTTTGGGTTTGCCATTTACAATATCCACGTAGGAGGTCAATGCATTTCTTAATAGTCCAATCTTTTCTTTCAATTCTTTTGTGTCAACATCTAGTTGGAATAAATCTATATTATCTTTTGTAATACTAAAAAGATAGACGATTGTATCGGTAATTAAATATTCCAAAAACACCGATTCCTCATCTAATAAGTTTTGGACTTCAGAAGCCTTAGCAGTTATACTCGCATATTTTAGCGCATGATACTTTGGATATTCATGCCTGATAGAGTCTAAAAAAAGATCAATGTCTATTTGCAAGCCACTTAATTCTCTTAATATTTCTGAATGCACTTTACTATTTCTATATTCATATTCCTGTTGCTTAAGTTCGGAAAACTTATTCTGTAAACTTATTTCATAATCGATAAGATCATCGGGCAAATCACCAATATTATATGCTCGATTACCTTTTACAGCATCTGACAATAACATTGATTTATTAAATTCTGCAAAACTGAATGCTTCTTGTATATATTCATCTTTGCGGAGTAACTTAGCTGATTCAATACCATGTCGAATAAAAAAGATACTTGATGAAACAACCCGCAATTTATCTTTCTCATTTATAAGCTCATTTCGAAATTGCTCATTAAGTTGTATGGATACTTTTGCAAGCGTATAACGTTTTTTAAGAATTTGTCGATTCCCATTTAATTCATATTGATCCTTTAAAACACTCAACAGTGTCTTTAATAAAGTACTCATTTGAGGGAAGGAATAATATTCAAAACCTATAAGCTCTGAAAAATCTAAAAATTTGTATGTACTATCTATTTCAACACAGTTGAAATCTATTCCCTGCAAACACAATTCGTATGCTTTATCTAATTCTCCTGTTTTCCTATAAAGTAATGCAAGATTATTAAGTCCTGTAACATATCCAGGATGTTCATTACCATAAATATTATATTTAATATTATTGGCTTTAAAAAAAAGTTCTTCAGCCTTTTTATAGCGCTGCATCTTGACATACAAAGCGGCAAGATTATTTAGGTTAATAGCATATGAAAGATGATCTTCACCCAAAATATTTTTTAAAATCACATTAGACTCTAAAGCATATAATTCTGCCTTTTGATATGCATTATTCTTTTCATAGAACATAGCAAGATTATTTAAACTTGCAGCATAATCAGGATGTTGAGTGCCTAAAGCTTTTAATCGTATTTTTTGAGATTCTAAAAAAAGACTTTCCGCCTTTACATTTTCTCCCATGTTCATATACAAAGCAGCAAGATTATTAAGTCCTGTAGCATAATGTGGGTGGTCTACCCCCAATGTTTCCGACTCTATATTCTTACATTGCAAATAGAATACCTCTGCCTTTTTATAATTGCCCAAATTATAATATAAAACTGCAAGGTTATTAAGACTAACAGCATAATCAGGGTGTTTTTCTCCTAAAGTTTTTGCTCTAATATTTTTTGCCTTAAGATATAAATCTTCCACTTTTTTATATCGCCCCATATATTTATAGGTCATCGCCAAATTGTGGAGACTTGTTGCATATTCAGGATGTTCTTCACCCCATACTTTTTTTCTGATTTCTTTTGCCTCCAGAAAAAGGGCTTCGGCTTTTTTGTAAGTTCCAATCCTAAGGTATAGATGTGCAAGATTATTAATTGTCGTAGCATAATCAATGTGATCCGTTCCGATTATTTGCGCTCTTATTTTTTTTACAGTTAGAAAAGTTTGTTCTGCTTTATCATATTCCCCCACTTGGGTATAAAAAAAACCCAATCCAGAATTATATTTAGCAACAAGTGTATCTACCTCACCAAATTCAGCTATCGCTTTATCTCTCCCTGTAATCATATAAGGTATTGCTTTAGAATAATGACCTTTGAGATATTCAATATTCATAAGACTATCTAGCTCATCAAAGCTTAGGGTCTTTAAATTATCTTGAGCTGAGAGATTAAAATTAAAAACAACAATAGATATACACAGGGAAAAATATACCCTGAAAGCAGAAAAAAATGGGTTCAATTTTAAATTTGATTTTTTTTGCATACATATAAATATTTGCAATACATCTAACTTGTTTAAGAAAAATTACAAACAAAAATACCTCTATTTATTTTATTTAATAAATAAGCATGATGAATTTTACAAATAAAAATTCATTATATTTATATTAAAAAAGATCTCAAGAATATTGGGTATAGGACACGATCATATATCTTGACAAAATATATCTAATAACGCACTAAAAATACATTATGAGCATATTAATGAAATTACTTATTTACTTAACCTCAGGTATATTTCTTTTTCTGGGCTTTTTTATGATCTTCAGCTCCCGGGTCAATCTAGATGATTTTGAAAAATTAACCAGCAAATTAAAAGAGCCATTAAAAAAAGATATTTATAATGGCAATGGCTACGATGAAATCTCTGCTACATTTTATCTGGAAGATAACCCTCAACGCTATCGTATTGATTCAGATTTATTAGATCCTTTTAGTGATCAAGTCTGGAAGTTAAAACCTGGGCAAACCATATCTATTTATGTAATAAAGAATAACCGTTTATATGGAGCGAAACCATACGTTGTCTGTGGCCTTGAACTCGAAGATTCAACAGTTATTATACCCCTTGAACAGGGCATTAGGCAACTGCAGGGTCGTCTTAAAGAAGGAATTATAGGTCTTATTATGGGGCTGGCAATTTTATTTTGGTGTTGGAAGAAAGGGCTAGATTAGGTATCCTTTTAAAAAGCAATAATTTAAAGAGATTGTCTGATAAAAAATTATGGATTTTTTTTAGAATAGGAATATAAAATATAATAAAACACAAATTGAACTAATGGATTCTACTAATAAAGCATATAATCAATTAATATAATATTCAATTTTAAAATTACCTTAAAAAAATATTCAATTATTAGTAAACAACAAATTAAAGACTTAATATAGATGCATCAAAAATGGTGGAGTTACCTTTTACTATCAGTTATCTCAATTAAAACCAAACTTGCTGCCAATATTTTTCTTACTAAAAACAATTATCAAATGAAACAATTAATGACTTTAATGATATTAATAGCATTTGCTACTTTAATATCTTGTGACGGAGTTTCTACAAAAACACCTGAAGGTGCTGTTAAAGGTTTTTATAATGCAATCTCAGCAATGGATTTTGAAAAAGCAGAATCATTTGTTACAAAAGAAAGTAAGGAAGTAATTGGTTTATTAAAAGGACTAAAACAAATGGGGGACGATGAGGAAATAAAAGAGCTAGAAGGAACAAAAGCGAAAAAAGTATTATCACCTCCAAATGGTAATTTTACTTTTGGAATCAATAAAAAAGCTACAAATGTTAAATGTGAAATTGATGGTGATAAAGCTGTATGTACAATTTGCTGTGATGAAAATGGTAATTTTAGTGCTGAAAAATTTAATGTACATAAAGTTAACGTTAGTTGGTTAGTATACTTACCAGAAACTAAAATAATCGAAGAAACTGTTAAAGGTTTTTATAATGCAATCTCAGCAATGGATTTTGAAAAAGCAGAATCATTTGTTACAAAAGAAAGTAAGGAAGTAATTGGTTTATTAAAAGGACTAAAACAAATGGGGGACGATGAAGCAATGAAGGATATAGAAGATAAAAAGGCCGAAAAAGTTAAATGTGAAATCGATGGGGATAAGGCCGAATGTGAGGTTTGCTGTGATGAAGATGGTAATTTTAGTGATGAAAAATTTAACGTAAAAAAAGTTGACGGCAAATGGTTGGTATCCATTTCAAAAGAAGACATGAACAAAGAAGATGATATGGACATGGATTTCGACATGGATATGGATGAAGAAACAGATGAGGAATAATTCAAGACTTAACTTATTATAAGTAATTACAACGTGTCATCTCCAAAAGAGATGGCACGCTTTCATTAGTACACTATATAAGCGCTTAGGATAAACGTAAAACCAAATTCGTCTAATAAATTAGCCATTCCATGCGATTGCTCTTTCTTTTTTTTGCTGCCATTATTTTAAATCTGTTTGCCTGTAGGCAAACCAATAAAGGAGACTATATCAACAAAGGGGATACATCCCCTCCCCTTGATGATTCTATTAGCAAAAAAATAATGCAAAGATTTGCAAAGCTTTATCAATCCCCCTCAAAAAAAAACAAAGCAAATGCCTCATTAAGCAATGAAGAAATAGCATTGTTAAAAGATGGAGACATTATTTTAAGAAAAGGTTTTGGAACTATAAGTGATTTTATTTCTATTTACCTAAATGAAACATATCCCGTAACACATTGTGCGTTTTATTTGTATAATGGACTTAACAATCCTATGGTTTTACATACAGTATCAAATGATTCGGTCTCAGGAATGTTTACAGAACCGCTAAAAAATTATATTCATCAAAGCCAATCAGGAACAATTGCAGTAGTTAGACTCAAGGGCACAGATAATCAAAAAAAAGGGGTTCTTAATGAAGCCAAGCGCCTATTAAAAAAAGAAGTTCCATTTGACATGGCCTTTAACGATTATGATTCTACCCATATGTATTGTGCTGAAATGATGTGTACAGTTTTTAGAAATGTATATCAAAAAGATCTACTACCAGAACGTGCAATATACAGTGGAGTTGATGTAATAAGAATGCGTAATTTTTTTAATCCGGATAATTTTGATATTATATTTAACCAATTTGATTCAACAGAAATAAAAATTATGAATTAAGATTGAAATTCTAAACAAATATTGCTAAGTTTTAAACACATATTTTAACCAAATAAGCCTTTATAATGCCAAAAAAAATACTGATAATTGATGGTCATCCTGATGAGCAAAGTTACTGTACTGCACTTTGCAAAGCTTATAGAAAAGGAGCTATAAAAGCTGGTGCTATAATTGAAGAAATAATTATTCGGGATTTAGATTTTAAATTAAATCTTCAGTATGGTTATAGAAAACGTACTGAACTTGAACCTTGTTTGGTGGATGCTCAAAGAAAATTCTTCGAAGCTGATCATATCGTCTGGATACATCCGGTATGGTGGGGATCTTACCCGGCAATTATGAAAGGCTTTATAGATCGTGTTTTTTTACCACGTTTTTTCTTTAAGAAAATTCCCGGGAAAAGTACTACATGGGAAAAATTACTTACCAATAAAAGTGCACATATCATTTATACCTTAGATACTCCCAAAATATTTTGGTGGTTAGCTGGAAGACCAAGTTTTTTGGCGCTGAAATATACTACCCTATTCTATTGTGGTGTGTCCCCTATACGAGGTACAGCTCTAGGTATTATACGTTTATCAAGTGAAAAGAAACGCAAAAAATGGCTTAATAAAGTTGAAAAGCTGGGAGAAAAACTTAAATAAAATTAGTAGAAAGATCTCCTTCTGCAAGTATTAATTTTAACTACAGTTGATACAAATCAACATAGTTTTTCAAACCTTTAGTACTAAACTTACAATTTATCCATTCAGCATCCAATTGGGCATTGATTTTTTTATAAAATCCAATTGCTGGTGTATTCCATTCCAATACTTGCCAGGTAAATCTTTTAGAACCTATGTTATACGCTGTCTTGACCAACCAATCAAACATTAATTTACCAATCCCTTTTCTCCGCATATTTTCTGATACTACTATATCCTCCAAATGCATTGCCCTACCTTTCCATGTTGAATAAGTAAAAAAATAAACTGCAGTTCCAACTATCACATCATTTTCCAAAGCAACAATAAACCTGAATGCCGGATCAGTTCCAAAGGCATCTTCGTACATTATTTTATCTGTAATAATTACTTCCTCAGCAGCCCGTTCATATTCTGCTAATTCTTTAATCAGTAAAAAAACACTTGGTATATCTTCGGGTATTCCTTCTCTTATTATAATGGACATTGGTTCTATTTCATAAAAAAATATAAGTATAAAAATGCTTTGCCATAAATATAATAATTCGAAATTAGATCAGGGTTTTTAACTTAAACTAAGTTTGAATTATTATATTTCTGACATATCATTATTTTTAATGCAATATTTCATTCTGAATTTTGTTTAGTTTTTTTTGCTGTTTTTACATGAAAAAATTTGTGCTTCTTTTAACGATTTGTTTTATTAGCTATAAGGTCTTATGGCAAAACACTCCTGACGAAAACCTAGCTAAACCTTGTGTATGTAGTATACCTAATTCAGATGATATATATCGCGGTAGTGCTAAAAATTTAAAAGAAGCGTCTTTACCATCCTCTTACAGGGCATTACTAGCAAATCGATTTAATTCTCTTGAAGACTTAAAATCAATAATTAATATTGAATATATTAATACTGGCTCAGACAGTGCAGGCAATTGGAATTCAATGGTCAAGATAAAACACTGTAGCAATGGTTTAGAAGTTACGAGCATCCTAAAGTCAGGTGTAGATCAAGGTAATATTATTGATGTAAAAGAGAGTGGCTTTTGGAAACGCGTTCAACTATTATTTAAAACTCCGTTTGCAATTGCAAACAGAATAGATCTGCGTAAAATATTTACACTTGCCCGTAAGCGGGATTATTTATTTGGTGAAGACGATAAAGCATTTTTTGATCTGGCCCAAGCAATGGTATACAATATAAGAACTAAAGACCTTGCATACATACACCCAAGAGATAGTAGTGAGAAAGGATATCTAAACTCATTTAATCATATTACGGCACAAGCATTGATTACATCTTGTTTTTCAGAGCAATTAGCTGATTTTGTTGCTGATGTGCATGAGCGCTACAAAATGCCCCAATTGGTAACGGGAAAATTTACCCGAGAACAAATTATTCATCCAGATGATAACCCAATAGACAATTATGTAGATTTGATTAATAATGAATGGGGTCAGGAAATAGGCAAAAAGCTAAGAAAGAAATTCAAAATAACCCGAAACACCTATTGGACACCAGAATTATTAGCAGACTATCTTAATGAAATACAAGTTTATTATAGTTGGTCATTTCAAATAGCTTTTAAACCATTTGTCCCTAATAATGAAATAATAAAAAAATTCTCTAATAAAATCAATAAAGTAAAGGCAGGCTTTTATTGGTAATGCCTATGATGGCACGAAAACTACTAAGATTAATTATTGTTTTTTTTAAGACAAAATTTAGCATTTAGGTATCTACCAGAAGTATCATCAACTATACTGTAAGCATCTTTAATTTCTTTAGCGCCTATTGTGTTCCACTCAACTAATTTTTCGAACCAATCTTCATTAATACAAGCATTGGAAAATTCTGCTCCTATCAAAATTGATTCGGTAAATTTTGCTGCCCTAAGGAGGGAACCCGTCAAATCCGAATCCGTCAAATTTGCTTTTGTGAGATTTGCTACTAATAAATCACAATCCGTCAAATCCACTCCATTTAGTATTACACCTGTGAGATCTGCATAACGTAAAGATGCTTTCCTTAAGTTTGCATTTAATAGATTTGCACTCGTCAAATTTGATCCATCTAGTATTGTAGATTTCAATGATGCATTGTTCAGATCAGACCATCTTAAATCCACCCTTTTCATTTTGGCACTATCCAAATTTGCGCCTCTTAAATTGCAACCCCATAAATTAACTTCATACAAATTGGCGCCTTTTAAATTTACACCTTGCAAATTTGCACCACGCAAATCTGCACCTTGTAAATCTATGCCATTTAGGTCCATGCCTTTAAGATCTGCGCCTCTCAAATCAGTTGTATTAAAAGAGGTGCTAAGTTTTATCTTATCAAATGAAACTGAATCGATGTTCATCAAGGACAATGCTAACAATAATTGACCCCTTTCCGGACTTAATTTGTTTACTGATAAGCTATCACCATCAAAATATCTGTATGGTTTCAAAGAGAAATTCAATGCAGCTATACGTGCAATAATAGCATCATTGAGTATTCGTTTAGGTTCCTGTTTAATTTCCTCTTCAATATTATCCAAAATATTGCTCATCATAAACACTTGGTTACTCTGTCTGATAGACTCTATTAATTCTATTTGTTCATGAATTTTATCCTTCTGATACTTAGTATGTGTATCAAAAATTTGATTTTGTCTGTAAATCAACACACTACTAATCATTCCACCAACAACAATGAACACAGTAACCATCAACCAAATCGTAGTATGAATACTAACCAAACCCTTTGTTTCTCCCTTTGCTTCTTTTTTGCCAATTAAACGAACTAAAAATGCATTCTTATTCCATACAAATAGTAAAGTCAATAAGAATAAAACCAATGCTAAGCATAAACCAAAACCCAATAAAAAGGAATAATCTTTTTCTAGATAAGGTAACCGCAAAAAACCTAACACCCATCCCATTATAGTACCAAGAGTAACACCAATAAGAAGATTTCTAATGCCTTTCATCGACTAAAATTCAATTTTAAATATTAAATAATAACAACATAATAAATCACAAGTTAATACTTTATTTTAACCTGACCCACCTTTTAAAGGTGTAAACCTTAAGTGATACTAGTTGTTTGTTTGCATTCTTAAATTTTTGAAAATAGAATTGTTCTCAGTTACTAAACTAATACTAGATATTCGCAATTCTAAACATTTTATTTTATTTTTAATCTTTATCTAAATAACCGAAAAAACAATTAGCAACTAAAAACGCACCTTTAATGACTGTAAAAAACATACTTCCCATAATCCTATTATTTATATCTTTTACCATTCATTCCAAAGATTACAATGCTTCTTTTTTTGGTATAGAATCAAATGGAACAAAAGTAAATACAACCTCTATCCAAAAGGCTATAGACTATATCCACGGACAAGGTGGTGGAAGATTAGTTTTTCATGTAGGTAGATATATCACTGGTTCTATTTATTTAAAATCCAATGTTACTATTCAACTAAATGAAGGAGCAGTACTTATCGGTTCTTTAAACCCATTTGATTATAACCGTCACCATACCTGGATGGCTATGATATTTGCGCTTAAACAAAATAACATCGCAATAACAGGAAAAGGCACCATTGATGGCAGAGGATACAAATTGGCCCAAAATATAATAACTATGTATCATAGAGGCATATATGAAGACCCTTATTTTAGCAATGATCGCCCAAACTCTACAAGGCGCCCTCATAATATTTATTTTAAAGGGTGTAATAAAGTTACTATTCAAGGAGTACACATTAATAATCCGACTAGTTGGAATCAACAATATGATCAATGTAAAAATCTACTAATAGAAAATATAACTGTAGATAGTAAAAACTATTGGAATAATGATGGCATGGACATTGTAGATTGTGATAATGTTATAATTAGAAATAATTATATTGATGCATCAGATGATGGTATCTGTCTCAAATCGCATCATCCAGATTCTATCTGTAAAAATGTTCTCATCTACAATAATACCATCCGATCAAGTGCAAGTGCAATAAAATTTGGAACTGTTTCAAGAGGTGGTTTTAAAAATATCAATATAATAAAAAATATTGTCTTTGATACATATCGTTCAGCAGTAACTTTTGCCGCTGTTGATGGTGGCACTATTGAAAATATTGTGGTTGATAGCCTAAAAGTTTTTAATACTGGCAACCTACTATTTCTTCGAATAGGAGAAAGAAAGATTGGACGTAAAGGCATGTTGAAAAACGTTAGTATTTCAAATGTTTATGCTGAGATTCCAGCAACAAAACCAGATGCAGGTTATCATTATGAAGGACCAATTGAACACATGCCAAGAAATATTTCACCTGCATCTATTGTGGGGATGCCAAATGTGGCAATAGAAAACATATCATTAAATAATATAGAAATACATTACCCAGGAAATGCAAACCCTATTTATGCAAAAGTAGCATTAGATGAATTGGACTCTATACCAGAACTGTCTAATAAGTACCCAGAATTTTCTATGTTTAAAGAACTTCCAGCATGGGGTTTTTATATCCGTCACGCAAAAGGTATTACCTTTAATAAAGTAATAATGAGCTGTAAAAAGGAAGATTTTAGAGTTGCCATTGTTCTGGACGACGTGCATGATGCAACTTTTAAAAACTTAAAAATTAATGACCCGGGGAAAAGTGATTCTGAAAATTCAGACCTGAAAAAAAACATTTATTTACACAATTCATCTGATATAAAAATTAAATAATTTTTTTGTTCTTCATAAATATTATCTCATACCCCATAGTTCTAATATACTAAAAATTTAGTTTATATATTACTCACATATTTGAGGTGAATTTATATTTATATTTATGTATCATTTCTTTCTTATTTACATCTTTTTCCTAATTAACAGCTTACACCTCGGAGCACAACAAAATTGCGCTTTAAAAATATCTGAACCTTCCTGTGAAAGACTTTCTAATCCAATTGGCGTAGAGCTCTTAAAACCCAGATTAGGTTGGCAGTTAAACGCTAACTGTGACAACCAATGGCAAAGCGCATATCATATTTTAGTCGCAAGTACCAGAGAAAAATTAAATCAAAATATAGCTGATGTCTGGGACAGCAAAAAAGTTATTGGCTCAAATAGCATAAATATATTATTTGGCGGAAAAACCTTAAAAACCGCTCAAACATATTATTGGAAAGTCAGGGTTTGGAATGCTCTGAATGAGGCCAGTAATTGGAGTACTACACAGCAATGGACTATGGGCCTGGTTAACAATGATAAAAAACAAGCATTATGGATCGGGTCAAATCTAGATTTAGATTCTGCATCACAAAAACAAAAAAATGCTGCCCATTATATTTTTACTAGATTTAAAACCCATAATAAGAAAACCCTTACAAAGGCAATAGCATTTGTTTCAGGATTAGGATTATTCGACATGTATATCAATGGCCAGCTTGTAGGTGACCACCGTCTCGACCCATCAAACACCAACTATTTCAAACGCGCTATTTATGTTTCTTTTGATGTTTCGAATCAAATAAAAAATGGCAACAATGCTATCGGAATAATTTTGGGAAATGGAAAGCATCTGCTTCAAAGAAAAAACATACGGAAATATGGTCTGCCAAGGTTATGGTGCCAGATTCACCTTCAATATAATGACGGAAGTTCAGAAATTATAAAAAGCAATAGCAACTGGAAATTCACTACTCAGGGCCCTATTCAGTTCAACAACGAATTTGATGGTGAGCACTATGATGCCCGTAAAGAAATAAAGGATTGGGCTACAGTAAAAATGGATGACTCTACTTGGGAAGATGTTAATGTTTTAGATTCATATACACCAGTATTGTCAAACCAAAAAATGCCTCCAGTAAGGGTTATAGAGACATTACATGCTCAAAAAATTACAAAGACAAATAGCGGGAGTTATATTTTTGATTTTGGCCAGAACATAACTGGATGGGGAAAACTAAATACTAAAGGTCAAGCAGGTTCAAAAATCAGTCTTCGTTTTACTGAATTATTAGATAGTTTAGGCAATTTAGATAGCTTAAGTATTCGAGGAGCAAAAGCAAAAGATATTTATATTCTCAAAGGTGAAGATAAGGAAATATATGAACCTCGATTTACATATCATGGTTTTCGCTATGTTGAGATAACAGGATTAACAAATGCACCCGATAGTACAACTTTAACAGCATGTGTTGCACACAATGATTTAAAGATAGTCGGAAACTTTGTTTCTTCCAACCCCCTTCTTAATCAGATATATTCCAATGCTAAATGGTCTATTAGAGGAAACTATCAACATATTCCTGTAGACTGCCCCCAAAGAGATGAAAGATACGGATGGTTGGGTGATAGGTCCGCTACTGCTTTTGGCGAATTATATATGTACGACATTCAACACATATATTCTAAATGGATGCAGGATATTGCTGATGAACAATTGGAATCAGGTGCATTGCCTAACCTTGCACCGGCACACTGGAAAGTTTATAGAGATAATGTTACCTGGCCGGCTACATATATACAATTGGTAGGACTATTGTATAAATATTATGGAGATAAGCATATCGTTACTCAATTTTATAAAAGCATGCAAAATTGGATGGACTACATTTCCAACAATTACACGCAGGAAGAGGTAATATTCAGTGACCAATATGGAGATTGGTTAGTTCCTCCTGAAAAAATTACTAAAGAAACCAACTTAGATCCACGCCTTAAATCATCCTCGGATATAATTGCTACTGCAACATATATATTAGCACTTAAAGAAATGCATAACTTTGCTAAGTTGTTACAAAAAACAGCTGATAAAGATCGTTACAGAAAGAAACTGGAAACATTAAAATCGGTTCTTTATGGACGTCTAATGGAGAAAAGTACGCATTCATATGGCAACCATAGCCCTACGGAATTGCTACTTTTACTTGCCGATAATGACCTCTCTTCACAAGATCGTTCCCTATTAACAAAAAATTTTCTTGGAATGCTTCGTGGACAATATAATGGAAAAATGGCTTTTGGATTAATAGGAATGCGATGGCCAATGAAAGTGCTTTCTGAGAATAATGCTTTGGATTTTGCCTATCAATTAGCAACAAGTACCATTTATCCAAGTTGGGGATATATGATAGATCAGGGTGCTACAACCATGTGGGAAGTTTGGACCGGAAAAGAAAAAAAATCTCAAAACCATGTAATGCTTATAGGTGACTTAATACAATGGTTTTATGCTTATTTAGCAGGGAT
Organism: Saprospiraceae bacterium; assembly: GCA_022448945.1. Lineage (GTDB taxonomy): Bacteria > Bacteroidota > Bacteroidia > Chitinophagales > Saprospiraceae > Aureispira. The sequence goes on from JAKVCV010000012.1 coordinate 301,124, forward strand.
TAAACAGGCTGATGATGGTATAGCTTTTAATAAACTAAAACTATTACCGTTTATGCCTGATGGTTTGGATAGTGTTAAAGCTTCATTCCTTTCTCCTAGAGGTAAAATTGTAAGTCATTGGAAAAAAAACAGATCAAATTTTAAATGGAATATTGAACTCCCCGTGGGGACAAAAGCTGAAATATACCTACCATATAAAAAATGTTCGCCATTTATGAAGGCAAATAATTTTTTGAGATTGGATACCCTTACAAATAACAGCATTTATACAGTATTAGAATTAGGGTCAGGATCTTATAGTTTCAAATGTGATTTACATAAAAGAAAAAAGGAAATCAACTATTCAGATCCTCCTGAGATTAGTATACAAGACTCTAGTATTACATATAAAAAGAATGAAAAATATTTGGTAAAACTTAGAGCAAAGTCGCCTGATACAAAGATTTATTACACAGTTGACGGGAGTGATCCAATATTAACATCAAAAAAATATATGGTCCCCTTTGAGGTTAATAATTATAGCATGATAAAAGCCATTTCCAAAGAAAAAGGAAAAGCTCCAAGTTATGTTAAAAATTCTTTTATTGATATTTATGACCCAAAAATAAACGGCTGGAATTATAAATATTATCATGAGAAATTAAGATATCTACCTGATTTTGATACCTTGACCGCTATTGATTCAGGGCATGTCTCAAAAATCAATCTAAAAAAATTAAAAAAGCGACCACATTTTTGGGCTTTTTTATTTGAGGCTTTTTTGGATATTCCAAAAAGTGGAAGTTATTCTTTCTATTTAACATCAGATGATGGAGCCAGGGTATTAATAAATGAAAAAGAAGTGGTCATAAACGATGGCATTCACTATAAGACACAACGAAAAGGACAGATCAAATTAACTAAAGGGCGACATAGGATACGTATGGAACATTTCAACTGGTGGTCTTATAATGGTTTGGAATTACTGATAAGCGGACCTGATATCCCAAAACAGCGTATACCTATATCATGGTTGTTTTATAAAAAGAAAAATGAGTAATTTTACGAAAAAATGTATTTCAGAATAGTTAAAAAGTCTAGACAAAATTAAAATGAAATTCTATAATATTATATCTATCTTATTTATTCCTTTCATTATTTCAGGACAAGAACTATGCAAGGTGAAAATGCCTAAAAAACCATTGAAGGCTAAAGTAGAGATGCACTTGAATCGTCCTACCATTTTTATTGATGAGAAACCACAATCAACGGTGATCTATGGTCTTACAGATGTGCCTGGAGGTAGATGGTCATGGGAAGAATTAGCACAACACAACCTAAAAGTGTTCTGTGAAAAGGGTATCCGGATGTATCAATTGGATATTTCGTTTGAGCATATGTGGAAAGAAGATGGCAGCCTTGATATCAGTCTTGCCCAAAAACAAATCCGTGGCTTGTTGAATGTATGTCCAAATGCCGCACTATTCTTTCGCTTACATGTAAACGCACCTTTTTGGTGGTTAGACAAACATAGAGAGGAAATGGTTGTATACGCAGACACAAATGCAGTCCCAAGACTTGACTATGGACTAACTTCTCCTATTGCTGATGACCCCAAACCAATGGAACGTATTAGTCTCGCCTCTGAAAAATGGTTGAAGGAAAGCAGTAAAATGACAAAATTATTTTGCGAAAAGCTATCAAAAACTCCTGAAGGTCGTGCTTTAATAGGTATTCAGGTCGCTTGTGGGGTTTATGGTGAATGGCACTATTGGGGATTCCTCAAAAGCGAACCGGATCTTAGCGAAGCAATGATTACAGCGTTCAAAAAATGGTCAGAGGAAAAATACCAAACCGAAGCAAAACTAAAAAAAGCCTGGTCAGATGATAAAATAACTTTTGATAAAATCAAAGTGCCGGATTTAAAAGACAGAGAAAGTACTAGAGGCATTTTTAGAAACCCTAAAACAGAACAATTTACTATAGATTATTACCGTTGTCAACATGAATTAGTGGCAAACCGTATTATCCATTTTTGTAAAATTGTAAAAGAAAGTTGGCCTCGTCCTATTATTACAGGTACTTTTTACGGCTATTTCTTTTCCTTATTTGGAAGAGAAGTTAGTGGTGGACATCTGGAATTTCAAAAAGTCCTTGAATCAAAATATGTAGATTACCTATCCGCACCCCAATCCTATGGGCCTAAGTCTAGAAAAAACGGAGAAGTATATCGTTCGCGCGGACTGGTCACATCCTGTATGTTAAATAAAAAACTGTGGTTAGACGAAATGGATTATGAACCAAATCTACATTATCATTACTACAAAAAATTTCACAAATATTTATCTGCAGGTCGTGCTTCAACAAGAAGAAATATGATCTATTCTCTATTAAAAGGCATGGGACTATGGTTCTACGATTTTGGCATTACAGGGGTAGAATTCGATGATTTTCATCTAAAATACAACCCCCCACAAGGATATTGGGATCACCCAAAGATTATGGATGATATTCACACGATTAAAAAAATAGTAGAAAATAAAATAGTTTCTGAAGAAGCTTTTAATAGTGATGCCGATGTCTTATATGTTTGTGACACCGAAAGCAGCTATTATACTGCAAGCTTAAATAATCAAAACCCTATGACTGTATTATCTGTTGACTGGGGATCGTTGGCAGCATTCAGATCTGGTGTAGCTTTTGATGCAATACATTTGGCTGATCTGGAGAAAGTTGATATGGGACAATATAAAACCATTGTTTTTGGAAATACTTACAAATTTTCGCAAAAACAAAAAAACTATATTCGCGATTATGTTGCAAAAGATAACCGGCATCTAATCTGGACTTATGCTCCTGCCTTTGTTGAAGATGACTCTTTAAATATTGCAGCGATGTCAGAACTCGTTGGAATAAATTTAAAAGAAACTTCTCTAAGAGATACTGTTCAACTTGTTTTATCGTCTAAAGTTGCTGATTTTTTTGGGGAAAATGACAGTGTGTACTGTATGGTTAACAAAAAACCCTTTAGTCCCGCTTTTACCGTACAAGACTCAGAAGCTACCCCCCTTTTATATTACAAAGAGAATAGACAAGTAGCATCTGCATTTAAAAAATTTAATGACTATACATCTTGGTATATTGCTGCTCCGGCCAAAGAAGAAAAAAACAATATTCTTCGATATATCATTAGTCAAACAGATGCACATCAATACATAAATGATCCCTCAGCAGTAGTTTATGCAGGATGGGGTATGTTGTTTTATTACAATTATTTCCGACAAAGTGGAGAACAACGTACAATCCGCTTAAAAAACCAAAAAGAAGTAACCATTACCTTACCAAACATAGGTTGTGGTGTTTTGATTGATGCAAAAACTGGTGAAATATTAATGGAAGGATCTTAATTGTGCCTTTTAAGGCTTAAGAATATATAATCAAAAAAAGCTTAGTAAGATATAATAGTCAAAGGTATGTTAAATAATATTTGAAAACTGAGTTTTTTATTAAATTTGCACTCATCAAACTAAGTATAGGTATAAATTACAGTAAAAATATATTTATACATAGATTTTTGTCATTTTGATTTAAAAATAATGTCGTAATGAAAATTGGTTTTCAGAGTCTAGTAATTTTAATCCCACTATTTTTTTTCGTTTTTCAAGGTCTAGGTCAGGTGTCTGAAACAGATCGCAAAACCGTGCTCGATTTATTTCAAGAAAAATATAATGCAGATGATTACACCTATATTTTCAATATGTTTTCATCTGAATTACAAAATGAATTAACCCTTGAAAAAACTAAAGAGTTCCTGAAAAGTATAAAAGCACAAGTAGGGCAAATGGAGAAAAATGAATTTTTAGGAATGGAAAGCAACTCCTTTGCAGCTTTTAAATCGTTCTTTGAAAAAGGAGTACTTAAAATGAATATCTCTATTGATAACAGAAACTTGATAAATGGTTTTTTTGTTAAACCATTTATCGAAACTTCAAATAATGAAGAGCAACAACAACTTGCTATTAAACTTACCAAGAGTTGTACAGATATTCCCGACAAACAAATACAATTAATCACGGAAAAATGTAAGAACTTTCCTTTAAATAGTGAGCTTTCAATTGCTATTATCAATAATGGAATATCAAAATTCATTGGTGTAAAAATTACAGAGGACACTTTGCTAATTTACGATAATAGTCATAAAGCCTTTGAGATTGGTTCTATTACCAAAGTATTTACATCTACTATCCTGGCTTCATTGGTTTTAGATAAAACAATTAAACTAGATCAGCCAATTAAATCCGTATTAAAAACACGTAAAAAAGATATCAGGAAAATAACTTTTAAACAACTTTCAAATCATACATCAGGATTTCCGAGGCTACCTACAAACTTAATGTCCAGTGCAGTCAATGTAAGCAATCCTTACCAACATTATAATGAAAAACACTTATTGGAGTACTTAAATAACCCTATAAAACTCTCAAACCTCCCTGGTGAAGCCTTCGAATACTCTAATACTGGTGCAGGAATTTTGGCTTATCTATTATCAATAGCTAGTTCAAAAGATTATCATCAATTGCTTGATGAAATTGTTTTTACAAAATACAATATGACTGTTTCAACATATGACCGAAACAATTTAAGCGCAGAACTAGTTGACGGTTTGGGAGCCTTAGGTGAAAAAGTGCCTCATTGGGATTTTGCATCTATGGAAGGTGCAGGTGGTATTATATCTACAACAAAAGAACTATCAAAATTTGCATTCGCGCAATTTGATACTTCAAACTTAGACTTAACACTTACCAGAAAATCAACTTTTAATATTGATCATCGCAGAAGTGTAGGACTAGGTTGGCTTATCATGAAAGAAGATACAGGGGAAGAAAGATTTTGGCATAATGGAGGAACAGGAGGTTTTAGCTCTTCTATGATCCTTGAAGTAGAATCTAAAAATGCTATAATCATCCTTTCGAATGTCTCGCCATTTAACCAACATAGCAACAATATAGATGCTTTATGTTTTGGCTTAATAGATTTAATTTAAGATTAATTCATGTACTAAAAAAGAGACCTATATAGACCATTAACAGAAGAGAGGCTTGTCTACATATAATTACGGAAATGTATGCGCATTAAAAAATCTAGTGATATCTCAAGCCCTTTACGTTTTTTTCTCTACTTCCATAGCTCCTCCAATTCTTCCAATGTCCTCCCTTTTGTTTCAGGAATAAAACGCCAAACAAAAAAGACGCTCAAGACACTTACAGAACCATAAACCCAATAAGCAAAGCCATGGTTAAATTGCTCAACCAACCAAGAGTTTTCATCCATAATTGGAAATGTCCATGAAACAATCTGATTTGCGATCCACATTGCTGCAACTGCAACAGCAAGTGCTGCACTACGAATATTATTGGGAAAGAGTTCAGATAATAGCACCCAGGTTACTGGTCCCCAACTCATTGCAAAACATGCGACATAGAACAACATAAACAACAATGTAAGAAGCCAATGCCATTCTCCATAAAAAGACATGCCCAACCCAAACATTGCCATTGCCATACCGACCCCACCAATTAACATCAAAGATTTGCGTCCAAAACGATCGACTGAATATATAGCAATGATGGTAAACAATAAATTGACACCTCCTACTATAACAGTTTGCAACATTGCTGCATCAGTACCACCTCCCATGGTTTTAAAAATCTCAGGAGCATAATACAACACTGCGTTGATACCTACACATTGCTGTAAAACTGCTAATAAAACTCCTATAGCTATAATCATAAAACCAAAGGAAAATAGTTTGGTTGAAGTGTCTTGTAAGCTACCTTTAATTTCCCCAAGAATACGGGAAGTCGCTTCTACACCATTTATTTTGTTCAGGACTTCTGCAGCCTTTTTTTGTTGACCTTTCAATAAAAGAGACCGAGGTGTATCAGGTATAAAAAACAGCGCTATGAGAAAGATCAGAGAAGGAATAGCTTCTGATGCAAACATCCAGCGCCAACCAACAGAATTCAACCATTGCTCATCTCCTCTTCCAGCAATATAATAATTGACAAAATACACAATCAATATTCCTGAAACAATAGCAAATTGATTGAGTGATACCAATTGACCCCGACGATCAGCAGGTGCTATCTCAGCAATATACATCGGTGAGAGCATAGATGCAAGGCCAATTCCTATACCTCCCAAAACCCGGTACATAATAAACCAGTAGACCTGCTGGTGATCTGCTGTTCCTATTACTTTTGTAGGAATTTCAGGCATAGCAGAGCCCAAAGCTGAGATTAAAAACAGTAATGCCGCTAAAATCAGTCCTTCCCTTCGTCCAAATCTCTTGCTGACCCAACCTCCAAGTATCCCACCTAAAACACAACCTGTCAATGCACTTGACACCACAAAACCAAGAAATGCATTTTCTGCGGTTTCTCCCATCCCATACGGCGTAACAAAAAAAGCTTTTAATGAACTTACTGTCCCGGAGATAACAGCCGTATCATAGCCAAAAAGAAACCCTCCAAGTGTTACTGTCAGTGTTATAGGGATAAGAAAAGAGGTATTGGGTTTTGAATTAGACATCATAGCATTCGTTTAAAAGGTTTTTATTCCTTAATTATTCTTTGTAAATCCGGTCTAAGGTAAGCTTTGTTCAAATCTTCAATTCCTTTATGTTCATAAGGATCGGTACCTGCAACCATTACAATATCACGCATGTCATTAGTAAGTGGTAATCGTCCATCCTGATCCCAGGGCAAGTATGATTCTGCACTCATATAATGATAGACCAAAGCACGTCGGAATCTGTCTTTGCTATGATTACGACCAGAGGAATGCAATAAATAGCCATTAAAAAAAACAACTGCCCCCGACTTCACTTCTACAGGAATAGCCTTTGAATGATCAAAAAGAGTAGGATCTATTATATCATGTTCTCCATACTCTTTCCCATCATATAACTTTCTTGAATATATCTTTGCTGGATTATGAGTTTGAGGGATTACCCAAATACAACCATTTTCAATATCTGCATCATCAATAGCGATCCATGCTCCAGTCAGAGAACAATCACGCGTTGGAATATAATATTCATCCTGATGCCAGGACTGACCAGGTTTACCTGGAGCCTTTACAAAAAGCATCGACTGCATGGATTTTACATTAGGACTTATAATTTCTTTAAGAATATTGACCATCCTATTATGAGACATGTACTTATATATAACAGGTGACAACTTATGAGGGAAATGTATACACAAATATTTACGTAAAATATCAATTTCATTATCCTGCTCACTTGCCTTCTGCAACCCTTCTATTAAACCGCGTCCACCTTTAAAAATATTCAAAGTTTCAATCTTAATATCATCTATTTGATCTGAACTAAACAAATCTTCAGCAATCAGAAAACCATTTTTTTTATAAAATTCTATGTTCTCTAAAGTAATACCGGAATAAGGGACAATAGCACTGGTGTTGTCTAGCTTTTTCATATGCAGATTATTCTCATTGTTTAAGTATCTAATATTACAGCTAATCCCATTAAAATCAAAAGAAAGATGGGTAAAACCTATAAAAATCATACCTGCTTTTAGGACTAATATATCAGCTTAAAAAAAATAATTTTGTATATTTAGATATTACAGCAAGAATATTCTTATAATATTTTTGACATAAAGAATGTCATATGGCACTAAAAACATATCCAAAATATTAACATCAAAAATAACTATTAAGCGCATTCGTAATAAGGTAAATAAGAAAACTACTTTTAATTTAATTCTGGAAACAATATAAAAAGATGGATGTAAATAAGATCAATATAAAATTGAAGCTATTTTTCTGCTTTGTATTTGCTTATACCATTCACTGTTCAGCTCAACTTTGTAACACAAATCGTTATATCGATTCTACATTTAGTGTTACAAAGACTTATAACATTGAATACCAGCAAGCCAAATCTTATGGGTCTTTCTTTGCTACTCCTTATCGCCTTGATATTTATGAGCCTTCTTCTGACACCCTGACTCATCGACCACTTATACTATTCCTTTTTGGTGGTGGATTCTTAATAGGAGACAAATTGTTCCCACCAGCAGACGATTATTGTTCTTATTGGGCAGAAAGGGGTTATATATGTGCAGCAGTAAATTACAGGCTTGGCTTCAACACCCTCATTTCAGCAAGTGCTGAGCGCGCAGTATATCGTACAATTCAGGATTTACAAGCTGCCCTACGTTTTTTTGCTGAATACAGAAACCAATATGGTGTAGATACAAGTAACATAATAATCTCTGGTAATAGTGCTGGTGCTATTGCGGGGCTTCATAATGCATTTTTAGTGCAAAGTCAGGCACCTAGTTCTTATCAAGGAGTAGGGTTTGGTTTAGATTCTGATAATTTAGGAGGTATATTTTCTTCAGGCAATAATTACTGGAACAATGAAGAAGTGAAAACACACGGTCTTATATCAAATTGGGGTGCGATTTGGGATACTGTGTATATTGGAGATTCTCCTAAAGACAATATTCCGACTATACTATTTCACGGAGATCAGGATTCACTGGTGCCATATAATACTGGGAACCCATTTGGTTATCCTTTATTTCCACAAATGTATGGCAGCGTCCCAATAAGTGATGCTTTGGCTAGAAATAATATTATTTCTTACTTCGAAACCTTTGAAGGGGCTGGACATGAACCCGAACTATTAAACTCCAGTTATCTTGATACCATTCACATGATGTCTCAAGATTTCATCTATGAACACGTACTAAAACCTGAAGTTATTTCAGTTTCAGGTAATACCACCAGCGCAAATACTATTACAGAAAATTATCTTGTAACTGCCAATGAGAACATTGTCGTAGGTTGCGTAAATGTTAACAATGGAAGCGTATTGAATATTAATGGTGATCAATTTGACATCCTATGGCATACTATTGGACAAGACACTATAGAAATAGTTGTATTTAATGATATCCTAGCCAAAGATACATTTTGGTTGCCTGTTAACATTGTAGATATCTGTTCACTTACACCATTAACCGGTACAAACAACACTACAATTTGTATTAATGACAGCATTATTATTAACGGAACTGTTTATAATGCAGCAAATCCATCCGGCATTGAAGTATATACCAATATTGGTCCCAACAACTGTGATAGTACGGTAACAGTGGCTTTGAATGTATTGAGTGTATTAGACACTTCAATCAATACAGCAGGACTAACCATTAACTCGAACCAAAATGGAGTAAATTACCAATGGATGAATTGCGATAGTTCTAACATTTTAATACCGGGGGCTACAAATGCCACTTATACAGCAAATGCGCCAGGATCATTTGCAGTGATATTAACAATAGGTTCATGTATTGACACCTCCTCATGCATATTTGTAACAAATACTGGTTTAGTAAAAAACACACTTAGTTTACCTATTAAAATATTCCCTAACCCATCACATGGTTTTGTTATTATTGATTTTGGATCTATTCAGGAAAATCTAACACTTAATTTAATATCTCACACAGGACAACTATTAGAAACCAAAAAAATTGATAATCAGAGTCGATTTGAATTAGAAATTAGTGGCGCTAAAGGAATATATTTAATTGAGATTTTAAATGATAAGAACCAAACAGCAACCTTCAGGGTAATAAAAGAATAACAGGTTTTCCACATGCTCTAGCTATGCGTCTGAAACAGACATTGCTGAAATTTAATTAACTCCTATCGATAGTGTTCACTTAAGGAGAATCAATCAATAAAAATGTGTTAAACATAATCTATTTATTTGTTATAAAACATCATTTTTGCAACAATTCATGACATTTAATGTTGAATTGAATATAGTGCATTTGTTTTCAAAACCATTCTAGTCCCTGATAGTAATAAAAATACAAGATGATTAAATTATTGTTTATCATAATATTTTTGTTTTTCAATACTAATGGGAATTCTATCCACATTAAAAATAAATTATTAATAGTTAAATCCCATTACATTCAAAACATACCACCTTGGAAGTTCATAAAATCTAGTGATGGGATCTCTATATACACAAGATCTGTTGATGGATGGTCTGTGAATGAGTACAGAGCAATTTTCACTATTAAAGCGCCTATTGAATTGGTAGAGAAAGTACTGAGGGACACTAAAAACCAAAGAAAATGGTCTAAAAACACGATACTGGTTAAAGAGATCAAAAGGGTATCTCACGATATTTTTTATACCTATTCACAGACGAATGCCCCCTGGCCAGCAACTGACAGGGATAATGTAGTACATATTATTTATACGTATCCGACCAAAAATAAAATTCATATCAAAATCGAATCAAAACCTAATGCATTTCCAAAAAATAAGAATTTTGTAAGGATAGAGCGTATGGAAGGTAGTTGGATATTGGAGGCATCTTCGAATGGCACGACAAAAGTGACACAACAGGCTTTAGTAGATCCAGGCGGATCTACACCAAAATGGTTGATAAATTCATTTCTGGTAAATGGGCCAATGCGTAATCTTAACAACCTAAAAAACTACATTGAAAAAAGTATTAACTTTTAGGAAAGATCATTTTTTGATTACTTTTTCTCTCCAAAGTTGTCCATCATAAATCAGGTTTATAATATACATTCCCGATGACAAGGAAGAAAGATCTACAGAGTTGGTTTTTATTGAAATTGACCTTAAAAGTTTCCCATTAATACTATAAAGCAAAACTTGCTCAGGGTAAATACCTTTGATATGTATAATGTCACTAGTTGGATTAGGATACAATTGTGGCCTGTATCCCTTATTTGAATTAAGATCTTTTACTGATGTAATGTTTACATAATTATTGTCAATATTCAAAACATATGCACCCGCATCTGTCCCCCAGCCTTCAACAACTATATAAACACTATCAAGACCTAATGTAGGAAATAAAATTTCTGATTGTGGAGAACAGGAAGTAAAATCATCATTATAAAAAATTACATCTCCATTAGTGTTTTGAATAGTAAGATAGGTGTCAAAATCAGATCCACAAAGAGAAGCACGCAGAGAATCTTTGCTAGGATCTAATACAGCAAGATAAAATACGTCTGGTGATTCATAAACAAGAGAATGATTGGTAAAGCAATTAAGTGTGCTATTTGAATCAGTGTAGGGATAAGAAATTACAGGAATAGGCGTTGGGCTATTATCTCCTAAAGAACCCGCACAACTTATGCCTATTGCATCGATACAAATATCGCTGGTATAATCTGTACCAGTAGTTCCATTAAAACGAAATCTTACATCCGTTTCATTAGTATAAGGACTAAGATCTAAATAGAAAGGGATCCAGGAATTGCCCTGATTACCGCTTATTGACCATATATTAGACCAGTTGGCACCTCCTATACTAATTTCAAGGTCTAAAGTACCCATATCTGCTCCATACATATGATAAGCAAAAGTTAAACTAGGATTATCAAGTGGTGTTAAATCAAAACAAGGACTCAACAAATTTGCTGTTTTAGCGGGATAGTTAGGTGCTGATGCTTCTATATATATATATTCATTGCCATCGCTAGCAGAACTAGGTCCCGTTGACTGAGAAGGAGTAGATCCAGAATTGAAAGACCAGTCAATGGAATCTGCATTATCCTGAACCCATCCGGAAAGATTATTTTCAAAACTTTGAGTATAGGGGTAAGAGTTGACAGTAAAACAACTGTTCCCCTGTTGAATTACAACAGAAAAGTCTAATACCGAGCCCCATGTAAAAGAGGCACAAGGATCAAGTGGGAAAGATGAAGCTCCTTCGTGTTGCATAACACGCATTCTTGTAGTACCAATAATAGCGTTTGAGGGAACAATAAAATTATAGTCTTGAAGGCTCATGGGTGGTGTGCCCTGCCATTGTAAAATGGACTCATTTGGTTCAAAACTTTGATTTCCATTAAAATCTATCCATACTTCAGCACGATTAGAATAGTTGCCATCACAGGTTCCAAATTTACAGGAAATAATATATCCTGCGTTTGTTGATAAAGTAACTGATTGTGTTGAAGTATAATCTTCTATACCCGTTTGAGGTGGACAACCTGTATAATTAATACTTCCTGATAGTCCATTAAGAATTACCCTTTCAGTATGCGAATCTGCCGTTGATGAAGGTCCTCCAGACATACAATATTGACCATTTACAGATCCAAATAGAATTGTACATAAAAAAATAAACACATATTTTATTTTTGTCATACTTAGTAATTTTATCAGAAAAACTTTTATACTAAAAGTACAATATACCAATTCTTAAACGATTTGATAAATCTAAAGCATATAATTTAAGAAATGATTTACTACATTATACGATTTCAAATATTTAGTATTAAAAAACCTTTTTGTAAGCACTGAAATAAAATGTATCCTTAAATTAGTGTAAATGAATATTTAAACCCTAAATTTAGTTCTTTCTATATAAAGAAAAAATAAATACTAATACGGTTAAACATAAAGAACTAGAAAATGCACAGTCAGCCCAATACATTGAATTTTGACATCAGTAAGATGCAAGCACTACTGGAACATGATAATCATGACACACGTTCTGAACTCAGGAAGTTATTTAAAGATACATTATTTACACCCCGTTTCAATATTTCACTATCTGAAGAAAGGGAATTGGCCTTAAAACGCCTGAAAAAAATATGTGATCATCAATTGATCTCCGTGCTGGATTTTAAAAACAATCCCCATCGTATTTTCTCTGCTCATGAAGCAGTAGGTATGATGGATGGTTCTGTGGCTACTAAAATGACAGTTCAATTTAACTTATTTGGGGGTACAATCCTGAAGTTGGGTACTGAAAAACATCATGAAATACTATTAAAAGATATTGACAGTTTAAAATCGGTTGGTTGCTTTGGTCTTACTGAACTTGGCTATGGAAACAATGCGGTTGAAATGAAAACGACTGCAAGCTATGATGCATCAACTAAAGAATTTATAATTAATACCCCTGAAGTATCTGCACGTAAATATTGGATCACTAATGGTGCGATTCACGCACATTATGTAATAGTTTTTGCGCGATTATTAAACAATGGAGCAGATGAAGGCATACATGGATTTTTGGTGCCTATACGAGATAAAGACATGAACGTTTTACCAGGTGTTACGGTTTGGGATATGGGTTACAAAATTGGAGTGAACGGTGTTGATAACGCAAGCATAGGCTTTGAAAATGTTCGTATTCCTCTTGACTATATGCTTGATGCAACAGCAACTATTAACGCTGATGGAAAGTACAGTTGTGAAATAAAAAGCAAGAGAGGGCGTTTTTTAAGCCTGGCGGATCAACTTTTAAGTGGACGCCTTTGTATTGCTTCAATGACTTTAGGAAGTGCCAAGGTATGCTTAGATACCGCAATTCGTTATGCGAGTTCCCGTATGGCAGTAGGCCCGAAAGGAAAAAGTGACACGCCCATTATGAATTATCAATTGCAGCAACGAGCGATCTTGCCACTACTTGCTCAAACCTATGCCTACAACATGGCATTAAACGCTACCAAAGACAAATATGCCAAACTTAACAAAGAAAACAATTTGGAGGTTTTATTACTTTGTTGTGTAATGAAAACGCAAATATCCTGGCATGCTGAAAACACAGCGACTACCTGTCGTGAGCGATGTGGCGGTCAGGGCTTTTTAGCGGCCAATCGTTTTGGAGAAGGCATAGTAGGTGGTCATGCAGGCATTACTGCAGAGGGTGACAATCGAGTTTTGATGCAAAAAATCTCCAAAGAACTCCTAGGTAGAGCCGACAAGAAAAAAATTGCTAAAGACATGGTGGCTGGCTTTCTCCCTACTGTTTTTCGACGCACACTCGAAGGTACCTTAAGAGGTGATTTGTCCGACCATGTTTTTTTGCTACGCCTGTTAAAAATCCGAGAATCACATAGTTTATCGAAACTGGCAATTTTATTGAACAAAAGCAAAAAGAAAGGAAAAAACCTGTATGATACCTGGATGTATGAAGCTTCGGATTTAATTCAGAGGCTTGCGCAAGCCTATTCTGAACGCGTTATCTTTGAAGCTTGTTTAGATGTTTTAAATGCTTGTGAGCCCGAACTGAAACCAATTTTATCTACGATCTTTTCTTTATCAGCTATTGACTGGATAGAAAGAGATTTAGGATGGTTTTTATCCGAAAGCGTTATTTCTCCTCGCTTAGCAAAAAAAGTACCTGAACAATCTATAAAATTATGTAAAAAGCTTGCTCCTAACGCTATTCGTTTAATTGACTCCTTTGGTATCCCCTTGCATATGCGACACGCTCCCATTGCAGGTGATTGGAAAAAATACAATGAAACAGATAATTTTGGGGAATTACTTCCTGAAATGCAAAAGCAAAGCAAATAAAAACTATAATAATTTGCACATACAATATTTTTCTTGATTATTGATTCTTTAATATAAATCAGGTATATTTGTATGATAAATTAAAAGGAAAATTTACCCAAATGAAAAGTTTTAATTACAAAAAAGATCAAGATAAAAATCGATCTGTAGCAACCGATTCATCTTCAAAAAATAGTGCTGAGAATTCTAATAATTTTGAAGATAATAGTGCAGAAGCTATTCAAATGAGGCAGTTTCAAGCCAATATTGATGAAAGCGAAGAGGTAAAGCAAATGAAAGCTTATCAGGATGCTACTGAGAAACATGAAACGATTCAAGCCCCTAATGATGATCCATCAGGTTCAAATAATAATACCGGACTACCTGATAAATTAAAAACAGGCATGGAAAATCAATCAGGAGTATCATTAGATGACGTAAAAGTACATCGTAACTCCGATAAACCAGCTCAGCTTCAAGCACATGCATATGCTCAGGGGTCTGATATATATCTTGGTGCAGGACAAGAAAAACATCTCGCTCATGAATTGGGGCATGTCGTACAACAAAAAAAAGGGATGGTTAAACCTACCATGCAAATGAAAGGGAAAGTAAATGTTAATGATGATGCTCTATTGGAAAAAGAAGCAGATGTAATGGGCCAAAAAGCATTTCAGTTTGTAGATAGTCAACCTGAAACTAATAATCAATTACCAACACAAAAAATGGTTGACAACTCTTCTACACAAGAACATAAAACTATCCAAAGGATGCAACTTATTGCCACTGAAAAGGATGAAAGAGAAGATGACATAATTATTTTAAACAATATTGCTTTTGCAAGACAAATAAATAAAAACAAAGGTGTTGAAAAAGAAAAAACAGGTTCTTTATTTGAAAGTTATTCCGCCTCAGACTTAGATTCTGAACATGGAGAAATTGTATTTGTTCACGGACATGGAATGCCCGGAGGATTTAGGGAAGCATTGTCTGAAGGAGACATTAAAGACCCAGGTGATGAGAAAGGTATTCTCTCTTGGGATAAAACAGCTAAGATAATTGCTTCAAAGCTAAAAGACTCAGACTCTCCATTAACAATACGAATGATGAGTTGTCATGGTGCAGAAGCAGGAATGGACACTGGAATAGTCGATCCTAGAGGTTTTGTTGATGCAATGGTTGATTATATGGGACAAAATGGAGTAGAAGCTGAAGTAATTGCCTATAACGACCCTGTTATTAGCTGGGGGCTCCTTAGTGGCACCTCACTAAAAGCTGGTCCAAATTATGATCAATGGCTCAAGGATTTCACAACGACTGTTATTAAGCCTGTTGAAATAGAATTAAATAAATTAACAGAAGAACAAGGTGCTGACTTTGATTATCAAAAAAGATTGAATTTTGTAAGAAGTAGGATTGAATCGCATAATATCGACAATTTAATTCAAAAAGCAATATCGGAAGGAGCGTTAGTAAATAACGAGATTGTAACAAAAAAATCATCTGCCATTAGTGAAAAAACAATCGAACTTTGATCTTATTTTCACAGAAGATTACATTTTGATCAGGCTATCGTAGTAAAAGGCAATAATAATCAAATGATTAAAACCACTTCAAATGATTGGCCTTTTTTTATAGTTAAATTCACATAATAGATTTCAGACATGGCGTTAAAAAAAAATATTAAAGTAACCAAACTTGTTAAAAACACCCTCTAAATTTTATAATTCTACAAAGGCCATTATTAATCTACTCCAAATAAAAGTTTGCATTCTGCCTTGAGTAATTTTAAGTAGGAAGACAAACGATTAATTCCAAATATATCAGAAGACACAAATGAGATATATGCGTTACAAACCCATTTCCGGTGATTGGAAAAAATACAATGCAACAGTTAATCTTGGAGAATTAATCCCTGAAATGCAAAACCTAAATAAACAATCATAAAATACTATAAATTAACAATATAATAATGAACATTATTATTGATTCTTTGATATAAATTGGATATATTTGTATAATAATTTAAATAGCAAAATCTCCCCAAATGAAAAGTTTTAATTACAAAAAAGATCAAGATAAAAATCGATCTGTAGCAACCGATTCTTCTTCAAAAAATAGTACTGAGAATTCTAATGATTTTGAAGATAATAGTGCTGAAGCTATTCAAATGAGGCAACTTCAAGCTAATATTGATGAAAGCGAAGAGGTTAAGCAAATGAAAAGTTATCAGGATGCTACTGATAAACATGAAACAATTCAAGGACCCAATGATAATCCTTCAGATTCAAATAATAAGCCTGTTGACCAAAATGCAACATCCAATACTGCACAACTAAGTAAAGAAGATATGAGTCCTTCATTACAGGATATGGATGATATAAATGCGATTGATAAACAAGCACACGATAAAGCAATGGATGTCACAAAAGAAGAATATCTTACCAAACAGATGTCTCTTTTGGTTGGTAGTGTTCGTGAATATTCTGCAGCAATGGATATGGTAAGTAAAGAGGGAGCCTCAGTACTAGAATTGAATGACCGTCTTCAAAAATTGGTGCTTGCAGGTGCAGCAATTAGTGCACTGAGTATTGGCTTGACCATTGCTACTGGAGGAGCGGCAGCTCCGGCGGCATTATTAATAGGTTTATCCACTCAAATTCCTGGTTTAGCTATTACTTTAGGCAAGTCAGTTACCAAAAAGCAAAGGGATAAAAAGAAAAAAGACTTAGGGGATAAGGCAGAAAACAGGGCTAAGGATAACGCACAAGACGTGGTAGAACAGGTATCTGGAATTGGTGCTGGAGCCACTGAGGCAGTGGGTGATTATAATGATCTCGCTGAAGGTGCTGAGGTGACAGTTGAGGCTGGAGCAGAAATTGCAGGTATGTCTCTTGCTGGAATATCGATACTACTCGGAGTCAAGGACATATATTATGCTCAAAAAATCAGTTTAGCAAAGATTCTTGGTCCAAAATTCTTCAATGAACAAATGGTCAATCTATCAAGTCTGCGTGCTACAATGGATAATTTAGATAGTAAAGGTGGTCAATTCCCAATTAAGAGTCAGTTATCACCTCACATTGATTTGATTCAATCAAGTATAGAACGGATCGGAGATAGGTAGAACTTATTTATATAATGTATAAATTTAACATTCTAGTAATATCAAGTTTTTTATTGAATTCTTTTATCAATTGTTGCGCTTACTTGTAAATTAAAATTACATATTAACATAAAAAAACTATCAATAAAAGGATAATGATGAGGCAAAAAAACATAATAATTTGTAGCATCTTTCAAATCGCTTTTCTTATAATATCAACCTACACCACTAAGGCTCAACATCTCATTTCGTATCAGTTTTTAGATCACTACACAAAACAAGATATACAACAATTATTAGCCGATTATGGAATTAGTGCAAGTGTCATTACGCCCGAATTTGCAGTTGATTATTATAAAGTAACATATAACACAAGGAATGCTCAAAACACAGGAAATACAATTGCAACAGGTGCACTTGTTGTCCCTACAGGGATTACCTGTCCCCTACCTTTATTAAGCTATCAACACGGTACAACATCGAAACGGATTAAGGTTCCCTCTGCTCGTGGTGGAGCATTTGAAATTGGTGTTATTGGTGCTGCCTTGACAGGTTCTGTTACAGCTATGCCGGATTATCTTGGACTGGGAGATTCTCCTGGTTTTCACCCTTATGTTCATGCTGCATCTGAGGCAACAGCAGTTATAGATCTATTACGAACTGCAAGGGAGCTTAAGGACAGTATTGGCTATAACTTGAATGATCAGTTATTCCTCTTTGGGTATTCACAAGGTGGGCATGCTACAATGTCAGCCTTCAAAGAATTGGAAACGAATTTTTCATCAGAGTTTACTGTGACTGCTTGTGTACCTATGTCTGGTCCATATGATATTTCTGGTGTACAATCTACTACAATGACAGCAGACACTCCATATGCTACTCCCGGGTATCTGCCATATGTAATTTTGGGTTATCAGGAAGCATATGGTAACCTTTACAATAACCTATCTGAAATTTTTAAATCTCCATACGACACCTTATTACCAGATTATTTTGATGGCACCCATGGCATTGGCTGGATAAACAATCGACTACCTGACACGCCCAACCTTATGCTGGATAGCGCGTATTTTCAATCATTTATTAATGATCCTAATCATTTTGTATGGAGCTTACTAAAAGACAATGATTTATATAATTGGGCGCCACAAGCTCCACTGTCTATATACTATTGCACTGGCGACGAGCAAGTTTTTTACGAAAATGCACTTGTAGCACGTGATAGTATGCATGCTTTAGGTGCAACCCATGTAATTGCTGTCAACTTTGGACAACTTAATCATAATAACTGTGCCCCTTTATGTTTTCTTTCTGGTCTTGCACTCTTTGACCAATATATTGATCTTAGTGGAGGCATGATAGTACACGACAGTATAACTAATCCGAGCACTGCAAGTGCTTCAAATGGAAGCATAACAATCAGTGTAAGTAATGGGAATAGCCCTTATATCTATGAATGGCAAGGTGGTTTAGCTGGTCAAACTACTGCGACAATACAAGGACTTTCAGAAGGGAATTATGAGGTAAGAATATCCGATAGTATAGGATGTTTTTTGTATGAAGACATTACGCTTACAGCTCCAACTTCTATTACCGATATAGAAGCTTATAAATATTTCAAACTGATGCCTAACCCGGCAGATAATTTTATTTATCTGAAAATTCTTGCTCCATTATCTGACAAGATTCATATCAGCATTATTGACATGTCTGGTAAAGTTATTTATGAAACTAAAAATGCGCTACTTGCTTTATATCGTTATGACATTAGTGAACTAAAAAATGGAGTGTATTTAGTAAGATTACAAAGTCAAAATAAGGCCTATACTCAAAAGCTCATTATTAATCACTAAAATAGATTCTAAATAATCCATGCTTTAATAAAATAAACTCTATTACTTTAATGAATAAAAAATCATTAATAGAAAGAAATAGTAATGAAAGAATTCAATCGCTTGATCTATTAAGAGGCTTTGCCCTTTTGGGCATTCTTATTATGAACATCATTTCATTTTCAGATATAGGAATAGCATATATCAATCCTACTGTAGGAGCTGGATTAGAAGGCTATAACGGAATAGTCCATGCCTTCAGCTACCTTTTTGCAGATATGCGCTTCATGAGTATCTTCTCCATACTTTTTGGTGCTGGCATAATGATCTTCTCTAACAATGCTTTACAAAAGGGATTACACTCGGGGAAATATCATTATCGAAGAATGTTTTTATTGCTTCTTTTTGGGTTTATACATGCATACCTGATCTGGTTGGGTGACATATTGGTAATGTATGCTATTTGTGGATCAATTGTGTTTTTGATGCGCAATTGGAAAATAAAAACATTGTTTATTGTAGGCAGTATTTTTTTTACAATACCGATTATTTTATCATTAAGCACCTTTTTATTTGTGCCTGCTGAAGGGTTACAAGAAATATTTAAATTCTGGACACCTACAAAAGATGAAATAAATATAGAAATCCTGGCTTACCGTGGTTCTTATATCGAACAAATGCCCACTCGGATAGCAGGTGCAATAGAAATCCAAACCCTAATTTTCCTAACTGAACAATCATGGAGAATTCTTTCAATGATGATTTTGGGTATGATTCTATATAAAAAAGGTATTTTATCAGCAAATAAAGAAAACACCTTCTACCGACGCCTTTTTATAAATGGGATGTTGTTGGGGATTACGCTTTCTGCCATAGGATTATATCGAGCATATGCTTATAATTGGAATGGTATATGGTATATGACTATGGGGCATTATTATAATTACATCGCATCTTTATCGGTAGCTTTGGGATATATTGGGTTAATAATGCTTTGGTCAAAAACAACTTTTATGGTGAATTGGCAATTGAGATTAAAAGCTGTAGGCAGATTGGCTTTCACCAACTATATTCTTACTTCAATAATCTGCACACTAATTTTTTATGGGCATGGTTTAGGTCTATTTGCAAGCCTAGACAGATTACAGCAGTGGTCTATAATTTTAATTGTTTGGTCAATATTATTATATATTTCTCCAATAATTTTAAAAAAATACAACAAGGGACCCTTAGAGTTTATTTGGAGAAAATTTACTTATTTATAATACATATATAAACCTAACCAATAAATAGATAATATCAACCATTTATAAATACAAAAATCATAATATGAATATTTATTTAATAACAGTAAACATTCTGACTTTACTGGCCTTCTTTTTGCATACATTTATAGGAGACAAAGAACTCAAATTAATTGAACCAGATGCCAACAATGACCCGCAGTTCCTAAAGCAAGAAAAATGGACCATGGCAAGAACTGGCTGGCATTGGATTTCAGTAGACCTATTACTGGCTACAATTGGTCTTGGTATAATAAATTTTACGGACTATCTGGATTGTAAAGAATTACTTCTAAAAATTTTAGCCATTTATTTCTTTATCTATGGCCTTGTTTGGATAATTGTTATAGCCATATCAAAGGATTTCCCCAAGAACTATTTAAAGTTAGGACAGTGGGGTTTACTTTGGCTAATGAGTGGCCTTATTTATTTAGGTTTAAATTAATTTAGCTTGTAAAATCATTTATAAAATGTTAATCAAAGTTTGTTTACTCTTTATTTGCTTAATGCATTTCAATGCAATGGGGCAGATAATGGATAATAATATTGTTGAATATAAAAACAATGTATTCTACCACTTTACAAACGATGAGAATGATAAGCTTATTATCTTCCTTCATGGAGGCGTCATTAATCCTTATTTTAAACAGGAATATAAAAACATTAAATTAAGCTACCTTCTTGAAGGAAGTGATATTTTTATTGAAAAAAGTCTTAAAAATAATTTTGATATTTTAATACCCATAACCAATGACAGTCTTAACTGGTTGATCAATCCTCAACAGTGCTTTGATACCTTTAAAAAATTTATCACGACAAATGATAAGAAGTATTCAGAAATCTATATTTCTGGTTTCTCAGATGGTGGTACTGGTAGCTTCAAAATTTTCTACTTGAATCCAACTTATTTTAATGGTGTTATAGTTTTTAATGGATATCCACAACATAGACATTTTAGTTCAAAAGTTGATTACTCGTTAACGACAAACAAAAAAGTACTATTTTTCGGAACAACAGAAGATAAAGTAATACCCTATGAATTTTTACTTACAGAATATTGTAAACAAAAAGTATCAAACTCTGATACATATTTCTATTTAACGGAAGGCAATCATAGCTTTACAACATATGGAGAAAAAGAAATTTCTATTGTTTATGATATTATAAACACTAAAAAAGATAACACGCAAAACACAGCTATTCATGGATTTATACGAAATGACTCTGTTCTTAATTTTTATAAATTCCGTAGAATGATCGTTAACCAATATGGACATGGAAAAGAATTTTTTAAGATTAATAAACAGCAAAAAAAGATATATAAAAACAAGCAAATTAAATCCTTCTCTAATTAGCCTCAATAGAATGATTTGGCAGGCATTAAAAGTTACTCGAAAAAATAATTAATAAGTTCTTATTTAATAGTTTACAGAGAATTCTTTAATTTTACTAGTAGCCAATTGGTCTATAATATCCTATTTGTATAATATGTACTTATTCTAATTATAAAAAAATGCAAAAATCTTTGTCTGGGTTCCTTTCCCTTTTCCGGTATTTACTTTTACTTACAACAATCATTTCATTTCCATTATCCATTACCGCTCAGCAGAAGGTCCTAATAATTGGGATTGATGGATGTAGACCGGATGCGCTTCAGACTGCATACACCCCCAATATTGATTCATTAATCTCAGAATCTACTTATAGTTACGATGCCCTAACTGAACCACCTACCTGGAGTGGCGTAGGATGGTCAGGGATGCTAACTGGTGTTTGGCGGAACAAACATGGCGTTTCTGACAACAGTTTCTTTGGAAGCAATTTTGGTTCTTATCCCCATTTCATGAAACGGGTTGAAGACTTTGACTCAAGCCTTTATACTGTTTCTATATGTAATTGGTCTCCGGTAAATAGTCAAATAGTTGGGAGTACGCCATTGAATGTTATTTCAAATCCTTCTAATGATTCTTTAGTAGGTGCTACTGCCGTTTCTATTCTTAACAATACTGACCCTGATGTTATTTTCCTTCATTTTGATGATGTTGATCACGAAGGACATGCCCATGGATTTTCACCTACTGTTCCCGAATATATGTCAGCAATAGAAGCTTCTGACAGACACATAGGTTATATTATGAATGCTCTAAAATCAAGAGCAAACTATACAATGGAAGACTGGCTTGTTATCGTAAGCACAGATCACGGTGGAATAGGTAGTTCGCATGGTGGTTCCTCCTTTGAGGAGAGAAATATCTTTTATATAGCGCATAAAAAAGGGCACCCCCCTACTAAAATTTCTAGAACTACGGTTATCTCAAATTCAAATTGCTTGCTAGATTCTATGGGTCTAAACATGAACGGGAACAATGACTATGCTAGTGTTTCAAACAATAATGTTTTTCAGTTTGGAGCAAATCAAGACTTTACCTTAGAATTGCGTATTAAAACATCGGGTTGGTCTGGTGATCCAGCTTTTTTAGGCAACAAAAACTGGAGCAGTGGTTACAATAATGGATTTATTATTTCATCACCTACAAATAACCAAAGTGTCTGGAAAGTAAATATTGGGGATGGATTTAACAGAGCCGATATTAGCGGTAGCAGTATTAATGACAACCTATGGCACCACCTTGCTGCAACTTTTGACCGGGATGCACTACTGCAACTATACAAAGATGGTATACCCGATGGAAATGTAAATATTTCTTCTATTGGCGACATCGACAATTCATATGGTTTAGGTATAGGACAAGATGGTACACTCTCATATGGTTCTGGAATGAACGGTCTAATAAAAGAAGTGCGTATTTGGCAAACAGTGATTGATTCTTCGACATTAAATCAATGGCAATGTACACCTATAAACAGCTCGCATCCATACTATAGTGATTTGATAGGATACTGGAAAATGACAGAAGGAACCGGAAACACCTTATTCGATAGTAGTCCTAATGGCTTAAATGCAACATACAATGGTAGTAATACAGATTGGGAAATGATAAATATTCCGGATACTTCATATGATTATAGCAACACTCCTAGAGTTGTAGATATTGCAACTACTGCGCTATCACATTTGTGTATCCCAATCGATCCTTCATGGGATCTCGATGGACAAACTATTGCAATGTCTACAACCAGTCTTCAAATAAACGGGAACAACATTTCATGTGAAAACATGCAACAAAATTACACAACAACCGGATCAGGAATGCAGAATGTATCATGGTCTATTTCAAATGGCACAATAGTGCAGGGGCAAGATTCGACTACAGTAACTGTACAATGGGATTCTGCTGGAATAGGTGTCTTATATATTAACCAATGTAATTATTATGATTCATTAATTGTAACAATAAACACTTGTACAAATTTAATAACACCAACCTCTGACCCCAACGTCATTCTATTTCCCAATCCTACGACGAATACTTTTAAAATATCGGGATTCAAAAGCAATTTTATTGTAAATATTTATTCGTCGACAGGTCAGCATATCAATAAATATACAAACCCTAAAAAAATAAGCCTATTTAATGAACCCAATGGAGTTTATATTATCCATATATCGGATGGCAAGAATTCCTTTTTCAAAAAAATTATTAAACAGAGTAATTAAACTGATTTATAGTTGTAGCAGATCCTAAATAGGATAGTCTACAAACTCATAGGCTGTATTAAGATAATGCATTACCACTGCCCCATCCTTTTTCCCTTTAACAACATAAAAGACATCCGTATCTTTAATGTTTTTCATCGCATTGAAAAAGAATTCCTTTTTGGCTTTAATATCTTTCAGTTTATCCTGATTTATTGATAGACGTTGCTCTGTAGAGGTTATAGTTTGCTTAAGCTCCAGGATAGTTTGTGATATTATAGGTATGAGTATCTTATGAATCTTTCCATTAAGCATCTTCTCATTTTCTTCCAGACTTTCTTTAAGGCCCTCTAACATTTCAGGTGTTTTTGCCAATTGACTATCTAATTTCAACATTACAGAATCGATACTCGTTAATACTACATCAATATCTTCTGAATTAATAGTATCAACAATCGCAACATCTGTATCGGGATCAACTTTATTTGATGCTTTTACCAAATCCATCAATTTTTCTGCCTCTGTAGGATTAGAACAGGAATAGAACAACAACAAAATCGAAATTAAAATAAATTTCATAATATTTCTTTTTTAAATCTTTGAATGAGTAAATTTAAAGGTAATTAAAACTACAGTTTTTTAAGATTACTTTTAGAAGAATTGCAAATAAAAAAAATCTATTAATATAACCGTTTATACTAAGATATATACATACAAAATGGGTAACCAACTACTTGATGATTCATTAATTCCTGAAAAAATCAATCCGCCTCCGAAAAAAAAAGAAATTAATAACTTGATGTTATTATCCTGGACATCTTCATTTATATTATGGTTGATGCTTTCTACCTATTTCTATACTATATTAGACCAATTTGAATATTTTTTCTGGAATATTTTTTTTGAGGGCTCTCTTTACAAACCTTTTTTATTTTTACTGATAATACTAACGGGCTTTTTTTATAGTCAAACCCTTAATTTTTTTGGTTTGGGTTTTATGTATTTATGCCTAGACTATCTATTTTTTACTCCGATTATAGAAAGGTTTTATTTTGAAAATTTTTTTTACTTTTTCTATGCTTTACAATTCTATCTTCTAATATTCATTTATTTGTCCTTCAAATTTATAAAGTGGAAATTTAAACCTTCAAATTTTCAGGAAACTTCAATATTTATGATTGTTTTGGGAGGCTTCCCAATAATTAATCTTATTTATTGGATCTGTTCATGTATTATTTTAGCAATTAACTATTTTTTGTATGTAGATATAGAAATATGTATTTTGATAAATTTTATACTCACAAGTGCTCTAAGCTACGTATTGTATACAAAAGGCATCAACTGGTATTTTGAAAAAGGACAAAACTGGTTAATGCAACAGAAATCTTCAAATAAAGAATTTAATAGATAGATCTATGCCATCTGTTCCAATAATAAATATCAGCGCATTAATCAATAAGCATACAAATCCTAACGCAATAGCAAAGGAAATAAATATTGCCTGTCAAAAAAATGGATTCTTCTATATTATAAACCATGGTGTAGATGAAAACTTACAAAAAGATTTAGAAAAGTATAGCCAACATTTCTTTGCCTTAGATAAGGATACAAAAATGAAAATTCGTATGGAATTGGGCGGGAAAGCGTGGCGTGGTTTTTTCCCTGTTGGAGATGAACTGACTTCAGGTCAACCAGATTTAAAAGAGGGTATTTATTTTGGTACAGAATTAAATGAAAACAATCCAAAAGTTGTACGAGGATTACCTATGCACGGTAAAAATCTTTTTTTGAAAGAAGTTCCTGAATTTAAGAAATGTGTCCTTGATTATATGAATGCTTTAACAAAACTAGGCCATCATTTAATGAGGGGATTGTCTTTAAGCTTAAATTTAGATGAAAATTATTTTAATAAGCATTTCACCAATGACCCACTAACCTTATTTAGAATTTTTCATTATCCTGCTGCTAAAAATCAAACCCAGACAAAACAATGGGGTGTTGGGGAACATACTGATTATGGTGTCCTAACCATCCTAAAACAGGATAAAATTGGTGGTCTACAAATAAAATCACAAAATGAATGGATAGAAGCTCCCTTTATAGAGGGGTCTTTTATATGTAATATTGGAGATATGTTGGATAAAATGACAGGTGGGTTTTACCGCTCAACCCCTCATAGAGTACTAAATAAATCGGGCAAAAGCAGACTTTCTTTTCCTTTCTTTTTTGACCCTAACTTTGATGCAAAAATCCACCCTATAGATATAAACAAGGGCAGTCATTCTCCAAATGAATCGGAATACAGATGGGATGGGAAAAACGTTTATCAATTCGATGGAACTTATGGTGATTATGTTTTAAGTAAAGTTTCAAAAGTATTTCCTCAGCTTAAACAAAACCTATAATCGCTTTTTTTAAATGCGTTTTTAATCAAAGAGCGTTGGAGGTCTATAATCTTCAGCAAAATTATATTTCTCTTGTATACTAGCTATGTTGCCTTTGTAATTCTTCCCACGAATTGGTCTTACCGTATAATAATCCAATTTAATATTAGAATTGGGTCTGATTAACCGTTTGACTTCTTCTTCTGTTCCATAAATCCATGTATTCAGGTTTTCATCATCAAGAATCAAGGGCATTCTTGGTGCTTTGAGTTTTGGATTATTATGAATAAAGGTCATTGTATCATTGGCACTACAGGTAACGATACTAAATGTCTTTATTATTGAGGCATTGCCGTCCAACCATTCTGATGCGATTCCGGCCAACATTAATCTTCGTCCATCTTGTGATTTGATAAAGTATGGTAGTTTTTTCCCCTTTTTATGATGGTGTTCATAAAATCCGTTTAGAGGTATAACAATCCGATGACCTATAGCAGCATCTCGAAATGAAGGTTTTTGAAAAATAGTTTCACCTCTAGCATTAATTGTTTTATTGGAAATACTTTTTGCTTGAGATTCCGTTGCAACCCAATGGGGAATTAGCCCCCACGAAAATTGATCCAATCCTAGTTGATTATTTTTATTACAAAATACTAAAAGCGAAGGATGCGTAAATCCATTTACATGATAATAGTTCTGTGCTTTATTCTTAAATGACTTTACACTTGAAATCAAATTATTATTATCAAAATTTGTGTTATTAAAACGATCAATTTCATTTGTCATATCATTTATAAGCTGTGAAACATCAAAACACATATTATCTGATTTTTATTTTTCAATAAATATATATTACAAATAGAGAGAAAAAATAACATTTATTTAAAATAGACATTATCTTTAATTGTTACCAATATTATGTAATATATAAACGCCTCCGAATTTATAAAACACTTAAACTTACTTAAGTCTATTAAAAAATCCAATGGAAAAGAGCTCTAAAAATAATATAAAACCCACTAATAAGTATGAAGACCAGAATCGTGTGCATGCCCTTTATGATAATGCACCTTATCCGGAGGTACTGGGGCAAAATATGAAACAAAGCACTCCCCTGCTTACCCATTGGATCAACGCAGCAGTGGGCAACAACGGTCCAGCACTTTATTCAGAAGCAAATATTCTGAGTGCTGGTTGTGGAAGTGGTGCTGAGGCCATTATACTTGCCAAACAATTCCCTAAAGCTCAGGTAGTAGGTGTGGACTTTAGTGAATCCTCTATTTCCAGAGCTTGGGCAAATGCAAAGGCAGAAAAAATCACAAATGTCACATTTGAAGTTGCAGATCTAATGTCATCAGAATGGTCTAAGAAATACAATCCTTTCGATTTTATTTGCTGTCATGGAGTGGCAGATTTTGTTTTTGATCCGCAAGCCTTAATCTATACTTTATCAAATTGCATTACACCTAATGGCGTAATTTGCATTACCGCTAATAGCCCAGAACATCCTGCTTCAAAAATACGTGAAGGCTTTAAGATTTTAGCAAATACTACTGAATCATTCAAAGACAATTCAGATCAACGTAAACTTCTTAAGACAATCGTAAAACTAATGGGGAATAATGTGGGCATTGAAGGTATTGGTGATGCACCAAAAGCCTATCTTGATATAGACATATTCCCTCCTATTGCACATCATTATGCTATAGATCATTGGTGTAGACTAGCTAAAGAAAAAGGACTTTGGTTTTGTGGATCCATGGATGCCCCAGTTGGTTTAACAGAATTAACGGACGATGAACTCCCTATACTTTTTGGCCTAGGACGTCCGGCTCTATCATTGTGGATGGCAAAACTCAGAGGACGTCCTGGAATGCAAATGCTATTTAGCAAACGTAAACCTATAGAACCTACTTTCAATGTTATTGACAATTTGCTTGAATGGTGCCCCAAATTATCACCCAGTGTTGGAATACTTCCTAAATTAAAAGGTAACCCTTCTGAAGCATTACCATTAACACTACGTTTTCAAAATCTACCTGATTTTATAATCAATACTACTGCTTTTGACCTCGAAATACTAAGGAATTGTAATGGGAAGTACAGCCTAAAAGAAATTGTCGAAAATTTACCAGCAAAGGGGAATTTAAACCATCTATTGAATTGCCTATTTAAAGCATATCAGTATGGTATTTTAACTTAAAAAACGAATAGTTTATATTTTACCAACTACTTCCAGCTCCTCCTCCACTAGAACTGCCACCACCCCATGAACCTCCTGAACTACCACCACTATACGAACTACTACTAGTTGAAGATTGAGTCAATTTGGCAATCGTATAGGTCCGTAGAACTGAATGGCCACAATTTTTACAGGAATATTTTTTTTCACCACGTCCTGATCTCGAATACGTAGGCGAAAGGGTTGTTTTATTATAATCAAGTTGATAGGTCTTATGCTTACATTTAGGACACTTTGAAAACCCTGTAAACCATTTCACATAAGGCAAAATAACAATATCTTTTTCATCCTGGCCTACCCAAACATCATAATCAATAGACTTTACCAACTCTTCCTTAATTTGTCCTGGTTTAAGATATTTATCATCCTCTTTCTCTGACATACGTTTCATTAAAGCACCAGTTTTAGCACTAAAGCGCGGTGCATTCCTCCAATATTCAATTAACCTGAGAACCAAAATATGAACGACTAAAAAAGGGATTGGAATTAAAATCCTAAAAATATTCAACTCAAAAAGTTTTATACATTTATATTTTCGGTAATAATCTCTTGTAAAGAGCGTAAAAAACAATAACAATAAGAATAAAAGGGTAAATGGAACTATAATAAATGTGGAATAAAAAAGCAAAACGATAGTAAATGTAGATTCATGATGAATGTCATCGTTATATTGATATGGCTTATATGGTTTAACTACCGGAGGACTATAAATTTCATTCTTTAGAAGGACTTCCGCAGATGCTGCTACACCATCTAGTAATCCACTATCATAGTCTCCTAACTTGAAAGATGGAACCATTTTATTCTGTTGAATCTTGTAACATAAGGCATCCGGCATAACACCTTCTGTTCCATCACCGGTAATAAATTCAACCCTACGTATATCCATAACCAAAAGTATCAACAATCCATTATCAGTAGAAGCATTCCCGATTCCCCAATGATTAAAAAGGCGCGTTCCAAAATCATTAGGTATCGCATTACCAATAGAGTTCAAAACTACAACTGCTATTTGTGCCTTTACAGAATCTTCGACTAATTTGCACAAACTATCAATCTTTAGTTCAGTATCTGACTTTATATAATCATCTGGGTCGCTAATGTAGGAATTATTGACCAATTTAATATTTGGTACAGTTTCAATGGTATACTGAGCAGAAATAGCAGAATACACAAAAGCTAACAACAGTATGATTATTATCCTCATGACAACGTACGATTTTTAATTTAGATAATTTTTTTCCTTAAATCCTGTAAAATCCTTGCCATATCTTTTAACCAATAAATTGTATGTTTTTACAGACTGATTATATTTTCTTTTGGCAAATGTAATTCGATTTTGAGATCCTTCAATTTGTATAATTAAGAATTCAATTTTTTCATTTGTACGATCAGCCTCTGCAACTTCACTTAAAAGTTTAGTAATGTTTTCTTCCATTCTAATTTGATAGTCCATATATTTCTCAGGACTTAGATCATTGTTCAAAGCGAGTTGCAATTCGGTTAATTCTCCTAAAAATGTACTATTCCCGGATCCTGAGAGCACCAAAAGTTCACGAATAAGTGTGTTTTTCCTAGCATACATATTTTTGATTTCTGCAAAATTAACATTCGTCTCCTCCTGTGCAGTAATCAATGCATTTTCATGATTCTCTACAAACTCTGTTTTTTCTATTTTATATGGTTTCTTTGTGGATGTATTACCTGACCAAACTATTACTCCTATAACAATAAAGATTATCAGTAGTGCTATAATTACTAATTTATTTATTTTTTTATTTCCTGCAAAAAAACGATTTTTAATCCTTAAGTTTTTCAATACCTCAAGCGCCATTTCATCTTTCCGATCAAGCCTCAAAGCATCTTTTGCAAACATCTCCGCCTGGTAGCGTAGCTGATCAGTTTGCTCAAGTAACCAAAGGTGATAACTTGCGTTAGCCCTAACACTATTACCTCCTTTAATAAAAGGGTTAAGACCTACTGCTTTTTCTGCACATTCCAATGCATCATAAAAATTGTTTCTCGACAAATGACTATTAGCAAGAGCCAAAAAATCTGCAGCTTTATCAAGTAGTTCATTCCACTCTTTTTCGGAAACCCCAATTCCTAAATTTAATTCTTTAAGGTCCTGCAGTGTAAGTACATTCTTATCAGCAGTTCGCTGTACTTCAGCTACTTGCTTCAAATGTAGCTTAATTTTTTCGTCATCAGAAAAGTCCATAGGATTATTGTTAAACAATACATATTCAAATGAATTTCATTAGTGCTTATAATTTTAAAATTTACTAGCTGAAACTCTAATTATAAAACTTCTTTAGTAGTAAAGTTAATCATCTTTATATAAAATCTTTAAATATTTGTCAATATCAATCTTATATAAATAATAACTTAAACGAAATCAAATTAAATTTTTTTATATAAAATTTAATTTATGGCTAAGCTCATTAAGAATTTTTTTTTTTAAGTAAAAATATTTATCTTAAAAAAAATATTTTCCTATGTCAAATTTGCATCATTCTATACTATTTAACACGCTTTTTTTAAGCATTAAAATACTAACCATCTTTGTTATAATTTTAGTCTTTAGTTGCTCCTGCATAAAAGAAGAAGCTTTTGATATCACAGAGTTAAATGACTTATATTTTAACTATGACAGAGGATTACTTTTTGGTTTAGATCTTAATGATAATTGGGAAGCTGCTAAAAGGTTCCCAAACCAAGCCTTTACACTAAACGAATGTTCTAGTCCTTGGTACATAAAAAAATGGAATCCATCAGAATTATTAGGTATTAATATAACTCTTGATAAAGAAAATAGAATAGAAAGACTTAGTTCTAAATTATACGTTCTTAAAAAAAACCAAGAAGCCCTAATCAAATGGTCCTCGACTTTGAAAGAGCATCTGATCAAAAAAATTGGCCCATTTGATGACACTAAGTTAAAATGGGATTTTATTAAAAATGGAAAAAAGGCATCTACATTTTTTAAGCTTGAAGAAGCTAAATCTCTTATAAATGGGGATAGTTTATTCAAGTTAGAGATATACATATCAATACGAAACTATTAATAAAAAGTCGTTATAAAAATTTCATTAGCTTATTAACCCATTTGAAAATCATTGCTATATATATAGATTTTAAATCCAAATGAAAAGACCATTAAATAATTACCCAGCATTAAGTTGTATTTTAGGGTTTAATGAACGAGCTCATCTCCTTGAATGGATTTATGCATTTACTTTATTCAGTTCTTTAGCTTTCGGTCTTTACATGGAAAAAGGTGTTTATGAAAGTAAAATGTGTAGTCAAATGTACAGCCTGGATGATAAATGGCAGGTTAGGTATAACTACATGAACCAAAATGCATGGGATATTATCCTTGTAATCTCTACAGTAATTTTACTAATAACCATACGTAAAATAATCATCGCCTTAAAAGGTCAAAGAAATCAATTTTACTTTGAAAATCAAATAAACACATTTAAAACTAGAGTTATAATTGAACTGATATTATCTCCTTTATGTATTCTCTTTAGCGGCATAGGCTTCGGTATGTTTTTTGACAGTTTATTTATGTTGCAGATGGATATGAAAGGAATATTTGTTGGAGGTTTAGTTGCATTCTCATTCTTAATGTTTGGGACGTATCGTCCCAAAACAATACTTGATATCGACGGGAAAAGGTTTGTTAAAAAGGGGTTAATCCCAAGAAAAATTGCTTTTAGTAATATCAAGTATTTATATTCCAAAAGGGTCTATGGAGGTCGCCATAACCCTAATCTTCCTTTAAGATATATCAACACCTTTATCTATGCTAAACCCAAATGGGGATTTATTCCTTTTGCCATTACCGGCATTGATTCTAAAGATTTAGTATTAGAGCTTTCTGAGATTACTGGAGCACCTATAAAATCTAAATAATATTGTTGTAAATTAGTTACAAATTATTTTTAGAACTAGAATATAGATTACTTACTATATACCCATTAAGGCCATAAAGAAACTAATTATAGACCAGCAAATATTAAATTATTAAAAAATACTAAAATGAAATATGTGCATTTAATTTTACCACTATTAATGGCTTTATTAGTTATATGGACAGGATGTGAAAAAGAGGATTCTAATCTACAAACTTTTATTGATTCAAGAGATGGCAATCAATATAAAATGATAGAAATAGGTGGCAGAACATGGATGGCAGAAAATTTACGTTACAATGCAACAGGAAGTTATCTGAATCCCAATAACCAATCAATAAGCTACGGTCGATTATACGAATGGCCTACCGTTATGAACGGAGATAGTTCAAGTACATTAAATCCATCTGGTGTACAAGGGATATGCCCTGATGGATGGCATTTACCTAGCGACGAGGAATGGAAAAATCTGGAAAAGAGTTTGGGAATGTCAGATCAAGAAACAAATAGTATCGGATGGAATGGAACAGATCAGGGTTATCAAATGAAATCAACTTCAGATTGGGATGACAATGGTAATGGCAATAATGCAAGTGGCTTTAATGCCTATCCATCTGGTCGTCACTGGAATAGTTATTCTTCTTCGTATACCTACGCCTGGTTTTGGACTTCAACTGAATTTTCAAGCACCGAGGCCTGGTATCGTTATTTACATAAAAATGAATCTCAAGTATATCGTAGTACCTTAAGTAAAACTGCATATGCCTTTTCCTGTAGATGCGTAAAAGACTATTAATTTAGCTTTATTCCTAAAAAGCATGGTGAACACTCAATTGTAGCTGGCCTTTACCATAACTATTATTACTTTGGTACATATATCCTAACTGCACCTTTAAGTTGTCTAAAATGTGATAGCCCAAAGCACCATACAAACGATTTCTATCGAATATCTCTACGGTAGCCCCATTCCCAATATCTTTACCCGTATTGATAAAAAGTTCATTGTATAAACCTATATAGAATGCGCCTTTTTTAAGTTCTGACTTATTGAGTGCAATATTAATAAAGAGATTATATCTGATACGCATTCTAAAAGCCTGATTCTGCACAAATCTTTGTTCAAATCTAAACCTATGATTGAGATAAATACGCTTACCGATCTTATGTGGTATAAGTGCTTCCTGATAAATACGATGTTCATTAGTAGTACCTGGGTTAGTAAAACCATAATCACCAGTCAAAATAAAAGCATAACCAAGTGTGAATTTTGCTTTTGTTCCTTTAGGGCTATAAGTAAGTCCCGCTCTTAATAAAAGTTGTTCCAGATCTCCCATAACATTCCAATTTCTATATTGTATATCACCTTGTGCCCCTAAACCACTTTTTCGGGCTTTAGTGTTCCAAAAATACATATACCATCCACCAAGTGCATCCGGGTTTACCTGCGCTGAGACATTAAGTCCTGATAACAAAATAATAATCAAAAGAAATAATTGTTTCATCATAAAATGGTTTTTTGAAATTTTTCGTTTTTGTAATGTAAAATCTATTTTCAGAAAATCAAAACATAAAATTTTCTTTTTGTTCAAAAACAAAATTATAAATCTAAATTTAAATTGATAAAAATTTTAAATACATTATCAAAAAAAATTACTTGAACATATTACGTATATGATTAATATAAAAGCACGAAAAAGATACTTTATTTACTCCTTCGGTCAAGATCATTTAGCCATGTTAATTCCTTATTAAAGTGATTCTTTTTTGTATATTCAACCTAATTAAACTCCATCATTAACAAATAGTGAATTGTAAATATTTAGTTTTATAACCCAAAAACTAAAAAATAATAGTTTAAGTAAAAATTATATAAAACGCTCAATATAACATCTAAAAATGAAAACAATTGTATCAATAATAACTATGGTTTTAACACTATCCTATGCTATTAATGCGCAAACCTTAACGTATCAATGGGCAAAATCAATGGGAGGTGCAGGGGCTTATGCAGAAAGCTATTCGATTACAACAGATGCAACTGGAAATGTGTATTCAGTAGGAAGGTTTCAAGATACAGTTGACTTTGACCCGGGATCAGGAATTTTTAATTTAATTGCCTATAGTACTTTCTCAGACTTCATTCAAAAACTGGATTCGAATGGTAATTTTATATGGGCTAAAAGCATTGGAAATTCAGGAAGTAATACTGAAATACGATCCATCACCACAGATGTATCAGGAAATATTTATACCACAGGCAAATTCAGAGGAACAGTAGATTTTGACCCGGGACCAGATACTTTTAATCTAACCTCCAATGCCGGAACCTGGGATTTATTAATTCTAAAATTAGATGCAAATGGTAATTTTATATGGGCTAAAAGCATGGATGGAACCAGTAACAGTCTACAAAGCCATTCTATAACAACGGATGCGTCAGGGAATGTATATACTACAGGCAGGTTTACTTTGACAGTAGATTTTGACCCGGGACCAGGAATTTATAACCTAACTTCTATTGGGGGTACCAGAGACATATACATCCACAAACTAGATCCAAACGGTAATTTTATATGGGCTAAAAGCATGGGTAACGGAGATTATGATGAAGGCCGTTCCATCACAACAGATGCATCTGGAAATGTATATACAACCGGAGATTTTGGAGGCACAGTAGATTTTGACCCGGGACCAGATACGCTTAACTTAACTTCGAATGGTCAATCTGATATTTTTGTACAAAAATTAAATTCCAATGGTAATTTTATATGGGCTAAAAGCATGGGGGACACAGATGAGGAACGTGGTCAATCAATTACTTTAGATGATTTTGCAAATGTATATACAACTGGTTATTTCAATGGTTCAGCAGATTTTGACCCTGGTACTGGAGTTAACAATTTAACTTCCAATGGGGACAGCGATATCTTTATCCAAAAATTAGATGGGAATGGTAATTTTGTTTGGGCTAAAAGTATGGGAGGCTTATATGAAGATGAAGGTGTATCCATCTCCACAGATGCGTTAGGTAATGTATATACGACTGGAGGATTTAGTGATACTGTAGATTTTGACCCGGGTCCGGCAGTTAACAATTTAACACCCTCTGGAGCTGACTTCTTTTTACAAAAGCTAGATAACAATGGGAACTTTATCTGGGCAGCTAGAATGGGACTTACTTATGGTGATTATGTCCATTCAATGACCACAGATATATCTGGAAATGTGTATACAACTGGGGTTTATGCAGGAACTGTAGATTTTGACCCTGGGTCAGCCGTTAACAATTTAACTTGTATTGGTTGGAATGACTGTTTTATCCAAAAATTAATTCCTGGCAATAACAATAATTTTGTAGAATTAATTACGCAGAACAAAATCAATGTTACTATTTTCCCCAATCCTACACTAGGGGTATTGAATATTAAATTCAATAATTTTAATGCTCCAATTAATTACAGCATTTGTAATGCATTGGGTCAAAAACTACAACAAGGCACATTTAGAAATATTAACAATATTATTTCTACAGATAAGCTGACTTCAGGCTTGTATTTTCTGGTTTTTGAGACTAAAAATCGAAGCGCAATAAAGTTTAAAAAATCGTAAGTCTTTTTTGAAGACTCCTTTTATAGCTTTCAAATATTACTATGTTATAGCTGTTTTTAAAAATAAAATTAGCAAGCGCAAAGTTATGGTTGAAGACGAAATTAACATTTGAGTTTTTTTAAAGTGTTTTTAAATCATATAAATACTCTTATATTTGCAGTCAAATATGATTTCTGATATTAATATTGAATTATTTAAATCTAATTGACAGTTTGACTATGCAAAATGTAAAATTAAGTGCTTTTAAGAATCTTAAACATGATGTCCCCGCTTCAATAATTGTTTTCCTTGTTGCAGTGCCATTGTGTCTTGGCATAGCATTAGCTTCAGGCGCTCCTTTGTTTTCTGGAATTATTGCAGGTTTTATTGGTGGAATAGTAGCAGGAATACTCAGTGGGTCTTCTTTGGGGGTTAGTGGCCCAGCTGCGGGGTTAGCTGTAATCGTTTTATCTGCTATTCAAGACTTAGGTTCCTTTGAAGTGTTTTTAATGGCTGTAGTCATAGGTGGTTTAGTTCAACTTATACTAGGGTTTGCTAAAGCTGGCATTATTGGTTATTATTTCCCATCCTCTGTTATAAAAGGAATGTTATCAGGAATTGGAATCATCATTTTTTTAAAACAAATCCCACATGCGGTTGGCTATGACAAGGACTATGAAGGAAGCTTATCTTTTCAACAACCTGATGGACATAATACTATTTCTGAACTATATTACATGTTAGATGCTTTAAATTTTGGAGCTATTAGCATTACAATCTCATCTTTATTAATTTTAATTTTATGGGAATTCAAGTTTATGAAAAAGATAAAATTATTTCAGCTGGTTCAAGCTCCTCTGGTTGTAGTCATTTTGGGTGTTTTTCTAAATTTACTTTTTCAGGGAATACCAGGGTTTAGTTTGGCAAATGAACAAGTTGTTTCTATTCCCGTACCGAATAACATTCAGGAATTTAAAGATCAATTTACTTCACCTGATTTTTCAAGCATTATCAAACCTGCTGTTTGGATTACTGGTATTACTATAGCTGTTGTAGCAAGCTTAGAAACGTTATTGTGTCTGGAAGCAACAGATAAGCTTGATCCTTTAAAACGTGTATCACCAGCAAATCAAGAACTAAAAGCACAAGGAGTGGCTAATATGGTGTCAGGTATGATTGGCGGATTACCTATTACCCAGGTTATTGTTAGAA
This sequence comes from Saprospiraceae bacterium, assembly GCA_022448945.1. Taxonomy (GTDB): domain Bacteria; phylum Bacteroidota; class Bacteroidia; order Chitinophagales; family Saprospiraceae; genus Aureispira. Next base: position 338,659 of record JAKVCV010000012.1, read on the forward strand.
GTTCAACAAATATTCAATCAGGAGGTAAAACAAAAATGTCTGCTATTTTGCATGGTATAATTTTATTGATCTCAGCAATGTTTATTCCCAATTTACTCAATCTTATACCTTTATCTAGCTTAGCAGCTATATTATTTATGGTTGGCTATAAACTAGCAAAACCTACACTCTTCAAAGAGATGTATTCAAAAGGAAAAACTCAGTTTATTCCATTTATCGTTACAATTTTAGGGATTGTATTTACAGATCTTTTAATGGGAATAGCTTTAGGTATGGTTGTAGCAATTTTCCATATACTCTATAACAACTATAAAAAACCCTTTGTTTTTGAACGCAAACGTGACCTTAAAGAAGATGGGACGATAGTATTAGTGCTAGCAGAAGATGTAACCTTTATTAATAAAGCCAGCATTCAAAGAACTTTTAGTGAAATTCCTGATGGCACCAATGTTATTATTGATGCTTCTAAGTCCATAAATATTGATTATGATGTTCTAGAAATAATCGATGAATTTAAGGTCAATGCGGAATTTAGAAATATTACTGTCAAATTTTTAAATCAACAGTATAATCAAATGTCTAATCAAAGTGCCTTATTACGAGAATCTATGAGTACATCACTTTGATTTTTTTGAACCATACGTATAAATCAAAATTGAGTAGGTATAAGTTTTTATTTATATTTGGTTTATGAAAAAACATCTTTCAATATTATATATAGTTATCATTAACCTATATACTATTAGCTACTCCTCTTCTCAATCAAATATCATTGACTGTAACAATGTAACATACTTTAAGGACACATTTTATGTTTCTTCAAGTAATGATATTATTGCAAATACTATTTTTTATAACGACTCCACGAGTATGATTTACCCAAATCACTGTTTAATGCTTGATACTTCATTAATAAGTGTCAGTTATGTTAGTGGTTCAATAAATACAAATTCAGACTGTCACATTTTTACACACCTCACTCAAAATTCGACCAGAGACACCATAGATTTTGATTTTAAAGTAACTTTTAATTCTAATAATTTCGCTAATAATACGGTTGTAAATGCAAATTTAGTTTTATCAGATATGAATTCAACTTGTACTCATCCTGTAACCATTATACTTCAAAATTCTACTTTAAACCTAAGTGGTGTTCCTATTAGTAAAAATAAAAAGTTAATTAAAACAATTGATTTTTTAGGAAGAGCAATAAAACCTAAACCCAACATTCCATATATTGAAATATATGATGATGGCAGTATTGAGAAAAAGATATTGATTCAATAGTGTTCAATCTAAAAAAGGGTAACCTCCATTCATAGTACCTCACTACTTTCATCTTTGATAGAATATCTTTATATTACATAGGGATAATTAAAACACATTATTACCAATTTTATCATTGTAAATTTAGTGTATTTTAACCTCCTAACAGGTTACTATAAGAGATGTTGTAGGTATTCGGTGGTAGTAAGGTAAAAGAATACAAAGAAAAAGCCTAACTCACAACTGATTGAGGGTTGAAGTTGGGGTTATAATATTTCTAATTAGTATCAAAAAAACTAATCTATTTCTGAAGATGATAGAGTCTATTAATAATGAAATTCTAACTATGGATGAACATCACCATTACTATCTGTTTTTATGAGATATAAGTCATAATCTCC
>JAKVCV010000013.1:0-121354 GCA_022448945.1 Saprospiraceae bacterium
ACGAGAGGTAGGCCCAGTAACATCACCGAAAATCATGGCGCCGATTCCATGAAGGTCTTTTACAATTCCCTGATATGTTAAACCAAAAGTTTGTGGTGAACCTGGGAACATAACCCACTGCCAGCGATGAAAAAGGTTGATTGTATGATTCCCTTCTGACCCCGAAATTGCAGGGTTAATAAGAAATGCATTTGTATTGTATTGAGCAAACAATGGATCTTGTTGCGCTTTTGAATGATTAAATAAGACAAAAAGGCTAACAAATATAATAATACCGTTTCTCATAATTTTATATATTTATCAATAAGATGCTGTTTAAATAAAAACAATGTTAATTGGATACTAGTAAAAATAGATACTAGTAAAACATAAAAATTATCGCATAATAGTAACTGTTCCTTTGTAAATAACCGGATTAACAAATAGTGGATTATATACAGTAATTACATAGTAATATGTGGCATCAGGAACATCTTGTCCAAGGTTTGTTCCATCCCAGGTTCCATCATAATTTTCTGCTTCAAATACTTGCTGACCCCATCTGTTGAATACCAGTACCTGATTGTCGAATAAATTCAGACAGGGTATCTCCCACAAATCGTTCACACCATCTTCATTGGGAGTAAATCCAGCATGGAAAGGAATACATCGACCAACCTCTACCAAAACAGAATCAACATCCTCACATCCCAGAGTGTCAGAAATCGATAAACTATAGTAGGTTGTGGTCATTGGTTGTACTGTTGTTATTGGTACACTTGGATCCGTTACATTTATTGTTGGACTCCAAGAATAAGTATCGATATTTCCAGTACTATTTGAACCGTCAAGTGTTGCAAATTGGCCAATCAACATGTCTGGTGGTGCAACAGCATTTGCTACAGCAATTACAGCTGTAAATGTAGCATTAAGAGAGGCTGTATCACATTGCAAAGCATCAGATACAGCAACAGACCATACATCTCCATTTGAAAGATTAATATCAAGTGTAGCTGAATTGCCATTTGAATTAACCAGATAATTTGCAGTTGATCCGTTAATTGTAATTTGGGCAATATAGTCATCATTACCATTTGTTAATTGTGGCAAACCTCCTGTAAGTTGTAAACTTAATAGACCATTACCATAAGAATCACAAATGTAGTTATAAGTACCTGTGCCACCATTTATAGCAGTTGGTATATAGGCAGTATCGTTACATATATTACTGCAGTTAATGGGGTTCCACAAAAAAGTTCCACTAACACTATCTATTCCACAGTTGCTATTATCTGTAATTATCACGACCCAATTATCACCATCCTGAACATTGAAGATGTAATCAGTTGTATCATTGATAGTGCCTGCTACAGGAATTTGATAACCTGAAGCACCAGGTGTTGTAGAGCCTATAATAGTGACCAGATAATTTGATCCGTCAGTTGATGGAACTCCTCCACTAATGCGTAAGGTTACGTCTGCAGATTTATCTACGTAACAGATATATGGTTCAGCAAATACGTCCAGATTAAGTGGGTTATACAGGAAGGTACCTGATATCGTATCAGTACAACTATTCGTATCAATAGCAACGACTTGCCAGTTGTCACCATCAGCAACAGTAAATGAGTAAAGACCAACATTTTGTTGTGACGTGCCATTTTGCCCTGCCACACTCGATCCTGTAGTAGTTACAGTATATTGACCAGCATTTACAGAAGGAGCACCACCTGTAAGGAATAATGTTACTGTAGCTGTCCCATTGGGAGAACATGTATATACGGTACTATCAACAGGGTCGGGGAAAAATTGTATTGGAAGCATAGTACATAGAGGACAATTCGTGGTGTCAAAAACAAATATATCCTGTAATGTATCAGTACACATATTAAGATCATAAACATCAAAAATCCAACTATCGCCATCATTTACAATAAAGGAGAAATCTGCTGTACCACCTATAACACCAGGTAATTGTGCATTTTGGAAATTTTGACCAAAGACAGTAGAACCTCCTATATTTACAGAATAATTAGAACCATCAATTGCGGGTTGTCCACCACCTACAGTTATCTCTACCAGTGCGGTACCATCTATGTTACAATTGTAGTTGAAAGAACTAACGATTGGATTAAGTAAACAATAATCAGGGCAATTCATAAGATTATAATCGAAAGTCCCTGAAGCAGTATCCGGACATCCATTTATATCCAGAACAGTTACTATCCATGTATCGCCATCCATTACCGTAAAAGTAAGTGGAGTAGGAGTAAGAGCACCAGTTCCTAAAGTATTGTATACACCATTACCACTGGGAGTTGTAGAGCCACTTACAGTTGATGTATATGCCTGTCCAGCGGTTAAAGACGGTTCACCTCCATTTAAAAATATAGTAACCAAAGCTGAATCTCCACCCGGGTAACAGGTGTAAACTGTACTATCAATTGGGTCAGGTGTAATGAATACAGGATGATTAATACAAGGGTCAGTACATGGTGTTGCATCAACAATAGAAGTTACATTACATCCTACATCATCCCAAACAACAATAGTTAATGTATCTGCTTGAGTAAGTTGATATTGATTGGTAAAACCATTTGCACTTTGTCCTTGAGAGACTGTATCACCAGCCTGGTTTGTAATGATAAAGTTAAATAAGCTACCATTATAGGCAGGCAGTCCACCTGTAGCAGTCCAATCCAAAAGACAGGATGTTGAGTTGTAAGTAGTATTTAAAATAATTTCTTGTAAAAAGACAAAAGGTGCACCATTCTCGGCACTTGCACTGGGACAGGTTAGTTGTCCCCATGTCGCTTGTTCATCAGCCATTGGAGTCACATAATGTACACTGTTATTCGAAAATACATTACTGCCATCATTTACCCAATAATGAGGCTGAAGGTAAACAGAATCAATAAAAGTAAAATTACCATTTATAATTGAATCTGGAATATTAAGACTATCGTGGACAACAAAGCCAATATCCATACAGTTCGCTATACTGGTTGTAGAATTTCCTAAGGGATCCACCATTACACTTGGGAATAGTGTGTCTCTAAAACATATATATCCAGTGTCAACTGCAAGGTAATTGAAAGTGTCTAAGTTATTTGTGTAGAATTCAGCATCACCGGCATATACTTCTATTTCGTTGATATATTCAATAATATATTGTCCTATATCTCCAGGGTGACCTCCATCTAGTTGTATTGCGTATACAGTACCAGGAGTGAGACAACATAACCCTACAATATCACCCGTAAAATTAGTTGTACCCATAGCAATAGCATTAATCTGATTAGTGGCTTGAGTTCCATCCGTTGTGAATGTAGCTGGTTGTAAGCCACCATAACACAAACTATCTTGGAAAAGAGGGTAAATTGCGTAATTTAAACTGTCAAGGCCAATATATGCACGTATTTTCATTTCTACGACCCCAGAAGGAGGTACTGTAAAGTAGTGCCATACTGTTTGATCAGCACGAAGTGCTGGGTTACTATTTGAGAATGGTTCTCCTGCTAGTGTTTCTATACAGGCATTTGTATTGCTACCAGCTACAGCAGAAAAAGGAATTGTTTGGGTAGCAGGTTTGACAGGTATTTCAAATAGTGTATCTGATAAAGTTAAACAAAGTATATCATTAGGTGGAGGATTATTGGCAAGGTCTGAACCACTAGGATCATATACCCAAACTTCAGCTTCATCTGCTGTAGTAGCCGCTTGCGGGTCAACCATACCGAAATAAGTGTAACCAGGTTCAAGGCATTGTTGCATGATAATAGCAGTCTGGTTACCACCAAAAATGCCTCCTATGCCACCTTCAGCATCAGCGATCTGTACTATATTAGAACAATAAAGGTCCGAAGGAGTACCCATCGCAAACTGAGGGTCATATGCATATAGTGCTGAGTTTTCACTTTCATTAAGCAAAGCATTGTCAATATCAGCTTCAAAATATATACGCCCACTATTAGGAGCAACAAACTGGATCCACATACTACCATCCAAACCATTTGATAGGGTAGGAACATATTCATATGCTTTGAATTGAGTTGCATCCGTTCCACTATAAGGAGCACCTATTTCTTCGTCACTAACAACAGCACCTCCCAATAAAGTACCTCTGTAAAGTTGAGTTGAAAATGGTTGTCCTCCTGCTTCAGTTCTTACAGTTGTAGATTGAGCATCAGCTGTTACATCTGTTCCTTGGCACGGTATGTCATGAGGTTCGAAAGGCGAACCACCTATGTCTTCTACTCTAAGACTTACATAACCACGTCTAGCATTTTCATCAGTAGTAAGTTGTATATAATAGGTTTCCCCAGCTATAAGAGCATGGCCATCACGGATTGCAGGAAAAACATTTGTTATATCTCCAAAATGTGCTGTTGCTTTTGCATTTGGATTGAAGATTGGGATATCATCATCAGAATTTCCTTGATAGGATAGATATCGGAATTTACTTTTTAAAGGGTTAACACCTGTAAATCCAGCCCAGTTATTATTGCCATGAACACAACCAGCGCCATCAGCTGCGTGGTATAAAACCAATTCTGTACCAAAATCCGTTGTCCCTAAATCAGTTTCAATCGTTACCTGACCAGAAGCAGGACATGTAAAATAGAACCATGCTGATCCATGAGAATTAATACTTCCTGTACGAGGTTCGTTGGGTTCTAAGGTAAGGTTGCCACACCAACCAAATTGTTGTGTTGAATTATTGGTAGGTAGTTGCACAGCATTACAAATATCATCGGGCGCAGGAGTTACAGCAAGTGCACTACGCGTAACCTCAAGCGTTATACGGTAATTTTGTGTACCACAACCACTAGAGCCATTAGCTGACAACATCTGTGTATTGGTGCCTGGGGTAGCAGGTACAGCGATGGTTCCACTTTGTGCACCAGTTCGCACTTCAGAGAATAAGGTTGTTAAATTATAATTAAAAATAGGATCATCATTTTCATACCCTTGCCAATTAATATTAATGCTGGTTGGCACGTCTGTTCCACAAACATAATCGTGATCGAAGAAAATACCATTAGATGGATTGATGTTCCCATTTGGAGCGTTTAAAGTCCATGGTCCATTATCACCATTTTTATATGCATAGTTGAAATCTCCTAAAAATCCAAAAAAAGTAGGATTGTTATTTGAATTACCCAAGGTGTTATCTGTAGCAATGTATTCAATGACAAAATCACTGTTACCGGAAAAAAAACCGTCACAATCAACATTATTTGTTACTTGTACTGAAACAACTTTAACTTCAATTCTTGCCTGTCCCCAACTAGAGGTGTTATAAAGAAAAATTACGCAAATAATGAACAGGGATAGTTTAAGCTTATGCAAAGTGGTTACTATCATACTGATTTATTAGTTTATTATGTTTTTAGTTTGTTTTCGTTTATGCCGAGTTTATTGGACGAGTTTAGGAGTCTAAGATCAAAATTAGGAAAATTTTAACTATTCAATACTTTTTTATGTGTTAATCTTTAGACATATTCAAAACATATTGATTAATTAGATTACTCAATTATTATCTCTTTAGTATTTTTCTACTTTTTAAGATATATGTAAAAGAACCAAATTATTAGATTTTTTATGTTATGTTAAATTGTAAATCAAAATTGATTTTTCAATTTATTTTTAGTCACTTTCCCTAATACATTTCGTGGTAATTCTTTAAGGAAGATATATTTTCTTGGTAACTTATAAGGTGCAATTTGTTTTTTCAACCAGGAATTTATTTCTTCTATATCCACTTTCTTATTTTTAGCAATAACTAAACATGCAGATACGATTTCTCCCCATTCATCATTAGGTATTCCAACAACTGCACAGTCATTTATTGAAGGGTGTTTTCGAATTACATCTTCAATTTCTAAAGCAGAAATTTTGTAACCACCTGATTTTATAATATCTACAGAGTCTCGTCCAAGAATTTTATAGTAACCATTAGATAATAACGCAATATCACCACTTTTAAACCAACCATCATTTGTAAATGATTGTTTAGTAGCTTCAGGTTTTTCCCAGTATTCCAGAAAAACATTAGGGCCTTTGATTTGAATCTCTCCAGCAATATTTTCATCTTCTACAATCCCGTCTTCATTCCACAATCGGATATTTACTCCTGGTAATGCCTGTCCAATATGTCCTGGTCGACGTTCACCTTCAAAAGGATTTGATATCGCCATTCCAATTTCTGTCATACCATAGCGTTCAAGCAGGGTATGACCACTAATTTGGCGCCATTTTTCTAAGACAGGAACAGGTAAAGCAGCAGAACCTGAAACCATAAGACGGAATGAACTTATAGCGTCGCTTAGTTGTGATTGTTTTTCTGCCGAAGCATTTACCCAGTAATCAATTAATTTAAAATATATTGTAGGAACAGCCATAAATAAGTTGATTTTACCCATAGTGAATAAGTTCCAGAGTTTTCCAGCATCAAATTTGGTTACAAATTGACAACAGGCGCCAACGTTTAAAGCACAGCTCATAATATTTATAATCCCATGCACATGGTGTAAGGGTAGGACATTAACAATATGATCATTTGGTTGCCATCTCCAGGCTGTGACGAGTGTTTCAATTTGGAAATTTATATTTGCGTGTGTAGTTACTACTCCTTTTGGCTGACTAGTTGTTCCACTTGTATATAAAATTAATGCACGACGATTTTCTTCAATTATTGGTAAAGAAGCAAGAGTTTTCTTGACAAACAATTCAGAGGTCTTGTATACAATTACTTTTTTTTGTTTGATTATTGGATCTATCGATTCAATATAATTTTCATCAACAATTAGTATTTCAGATCGACTATTATTAATTACATATTCTAATGAAGGCAACGGGTGTTGAACACACAATGGAACAGCAATCCCACCTGCACGCCATATACCCCATTGCAATGCAGTATATTCAAACCCGGGTGTTACTAAAAAGCATACTCTTGTTTCAGCCAGATCATGTTTTTCTCTTAAAAGATGGGTAGCAACGATTTCTGAACTATTCAGTAGATTTTGGTATGTATAAGATTTGTTATTTGAAATAATAGCTTTACGATCTGGCCATTTGTTTGCATTTTTTATTAATCGAATTCCTGTTCTCATCCTAAAGGTGTTTTTTATTTTTATTTAATGCTTTTTTTAGATAAAGCGTACGAACCCTATTATTAAAACGATTTTAATGAATTCCTGTCAAATGTCCATTCAGGTGTTTCAAGTTTTTCACCAAAATCTTCATGATACCACGGGGATATTTGTTTATTGTTTAAATTGTTAATAATATGAATATTTTGCGCAGGCATGTAGCTTTGAGCCAAAAGGAATATTTTTTTTCCAGTTTGTTCATGTACCGCAACATCAACTACAAGGATCGCATGTCCAGGAAATCCACCCCAAATAAAAATATCACCTCCTTGTATATCTCGAATATTTTTTTTTGTTAATTCTTTTGACAATGAGTTAGTTCCTGCGTAGCAAAAAATATTTATAAGATATTTTCTAAAGTTTTTGTAAGTGGTATTAATAGTTCCTGTAGCATTGCTAAAATAAACTTTACCATTTTTTAGTTTAGGTTTTATGCCCTTCGACCAATCAGAAAATTTAATATTATCACCACTTGTATAATTAAACCGAATATTATCATATGTTTTGTTGCTGTAGTGATATTCTGCTTTTAAACGTATTATAGCATCGGCACATTGTTGAAGATCTCTACTTCCAATATCTATGTTAATGACTCTGCATGCACCAGCTTGGTAATTTTTTTGTTCACCATTATACAACATAACCTTTTTATTTTTAGGATGAAGTGGTAAATATCTAAGCCAATGTGGAAATGATTCTTTTTTAAAAGGAAGGCGTTTATAGCCATTTGGTAAAGTTATTTGATTTACTAAAGCCATTGAATCAGAATATAAATCTAACCATGGGTAATTCAGAGGTATATCAGATTGTTGTTGTTTATTGATTTGAGTTTTGTTTATTATATCTGAATTTGATTTCACTCTATCAATTAAGTGCAAAGAAGTATCTAATTTGTACTGAGCTATAGTATCTATTGATTTGTAATCCATAGCTGTGTTTATATTTTTTGCGTGATATTCATTTGTTTGGCAATTAAGTAATATCAGGCATATGCATGTAAATGAAATTAGAAGTTTTACATTCATTAAATTATTATTTAGAATCTGATTCAATAACTACCGTAAAATCATGAGAAACTGGGGCTGCAATAAGTTTCTGAGCGGCATTAAGGAGTTCCAATTTGACAGTATGTTTTCCTGGTTGTGTGTTTTGAATATAATAGGCTTGCCACTTATTCACTATAAATTCTTTAGATTCATCGATAGTAATTCGAACGCAATTCCCCTCCTGATGTAAATCTGTATTTATAAGAACGAAATCCAGAACAATATTTTTTGTGTTAGAATTTTTGTAAGTGCCTCTCGGACTATTGTATACAATGTCTGCTAATTCCAAATTTTTACTTTTAATCAGTTCGCCATTGAAAACTTCGATTTCCTTCGCAATAATAGCATTGTCATTTTTTATGGATTCATTATATGAACGGCAGATAAACGCAAATAATTTATGTTTGCCATTTTTAATCTCATAATTAAAAACATTTTCATTACTAATATAATGTTCTTTATTATCCATATTTAAATGTAGATGATTTCCTTTTTTTGTTAATTTAGATATTCTCTTATCAGCATCTGGAGTTTTCCCACCTAAACGAATACCTAAAGGACTAAATATAGCTTTTGATCGGGTATAGGTATAACTTTCCATTTTAACTAGATTGTACAATGAATTACTATCGGATGGAGTGCTAGGAACAATTTTTAAAGCAGGGCCATAGAAACCCCTTGGTTTATCAGGGTTAACATCATTACATGATAGCGTTAGACATGTTGTCCATAAAACAACTGAATAATAATTTTTCAATCTTTTCAACATGAACATATGGTAGATTTAGAGTGGGTTTTTCAACAGTTAAGTAGTGTAACTTATTTTAATGTTAAGTAAATAGTAAATGTACATATTTGGTCTAAATTGGCAACATTGTTTTCATAAGTTGACATCCAATTATTTCATCTTTTTTCTTAGACCCCTTATTTATGAATACAAAATAATGAAGTTTTATACACTATTTATGTTAAATAAATCTTCTTAAGTCATAAAATAATAAGTAAAAAGCCTACATTAGCGTTGTATTACTTATTAATTGTGTTTTTTATCATAATTAAATGTAAGTGATTACATTAGACTAATAAAAACATTTTAAAAGAATTGTAGATTTATTTATTTAATTTCTATTTTGTTTCTTTTAGATTGGTTTCTTTATCATTTTTTTGTTAAAAGTTACAAACTAATAGACAATTTTAGATGCTTTCTGTAAATAAAAACTGTATATTTACAACGATTATTTATAGCGGTATAAATTTATTATTGAATTAATTTACGGTATTCGTATTTCAAACTCCACTTAAACGATGAAAATTTTACAGAGTTTATTCTTATTTTTTTTGATAAGTTATTGTACATCCAGTCAGGCACAAGACGTACATTATACGATGTTTGACATGGCTCCATTAGAAATGAATCCTTCACAAACTGGTTTTTTTGCAGGAACTTTCCGTGTTGGAGGTATTTACAGGACACAATGGGCGGGAATGTCTATTGTCCAATCTCAACCACCACTATCTACAGGGTCTACTAATTTTTCAGGTTTCCAGACTCCTTCAGCTTTTATTGATGTTCCTTTTGGTATTCCCCCAAAGGACAAGAACAAAACAATGAAAAGTTGGGCAGGTGTAGGTGTATCATTTTATTTGGATAAAGTTGCAAATGTATCAAACGTAGCAGCAAGTTTGTCATTAGCCTATCATTTAGGATTAGGTTCTGAAGGAAGAACTGTTGTTTCCTTTGGTCTGCAAGGTGGAATTTTGCAACATAGTATAAAAGGAGATTTCACCTTCGAACAGGATCTGACGGGTTTGGGAGCAGGAGATCCTTTATACACATCTGGAGAAGCTTCGAAAACAATGCCCGATTTTTCTGGTGGTGTGTCGGTAAGTCACCGGGCTAAAAAATTTGGATTTGAAGGTGGTATATCACTTAATCATTTTACAAACCCTAATTACAGTTTGAACAATGAAGATTCAAGATTGCCAATGACAATTATTGCGAATCTAATTGGTACTGTTACCTTAACAAAAAAATTGTTTCTTAAGCCATTATTTTTCTTCCAAAACATGTTAAATACAACGGGTCAAGGAGAAGGGCTAAGCGCTTACGATTTTAATGCACAGGTTTTATTAGGTGTTCATTTTAACGATGAAGAAGATCTTACGTTATTTGTTGGTGGAGGATACCGCGCAAGTGGTGATGCTATTATCCGAGTTGGTTTAGATATCAAAGGACTTAAGTTTGGCTTTGCTTATGATATTAACACACAAGCTCAAGGACTTAGTTATAAAGTACCAACATTCAATAATAATACAGGTATGGCTTTCGAAGTTGCGCTTTCTTATGTAGCTAAGATATATAAAGTTCCTATTATTAAGGATGTTTTATTCTGCCCACGATTCTAAATACCCTCTTACTAAGAATAGAAAATTTTATTTTAAATTTTCTATTCTTAATTTAACATACTTAAGTAATCCAAAAATTTAAATTTAAACTTTTTCTCATAATGAAACTCAATAATTTATTAATATTAGTTGTAGCATTTATTTTTGTTACTGAACAAGTATTTGCCCAACCTGTAGGTAATAGACCTACCGCTGAGATGAAACATACAATTGGAGATCAACAAGCTGATAAAAAAGATGCTTATACTGCCCTTGAATGGTTTATGTCCGCCTATGAACATGATAATAAAGATGCTGATGCTGTTAGTAAAATAGCAAATACATATGAGGCTTTGAGAGATTATAAAAGTGCAGCGGACTGGTGGCAGAAATTAGTCGATCTAGACAAAGACCATCATTATCCGCTTAGTCGTTATCAACATGCCCATGCCATGAAAATGACAGGTGATTATGATAATTGTATTACTGAATTTAATGCATTTCTCGCTGAATATCCTGATGATGCTCCAAGAGCTGATTATTATAGAAAAATGTCTCAAATACAGATTGATGGTGCCAATTATGCTAAACTTAATCCTGATCCAAGAGAAGAATTATTAATAGAGAATGTTGGACCCAATGTTAATTCGCCATCTACAGAAGGTGGTGCTTTCCCTATAGGCCGTGAAGAAATTTTATATACATCCCTTAGAACCGATACAATTATCATTACAGATGAGGATGCAGATCACGAACACGCAAAAATTTATACTGCTAAGCATTCAGATGGTGAATGGCAGCCAGCAGAAGAATTTCATGCAGAAATTATTCAAGTAGAAGGATCACACATTGTAGAACCGACTTTTAATGAAGATCATTCTAAATTTTATTTCGTAAGAGCTCAACTCGTTGGAAACCATCTTGAAAATAGTCATATTTTTGTGTCTACATATATAGATGGCACTTTAGGTGAACCAACAATGTTAGATTTCAATTCTGATGATTACTCTTGTCAGGATCCTGCTTTGGCAGTTTGGGATGGTAAACATTACCTTTTGTTTTCATCTAACATGGAAGGTGGAAAAGGTGGTATGGATATATGGTATGCTGAATTGAATGAAGATGGTTCTACCAAACAACCTTTGAACTTAGAAGAAATAAATACTATAGGTGATGACCTAACCCCTTTTTATGATGAAAGAGATGGGCATCTTTATTTCAGTTCTGATGGGCATCCTGGTTTTGGAGGATGGGATATATTCAGATCTACTCGTTCTCCTGACGGAACAATGGGTGAAGTGGTTAATCTTGGAGCAGGGTTTAATACCTATGTAGATGATTTTCATTTTATCATGAATAAGGTTGGCAATGATGATTGCTATGGCTATATTTTATCGAATCGTCCAGGTACTATTTCAATGAAAACTGAAACATGCTGTGATGATATTTTTTCTATTTTGATGCCTGAACGTTGCGATATTATACTTAATGTTGACGTTAATGATGTTGAAACCGGTCAACCTATGATAGGTGCTACTGTTCAATTAATAGATAAAGCTACCGGAGAAGTTGTTGATGAACAAACAAATACTGAAGGTAATGATTATACTTTTATTCTTGAAATGGGTAAAACATATGATGTTTTAGCTAAAAAAGAAGGTCACGAAGATGGAACTACTCCTATTGATGCGACTAAAGAAGCCTTAACAGCTGCTGGATTGGATTTAACTAAACCTATGGAATTTGGGGATAAAGTAAGTATAAAAGAACTTGGTTTAGTAGTTCAGGCATATAATAAAAGAACTAATGAAAAATTAGATGGTGTTACAGTAACCATATATGATGCTTCTTCTGGCGATGAGATTAAGAAATTAACTATGGCAAAAGGTAACGAATTTACTTTTGCAATTCCTCGTTCAAAGGATTATAAAGTATTTGCTAATCGTGAAGGTTATTTGGCTGATACTAGGGTAGTGGCAAAAAAAGACCTGGGAATGATACAGAAAATGTATTTAATTCCACCACCAGTCTTTTTTAATGTCTATTTTGACTTTAATAAATCAAATATTCGTCAGGGTGCTGCTGATACTCTTGATATGGTATTGCAAACATTGAAAGATAATCCTGAGATGGTCGTAGAAGTTCTTGGACATACAGATGCAAAAGGTAGTGATGAATATAATATGACTCTATCTAGCGAACGATCTGTTTCAGCTATTGCATATTTAAAAGAAAACGGTATTGATGGAAATCGATTAATTTCAAAAGGTGTTGGTGAGGCTGAACCTGTTGCTGAAAATGAAAAAACTGATGGTTCTGATAATCCTGAAGGACGTCAACTTAATCGTCGTGTGGAGTTTAAAATAGTAAAAGGTAATTTGGGTATTAATGACTCAGAAACTGAAAAAAAAAGTTAAATGATAATGTAACCACGGTTGATAATTCTTCCAATGAATCAGTTGCTGAAAAGCCAAGAACAACACTTGGCTTTATGGAGCCGCTCATGAAAATTGGCCCTGTAAAGTTTGGTGAAGTAAAGAATTATACTGTAGAATTTACTAATACAGGTAAAAACGATTTCAAGATTTTTCATTTGGAGGGTGGCTGTATTTGTACAGAACCCATTGATTGGACAAGAGGAAGTATTAAACCAGGACAGAAAGGATATATTACATTTAAATTTGATTCTTCCAAGGCTAAAGTAGATCCTGCTTATGCTTCAAGTTTAAATATATATGGAAACGTTCCTGACGACATGATAATATATGATATTGAGGCAAATGTCACACAATAAATAGTATAATAACTTATATTGAAAAACCATCCTAATAATATGCAGGATGGTTTTTTTTTGGTTATATTGTAATTATTAGAATTTTTCGTTTTTTATGGAGTGCTTTGTAAACCTTAAATGTATTTAAGTCAATCTGTGACAAAGTTAAATAGGTTAAAAGACATTTATGGAGGATTATATATATAAAATCTAGCTGCATTCAGATTTCTTATTGATCTGACTTAGTTTCAATTTTTTTTTATTCTGAGGATTATAATATGAACGATTTGGAGCAATATCTAAGACCAGGTTTTTTTACAGATAGTAATCACCCTGAAGTGATAGCTTATACACAGAAAAAAATCTCAGGAATTGTAGGAGTAAAGGAAAAGGTAATAGCTTTATATAATAGTGTAAGGGATGATTTTATATATAATCCATATCATATTAATTTAAAGCCATATGCAATGAAAGCAAGTTTTCTATTAACAAAAAAATATGGCTATTGTGTTGAAAAATCTAATCTTTTTGCTGCTTGTGTACGTTCTATGGGAATACCAAGTAGGACAGGATACAGTAATGTTCGCAACCATCTAGGTACTCAAAATATTGAAAAGTTTCTTAAAACAGATCTTTTGGTTTTTCATGGTTATGCCGAAATATTTCTAAATAATAAATGGATAAAATCTACACCTGTATTTAATATGGAATTGTGTCATAAATATGGAGTAGAACCTCTTTTGTTTGATGGTGAAAATGATGCTATTTTTCAAGAGTCTGATAAGAAGGGAAATCCTTTTATGGAATACATTTATGAACATGGAACATATGCAGATGTCCCTGTCAAAAAATTTGAAGTGGAAATGAGAAGACATTATCCACATCTTTTCACAAAACAAAATAATACAACAAAATTTTTTCTCGAATTTGAGGATTAAATGTTTTTAACCTACCATTCATGTTAAATTAAAGTATGGAAACAACCATAAAAAATAGTTTTACCTTATTTGAACTTAATGAACATCTAAAACGAGTGATTGCATTTAATATGCGTGATTCTTTCTGGATAAATTGTGAAATTTCTGATGTAACAAACTCCAAGGGTAATATTTATATTGCTTTAGTAGAAAGAAATGATTATAAGGTACACGCAAGGGCTCAAGCAGTAATATGGAAAGGTGCTTTGGAACAAATTAAACAGAAAATTGGTGATTCTCTTTGGTCGATTCTACAAGTCGGCAGACAGGTGTTAATAAAAGTACATGTAGAGTATCATGAATTATATGGAATGAAATTAAACATTAAGGATATAGACCCAAGTGTTACTATAGGTCAATTGGAATTAAAACGTCTACAAGTTCTTAAACAATTAGAATCAGAACAATTTACGCTCTTAAACGCTCAGGTACCAGTATCTTTAGTATGGCAACGAGTTGCTGTAATTTCGTCTCCTAAGGCTGCTGGTTTACAGGATTTTTTGCAACAATTAAACTCTAATCCCCATCAATATAAATTTTATTGTGAAATTTTTGAAGCAGTTGTTCAAGGAGTAAATACTCCTCAAGAAGTTATTTCTCAGATAGAAAAGATTGAGAAAAGAAAAGAAGATTTTGATTGTATTGTAATCGTAAGAGGAGGAGGGGCAAGACTTGACCTTATAGGATTTGACGATTATGATTTATGTGTTGCAATTGCGACTTGTGAATTACCAGTATTGACAGGCATAGGTCATGACATTGATGAAACATTAGCGGACCTTGTATCTTATCAGAAACTAAAAACACCAACAGCTGTTGCAGAATTTTTGCTACAAAGATCATTGACATTTGAGACTAACCTTTTACAGTATGCTTTAGATATAAAGCAAAATGTTGTGCAGAAACTACAACTTGAAGAGTCAAAGATTACTTTGTTACAACAACAAATGAAAACCGGAATTAAAAATCGTTTTAAATTAGCCCACCAAGTTTTAGAAAGTCTAGAGGATAAATTGCGAATTTTAGATCCTAATACACTTTTATCAAGAGGTTTTACAGTTGTTGTTGATGATGATGGAAAAATGTTAAATAGCATTGATCAATTAGATAAAGGTTGTGAATATACATTGCATTTAATGGATGGAAAAGTTAAGGTTAAGGTTGTATAAATGGAAATTAAATATTTTGGCATAAGGCATCATGGTCCTGGTTCTTCCAAAAGTTTGTTAAAGGCATTGCAGTTAATGCAACCTGATGTGATTTTACTTGAAGGTGCAAATGAAATTGATGGATTGTTGCCTTATATCAATGATATTGGATTAATGCCACCTGTTGCTGCTTTGATTTATAATCCAAAGAACTTACAACAAGCAGTATACTATCCTTTTACTCTTTTCTCACCCGAATGGCAGACTTTTTTATTTGCGTTTAGACATTCTACTCCTGTAGTTCATATGGATTTGCCTCAGTCTCTTTGCTTTGGATTGGATCTTATACCTGAAAAGTTAGCAGATATAGAAAAAAATGAAGATGTAATATCTGAAGATGCACAGGTTATTGCAAAGGATCCTTTGGGTTATATGGCTCAATTAGCAGGTTATGAAGATAGTGAACGGTGGTGGGAAGTTATGTTTGAATTAGGCAATCCCAATGAAGATGTTTTTGAAGCAATTAATAAAATGATAAAGACTTTAAGGGATGAAATTGGAACGAAGGGACAAGCATTGAATTTATTACGAGAAGCTTATATGCGTAAGGTTTTACGAAAAACAATAAAAAATGGTTATAAAAAAATAGCCGTAGTATGTGGAGCATGGCACTGTCCTGTTCTTAAATGTTTCACTGATTATAATATTAAAGAAGATAATGATTTAATCAAAGGTATTCCACGTGTAAATACAAAAGCGACATGGATTCCCTGGTCCTATAATAAAATTGCTACTTCTAGTGGCTATGGAGCTGGAGTTCTATCTCCTGCATGGTATGAATTGTTATTTATAAATAGATCAGAGGCTACATCAGTATGGATGTCTATGGTTTCGCAACTTTTCATTAAAGAAGATATAGATACAAGTTCTGCTCATACAATTGAAGCAGTACGATTAGCAAATACTCTAGCCTCAATTCGTGGACTTCAATTACCTGGAATTGATGAGTTATCTGAGGCGGTCATCACTATCTTTTCTGGAGGTTATAATAGTCAGTTGGAGTTAGTTCGTGAAAAATTGATTATTGGTGACAAAATGGGAAATGTTCCTTCTGGTATTCCTACAATACCTTTACAAAATGATTTAGAATTTAATATAAAAACACTAAAACTATCAAAATATAAAAAGGTCGAAGTACAATGGTTGAAGGCATCTTCTAATAAGCCAAGGGGTAGTCTTGATTTGAGACAAGAACATGATTTAAAGCAAAGCCAGTTTCTCCATCGGCTTTGTCTATTAGATATTAATTGGGGAATACTTGATATAGCTACAGGTAGAGAGTTGAGTACAAAAAATGAATATTGGAAAATGCAGTGGAAACCAGAATTTGCGATTCAAATAATTGAAGCTGGCATGTGGGGCAATACTGTATTTCAGGCTACTGAAAATTGGGTAATAAAAAAGTCTTCTGAGTCAGATACATTGATGGAACTTACAAAATTACTTGAGAAAGTAATCTATGCTGATTTGCCCTCTGCATTAAGTGCACTTGTAGAGAAACTTAAAAACCTGGCATCTATAACACAGGATATTAATCATATGATGAATGCATTACCATCATTGGTACATATTCATCGTTATGGTGATGTAAGAAATACTAAGATTCGTATGGTAAATGTAGTCATGAATGGAATAATACCCAGAATTTGTATCTCTTTGTCTGCTTCTTGTACCTCATTAGATGAAAATGCTGATAGAAAAATGTTTGAACAGATTTTATCTGTAAATCAGGCTTTAATATTGTTAGATGATCAAAAACATTTGGTTTTCTGGAAAGAAACACTAAAACATCTTGTTAATAATGAAAGGGTAGGAGGACTTATCAGAGGTGCTGTTACAAGAATTGTCTTTGATTTTAGCGCCTTTTCAATTCAGCAGGTTTCTAAAATCATGAAATTTTCACTTTCCAGAAGTGTAGATAGATCTGTTGCTAGTGGTTGGATTGAAGGTTTTTTACATGGGAGTGGTCTTTTACTAATACATAACCCTGGATTTTGGGAAATTGTTGATTCTTGGGTTACGGATCTTGATGACGATGAGTTTCAGGAGCTGTTGCCAAATCTTAGAAGAACATTTTCGAAATATTCTACACCAGAAAGACAAAAAATGTTACAAATTGTAAAGGAGGGAAAATCCAAAACAGACTTAACATTTAATGCTGAATTAGATTCCAAGAGAGTAAAGGCAATAATACCTTTCTTGAAATTATTATTGGAAGATTAATTATAGTAAAAAAAGGATCTAAAGTTTGAATAGCGTTGATATATCAATTTTCTTCTTTAATTTCCGGTACTGGTTCCAATTCTTTTTGAAAACGTCTATAAAATATAATAGCCATTGTAACTCCAAAACTAATGGAGCTGTCAGCAATATTAAAAATAGGTTGAAAGAACATGAAGAATTTTCCGCCTACAAAAGGCATCCAGTTAGGCCAAAATCCTTCAAATAAAGGGAAATATAACATGTCAACTACTTTACCATGTAATATTGGGGCATATCCACCTTCTTGAGGCATAAAGGTAGCCAGTTTTGGAGAGTGAAAAGTGCCGCTATCTGAAAAAATCACACCATAGAAAATTGAGTCAAGGATATTGCCTATTGCACCAGCAAAAATTAGGGATATACATGCTAATAATAGAAAAGTAGCTTCTTTTTGTATTAGTTTTTTTAAGAAGTACGCGATAAAAATAACAACTATAATTCTAAAAATTGTTAAGGCTAGTTTTCCATAACTACCTCCAAATTCTATTCCGAAAGCCATTCCTGGGTTCTCAGTAAAATGGATTTGAAACCAACTTAAACCTAGAATATTAAAAGAATTTCCTAAGGGCATGTTTAATTTTACCCAAATCTTCAATACTTGGTCTAATAATAGAATAAAAAATATTAATGCAAGTACAAAATGTGATCGTTTCAAGTTTTATGATTGTTATTAGTTTGTGAATTCACTAAGATCTTCGTCAGTAGATTTTTGTATTTCTTTTTTAATGTCGTCAGGGTTTTTAAAAAATTGTTTATAAAAAACAAATACCATAGCTGTACCAGTAAAAACCGCAGTATCAGCAATATTGAAAATAAATTCAAAAAACTGAAAGGAATGCCCACCTATTAAAGGTATCCAATCAGGCCAGTTACTATCAATTATCGGGAAATAAAACATATCTACTACCTTTCCGAGTAAAAAACCTGTATACCCACCATTTTCTGGCCAAAGTGCAGCTATTTCAGTAGTTGTACTTTCTGAAAAAATTAATCCATAAAAAACTGAGTCAAGGATATTTCCGATGGCACCTGAGAAAATCAGAGATATGCTCATTAAAACAATTATTGAAGCATTTTGCTTTACCATTTTAACCAGAATATAACCAATAATAAAAATAGCAAAAATTCTAAATATACTAAGAGCAAGTTTCCCAAGATGACCTCCCCATTCTATACCAAATGCCATTCCAGGGTTTTCTATAAAGTGAATATGGAACCAAGATAGACCCAAAACTTCAAAGCTTTCACCCAATGCCATATTCGTCTTAACCCATAACTTAAGTGATTGATCTAGTATTAAAACTAACAGGATAATTAATATGACTAAATATTTTTTTTTCAAATTGATATTTTAGGATCCAGACGATTAGTATTTATAGGTATATTACAATAGCAGAATCTTGTTAAATTATCATGCCCATAATAGGGCTAAATTAACGCAAAAGTAACAAAGAATTATGATAAAATTTGAAAATAGATTGTAATTTTGATTTAATACAGATTCTATTTGAATGAAACCTTTAAACTATACTACAATTTAATTTTATTATTCATTTTTTTGATACCAAAATGATTTGTATTTAATTAAAGAATACCCTTCTTAATAGTTTAAATTCATTTTTTTTTGCTTATTTTCAATCTTACTGGTTTTATAATTCGAGTAACATTGGTTAATCCCAATTTGTATTTTACAATAACTCTTTATAAATCTAATAACTTTTTATTAAGCTATTTTAATGTGGATTATTAAATTATATGAATTCAGAGAAAAAAAATGATGCTATATCTTTATCAGCAACAGTTAATACGGATGAACAAAAAAGAGTAACGGAATTTAAGAGTAATCGTTTGTTTTTTTTACTAGGAGGTTTTTTCCTTGCCAATGCTTTTATAGCCGAATTTATTGGTGTAAAAATTTTTTCATTTGAAGACACTTTTGGTCTTGCACCTTTTGGTTTGGATCCAATGGGAGGTGAAGGAACACTTAATTTTACTGCAGGGGTGCTTTTGTGGCCTGTAGTATTTATTATGACAGATGTTATCAATGAATATTATGGAGTGAGTGGAGTTCGATTTCTTTCTTTTTTAGCTGCTGGTTTAATAGCTTATGCTTTTATAATGGTTTTTGCATCTATCGGATTAGCACCTACTGATTGGTGGGTAGTAGCCTACACTGATAAGGGGGTTCCTGACATGCAAGCTGCTTTTGCATCGGTTTTTGGACAGGGAATGTGGATTATTATTGGTTCATTAGTTGCTTTTCTTGTTGGTCAGCTTGTTGATGCTGTTGTATTCAGAAAGGTGAAAAAATATACTGGAAATAATAAAATTTGGCTTAGAGCTACAGTTTCTACAATAGTATCCCAATTTATTGATAGCTATTTGGTTCTTTATATAGCTTTTGTATTGGGGTCAAATTGGACAATGGAAATGTTGTTTTCTATAGGAACAGTGAATTATATATATAAAGTTTTAATTGCAATTTTGTTTATTCCTATTTTATATGTGATTCACAAATTAATAGACAATTATCTGGGAGAAGAAGTCAGTACTGAACTTAAAAAATTAGCAGTGAATAAGAATTAATTTTAAGATTTTTCTATATTAATTTATAAATAGATTATGAACCAATTAGTTTTTGCAACAGCAAATAAAAACAAGGTCTTAGAGATTCAAAAAATCATGGACGGACATTATAAATTTTTGAGTCTTATGGATATAGGTTGTTTAGAAGAGATTCCAGAAACTCAACAAACAATTAAAGGAAATGCTTTACAAAAAGCAAGATATGTCTATGAAAATTATGGGAAAAATTGCTTTTCAGAAGATACTGGTCTTATAATCGATGCTTTGAATGGTGCACCAGGTGTTTATTCTGCACGATATGGTGGTCCTGAAAAAGATGCGAATGCGAATATTGATAAAGTATTGAGAGAATTAGGTGCTACAGAAAATAGAAATGCCCATTTTAAAACTGTTATTGCATTAATTCTTGATGGGAAAGAATATACATTTGAAGGGATAGTCAATGGGACAATCCTAAAAAACAGACGTGGATCATTTGGTTTTGGTTATGATCCGGTTTTTTTACCTCTAGGAAAATTTAAATCTTTTGCTGAAATGTCGTCAGAGGATAAAAATAAAATTAGTCATAGAGGAATAGCAACAGATAAGTTAAAATCGTTTCTACTGAATTTATAGTATTCAAAATGAATAATTGTTACCTCTTCCATTCAGCTCACCTAAATGTTAGCTAATAAATATCATGTATAGCTAGCTATCCAAAGGAAATCGATATAAATTTTTAAGTATTTTTATATTTCTTACCCAATATTGATATATGTCAATGAAAAGTATTTTTAATTGATGCATCTTTGGTTTATAATTGGTCAAATTAAGAAAATACTACTTTTAACTACCTAATTTATAAGACCAGAAACACTAAACAAACCTATGAAACTGTTGATTAGAGCGATTATATAACCATTTTAAAGCCTTATGATTTCTCGATGAAGATTAACTGTTATTTTTTAGTGGAAAATGTAATTACTAAAGCGATGTATTGGGCAATACATCGCTTTTTTACAATTAGTATCTTTTTGATATTTGTCAATGTATAGTATTTATAATTTTTACAATTTTGTGTTAACAATACAACCTAAATAATAACATATAAATTTTAATATTTATGAAACCCTTATTTATCCATCTGATTTTTTTGTTTATGATTGTACAGTTACATGGACAATCAAACTTAAACAATAAAGATATACTTGAATGTTCTATTCATTCGAAAAGTATTGTACCTATAGAAAAGTCTAAAGGGTCAGAGGTTTATTCATTGAAATTATCGATACCTATGATTGGAGTTGTAGTGGTGAAAAACCCTACATTTGAAGTTCAAAAGTTAACAAAACGCATATATACTGAAAAGAAAACAAAAGAGATAGAAGCAATTTCTTACTCTAAGCTTGAGAATAAATAAAATTTTATATCCCGTTTTTGATTAAATTAAAATCATTATAAATTACTTTAATAACCTAAATTAACTAACTGTAAATAATGAAAAACTGGTTTTATGGTAAAAAGCGATGCACTTGTGCATCGCTTTTTTTATGTTAGAATTTCTTTTAATTGATTTTTATCAATGTATGAACTTTTTGATTGTTGCATCTTTGTTTATATAATATTTTATAATAGAAATAAAACGAACTAAAATTTAAAATTATGATCATGAAAACAATATTTTTTTATTTCCTTTTGATTGTTCAGATTAGTGCTCAAACAGAATATAAAGATCTAATCCTAGCTAATGTAGAACATTTGGAGAAGATTAATGTGAAAGTTACTGATAAAGCAGAAGTCAAAAAAGATTTGATTCCACTAAAATTGATGGTGCCATCAATAGGGAATATAAGTATAACTAATCCTAGCAGACAATTAAAGGAGATAACTAAAAAATTAGCTTTACAGGAATGTTCAAGGAGAATAAATTCTGTCGAGTCTATTTCTTATGCTGCAAACAAACAACCTGGTATAAGTAAGTGATAAAAATTTTAAAAGATTGAATTATTTTCTGTATTCAATCTTATATCCAGATAATTTTAATGATTCTCCGTAAAAAGAGAAATTAGCCAAAGGTATCTTTCTCCAGGACACCCAGGCCAAATAAAGCATAATCAAATACAACAGGGTCTTCAGGGTTTATTTTTCGTAGATTATTAGTTAGTTCAAGGACTGTTTGCCAATCAGTTGCTTTTCGTCTAATTAAACCATACTTTCTTCCAATTCTGTCAACATGTACATCAAGCGGCATTAGTAATTGATGAGGGCTGATTTTTTGCCATAGTCCGAAATCTACGCCTTTGTCATCTTTTCTTACCATCCATCTCAAAAACATACATAAACGTTTACATGTAGATTTTTTAGATGGAGTTGCTATATGTTTTCTTGTCCGATTTGGGGCATTTTGAAGTGAAAAAAAAATTTCATGAAACCCTATCAATGCATTTTCAATAGTCTTATCATTGTTTTTCATGTGTTGACTAAAGGCATTCTCAAGTGATGAGTGTATGCTATAATACTGTTGTAAAAATTCTAAGAAATATAATGTGTCAAGAGGCTGAAAAGTGCGATGTTTAAATGTTAGGAAATTTTTTCTGTCTTTTTCCTGATGATTAACAATAAAATCATATGGAGCTCCATCCATTAATTCAACGAGTTTATTGCCACTATTGATAATCATTTTACGTTTCCCCCAAGCTAGCATTGCCACCCAAAAGCCAATAATCTCTATATCCTGAAGTTTGGAAAATTTGTGAGGAATACTTATAGGATCATTTTTTATAAAAGCAATATTGTTAAATTCATCGGCTTTTTCTTTTAGGAATTCGTGTATAAGTGCCGACATAATTAGTTTTTAATAAGAATTAACTTAAAAGAAAAAAAATGATTAAGATTTAATAAATGAGATTTGATAAAAAGATAACTATAGAATCTTAAGCCATTCCGTGAAAAACTTTCTGGACGTCTTCATCATCCTCAAATCGTTCAATAAGTTGTTCTATATCTTGACGTTCTGTTTCAGATAATTCTTTTGTAACCTGTGGAAATCGTTGTAATGAGGCTTCCTGAACTTCAATATTCAATGATTCGAGGGCAGCTTGCATTGTTCCAAAGTCTTCATATGTTGTATAAACATAAATCTTATTATCTAAAGTTTCAATTTCATCTGCACCAGCATCTATTAACTCTAACTCAAGTTCTTCAATATCCAGATCACCTTTTTCAAATATAAATTCACCTTTTCTATCAAACATAAAACTAACAGAACCACTTGTTCCTAGTGAACCTTTTTCTTTTGAAAAATAAAACCGCACATTGGCAACTGTTCGTGTCGTGTTGTTGGTTAGGCATTCTACAATAAATGGGATACCATGTGGGCCGTATCCTTCATAAACGATTTCTTCAAGATTTTCAGCATCCTTTGATGAAGCTCTTTGAATAGCAGCGTCAACATTCTTTTTGGGCATATTGGCAACCTTAGAGTTTTGTATAGCTATACGTAACTTAGGGTTACTTTCAGGGTCAGGGCCGCCCTCTTTAACTGCTAAAGCAATTTCTCTACCGATTTTTGTAAATACTTTTGCCATTTGCCCCCAACGTTTCATTTTGCGAGCTTTACGATACTCAAATGCTCTTCCCATGTCTTTTTAATTAGAGTAATGTTAAATAAAATTCTTAGTATTCTATAGATTATATAAAGAATATAAACTATTACAATTTACTGCAAATTATAATAAATGCAGTTAACTTTGTTCAAATATGTAAAATATTTTTTATTGATATCGTTAATAATAATATGGCTAAAGTTAAAAAAGGCGATTCATTACCTGATTTTTCTTTAAAAGATCAGAATAATCATGAAGTAAGAAGTATTCACTGGATTGGTAAGCCAGTTGTTGTATTTTTTTATCCAGATGATAATACTCCGATTTGTACAGCACAAGTCTGTTTATTTAGGAATAATTATCATGAATTTCAGAAACTAGGAATTAGGGTAGTCGGGATAAGTCACAATAGTTCAAAATCCCATTCCAATTTTGCTTCTCAACATCAATTGCCCTTTTTATTGTTGAGTGATAAAAATGATGAAGTCCGTAATTTGTTTGGTGTGCCAAAAAGATTTTTTGGATTGACACCAGGTAGAGTTACTTATGTATTTGATAGAGATGGTAAATTAATTTATATCAATAATTCTTTTATGAATGCAGCAAAACATGTTAAGGGCGCGTTGGACGTTTTAAAGAACAACTTATAATTATTGTTTTTTATACATTGAACATAAACTCCATTAAATCACCATCAGCAACAATATATTCTTTGCCTTCTTGCCGTAGAGTACCGGTTTCCTGAGCTCCTTTCCACCCATTATTAGCGACAAAATCATTGTAAGCTACAGTTTTAGCTTTAATAAATCCACGTTCAAAATCTGAGTGTATAACACCAGCAGCACCAGGTGCTTTTGTGCCTTTTTTTATTGTCCACGCACGTACCTCTTTTTCTCCAGCAGTAAAGTATGTAATTAGATTCAATATGTTATAGCAGGCATTAATAACTTTATTAACTCCTGGTTCTTTAAGACCCAAATCAGTAAGGAATTCCATTCTTTCCTCATAGTTGTCTAATTCTGCAATATCTGCTTCTATAGCGGCACTAACAAATATAGTTTCAGCCTTTTCTTCCTTTATCGCATCAAGAAATGAATCCGTGTACTTGTTTCCATCAATTACTGATTCCTCATCTACATTGCACACATAGATAATAGATTTGGTTGTTAATAATTGCATTTGAGTTACAAAGGCTTTATCTTCTTCAGATTCATATTCAAAACTTCTTCCTGGTTTACCTTCTTCAAGGTGCTTTAGTACATTTTCGAGTAAATGAACCAACTTAAGGATAGCTTTATCCCCAGTTTTTGACATTTTCTTTTGCTTTTGTAAATGTTTTTCAACAGTTTCTATGTCTTTAAAAATCAATTCTAAATCAATAGTTTCTTTGTCTCGGACAGGATTGATATCACCATCTACATGTACGATATTTCCATCTTCAAAACAACGGACAACATGTACAATTGCATTTACTTCTCTGATATTTGCCAAAAACTGGTTGCCTAAACCTTCGCCTTTACTTGCTCCTTTTATTAAGCCAGCAATATCTACGATATCAATTGTTGTGGGGATAACTTTTTGGGGAACAATAATAGATTCAAGTTGAGTAAGTCTTTCATCAGGTACTGTAATAGTTCCAATATTCGGTTCTTTGGTAGCAAATGGATAGTTTGCTGCTAATGCTTTAGCGGATGATAGTGCATTGAAAAGCGTTGATTTACCGACATTGGGTAGTCCCACAATTCCACATTTTAATCCCATGATTTATATATTTGGTGGTTTTGTTTTATTTAAAGTTGGATTATGAATTCCTAAAATTTAAATTTTTATTTTTAGAAATATCCTGCAAAACTACAATTTATTTGCTAAAGAATAGAGAACTTTGACTAATCTTTATGTGCACGGGTTATTTCACGTTTTCCAATAGGACCTGGTATAGCCTCTACTCTAAATCCTATTGATTTTAGACATCTTTTGAAACTGCCCTTCGCACAAAAGGTAGTCAAGAGGCCATTTGGTTTAAGCGCCTGATACATTTTACTTAAAACATTTCTTTCCCATAGTTTTGGTTGTGATGAAGGGGCAAATGCATCATAATAAATAATATCAAATTCTTTATCGTATGCAAGGTCTTCGAAAAAAGCAATTCTTTTATAAAAAGAAAAATTTAAAGACATTCTAAAAAGTTCTTCTTTAAAACGATGCATTTCAAGAAAACTCATTCGTTCCGAACTTGCATTAAGTAATTCGGGGTAATTTAGTTGTTGTGCTAAATGCATTTCAATAGGGTAGGCTTCTATTGCTGTGTATTTAATATCCAGTTCTTGTTTGTTAGCTTCAAGATATGTCATAAATGCATTTAATCCTGTTCCAAAACCAATTCCAAGTATTGAAATCTGTTTTTTATATGCTGATTTGAAATTTAAAGCAGCATCAATAAATACTGTTTGGGTCTCTTGGATTGCTCCGTGTAAGGAATGATAGTTGACATTAAATTGACTACTATGTATACTGTGAGAACCATCTTCTGTTTGTATGAGTTTGTTCATTGTATATTGGGGATTTTTATATTACTCATAGAAGATAATAGCTCTATTGATTTTATTGTTTGACTAAAACAATAGTTTTTGAGGTTACCCAAAAAGATTTTTTGTCCAGAATAGTTACAAGACCACCTTCTATCTTATATGATTCTGAGATCCTTTGTGGTAAAAGTTGTTGAATATTGCCATCGCTACAGTTGATCTGATCACTATCATAGAAGTTGATGGCAGTTCCTAATTCTTTAACTCTACTTTGATATTCTGGGGTTAGAGTTTTATTGCTAAGTAATCTAAGGATCTTATTTTTGCGCAAAACTTTTTTAGTTCCACAAACAATATAACCCATTGCATCTTTATCAATAAAATTATTTTTTTCTTTTAAATCTGTTAAAATAATTTGAAGTTCTGCATTTGACTTTTCTAGTTTGATTGTTTTAATTTTAAGCTTGGCATAAGCATCAGTCAGATTAGATTCAGTGTCGGAAATTTCTTCTTTTAACTTGTCTAGAGCAATTTTCATATTTGCAATAGTTGTATGAACATTCTCAACTTCTTTTGAGATGTCTGTGAATTTTATTTCAAGACGTTCAATCATCTTTTTAAGCTCTACATTCTCAACTTTATATTTTCTAGCTTGAGACCTAAGTCTTTTTGCTTTGTTTTTAGATTCAATATTTGCATCTTTTAACGATTGAAGTTTTGTCATTATCAATTGAATCTGCGTTGCGTCTTTCGTCATGTTCTTATTAAGAATCAATCGGTCCATCTCCTTATTTCTAAAAGCTATTTCACTAAGTGTTTTGTCAATTTCGTTAAGTGTTCCAATTGCATTCTCATATGCGCCACTTATCAATTTTTCTTCTTCAATTAAATTCGCCATTTTGTTTTTTACAAGGCGTTGATTGATTTTTTCTTCTTCTAACTTTGCTTTGTAATTTTCACAACCTGCATTTAGTGTAAATAATGCTATTAGTCCTAATAAGTAAACATTAAATTGCATGTTTTGTATAGTTTAAGGTAAAATCAAAAAAAGAGATTATTTTTTGACAAGTACAACAGTCTTGTCAGTAGCCCAAAATAATTTTGAATTTTTAATGATTAAAACACCACCCTCTACAGTATAAGAATCTTTGTTTCTATTTGGAAGTACATAAACGATATCACCATCACCACCACAGTCAATCTGATCATTGTTAAAATAATCAATTTGATCACCATTTTCACGAACAGATTTTTGATAATCTTTAGTTAGTTTTTTCATACTTGTTTTACTCAGGATTCCTGCTTTTCTCAAAATTCGCTTATCACCGCAAGCAACATATGCCCTTGCTTGTTCATCGATAAAGGTATTTTTATTATTCAGATCTTCTATAGTTGAAGCTAGACGATCGTTGGTAGTATTTAGTTCTTCATTGCGTTCTTTAAGGTCTTTATATGCATCGTCAAGCTGGCCACTCTTTTCAGTTAACTGACCTTCCATTTTTGCTAAGGCAAATTCCATGTCATCAATAATTTCTCGTGCATCTTTAAGATCTTCTTCTTTTTCTATAATTCTTGACTCGGCTTGAGCGATCATTTTTTTGAGTTGTTGATTTTCTATTTGGTATGATCTCATTCTCCGTTGCATACTTTTAGCTGCTTTCTGCGCTTTTTCATTTGCATCTCTTAAAGCACGAAGTTTTGTAATAATAATTTTTCGTTGAGATAAATTTCCTGAAAATTCTTTTTGTTTTGTTAGTCTTTGAATTTCGTTTTCGTTCATCTTAATTGAACGAAGGGTATCTTCAATTGCATTGATCGTCTCAATTGCAAGGGTATATTCACCGCGTACTAAACGGTCTTCTTCTTCCAATTTATGTAGCCTTTTCTGATCTGCTGCATTTTGTTCTAAGAGTGCGTTATATTCATCTTGATAATTGTTACATGCACTAAAAAGTAAGCCTATTAATGCTGATAAGAATACTAAATATGATATTTTCATAAGTTGTAATTTGTAAAAAATGTGATTCTAAAAAAATGAATAAAAAATTAAATTTTTTTAAAAATTATTCATTGTACTTTACCAGATGCCAATATTGGTTAATATTGGTGGATTCCAAAATTATTTTATTTTCTTTCATATATGCCCTTCCATCAGTAATATTAAGCATGGATTTATCTTTTGGATCTTCCATGAACATAATTAAAAAATTGTCAGGGTCAATTCGGCCTTCTATATCTTTACGAATTTCAGAGGTATTAATTTTAGCTAAAAAACGAATTCCAGAACTGTCTTTTAAAATATTAGCAAATTTAAAGGTAAGAATTTGTGTTTCATAACTTCCATAATTTATTTTTCCAATGAAAGTGCTCTTAGTTAATTCATCCAAATTAATATTATTCGATAATATAGAATTTAGCTGTTGAGGTACCAAATCCTTGAATTTGCCACTAGGATAATCTGCAAGATATTTTTTGTAGCTATAAACTGTATTAGTTTCAAGTACTGATGCCCATGCTAGTTTTTCTTTAAAATCTGAAGCTTCAGAGGTATATTTGCTGTTAGGGTACTTAATCATAAATGAATCTATGGCAAGATCAGAATTTTTAAACAAAGCTTGGTTCCACGCTCTATCTTCATCATTGGTACAGGAAATAGTAAGGGATGCAACTAAAAAAAATAACAATAGTTGGTTAATCATTACTTTGTGTTTTTTAATTCAATATTAGTTGATAAATTATAACCTTCTAAACGATTATGATAGTAAAGTAATAGGTTCATATCTTCACTGCTAATATTACCTTCTTTGTTGAAGAACAAAGCTTTTTGAACATGAAAAATTCCAATGTTATCAATTCCATGTTTAGTCAATTCCTCAATACTGCCATTTTTAACAATATTTGATAGTCTAATTTCACCCTCTTTATTGAGTTTTATTAGATGGTTTCTGTACAATTCTATGTTTTTATAAAATACTTCCTTTAAAATAATTCGATCATCTTTTGGCAATCTCAAGATACCAAATAAATCTAAAGCTGGATATTGTTTGATGAATATATTGAAAGCAGTATGCGCGACTAGATGACTACTTAGGACTACATTTTCTTTATGATAACGTTTGATTATTTGTTTAGCAAGCATTTTTGTATACTGCGCATTTCGTTGTTCATCATGCATTATTTTACCATCTGAAACAAAGTAGCCTTTTAGATCAATTGGAGATCCATTTTTATCAATACTTCTACCATCTTTGTCAACAAAATTTCCTATTACATCCATTGGTTGACCAAAGTTAACTACTATTTCAGAATTCGAAGAGAAAAATTTCCAAAAAAACTTTAGGAAATTAAATGTTCCACCAAAGGCTTTTTTTTCTATTAAATACAATTCTTTCCCGGTTTGTTCCAAGTGAGAATTTATTAATTTTTTTGCTTCGAGCACACAGTGATAATTTAAGATCACAGGGACAATAAATATTTTATTTTCTTTATTGTTCTTGAACAAATTTCCCTGAGCATTTATGGCTGTACCCAATAAGCCCATTTTAAGCTTGTTTTCTAAAGCTCCAGAGCGAGAACGAGTTCCACCAGGGAAGAAAATACTATGTACATTTCTTTCTATATTGAGTTGTGAATATACTTTAAGGGTTTCTAGATAGAAGTTGTTTTTTTTGCGTCTATCTAAGCCATAGGCACCTAGACGTGGGAAAACATACCCCAATATTTTGTTGTAGAGATTTATACCTGCACCGTAAGTAAAGGCAGAAAGTCCAATTTGGTCAGCAGCCCAGCCTACAAGTATAGAATCTAGGTTGCTAAAGTGTGTCGGTACTAATACGATAGTTCCTTTCGGTATCAATGAACGAATAGTGTTTACATTTCCTATTATTTGTAGTTTTCGTTGGAGTTTTTTATGAGAACGGAAACGACTAGAAGCATTAAGAATAGCACCAAATAACATAGGTAGAAACCTTTGAGCCATTTTGTAGGTAGTAATCTTGAAATTACTCATTATTTCTCTAATATATCTCTCTGTTATTCGCGTCAGTAATTTTCGATTGTGATCTTCAACAGCTTCTTCTGTTTGGTCCAAAGATTTTTTTAAAAGGTTCTTTCTAATGTCATTCCAAAAATCGAGTTCATCAGGAGGGTCAACTTTCCAGGGGTTATTTATAATACGCATACGCTCTAAATACAAAACCTTAGCAATTGCTTCACTTAGTGTTTCTTTTCGCTTCTTGTCTATGATTAATTGGCTAGCATATTCAGAGGCATATTTCATAAATTCTTCTTTTTCCAAGCTTAGTTTATGAATAGGCCATAATTCCATTTCTTCGACCATCGGCATAGGATAATCAACAGGAAGTATATCATTTTGTTCTTTTGAGAATAGGGTTTTATCGGGTTTCTTAGACATATATACCTTTCTTGTTCAATTTAATGATAGAACTTTAAACATTCAATATAATGTTATCTACCATTAGTGAGGATTTTTTACTGCTTTTTTTTATTTTTTAACTAATAGAAATTTTTCTTTTATCTACAAAATTAGACATTAGTTGCAGATTGTTAAATCTTCTTGGATTTATCTTTAACTTTTTATATGTGTGTTAAATGAACAATTAGAATTGACAATTTATACATTAGAAGTTTTTTCATTTAAGCTTATAAATTTTAATCTTAATTTGGTATTAATTCTTCTTACATTAGGTATGTATAAAAATTATACTAAGATTTTTATATATAACAACAATTGTATAACTTACATCTTTTGGAGGATATATTCGTAACATTCCTCTTTTCTTGCTGAAAAGAATTATATAATAAAATTATGATAAACAAGGATTTGACGGAGAAGGAAGCGTTGTTGGAAGATATATTAGATGCGCTTGAAGATGGTGATTATCAAGAGGCTGAGGATTTGGCTGATGAAGCAATAGAATTATTTCCTAATGAAGGTTTTGGTTATTACTATCTGGGAGAAACATTATTTTTTCAGCAAGATATGGCAAGTGCTGTAGATTATTATCAAAAAGCCATAAATGTTGCCCCTGAAAACTTTGATTATAAGGCTCGTTTGGGCTTGATGTATGCAAAATTATATCAGGAAGAAAAAGCAAAGCAAATTTATACATCAATTCTAAATTCAAACCCAACTCATATCAATTCACTTATTGCTTTGGGTGTTTATGCACTAAATGATGATGATTTAGAAATTGCTTTGGAGTATTTAAATAAAGCGATAGAATGTTCACCGAAAAATGGTGATGCATATAAGATCCGTTCCATTATTTATACTAATCTTAATAATTTCCCTGAAGCAATTACTGATATTGATACTGCGATTAAACAAAATTCTGATGATACAGATTTGTGGCTTCAAAAAATATCTCTTCATAAAAAAAATAACGATTCTACTGCGGCTTCAAAAGCTTATTCAGAATGGGTTGATTTAGCACCCGAAGATCCTAGTCGTCACTTTGCTTATGGAAATTACCTATTCAGCATCCAAGATTATAAGTCTGCAGAAAAACAATTTACTTTATCGATAGATCATGAGATATATGGTGATTTTGCTGCTATTGATTCTTTTTTAAACAGAGGCTGGGTTAGGTTAAATCAGGCCAAAAATTCTGAAGCTATAGAGGATTTTTCTAAAGTTTTAGCATTGGATGCTAAAATTACTGATGCCTATATAGGTGTTTCTCAGGCTAGATATAAAGATGGTGATATTGAAGCTGCTGTAACTTTCCTCGATGTTGGATTGGGTATTGTAATTGACAAAGGTTGGATATTACTCAATAAAAAAGGAGCTATCCTTACAGAAGCTGGTAAATTGGACCAAGCAGAAATGGCC
Source organism: Saprospiraceae bacterium (assembly GCA_022448945.1). GTDB lineage: Bacteria > Bacteroidota > Bacteroidia > Chitinophagales > Saprospiraceae > Aureispira. Next base: position 32,337 of record JAKVCV010000013.1, read on the forward strand.
TTTAGGAAAATGCTTGACATAGATGACGAAGAAGTTCAGGCTGAAGGTTTTTTTAGTATGGGAAAATTGTATCAAAAAAAGGGTGATCTTGAAAAGGCATACGAATACTGGAAGAAAGCAAGTGATATTTTTCACCTAGAAGCTGATGAATGTATTGAAGACTATTGTGAAGAATTTGTTGCCAAAGCTCTCAAGGAAAAAGAAAATGAATTAATTCTTGATATGCAAGGTGATTTTGAAGCAAATAGAAAATCAAAAATCCTGAATCAATTTTTTGGTAATTATTGGGCTGCCGATATTAAAACTACTGCTGCTAAAAATAAAATGTTTGCTCAGATCCCATCCCAAATGGAGAAAAAAATTCTTGGGTTACTTAAAAACATTTGTGTGGCTATTGTAAATCATGGAATAATGGTATTGAACCCTGGTTTTGATGGTGTAAGAATGTTATACAGTATCCAAAAGGAGGATTCAAAATCTGTGACCATTAATGGGATCCCATTAAATGGTACAGGAGAAAGAACCTTTACCCTTAGTCTTGTCGGAAATCATATGCTTTTACAAGGTATAGGTGATAAAGAAGCAGATATTCATTTATATCTTGAAAAGGTAAGCTCCTCAGATAAATTATCAAAAATTACTAAAAACGATTTGATAATGCATGCTCAAGCAGGAGATCTAGAATTTATGGGAGAAGAATTTCTTAGTACTATTTAACCATGTAATTTTTAATTTCCCATATTCAATTTGTGATTTCTTCTTACCCTATATTTTTTTCTTATACCCATGAGTTTTTTATCTGATTATACAATAGAATCAAATTGGAAAAAAAATCTTTCTGAAGAATTTAATTCAGAATATTTTTCTGGTATAAATGCTTATTTAGAGGCAGGGTGGAAAGAAGGAAAAACAATATACCCACCAAAAACTATGATTTTTGGTGCTTTTAATATGGTTCCCTTAGAAGATATTAAAGTTGTAATTCTTGGACAAGATCCGTATCATAATCCACGCCAGGCACATGGATTGTCATTTTCTGTGCCTATTAATGCTAAAATACCTGCTTCTCTTAGAAATGTTTATAAGGAATTGTGTGAAGATATAGATGGTTTTGTGAAACCTGACCATGGCAACCTTGAAAGTTGGGCTCGTCAAGGCGTTTTTTTATTAAATGCATTTTTAACTGTTGAACACAAAAAGCCTGCTTCTCATAGAAAAATAGGATGGGAAGAATTTACAGATTCTGTTATTTCAAAGATTTCAAATAAAAGAAAAGGAATTGTCTTTATGCTATGGGGAAATTTTGCAAAAAAGAAAGCTCAACTTATAGATTCGACGAAACATCTTATTCTTGAATCTGCGCATCCTTCTCCACTAGCAGGAAATTCTTTTTTGGGGAACAAACATTTTTCCAAAGCCAATAATTATTTAAAAAGCATGAAAAATAAGCCAGTTGATTGGCGTATTCAATCAAGAGCAGCTAAATTATTTGTTATATAATGAAATATTTTTAACTGCTTTTATTTTTTTTGATTATCAGTTCAATAATATTTCAGTTTTTAAAAATATAATCATATCTTTGCAGCCGTTTAAACATTGATTATAACCATATAAAATTTAAAATTTTTTATCGTAATGAGACAATACGAAACTACATTCATCATCGATCCCACTCTGTCAGGTGATGAAATTGGACAGACAGCACAAATGTATCTTGATTTCCTCAAAGGTGGAGGATGTGAGATTATACATTTGGAAGAAATGGGCGTACTTGAATTAGCTTATCCGATTGATAAGCGTACATCTGGCGCCTATTATTGGGTTGAATACAAAGCTCCTGAGGGTAGTGATGTAATCCCAAGAATAGAATTAGCTTTTCGCCGTGATGAAAATATATTGCGCTACTTAACTATTAAGGTGGATAAACACAGAGCTCAATATAATATTGATAAACGTGCTGGTAAGTTTAATAAAAAAGAAACACCAAAGGATGAAAGTGATTCTTCTAACTCTAACACTGAAAGTGTAGAAAAGGTAAAAGAAGAAATTACAACGGAAGAAACAAAAGCAAAAGTTGAAGGGTAGATTCCTGACAACACATTTTTAAAATTATGAAAGCTATTAATTATGGCAACTAGAGAAGATATAAAATTTTTAAGCAATCCTAAAATCGGTCTAAAACGTAATAAATATTGTCGTTTTCGCCGTTATGGTATCAAAGCTATAGATTACACTGATGTTGACTTTTTGATGAATTTTATCAATGAACAAGGAAAAATTCTTCCACGTCGCATCACTGGAAACTCATTGAAATACCAAAGAAAAGTATCTACTGCAATTAAACGTGCTCGACACTTAGCCTTGTTACCTTATGTAGCAGATAATATGAAGTAGATAAGAACTGTTTTTATTTATTGTTTTTGAATCTTGATAACCGATTATATATCATGGAAATTATTTTATTAAAAGATGTTGAGCATGTAGGAATGGCTAAATCATTAGTTAATGTAAAAGCTGGTCATGCTAGAAATTATCTTATACCACAAGGTCTTGCAATTGTAGCTAATGAAGCAAATAAAAATAGCTTGATGCAAGAAATTATTCAACAGAAAGAAAGGGCTGCTAAAATTCTGGAAGAAGCTAAAGCTCTTGCAGAACAATTAAACCAGACTACATTAAAAGTTCCTGCAAAAGCTGGTACATCCGGAAAGATTTTTGGTTCTGTTTCTACTATCCAAATGTCAAAAATATTGCATGAGACTTTTGGTGTTGAAATAAATCGTAAGGATATCAAACTTCCTGAAGATGTAAAAATGTTAGGAACATATACTGCCACTGTTATACTTCATAAAGAGTTACATGCTACAGTTAAGTTTGAAGTATTTGATGACAAAGAAGAGAAATAGAGCAGAATCTTGTTTCAAAAAATAATTTTGCCCAAGCTGCACATCTGAATTTATTCGTTTTTGTGCAGCTTGGGCTTTTTTTATAAAAATTATATTTCTTTTTCCCTATAGAAACTTTCGATATGCGTTTTTTGCATAAGTATCTTTTAAGATTTTTTTTCTGGATTAGTGGAATGTGGTCTCATTATTCATCAAAGGTAATATATTCTCCTTTTGCACCACAACAAGTAGATCCATTGAAAGTTAGGGATATGCTGATACATGCTCAAACAAATGTTAGTTATTATCAGAATAAAATACCTACTGTTCCTGCAGACTCTAAACATTTGTTTCCATTCTTAAAAAATCTTGATTTTACGGTTTCTAAAGTAGATCTTTTAAGTGATGATAAATTATTTATTGATCAAAGGAATCATAAATATTCCAATCGAATAGGGATCAAAGCCGGATTTATACACAATCTATTAAGTGGTTTAAGTAAAAATTGTTTAGTGCCTATTAATTCAAGTGGTTCTTCTGGTAGAGCTTTGAAATTTTATAAGACCAGAAAAGATCTTCAAATTGCATCTATTGAAATTCTACAGGCTGCTAGGTATTTGGGATGGGAGGAAGGTGAATCAATTGTTATTAGTTTTCAAGAAGGTATGTATGCACAAACTCGGTTTTTTCACAGGCTATTTGGTTGGTTTGGAATGCCATTGTTTTTGTATAAGCATATTAATAAAAATTCTGCGCAGAAGTTTGTTAATCATATCAATAAAAGTAATGCTACAGTTGTTATTGCTTTTGCTTCTCAGTTGACGGAGTTTGCATTGAATTGTAAAAAATTTAATATAAAAGTAAAAACTCCATTAAAATTTATTCTTAGTGTAGGGGAGATGCTGTTCAAAGAACATAGACTACTTATAGAAGAGGTTTTTGATGTAAAAGTTTACGATTTTTATGGATCTAGTGAAATGGGAATGATCGCGATAGAATGTAAACACCAAAAAGGAATGCATATTTTTGAAAATGAAGTATTCCTTGAGACAGATCAAAATAATAATATCCTTGCTACATCTTTTAATTCTCAGTATATGCCTTTTATCAAGTATAAAATAGGTGATACAGGTGTTATTCGTGAACAAGAGTGTACATGTGGTATAAAAGGTAAAATGCTAGTAGAATTAAAAGGACGTGTTGATGAATATTTATTGACTGAAGATAGGGAACGTGTTTATGCCTCTTATTTTAGACAACTATTGTTACATTGTAATGATTTTTTTAATGGTGTTATTATTAGAGGTCAGTTTATTCAAAAGAAGGATCTATCGATATCTGTAGCCTTGCAGATAACCCATGATAAAATTCCAAAAGATAAAATAACCCAAATTATAAAGGAACGTATTTTTAAAGATTTTAACCTGGATGTAGAGGTTAACTATCGTTTACAATTATTACCTGATAAAGGAAAGTTCAAAATGTTGATCAGGGAATAAATTTATAGAATATTTTCTTTATGTCTATTATTGAAATACTTCAATAAGGATGTTTTTGCCCGTTTGTATGTAATAGTTGACCACTATTTTTCATTGAAATTTCTTCGATCAGTTCATATAAATGATCAGCAGACTCTTCAGTGCTTAAGGGTGCATCTTCACCCCCCATAGCGGTGCGTACATGCCCAGGATTTACGGAACAAACACAGATACCATCTGATCTTAAATCTTCTGCTAATAATAGTGACCACATGTTTAATAAAGCTTTAGATCCTTTGTAACCATAATTCCCTCCTTTATTTACTAGTGACAGAGCTCCTTTTCTAGAAGATAACATTAATACTTTTGGATTGTGAGCGTTCTTTAAAACAGATGTCAGGCTCTGAGTTAATAAAACAGGAACAATAGAATTAATTCTTATCATTTTTTCTAAGCCAGAAAATTCTAATTTTCCAAATTCCAGGTTCTTTTGTTTCTGAGTTAAATCTATATGTGTTGCACTTAATGCAGCATTATGAATCAAAAGATCAAGATGAGTAATTTGATTAATTATTTTATTTATAAAACCAGGAATTTCTTCAACTTGGTTTAGATCTAGATATAATGGTTGGGCCCCACAATTTTTAATTTCTTCTCCTTCATCTCTACATGTAGCCCAAACCTCATATTTTTCATTTACAAGTTTCTTCGTTAATGCAAGACCAATACCTCTTGAGCCACCAGTTATAAGTGCAATTTTTTTCTTTTCCATTAATATTACTTTATTAAACTAGGTTTTTTTCTATTCTTGTATATTTTCTTTATTGAATCTATTATTATATTGGGAACAATCCATGGGCCAAGATGTGGAGGTGGTGCTTTCCAATTACTATCGAGAATACTATCTAAGATTTGATTTGCTCGTGTCGGAAGCACAGGCCCTTTTGTTGCACCCAACTCTGGATTTATAGAAAGCAGTAAAGATTCTGCCTGACAACCAGGTATAAATTTGTCTCCATATTCATTGCGTAATTGAGATGCTTGAGGAAAAGGTGACCATCTTTTTAAAGGCCCAAGATCAACTGTTCCTGCACCTAGGCACAGTATATCTTTTTTATTCTTCATACGCTTTAATGCTTTCTGTTCATCAAATACCTGAGGGAAACTATCATCCATAATAATAACACCTGGTCTAAGTAACTCAACATCTATAGATATTCCTCCACTACTCGCACCAATGATGAGGTCACAATCATCTAAAGACTTAGAATCTTTACCCAATTTGGGGTCATTAATTTCAATAGATTTTGGAGAACCAAGTCTTCCTTTTAAAAGTTCAATGCTTGCTTGTCCAATTGAACCATAACCAAGTACACCTACTTTTAAGTCAGACCAATTTAAATCAAGGCTGTCTATAATTGATTTAGTGTTTAGATAAATTAATGCTACTGTAACAGAATGCCCTGTACTTAATAATTTTTCTGGTAATATATTGGATGTACATAAGCCTGTCAGTGCAGGTAGCATCCCTGCCAATGTAACTACAGGCGCAGAGCTTAACACTGCAGCTTTTTGAATATGATTTACTAGCTGTGCTTTATTGCCCAAATTATCTGCATTTACAGGAATGCCAACGATGTCCATTTCACCATATTCACAGTAAATTTTTTCCAAAAGTGTCGGTCCTGTTCCCTTAGGAAGAGGGAAGCCACTTGGAGCATATACAATGACACAAGATTTTGGCATACAATAACTTAAAAGTTCTTTTTTGAAAATTGGCCCTAATTCATCAATTATTGAAGTACCATGAAGATTGATTCTTAGGCCATCGTGTATCATAGCCCCAATTAGTAATTCTGTATCTGTTGAAGAAGTATCATAGGCAAAACAGCCATTTTCCCATTTGATATTTAGATTGCTTTTTGGATTTGAAATTATAGATGGGTCCATCCATGATATAAAATATCTAGATAGGTTCGTGTAAGAGTCAGAACCAGCTGCTCTTGCAATTGAAGCCAAAGAAGCATAAGCATGGTTTGAAGCATTTGTGAAACTTTCAATGATATTTTTTAGAGTTGCTTTTTCTTGAATACGAATGGGTAAAGCCCTTGCAAATGGTCCAACAATTCCAGATAGGTTTTGGAGGTCATGTTCACGACCTGATAAAGCTGTAGAAATTATTGTATCTGTTTTACCAGTAGTTTTTTGTAATGCTATGAATAAAGCACTTAATGCAAGTAAGAAAGGAGAGCATTTTTCTTTCTTTGCTCTTTTTTGGAAGCTACTCCATTGATCTGGTGTTAGATCAAAATGAGATTCTCTAACTGTATGTTTTTCTACAGGGTCTAATGCAGGAAGTTTCGACAGATATTTACTCCACCATGTATCATCTTCCTGATGTTCAGGTATTGAAGAAAAAGGCTTTGGTAATAATAACTGGGGTTGTTTGTTTAAAATGAATGAATCATGTGCTTCGAGTAATTCAGACATTAGTATCCAAGAACTCCAGGCATCAGCAATAATATGGTGGGCAGAAAAAAACAAGGTGCTATCATTATTAGAAAGTTGTATTATACGTAAGCGAAATAAAGGTAACTGCTCCATTCTGTAAGCGATGCTTTTTTCAGTTTCCCAAGCTAGAGAAATGATTTGTTCCTGTTTCGATAGAGGAACTAACCTTAGATCTTCATACTGCACTTCTGGTATATAGTTTGTATGGATTTTGCGTATTGGTCCATTTTTGCAATTTTCAAAAGTACTATTTAATGATTCGTGACGTTTTACAACATATACGAATGCTTTTCTAAATGCTTCAATATTCACTTCCCCTTTTAATGGGATTCTTGCTGCCCATATTGGAGGACTTTCTGGGTTGCGATTATGTGATGTCCAAAAACCTCGCTGTACCATGCTGAGCTTTTCTGTTGATTGTGTATAATGCGTTTTGTCGGAGGATTCAAGAACCATTGCTAGGTTCTTTAATTTTTGATGATTATAAATAGCCATCGGAGCGAGTTTAAACCCTTTTTCCTGTAGAAAAGAAAGGACCTGTAAAGCTCTGATAGAATCACCACCTAATTCAAAGAAATTATTCTCGGGGCTAGGTAGCGATGGTAGTTTTAGTACTTGTTTCCATATTCCTGCCAGAATTTCTATATTATTTTTTGAATCTAAGTTGAGAACCTCTTCTGATTTTGTTGCAATAAATTGTTTGTGCAGGGCTTTTCTATCAGCTTTTCCTGCTGTATTTCTTGGTATTTTATCTACAATTTTCCATTGATGTGGAATCATATAATCAGGTAGCTTTTGTTTCATAAAAAAGCGTACTGCTAATAAATCCAGTTTAGTTTTTGCCTTGACAAATGCAATAAGTTGTTCTTCTTCATACAAGATCATTGCTTCTTCTATCAATGGATGATTTAAGAGTTGATGTTCAATCTCATTTAGTTCAACTCGATTTCCATATATTTGGATTTGTGTATCTTTTCGTCCTAAATAGATAAATGATCCATCTGCTTGCTGTTTGCCAATATCACCCATTAAGTAGATCTTTCCTAGTTCAGGATGCTGAACGTATGCTTTATTAGTCACTTCAGGCATTTTCCAGTATCCATTTGATATGGAGCCAGATACAGCAAGGTCTCCGATGCCGTCTTTTATATTAACAAGATGCATATTTACTCCCGCACGAGACCAACCTATTGGTACATGTATTTCAGATTCTTCAGGAAGCCTTACTAATTCATAAAAGCTTGAGTTTACAATTGTTTCAGTCGAACCATAAACATTTGCAAACCTAGTTGTTGAGGGTGCATTAGCTAACCATTTTCTGGCTAATTCTGCACTTACTGCTTCTCCACCAATGAGCACCCAGTTAAGGTATTTCAAAGGGTTGGTTCCATTTTTTTGTCTAACGTTATCTAGTATTATATTCAAAAGGCTAGGTACAGTATTTAGGTTAGTAATTTTTTTGTGCTCTAATAGTTTTATCAATGCTTCAGGATTCCGTAGTGTTTCAGGATTAATAGGGTAGGTTCGACCTCCATTTTGTAAAGGGGAAAATAGTTGCCTAAGGCTTCCACCAAAACTTAAAGAAGAGGTCCATGCAAATCGTTCATTTTCATCAACTTGAAAGGCTCTTTTTACCCAGCCTAGCCAATTTGAAAGTGCAAGGTGATCTACCATTACACCTTTAGGCATTCCTGTAGAACCAGAGGTATACATTATATAAGCAAGTTTACCTTTTTTGATCGGACCAATTTCTGCTTCATCTTCACCTATAGTCAGTATTTTGAGTCTGCTGATATTATTAGCACGTCCAGATAGTTCTGAAGTAGTTATTAGCATGTCTGGTCCTGCTGATTTTAATATCTGTTTAATGCGATCATCCGGCCATCTTGGATCTAATGGTAACCAAGCTGCTCCTGTACGTATGATACTTAATATACCAATCGCAGAAGATTCAGATGGGTTGCCAAGAATCGCAATTAATTTTCCATTTAATTTTTTTGCAAGAGCAGCAGAGCGTCTGGAAAGAGTACCATAATTAATTTCCCCAACAGCTATTCTTTTGGGATGCTTTTGACACCTTAATAAAATTTGTTCATGAATCTGTAATGGTACAGATTTAGTAGTTTTAAGGGAATTAATAAGATTATTTTTAACATTCTTTAGAAACCTTTTAACCTGAATTGGGTCAAGATGTGATACTGCATAATTGAAAGTTAGATGTAATTCACCTTTAAAGATCCATGCGAGAAGTGTTAGTCGTGTAAAACCTCCACCAGCAGCACCTTTAAGATCCTCGATTTCAATATTGCCAAATTTATCCAATCCAGGTAACATTGGGAAAGAAAATGAAAATGGCGTTATTCCTGCAGGGCCACAAGCACGAAAATCTCCTGTTTTTGCTAGAGCAAGAGAAGAAATAGATCCATTGGCACGGGCTTCATTCATCGAATCAGAACAGATTTTTGAAATATCTATTAGATTCATATTCTGGTCTAAATTGCTTTGAATAGGTAAAGAATCGGCAAATGAACCTACTATTTTTGTTATGTCAGTTATCCGAAGTTCTCGACGTCCCTGAGCGACACGTACAGTCACTTGTTGTTGACCACTTTCGTCAAATAGAAATTTTTTATAAGAAGCTAAGACTAAAGCTACGAGTGTAGTATTGTGTTTCTGGCTAATTTTTTGGAGTAGTTTTGTTTGTTTTTTACTAATGATTAGCCTTTCTTGACCACAGCCACCAGATGATGGAGTATCAACCGAAGCTTTCCATTTGAGATGTATTGGATGAACACCATTTTTAAATTTTTTCTTCCAGTACGTTAAATCCGTATCCTTAAGTTGAATACTATAATCAACGGCGTCTGACCAACCGCTTTTAAGAACTGGTAAATCTGCAAGATTTTCTCCACAAGATATAGCGTAGATATGTAGTAGCTCTTCAGCTAATATTTTTATGCTCCACGCATCTATGATTGCATGATGACCCACTAGCAAAATTCTGGTATCACTAAAATAGAGTTTGAATAATGGACCTTTTTCTAAATCTAATATATTATTGTAACAAGCACTTTCTTGATCAACATGATAACGCTCAAAACCTACTTCACTTTTACCTAAAATCAAACGCCATTGATTTTCATAACGATTGATAGTTGAAGTAATAATTGGATGTCTTAAAACTAACTCAGCAAGCGCATTTTTAAGTTTTAATGTATTGATTTTCTTATTGCTATTCTGAATTCTACAACTTAAAGAAACATTGCACGGCATATCAGGAGAGAAATAATGTTGGACTACAAAAGTTTCTTGGGCAGGTAATAAAGGAAGTCCAGGTAGAATTTGTTCCGTTGATATGTTTTCTCTTGATCTTTCAATTCCTCCTTTCAAAGCAAATATTAAAGAATTTATTGTATCATATTCATATAAAAGAGATGTTGGTAAACCCTTGTTTAGAAATGTTTCCAGCTCTTTTAGTAAATCGAGTGCTATTAGTGAATCAAGNCCTAATTCCGTAAAACTTTCATCACCATCAATTTCATTTACTGGAATTCCTGAAGCATTAGATACTAACTCTAGTAATTTTTGCTCTATTTTGTTAGCATCAAAGTGCTTTGATCTGTTTTCTGAGGGACGATGCAAAACAACAAGTTTTGCATGGGGACTAGCAACAGCACGTTCTAATACTTTCATAGCCAAATCAGGACAAATACCCTTAATGCCCCTATCTTCAAAAAAGTTTATAGCTTCTTTGCTCATCCCTTCACCCTTCCATGGTCCCCAGGCAATAGAACGAACTGAATTGCCGTTAGAGGTTTCTTCTTCTGCAAATTCATTTAACCATTGATTTGCTGCTGCATAATGTTCTAATCCTTTAGACAAGGAGGGGAGTATTGAAGATATTGAAGAAAATAAGACCTGATGTTTGGGTTTTATCGACTGAAGTAACAACAAAGCATCTTTTTTAATTTTTTTTGCATTAATATCAGTTACTCCGGCAAGATGAAATAGTATATCAACTTTTTTGTTATAAGATTTTGTGAACTTTTCTATAGCTTTTTTATCTAAAAGGTCTATTTGGACCCAATGACCTTTACCGCCAAACGCTTGAATTTTGGAAATTAAGGTGTTGTTTTTTAGTTCTGAACGATGTATTAATGTTAGATCTGCCTGATAGTTTTTTGCGAGATAAAGTGCTAATTTTTTGCCAATTCCTCCTGAAGCACCCGTAATAATACAATGTATTTCTTTTTTTAATATTGTTTTACTTTGATGGGGTCTTTTCCATATTAAACCACCAGCTCTGTCATGTTCTACTAGGTGTAACCAGTCCTGAATTTTATCTTCTATATCGATATTATCATCTATATTTTTTGTAATTATTGAATTTCCAGGATTAATGGGGTTTGTATTATAAATCCAATAACTTTTTTTGTTATAACTACTTACTGGTAAATTGTAGCTGTATTTTGGTTTAGATAACCTAACAGGTGCACCAGCCAAAAATAATTTAGCTGCACTATAGCGTATTTGTCCTTTAACTTTTGGGTTACAGGAGGGTATTGTTTCAAAGGAAAACCCACGATTGGTTAGTGCTGTTAGTGTTCGATCAGGACCAATCTCTATAAGATGCGTTACGTTACATATATTATTTATTGCTTTGCTAAAGTTGACTGGTTTTATTGCGTGTTGTAACCAATAGTTTGAATCAACTTTATCAATTATTTCACCACTAGTATCTGAAATCCATGGTATTTCAGGCTTATTAAATTTTGTGTTCTTAAGTGTTTTTATCCAATCCAGACTTGCTGATTTAATAGAAGTAGAATGAAATGCTTTGTTAACATTTAATTGTAAAGTAGGAATATTTAAATTCTTACATTTTATTTTTAAGTTTTTTATGTCTTCAGGATTACCACTTAATACATATTGTTTTTTACCGTTTATTACAGATAATTCTATAGTGTTTTTTAGAAGTTCTTCTAATTGTTCCTTTGAACATTTTATTGAAAGCATACTCCCTTTAGGAGAGTCAGCCATTTTTTCCCCTCTTATCACAAGTGTTTTTAGTGCTGTTTTGAGTGATATTGTTCCAGATAGAACAGAAGCCGTAAAAGATCCTACTGAATGTCCTAGTAAACATGTAGGTTCTATTCCCCAGGATTTCCATAGTTCACATAAAGCATATTGAAATGAAAGGATTGCAGCTTGTGTATATTCAGTTTCGAGGAGACCAGGTTTAGTGCCTTCGAGCCGAGCCAATAAATCAAACTTATTACCTAAAATAGAATGGCACAAAAGTAGTTTTTGTTTAAACACTTTATAATATAAGAATTCTTTGTGCATGCCATGGTATGCAGAACCCTGACCAGAAAAAATAAATCCTATTGAAGGTTGTATAGCATTTATTGCTTGTGTTTTTTCAATATTTGCAGAAATGTCTCCCTTTTTAGGTTCTACAATTGCAATGCGATATTTATGTAGTGACCTTGAACAACTAAGTTGTTGACTAACTTCAGGAGCTTTAACATTTGGATTGGAGAATAACCAGTTATCTAATTGTGCAGTATTTTTTTTCAAAGCTTTTATAGAAGGTGCGGATATTAAAAAAAGATCAGGGCCGTTATTTTTTTGGAAAAGATCGTCACCTTTTTCTATAATCGTGTGTACATTAGTTCCAGTAAATCCAAAGCTGCTTAATGCGGCAAAATTAGTGGATATTGGAGTAGATTCTATGGGTAGTGAAATTCTACTAGTGTCTATATGTTCCGAAATTTCTTTAAGGTTTAAGTTTGCAGGTACGATCTGTTGTTGAAGAGAAAGCACTACTTTTAGTAAACCAGTTAATCCAGCTGCTGCTTCCAGATGTCCAATATTGGTTTTTACAGCTCCTACAAGTATAGGTTCTTTTTCGCCATAGATACTAGCTATACTTTCTGCCTCAATAGCATCTCCTAATCTTGTTCCTGTTCCATGTGATTCGATATAGCCTATTTCTTCTGGTTGGACTTCTGCACGTTTTAAAGTATCTAGAATTACTGCCTTTTGAGCACCTCCCGAAGGTGCTGTAAAACCATTACTTTTCCCATCATGATTTATCGAAGTGCTCCTTATCCATGCAACTACTTGATTGCCCTCTCTTTTAACGATGTCAGATCTTTGAATAATAAATGCTACTGCACCTTCACCACGAACATAACCATCTGCATCTTTGCTGAATGTTCTGCATCTTCCTGAAGGTGAGAGAGCACCAATACTAGAAAAGTATATTGATCCTTCGGGTCTAAGAATAAGGTTTACTCCACCTACAATTGCTGTTTCACATTCTCCTCTTTCTAGTGCTGAACATGCTAAATGTAATGCAACAAGAGAAGATGAACATGCTGTATCAACAGTTACGGATGGTCCACGTGTACCTAAAAGATAAGAAATTCTTCCAGATATTGCTGAAGGGTGCACACCTGATCCAGACCATACATTTAGTGCTTCAGGGTTTGAATATAGTCCTTGTAGACTGTATTCAGATGGTGCAGCAGCAAAATATACGCCTATCTTTTTACCTTCTAGGCTATCTGGAGCCATCTGTGCTGATTCAAGAGCATGCCAGCAAACTTCTAATGCAAGTCGATGTTGAGGGTCCATACTTTGTGCTTCTTTAGGAAGAATACCAAAGTGTTCAGCATCAAACAGGTCTATATTTTCAAGAAATGCTCCAGATTTGCTTACTATTTTATTTTTATTAAATAGATGATTTTCAGGCCATCTTTTAAAAGGGATTTCATTAACAAGATCTGTTTTGTTTATAAGTGCTTCCCAAAATGCTGATGGGGATTCAATGTTATTAGGGAATCGACAGCCCATCCCAATTATTGCAATTGGGGTATTGTTTTTCTTTAAGAACTCAGTTTTAATATCTTTTTTGCCGTTGTTGATAAAATCTGATAAATCATTAGGTGTAGAGTATTCAAAGATTAATGCTGGATTAATTTCTTTCTGCAAATGAAAAGATAGTTCAGCACAAAGTTCTATAACTTGAATAGAGTCTAATCCTATTTCAAAAAAGTTTTTATTTTGATTTTCTTTAGAAATGTTTTGCTTAAGAATCTGTTGGCAAAGATTGTTTATCATATTGCCATTAATATTTCCTTCAGAAATGCTTCTTTCTTCAATGGTGTTTATTTTACCTTTTTCATATGCTATTAGTGTAGCACTTCTTCGAATTTTACCAGAAGTTGTTTTTTTGAGTTTTCTTGCTTTTGTAAAGATTAATTTATTAGGGCGGATTCTATGATTCCTTGATATAGAGAACAATATTGATTCAACTAATGAATTCGTTATTTCTTCCTTTGTTTCAATAAAGACTAACAATTCTCCCTTTATATTATTTACTGCACAAACACAGCCCGTACGAACAGCATTATGGGCCTCCTCAACACTTTTTTCAATATCTTGAGGCCAATGGTTCTGACCACGTACAATAATTATATCTTTTAATCGACCACAAATGTAAAGTTCATTTTCGATGTATATTCCAATATCACCAGTACGTAGCCATCCTTTATATTTTCCAGTGCTAATAAAACTGTCAGAACTTTGGATGTTCCAATAACCTTTTGCAACAGAACTACTTTTTAACCATATTTCCCCAATTTGATTTTTGGCTACTTTAATTTTTGTCTGAGGATCAATAATCATTATTTCCTGATCCAACCATATTGTGCCTACAGAAATTAGCAGTTTGCTATGTTTGTCGTTGTTTGTTTTATGGATAATCTTACCTTCTTTAAAAGCAGTATTATCAACATATATTGAGTTAAAAGACTTTGAAAAATGAGGTTTACACGTTACTGCTACAGTAGATTCTGCTAAACCATACATGGGGTTAAATGCTTCCCATTTAAAACCATTTATATGAAATTTTTTATTAAATAATGTAAGTGTATCTAGTTGAATAGGTTCAGCACCTGAACCTGCAACAGTCCAGGATGATAGATCTATAGTTTGATCTAATTGTATCTTTTGAGCACATAGATTATAGGCAAAATTTGGTGCACAACTCATATTGGCTTTAAAATGAGCTATCCCTTCGAGCCATCTCTGGGGTTTTTCAAGAAAAGCAATTGGAGTCATTAAAATTGCTTCGGCTCCTTGACGTATATTTGATAAAACTACTGCTATTAAGCCATAATCATGAAATAATGGCAACCAAGAAAAGAAAATAGTATTGGGATTCAGACCTAGACCAATTTCCATCCCATACGTATTATGTGCTAAATTACCATTAGTTAAAATAACACCTTTTGGATGCGATATTGATCCTGAGGTATATTGTAACATTGCAATGCTATCTAAATTAAAAGCATTTTCATCCCATTTTATTGGTGAATTTGGGTTTTTAAAGTTGTTTGTGGGGATCCATTTAAGGGAGGTAATATCGGGAGCAAATGCTTCAAGCATAGGCAGTTGATCAAGAAATGTTTGAGAACTTAGTATAGCTCTAGGTTTACAATCTGCTAATACTCCACGTAATCTACCCAAGCTGGCAGCAGGTTGAGATGGGTCTGGGGGAGCAACAGGAACAGCTATAATTCCAGACCCTATACAAGCTAAATAGGTAGCAATACAATCTAATGGGTTTAGGTAAAGTAAAAGTGCTCGTTCACCTGGCTGAATTTGTTTTTGTAGTTCTAGGGCAATGGCTGTAACTTCGTCCAATAGATCTTTCCATGTCCATTCTGTTATTTTTCCAGAAGCTTCTCCTTCGTCAAGAAAACGGAATGCAATTTTATTGCTTTTTTTTTCAGTATGGTTAAGGAATAATGAAAATAAAGTTTCAGCCAACATAAAATGCACTTAGAGTTTTATTGATTAAATAATTTCAATGATAGTATTTAATAGAGTGGGATCTGATTTATTCTAAAAATATAAATGGTAAAAAAAGCAGTATTTTTTTAATTAAGATATAATTAATTGCTTCTGCAATACCCTTATAAAATCAACTTTTATTTGTTTTACTTCAATTAACTTGCTGATTTAGAGTGCAAAGTTACTAATATTTTTTTTTATGCCAAGCGTTTTTTCTAGTTATATCAAATAACCAAAATCTTGTATATTAATTCCAATAAATCAAATTTATAGTAGGAGTTATATTGTAGGGAACATTTAGATCATCATAAAAAAAGGACATTTAAAAATGACCTCTAAGGGTTACTATTATATTCATCCCTGGAGCTGAAACACCCGAACCATATGGACGATAATGCCAGTCCAGTATATTTTCAACTCCTAAATTAATAGAGAAAAACTTATGTAATTTTAAGCTTGCATATATGTTTATTGTAAACCATGCAGGAGTGCCTTCAGGAAGTGCCTTGTCAAGGTTTTCAGAACTGTCATCTGAGTAATCCTCAAGCTTTTTGGTCCCATTAAATTTGACATTAAATCTAGTTTGGAATATTTTACGTTTATATCCCAAATCAAATTGACCATATAAAGGAGGAATATGGGCTAGAGGTTTGTCATCCATATGAGTTTCTAATTCTCTGCCTTCAATGTAATTAATACCCATTCTCATAAAGATATTTTCATTAAATTCAACATTCATATTTGCACTAACACCCCAAATTGTTGCTTCTCCGGAATTTGTATTGGCATAAATTTTTCTGTATGAGCCATCATAATACATGCTATCAACCCCGTTTAAGGTAAAGGGGTCTTGCAGGATTGCGTCAAAAAGGTGTGTGTAAAATGTAGATACAGAGACTCTTACCTGTTTTTTAAATTGTTTCGCTATAGTAGCTTCAAAGTTAAAGGCTTGTTCTGGTTTGATGTCAGGATTAGGTATAGTGATGTTGTCTCCTTTAGCACGTATTTTGCCAAAATCATCAATATTAGGGGTTCTAAATGAAGAGGATACTGTTGTGTTAAATTGAAATTGGTGTCCCAAATCCCAGGCCAAGGCTAAACTGCCTGTTACAGCATGGTTGCTAGAAGTGATATTATTATAAGGTAAATTGTATAAAAGGCTGTCCAAAAAATTTGCTGACAAATAAGAATAGGCATATCTGACACCTCCAATTAAATTTGCTTTTTTACCAATCTGTTGTTTATAACTAACATATACTCCTGCAGTAGTCATATAACTTCCACCATCAGGATATCTAGTTCCAAGACCACGATTAGACCATTCTCCAGTTTCAATATTTTGAGATTCGAATTTTGAATTGACAATATTATGAGTGAATTCAAATCCATAGAGTAAATTAGATTTAGGTTGATTTTTTTTATTTATTATTTTAATAAAATCAGCATTAATAGTAGTTACATAGACATTTTCTTGTTGAATTCTACGTAAAGGGTCATTGAATTTTCGAATAATTCTATCTTCATCTATTTTTTGGAAGGCAGCTACTATGTTAGCA
Organism: Saprospiraceae bacterium; assembly: GCA_022448945.1. Taxonomy (GTDB): domain Bacteria; phylum Bacteroidota; class Bacteroidia; order Chitinophagales; family Saprospiraceae; genus Aureispira. The sequence goes on from JAKVCV010000013.1 coordinate 49,632, forward strand.
TTACTAAAGATTCCTTTTTTATTGCTGATTTTAGTTGTAAATGCAGTAAATAGCCGTTGTTGTGGCCCGTAAAACCACTCGGCATATTTGAAAGTTTGTTTAGTAATTTGGTTATTTGATATTGTTACATCACCATCAGTGAGTTGGTCATATCGTGGAATATTACTACTGGTTGAATATTGGATATTTAATAAAAATTCAAGTCCTCTTTTGGGCTTGTATCGAATTTTTTGGATTGCATCTAATTGAGAATAGCGCGTGCCAATCTGAACATTTGGATTTTCATTTATTGAAACCTGATCGGCTGTATCATTTCTACTTGCATAGAAATAACGGTTCCAGGCTAATGCCATATTAGGACTGGTTTTAAGACGACCTGCTCGAACATCTTGAAATGCTGAATAGGTAATACTTGTAAATGAAGCAATTTTTTCATCACCTATATTTATATCTGCATGCACCGTTCCTTCCAGATTTGCAGTTGAAAAACGAGTATAAATATTTGCATCTACAGGCTTGATTTCTTTTGTTCGGAGACGCGGCGTTTTTGTATAATAATGTACTACACCACCTAGTGCATCACTACCATACATTACAGAACCTGGCCCATGGTGTATCTCTACTCTTTCAATTGCTGCATTGTCTATTGTTATAGCATTTTGTAAGTGACCAGATCGGTATATAGCATTGTTCATTCGAACACCATCAACAACTAATAATACTTTATTGCCTTCAAAGCCACGTATAATGGGGCTTCCACCTCCCATTTGACTTTTCTGGATATATACTTCACCACTTTGAGAAAGAACATCTGCTGAAGTTTGAGGATTGTAAATAGTAACTTCTTTTTTACTGATTACAGTTACTTTGTTTGGAACCTCTGATAAAGGAATTTTTTCATTTGTTGTCCCTTTACCAATTACTTCAATCGTTTGCAAAAACCCAGGTTGCATAATTACCTTTCCTTTGTTTGCTCTTATAGTGTGAATATTTAATGTCTGTTCCCGAAATTGAATACTTGAAATATGGATAGATTGATTATATCCAATATTATTAAATATAGCTTTGCCATCTATATCAGTTATTTTATAGCTAGAGTAATCTATTTTCCCACCCTCATTAACTATATATAAAGTAGCACCAATAACTTGCAAACCTTCCTCATCTACAATAAGCAATGTATCTGAATATTGAGCACAAAGATCAAATTGAATTATTATAATACTTAACAAACATGTAAATAGTCGTAACATAGTATGTTGTTATGGGGTCTGAACTTAGTTTTACTAATTTTTTTCGGGGGTTTTTTCGCATTATTTTTAAATCTGGAAAGACAATTTAAAGTCCCAATTTGCTTAAAATTTGAGATTATATATACATATCAATTGTAAGATCTAATTAACATATTGGTCTTAAATTCTTTCTAAATTTTTAGTTCATTGAAAAAAAATTATATATGAGGAAGCTGGATTCTAAAAGTAGTTCCTTTTTCCTCACTTGAATTCAGCACAAAAATTTTACCATTGTGATACTTTTCAATAATTCTTTTGCATAAAGATAATCCGAGACCCCATCCACGTTTTTTTGTAGAATAGCCTGGTAGGAATACTGATTTAAATTTATTTCTAGGAATTCCTTTACCTGTGTCACTAATATCAATGAATACAAATTGTTGATCTTCTTTTATTTGTGCAGTAATTTCTCCAGTTCCTTCTAATGCGTCCAAAGCATTTTTTAATAGATTTTCTATTACCCAATCAAAAAGTAGAGGATTAATATTTACTATTATTGGATTTAATTTTTTTTCATCAGGAAAATCAAAAGTTATCCTTCTTGAGGCTCTTTGACTGATATAGTTACAGTGTTTTTGTAAATTATTGTATATGTTAATGGGTTCTAATTTAGGAGATGTTCCTATTTTTGAGAATCTATCAGCGACTAGTTTTAGTAACTCAACATCAACATTCATTTCTTCAGCAATCATCTTTAAATCTTCGTTATCTGAATAGGATAGTTTTAGATTTTCTATCCAGCCCATTAAAGATGAAATTGGTGTTCCTAATTGATGTGCGGTTTCTTTAGCCATACCAACCCATACACGTTCTTGTTCGGATTGCCGGTTGAAGCTAAAAGTAAAGTAGGAGATCATCAATAAAATCCCTAGTATTGCAAATTGGAAATATGGGAACCATTCTAAGTTTGTTATTATTGTTGATTGGCGGTAATAGATATAGTTTTTGTAGGTTTCATCACCAATAATAATAGGTGTTTGGTTTTCGCTTAAATCATTTAACTCTGCTTTAAAAAAAATGGTATCTATTTGAAAATCTTTATCGCCATAATTTCTTGTTTCTATGATATTCATATTCTCATCTGCTACAATAACAGGAATATCTGTATTGTTTTCTAAGATCATTGAATGTAAGGTGAAATCACAATATTCATATTCCTTATCAGTAGCCATGAACATTTTTTTCTGTGCATCAGCCCATAATTCTACATTCTTTTGTTCGTCCAATTTTAGACGATACGCTACCGAATTAGTGTAATAAATTGAAGTTGCAACTACTAAAAGAGCAATAATTATTAATGTAAAACGCCATCTGGTGCGTTCGTATAATTTAATTCTTTTCATCTACATAAATTCTGGAGTTCCCAGATTAAATTATTCTATAGTTTTTAGAATTATACACTTTATGTAACTAATATGCTATCTATAAAGGTATGTTTGCAAAAGACAAACACTTATATAAATTAAACTTAAGTCATATCAACCTTAAAGTCAAGGGTTTTGTTAATTGAAAAACAGTTTATTTTATACAAAGTTAATATTATTATCGATTAGTGAAAAAAAACATGGAACTATGACCCTTGCCCAAAGGGTGTTTTTCATAGTACAAATATCCTAAACATTAGAATAACATTGATTTTTGTTTATCTTTGCAGTCTTGTAGTAGGAGAACAAAGTTTTAGTCGTATTTAATTCTATATAACTTATTGTAAGTACAAAAATGAAGTCAAATAATTCAAATTTCACAGGTATAATGTTGTTGGTATTGTTGTTTTTAACTTACAATATATTGACCGCACCTACAAAGGAGGAACTTGAGGCTAAAAAGAGAGCTGAAGATGCAAAAATTGCTGAACAACTTCTTAGAGATAGCCTTGATAATATTCCTAATAAAATCGAAAAGCTTCGTCTCGATAGTCTAAAAAGCAATTCATCTTTAACTGCTGAACAGAAAGATAGTATTGAACAAAGTTGGAAAACGGAAAAGTTGAATAGTAGTTTTGGAATTTTTACACCTTCTGCTTCTGGGAAAGATGGTGAGGTTATTCTTGAAAATGAAAAATTGCGAATAACTTTTAATAAAAAAGGTGGTCGTATAGCCAAAGTTGAAGTTAAAGGGTTTATGCAATATAATCAAGCTACTGTAGATCCTTATGATAAAGAGCCTTTGGTGTTGATGGATGACAGTAGAAATAAGTTTGAATATTATATACCATTAAATAATTCCTCAAAAGGTGATATTTCTACCGCTGATTTATATTTTGAACCAATAATTGATGGTCAAACTCTAAGTATGCGGGCATATACCACTGATAAAAATAAGTATGTTGAGCAAAAATATACCATAAAAGATGGTTATCAATTGGATTATCAATTCATATTAGAGGGTATTAATGACAATATGCCAAGAGATAAGAAACTGAAATTGAAATGGGATACTTATCTAAAGAAAATTGAAAAAAATCCCTACTATGAGAAATCAATGTCAACGGTTTATTTCAAAAGTAAGGAGGAGGATTTCAGTTACTGTAATTGTCAGACTTCTGCTACTGAAAAACTAGAGAATCCAGTAGATTGGGTTTCTCAGTCTCAACAGTTTTTTAATACCTCTATTTTTTCTAAAGATGGTACAACTTTTACTAATGCGATATTAAGTACTAAAGTTTTAGATGAAAAAGAAGCCCATCTTAAAGAATTGTATTCACTTATTGAATTTGAGACTAAAGATCAAAATTCTGCAGTATATGATATGCAATTATATATTGGACCAAATGATTATACTGAATTAGTTGCTATAGGAAATGATTTTGAACGAATTATTCCTTTTGGTTGGAGTATTTTTGGTTTTATAAGTCGTTCTATTATCCGCCCTTTGTTTAATTTCTTTGCCTTGTTTATTTCAAGTTATGGCTTGATTATTATTTTATTAACCTTTTTAATTCGTTTGGTCTTATTCCCATTACAATATAAGATGCTTGTAAATGGAGTTAAAATGAGTGTAATTAAGCCTGAAATGGAGGCTATGCGCAAAAAACATAAAGATGATCAGGCAGGAATGCAAGCAGCCCAAATGAAAATGTACCAGGAGTATGGTCTTAATCCATTAGGTGGTTGTTTGCCGATGCTTTTAACAATGCCAATATGGATAGCATTATATAGATTTTTCCCTGCTTCTATAGATTTTCGGCAAAAGTCATTTTTATGGGCAGATGATTTAGTGAGTTACGATTCTATTTTAGACTTTGGGCAATATCCTATTTTATATAATATCTATGGTGATCATGTTAGTTTGTTTACATTATTGTGGATGATTTCTATGTTCGCTTTTTTATGGTATAATGGGAAAAATATGGATATGTCTGCAGGAGGAGGTGCTAATATGAAGATGATGAAATATATGCAATATTCTTTTCCAATTTTGTTCTTTTTTGCCTTGAATAGCTGGGCTGCTGGTCTTACAGCTTATATGTTGTTTAGTAACCTGCTTAATATTTTACAAACATATGTTACGAAAAATATTCTAATTGATAAAGATAAACTCAGGTTTGAGATGATGGAAAATAAGAAGAATTATAAAGAGAAACCTAAGACGGGCTTTATGGCTAAATATCAAGAATTACTTAAGGAACAACAAGAGATGGAGCGAAGGAAAAAAGGGAAGAAGTAATTATTCCTTTAATTAAAAATGGCTATATCGAATTTCGATATAGCCATTTTCTTTTATTGTTATAGTCATTAATTTTCTAGATGTTCTTTGATTAATTGACGAACAAATGGTGGTAATGCATAGGCTGCAAAATGCATTTCAGGAGTATAATATTGTAAATTGTTTTTTTGTGAAAAGATTGCTGCTGCAGGTAAATCAAAATCAGTGTATTTCAAATCTTTATTTTTTTGAGCAGTTATAAAACTCCACATTCCTGTTGGGTACGTCGATATATATGTTAGATAACAGGCTATTGAATTTTTTCCAAAAATATCATGCATACATTTGTTTAAGCCCAGGAAGGCATTTGTATTGAATAGGGGCCCTTCGCTTTGAAGGTTCAATATCCCTCCAGGTTTTAATACTCGGTAAGCATCTTTGTAGAAACTATAACTAAATAGTCCCTCTGCTGGTCCTTCTGGATCGCTTCCATCAATAACAATAAGATCAAACTCTTCATCATCACAGTCTTTCATATATTGCACTCCATCCATAATATGTAATTCGAGATTTGGATTGTCAAATTCACAGGATAGTTGCGGAAGGTGTAATTTTGAAGCTTCTACTACATATTCATCAATTTCTACCATTACTACTTTTTCAATACTTGAATGACGGAATAATTCACGTATAGTGCCACCATCACCACCACCTATTACTAATACCCGTTTAGGGTTCCCATGTATAAAAACAGGGATATGGACAATCATCTCATGATATATGAATTCGTCCTTTTCAGTTACCATGACCATGTCATCTATTGCAAGCGTTTTTCCAAATGCATAACTTTCAAATACTCGAACTTTCTGGTAATCAGATTGTTTGTTATATAAGATTTTTCCAGTATGACGTAAAGAAAGCGCAATGTTTTCATCTTTGTCTGTGAACCATACATCCCGTTTGAATTGAGGATTTACCGTTTTTGCGGTCGTAGTACGCGATTCTTTTAAATATTCTACACTTATACGTTTAAGTAATTCTATTTGGCCTCGATTGATTTCCATTGAGGAACCATGGCATGCTTCTAATGCTTCTTTAAGAAAGTCATAGGCAACCCACGGTTGAACTTCATTTCCACAAGTAAAAATATCAACAGCAGCATATTGATACTCTGGCCATGCATGTATTGCAAGATGACTTTCTTGAATAACTACTACACCTGAAACTCCATAGGGAGAAAAGTGATGGAAAGTTGAATTTATGACCGTAGCATTTGCTTTTTTTGCAGCGCTGACCATTGCTTTTTCTATGCAAATAACATCATTGAGAATAGTAGCAGAACAGCCAAAGAATTCTACTAAGATATGTCTTCCTAAAGCATTAGGCATCTGTATGCGTTTGTGTTTTGGTTGTTCAAGTATGATTTAGAAATTACTTATTTTCCACTGCCCCTGAGTATAACCAATACGGTATGAATTAAAATTTTAAAATCAAGACCTAAGGTAAGGTTTTCAATATATATTAAATCCAGTTTTAGTCGGTCTATCATTTCATCAACATTGGACGCATATCCATATTGAACCTGTCCCCATGATGTAATTCCAGGTCTTACCTTATGCAATTTGTGCACATTAGGAGCACGTTTAGCAATTTGGTCAATATAAAATTGACGTTCAGGTCTTGGCCCTACCAATGCCATTTCGCCTTTTAGAACATTCCAAAATTGTGGAATTTCATCAATTCTGTATTTACGCATACTTTTCCCAAAGGGTGTACACCGATCATCTCCGGTAATAGATAGTTGAGGTCCACCTTTTTCAGCATCAAGATACATCGACCTGAATTTATATATTATAAAAGGTTTTCCATATTTGCCAATACGTTCTTGCTGGTAAAATATAGGTCCTTTTGAGGATAAGCGAACTCTGATAGCTATATACAAATATAAAGGACTAAGAATGATAAGTATAATCAAAGAGAGAGATATATCCATAAATCTTTTTATAGTTCTTAGCCATATAGGAATAAAATGAGTTTTCATTTCAACCAAGCCCGCACCACGAACATTAGGCATATTTACTTTTCCAAGTAATATCCCACGCATACTGGGTATAGCACGTACCAGGATCTTGTGACTATGTCGATCCAGTGATGCGATCAATTTGTTTAGTTTTGTATGTTCGGATTTATCTAACGCAAGAATCACCTCCTCAACCTCCTGATCTATAAGGATTTCATGTAAATCCTCCATATTTCCTAGATAGGAAAGAAGCTCACCTAAAGGGTTGACGTTTTTAGAATCTGTATCTACAAAACCTAAGATATTATATCCTAATTGCCTTTTTCTACTAATGATATCTTCATAAATATTTATAATATTTGGATTACGCCCTATAATTATAGTGTTAAAACTAAATTTTCCAGAACGAATTCTTTGGCTGGATATACTAAGCAATAACATTCTAGTACTTACAGTACAACAAAAATGAATAAACCATAAACTTCCAAATGAGAGATAATATGCCCTATATCCTCCCATATAATTTATAAGATCATCTAGTAAAATTGTAAAAAATAATAGTAATGCACCAGAAAAGCTAGAGAAGAATGTGCGTGTAAATTCTGTTAATCTTGACATTCTGTATACGTTCCTGTAACTGTCAAAGATTATGTAAACCATTATCCATATAATTGGGACGACTACTATACTATATTGAAAATTCGAGTCTTCGAGTTGATGAATAGAAAACGGGCGAGCTTCCAGTACTACTCTTCGGAACACTACAAATAAGAACCAGGATAGCAATGCTGTCAGGTAATCAGTAAGGGCATATAATAAAACTCCTTTAGGTAGCTTCCAAGCCTTCATGCACTAAAATTTGTGTGTGTGTTTGTTTTTTTTCAAAGGTAAGAAATTTATTACTAATCCGTACGTTCTTAATTTAGTCCTGAATAATCTGTGCATAATCATTATAATATAGACGATTAATAATGGACTAGTTTAATATTATCCAAGTAAACTAATGGTTGAGCGGTATCAGCATATTTTAGGGCCCTGAAAATTACGGAATATTCTGTTGCATCTGCTCCAAAAACTTCCATGGTCATATTGAAATAGATTTTTTTCCATTCAGTCGTTACATTACCACCACCTTTATACATAATAGATGTATTTCCATTACTGTAATGTGCTATCAAGCCAACTTGAAATGGAGTGTTCGTCTTGTAGTTGAGTTCTAAATATACAGGGAAAGAAGTATTTGCAGGTTGAATGGAATAAAATCGAGAGGAACTAGAAACCGTACAATCAAGATTTGCACTATCTAATACCATTAATCCGGAATAAGACCCTTCAAAAACTTCTGTAGACTGATGAATCATTTCTGTATTTGTATTACCATCGAGATCTTCGGTAAAAATTGGTTGGTTTGGAGATTCGAAATCATCGACAATAATAACTGTTGCTGAGGGGTCATAGCCTAAAGTAGGGTGGAATGTATCTATTTTTCCAGGTTCCAGTTGCATTGTAGTCGTATAGGGTTCATAGAAAGGATAGATTGCTCTTGTATTGGTAATGCCATTGTCTTTAATTCCTGCAGAAATTTTTATGCTATTGGTAGGGAAATTCTCATCAAGAATAACTGGAAAAATAGCGGGTAAAGTATTTGCGCCTAGTTGTTGACCATCTACACTAGGCCATGCATCAACTATAGCAGAGGAAGAACTCCCTTGTCCAAGACTTGTATCTGCTTCAAAAAATATGTTATCGATATAAATATACGCAGGGGTAGAAGGAGAATTATCCTTGATACAGCCATTTAAAATAAAGGCTATTGCAGATAAAAAAATTAATAACTTGTAGTAATTAGTCATAACACTATGCTCTTTCTTGCAAAAATATCTTTTTATCACTAACATTCAAAAGATTGTATAGCATTTCCGAAGTATAATTACAAGTACTTATTTACTTTATAAGATGGAGTGAAACACAAAAAGGTTGGGCATGCTATTGTTAAAATGATCATGAACTCAAAAAAAGACTAAAATTTTACTTCCAGACCCAACATGCCATTAAATCCTATTTGTCTGTATAAATACCAACGTTGATTTTGATTGTGTATTATGTTATTAAGATCAACAAAAAGAGCAAAGTTTTTAGATGCTTGATATCGTATACTAAAACTGAAATCGTATAAACCCTGGAGTACCTTTACGGTTTGTGTTTCATCCAGATAAGGCACGCCTGCATTGATATAAAGTTCAGCCTTTAAGGAAAGGAAGTTCCTTTCTTTTCGACCTGCTTTTTTATTACTAACCTTCTTCTTGCCAGTGAGAAAAATATCATAGGTGACAAAGAAATTGCTCTCAAATGTTGGCAAGTGAAATGCTTTTTCAAAATGTTTAGGTTGGTAAATGTTATAGCCAATTGTTCCACCAACTACTAAGTTTTTTAATAATCTAAAATCAAGGGTTCCTCTTATGAAGATAATTCCTGTTGTGTCATATACAGGTTTGAATCTTGAGAACTGTCTCAATGAATCCATATCATTCATAAAATAGGGCAGGTTTTGAGTAAAAGCATAACCAGCTTTAACATCATAAGCGATTTTTTTAACAGAACCACGTAAGCCACCAAATAATTCAAGATAATTGGTGTGATGTATTTCAGGGTTAGACACTAAAAATGGGTTGTAATAAGTTAAAGACCGAAAGCTGTTCTGACGCACTTGTCCGACACCCCCTAAATATATTGAAAGCGCACCTCGTGCAAGGGTATAAGAAAGTTCAACATCAGGATGTATAAAAAAATTGGTTTCATTTATACCAAGATTAACGCCTAAGCGCGCTTTGAAATCACCCGCATTGACGGTGAATGTTGGATGGAAATAGAAAAGAACTATACTTTTTGTGGCATTAGTATTAATACTGTCAATAGTTACAGGTAATGCTTTTAACCCTAAAAAGTTCATTCCTACATCTATTCTAAGTGGATGCTTTTGATTGTTTGTTCCAAACCACTTTTCAAATGTAAAATTTGGAGTGATACTAAACTCAGAGGTGCCAAAACGATCGCTATAGCTATAAAAATCAATATCTCCACGATAATTTATAAGAGCTTTATTGGTTTTTCCATTAAAGATATTGACATTTCCTTTGACGTCTATGAAGCGTTGGCGCAGGCTATCATCACCAAGGGTTATAGTTTCAAGAGAATCTGTAAATCCATAATATCGGTTGGTATTATAATTAAACTCAAAATCGGTGCCGATTGCAATGTTTTTTCTTGAGAAATAGGTGGCATCAATGTCTAGATGGGTTTTTGTAAAAGTTTGATTTGGTAAATAACCCTGAAGTATTGAGTGATGTTTTGCATTTACACCAAATTTCACCATGTTGAAAATGTTATTATATGAGACTTCCACTAAAGGAGACAATGGATATCCAAATCCTGCTTTTGCATAGAAGTTATACATTTGTTCTTCAAGTGATTTTGGCATTGCTAAAGGACGAATCACTGGCGCGGGGTAAAGTAAACCCATTAAATGAGTAGGGACGGTATAGTTAAGATTTTTATTTGAATTGGTATCCAGTTCTGGCAAATGAGGTCTGCTTTCAAATTTTTTACTTTTTGCCAGTTTTGCTTTAAAAGGTTTTAGGAGTTCTGTTTGATTGTTATCTATTATCTGGGCAGAGGTTAAAGTTGTTGAACTCAGAAAAAAACTAAGCAGTATGATATGTTTTAAGTTAGTCATTGTTTTTGGTTTTCAATTTCTAAGGATGATTTTCACTAAATTACTGGTTGTTTTTCGCGGATTTCCTTGGTTTTTTCTTCTTCCTTTTAGGTTTACGGGTTTCTATAATTTCTTCCTCTACAATTGGTTCATCAGTATTTTCCTCGATCATTTCTAAATCATCATCCGGATTTATTCTCTTAATTTTGCTCTTGTTCTCTTCTGCATCTATAACAAGTTGTAATTTACTCTTTGCTTCATCAATTAGATCCTGGTCACCATCATAATTGTCAACTATAGATTGAAGCGTAGCTTTTGCCTGAAAGAGGTTGCCTTTTTCTGCATATATATCTGCAAGTAGAATAAAGCTTTTGACTAACCAGTAGGGGTGCCCGGGTATTTCTTTATTGTTTTTAAAACAAATATCAAGCGCATTGTCTAATTCTCTTTTTTGATAAAAAATATACGCACGCCAGTATCTTGATTCTGCTGAGAGAACATCGTCACCAGAAAGTTCTATGTTTCTGTCAAAAGCTTTTAAAGCATCATCATATTTCTTTTGCGATAAGTAGGATTTACCTAAGTAGTAGTTTGCTTCGGCATGATCCTGAGGTGTAGTTCTAGGGTTATTGATAAAGCGTTCAGTCGTATTAATTAAAGTGTCAAATTTAGTTGCATAATAGGCAGCACGCATACCATATTGCTGTGCTTCAAATAACCTTTCTTCAGTTGATGCAAGGTTTTCAAGTCTGCCAAAGTATTTGCTGGCTTCACTAAAATCCTGAATGCTGTAATAAGTGATGTTCGCTGCTCTGTAATTTGCAGTCTCAGCATAGGCGGGATTGCCATTGTCAGAGATATAAGCATAGTCTAATATAGCTTCTTCGTAACGCTTAAGGTCGAACAAAGATTCTCCACGGTTGAATCGTGCTTGAATATTATTCATTCCGTTTGGGTATCTTTCAAGGTACTTTGTATAACGGGAAACGGCATCTTCCCAATTGTTATTTTCAAATTGAATTTGTGCAGATACAAACATTAGAGAATCGCGTTCCAATTCATCAATAGAATATCCTTGTATCGATTTAACAAAATCAAAATAACCATCAGTATTCCCAGATTCTATATAAATCTCTTTAATCGCTGATAGGGCATCCTTTGCTTCTTCACTCTGGGGATTAGTATTAAATACACTTTTATAGTAGTTTAATGCTTCCTCGTTCTTGTCCATGGAATAAGCAATTAATCCCAATTTTAGCATCGCCTGATTTGCTGTTTCACTATTTGGATATTTTTCTACTAGCTCTTTATAAGCTTCAATAGCCAAGTCTTTTTGATCAAGATGTAAATAGGTGTTACCTTTAGAATAAAGTGCATTATCAGCATAAAGTGATGTAGGATAATTATTGATCAATCTGTCCAGAATTGCAATTTGTAAACTAGTTTTATCTTGAAGGTTATGTATTAAACTAACCTGGTACATTGCATAATCTTTATTGGGATAGTTTTTGTTGATCGTAGTATTATAATATTCCTTTGCTTTTGAGAAATCACGAAGATAAAGCAAACAATCTGCTGACCTCAGCAATGCATCAGGATAAACAAAATTTGTTACATACCTGTCGTTTATGCTATTTAAATGAGGTTTTATTTCCGAAACAGCTTTTATAAACGATCGCGACGCATTCCCATAGTCTTCTTTTTTTAGGTAATTATATCCCAAACCGTAGTTTGCAACACCTATTGTAGAATTTGCAGGCAATTGATTCGCAGTTTTTGCCAACAAGTTGAATTGAAAATATTCATCGATACTTTTATCATATAGTTGTCTTTTGTAAAGTGATTCAGCCTTCCAAAAGTGTGCCAGTGCTAATGTTTCTTGATTAATACCGATTTTGATGGATTCATCAAATAAGGTGATCGCTTTTGGGTATTTAAAGTCATTAAAAAGTTGTAATGCCCTGAAATATGCAATCTTCTGATGTGTTTCTTTAATCTTTTGCGTTTTTTCAGGCATTTGGCGCAAATACTCAAGCGCTGTGTCATAATCCCGAGTGTTCAGAAAGATCTTACTTAATAAGTTTTGAGCTTCATTGTAATATTCAGACTTGTTTTTTGTCACCTTTTGTAGCGCAGAAATAGCATCATTGTCGAAACCAAGTTCGTAGGAAAGTTTAGCATAATTAATTAGAGCATCTTCCTGAAGGATAGGGTCAAATGTCATTTGACTGGCTTTTTGAAATGCTTGACGCGCAGGAGATTTTTTTCCGGTTTTTAGCAGACAATCGGCCATATTGTATAAAGCACTTTGCCCCATCTTATCTTTTAATGCATTTAATTGTCTGAAGTTTTCAATAGCTTCCTCATGTTTTCCAATTTTGTATTGCGTATACCCAAGTTGGTAAAGTGTCTCTTTTGTTACTTTTCGACTGTATTCTACATAAGATTCTAAAAAAGGTAATGCTTTTTCGTAGGCTCCTTGCTCAAAATATGCTTGACCTATTAATTGTGAAATCTGTTCTCTTTCAATTATGTTTTTGTCATTGGCTAAAGGCTCACCATATTTAATTAATTCGGAATGTTGTTTTAGCGCAAAATAAATCTGACAAATATAAGAAGGGACAATAGAGCTATATTTTTTTGAATTTTGAACCCTTTTAAAGCTTTGTAATGCTTCATCATATTCTTTTTCGAAGAAATTGGTGATGCCGTAATAATAATTGCTAGGGTAGTAATACTGTGTTTTTACTTCTTTTATCTCATAAAACAACGTTTTTGCTTGTTCAAATTTCTTTTTTACAAAATAGCAATAACCCAGTTTAAACTTTTTTTCAATAATCTCAGCATTGTTTAAATCAAGATTTGGTACTTTGCTAAGATATTTGATAGCCATAGTATATTGACGTTTATCATAGTAATGGTTGCCTATGGCAAGGCGTGCTTTTGTCGCAACAGGACTTGGATCATAATTATCTATAAAAGTTAATAATCTTTTTTCAGCATCTGCCTGTTTAGTAAAAAGTGCAGCAAGTCCTGCGTGTAATTCAGATTGTAATATATACATAGGAACATCAGTATCTTGAAAAAGATTGGCTGCAGAAGTTACAATATTAAACGCTTCAAGTGCCTGGCCATATAATTTCTTATCGAAGAAATTCATGCCACGTTTATAGTTTTCCTGATAGTCACGGTATATAGCAGATTCCTGAGCATTTAATTGTAAAAAAAAGAGGCTCAAGATTAGGGAGGTAAAAATTAGTTTGTAATTCATTCCTGTGTGTTTTTAGTAAAGGTTAGGGGGCTGAAAATATATGCCATTTGCAGTCTGCCTTAAACTGCTTTTCAGATCCTGTTATCTTACACAACAAATATAATAATATCTGTATTTTATGCGATGTTTTTCACATAAGAATACATAAAACGGCTTAAAAATTCAATTAGTACCTAGATGTACAAGTTTTTTAGCAAGCAATTATGTAGGATTCTTACATTATATACATTCAATTCTACAACTTAGCTCTTAAATGATTTATATTATACTTTAGAGATTTAATTTTTATTGTAAATTGGTTTTTCAGTTTTTAAAAATTCTATACATGTTTCATCGATTCCTGTTTTTCCTTTGTTGGTCTTTCTTTTATAGCATTAGCTATAGTCAGCTGGCAGTACCCTTACTCAACGGGCATGCACATAACGATTATGAAAAATGCAGACCTGCCCTGACTAAAGCGCTTCAAGAAGGATTTGTAAGCATAGAGATTGATGTTTTCCCTTACAGAAATAAGTTGAAGGTTGCTCATATTGGTTTTTTGCTCGGAACAGCTCCACACTTCGAAAACATGTATTTTTTGCCGCTTCAAAAATGGTTGAAAGATTACGGTAAGTTGTTTTCTGAACCTGAACAAAGGCTGATTTTTATGATCGATATCAAAAGGGATGGGGCAGAGGCTTATGTATTGCTTAGGCAGTTATGTCAAAAATATAAGCATCTTATAACGCATTATTTTCCGAATAAAGATTCAGTCAGCTATGGCAAAGTCGATATTTTACTATCGGGAAATAAGCCTTATGCACAGGTATTGGCAGATTCGGTTCGCTATATGCTTATAGATGGTGGCTTATCCGATATAGGTCATCCTCAGCATAGTTCGGTAATTGCTCCAAGGCTAAGCGCTGCATATCACAGCCTTTTTAATTGGAGAGGTATAGGGCATATGCCGGAACTTGAAAATAAAAAACTCAAAAATATTGTCGAAAAAGCACATAAAGATGGCAGAAAAGTACGATTTTGGGCAATGCCTAACAACGCTGCTGTCTGGCGTAAGATGCATGATGCAGGAGTTGACTGGATGAATGTGGATGACCTTAAACGATACCGGAAGTTTTATGAAGGCTATCGGTCAGCCAAAAAGAACTATAATTATTAGATGTTTAATATCATTATGAAAATATGAAGTACTTATTTTTTGCCATTGTATTGTTGATTTATGCGATGCCTTTGCAGGCTCAGGAAGATAAAGAGATCATAACAGTAGTAGACGCTTTTTTTGTGGCTATGGAAGCCAAAGATACCGTAGCCCTGGATAGCCTGATGCATCCCTTGTCGATGATCTTTTCAACATTGACCAAGGATGGTAAGCCACGGGTAGAACCTTTAAGAAAAGCTTCTTTTCTGGGCTTTATGCGCAGGGCCATTGACAAAAAGTATATTTACGATGAACGTCTTTGGACCTATGAGATCAGTAAAGAGGATAATCTGGCTACTGTATGGACGGAGTATACCATGTTTACCGGCAAAGAGATGAAGCTTACCCACTGTGGTGTTAATATTTTTACATTGGTTCGTATGCCTGAAGGCAAGTGGGTGATCAGCAATATTTCGGATACCCGCCGTAAGGATAATTGCATAGATGAACAGAGCATCGAAAAAAATGAAACGCTGATCCATAAGCTGATGAATGACTGGCACCATGCCGCTGAAGTAGCCGACGAAGATGTATTTTTTGGCTCTATGACTAAGGAAGCCATATACCTGGGAACCGATGCCAGCGAACGCTGGCTGCGCGACGAACTACGCGAATGGTCCAAAACTTATTTTGACAGGGATACAGCCTGGGCCTTTACGCCTACAAAACGACAGGTATATTTCAGCAATAACCAGCGTACTGCCTGGTTCGAAGAATCACTCGACACCTGGATGGGTACCTGCCGCGGCTCGGGTGTGTTGATCAAAACTGCTGAGGGCTGGAAAATAAGTCACTATGACCTGTCGATCATGATCCCTAATGAGCTGGTCAGCGATTTTCTTACCCTTGTGGAAATGGGCGGTTTGCCCAAACGTTTTAAAAAGAAAGGGTAATAGTAATAGAGAAAATAGAAGCTTAGTAGCTCTAGAAAAAAAATAATTGTATTTTGTTGTAGCTAAGGTCTGTTTTGTCGAAAAAAGTGGTCATTTTGCCAGCAATATTATTTTTGGTATTGCTTTTGATATATCTTAGCTTATGGAAATTACAAATCTCCAATTAAAAAGATACATTTTTTATTAACTCAATAATTTAAACAAATATGAGATCAATGTTTCAAGTGAATAAATCGCTTATTAATATTTTTACTTTTAGTCTAACACTATTGCTTTTTTCAAATCTGTCATTTGCACAAAAGAATAAAAAAACAAAAGCAATAGATGAAGCGCATATCGAATATACAATGACTGCTGAGGGTGGTATGGCTGCTGCAATGAGTGGAACGACAATGGAGCTGTTTTTTACACCTTCACATGCAAAGGTTCTTGCCAATATGATGAATGGACTTATGAAGATGGATGTTCGAGTAGATAATTCTAATCGTAAAGGAATTATGCTATTGGATTTAATGGGCCAGAAAAAAGTAATAGAAATGGGAGAGGTGGATCTTCAAAAATCAAAGGCTAAAAATCAAAAACCTACAGAAGTTGTATATACAAAAAAATATAAGAAAATCGCTGGTTATAAATGCCAGGAAGCAAGGGTGACCTTAGATGGAATGGATGAACCAGCAATTGTATATCTTACAGATAAAATTACGCCTTCGAATGTAGGAGATGTTAGTATGATGCAATTTACAGGACTTAAAGGGTTTCCATTGTCCTGGAAAATTGAACAACAGGGGATGGTTATCAATATGGAAGCAGTAGCAGTATATTTGGATAAATTAGATGAATCTGTTTTTGATATGAACATACCTGAGGGGTATGAAAAAATGAAAATAGAAGATCTCCAGGGTATGGGTGGATCTTTTGGAATGTAAATTTGTGCATTCACTAATATTACAAATCAACCTTAAGATATTTCTAAAAACCTTTCTGAATGATTTTCTCATTTCATTCGGAGAGGTTTTTCTTAAAATAGCCAAGAATATGCATTACATAATTTCTATTTTTTTTATTTTTTTTATTCTTAATTCTAGTACTGCTCAGGTGCTTTCAGATGTTTATATTAGTTATTCAATAGATATTGACAGTGACAAACCAGCAGCTTCTATGTTAACACTTGGTTCCACTCTAGAACTTGCTTTTCGAGATTCTAGAACAAAGGCGCGTTTAAAACTTGCAGGAGGTACGAATTCTATTGCAGTAGTAGTTGATCACAAAACTAAAACTGGTACAAATTTAATGGATGTGCTCGATGGGAAAAAAGCAGTTAAGATAAAAACTGAAAAATATGATAATGCACTTCTTAATATAAAAAAGATCAGTGATAACCCAATGCGTCATACTGATGATTATAAGATTATTGCAGGTTATTCTTGCCAGAAAGTATTTATGAAACACCTTGAATCCGGTGCCAATGTAATTGTGTATGTCACAGATAAAATTTTTCCAGGAAATGACCCCCTTGCAAAATCCATTATAGGACAAATCAAGGGATATCCACTTGGCCTTGTTATACGTAAAGATGACTCTACAGTACGTATTATGGCCGATAAAGTCAGTAGTAGAACCCCTTCTGCCTCAGTTTTTTCTTTGTCAGTTCCAGAAGATTATAAACTTACAACTTTTGAGGAATTGAAAGAGAATTTTGATCAAAAACGGAATGAAAATCGTTAATTTTTCAATAAAAAACTGTCAAATCAATAACTTTTTCTACCCTAAAGCAGTATAATATAGGGTAACCTATACTTGAATCATGTGTTTTTGCACAGACTTATTCAGGTATTATTTGAATGTCACCATACAGGAAATTAAACCATTTTCCGTATAGAAATCAGGTAAGAAAAAGAAATTACTACCTTCTGCTATACCAGGGGAATATATATCTGACTGCAAGATTATTATTACCTGTTTATAAAATATACATATTTATGCAATTTACAGTAAAGGTATTATTGCTACTAACCATAGGTTTTAGTAGCGTGGGTCTATTTGCTCAAAAAAAGCAGGCTTCAAATTTCAATGAAGGTATTATTAAGTATGTTATTGAGGTTGAAGGAACTGCAGAATTTGCTCAATTTGTTGATAACTCTGCTATTTATTTATATCTGAAAGGGGAAAATAGTAAGATGGATTTTAACATAATGGGAGGTCTTGCAAATTTTCAACTGATCAATAATATGAATGATGATTTATTTACATTGATGATGGATGTTCCAGCTTTTTATGAGAAGACGGCTATTTCTTTTGATGAAAATAGTAATCTTTTTGATGAAATTGAAGTGACGAAAAATCGTAATAAGGCGCCCCAAAAAGAAATGGTCGTAGAATATTTTAAAAACAAGAAGAAAAAAATAGCGAAATACCTTTGCTATAAAGCTGTTCTCTCTGCAGGTCCCAATGAAAATGATAAACTCACTATGTATCTTACAGATAAATTGAGGCCTCAGTTGCTTAGTAAGATAGAAGAAAGTATAGGATATTTAGATGGGTTCCCTTTGGGTTTTGAAATTATGATTGATGACATTACTGTTAAGATTGTTGCTGAAGAGGTATTAAAACAAGATGTTGAAACCAATTCATTCGTTGTACCAAATTCTTACACATTAAAATCTTTAGAGCAGTTTAAAGAGGAACTTCAGAAAAAATTTGGGACAGGTTCTGATGTTATCAGGTTATAGTGCAAACATAGTATTTGTTTATTTAATACTAAATGTATTTTTACCCACTAAACGACCTTTATTATATATCTCAACGTGATACGTTCCAGCGGCAAAAGGAGTATTAGGGAATGCATACCATTCCATACAAAGACTTTTTACTGACCTGTTGTAATCAAAAATTTTGCTAATTGTATATTCAATTTCTTCTGTGTTTTCAAAGAGCCGTAAAACACCTGATCCTCTTTTTTTGTCATAAACAACTACTCCTGTAGGATCTAAAATCCTTAGAAAAAAACGGTTAGGCCCCCTTTCGCATATTTCATTACGAATTATAGAAAAACAGACTTGAACAAGTTCTGTTCTTTTTGCAATACTTACAATTTTTCTATCGCCATTATTTTTTAGTCGCATGCTTTTTGCAAGTATATTTGCAGTCATGAGGACGGAGGCGGTTTGAATTTTTTTTGTAAGTTCGGCATTAGCATTTTCCAAATTTTTACCTTCAATTGTCAATCTTTCTTTTTCTGCTAGCTCTTCAAGATATTTTTTGTCCAAAATTTCTTTTTCTCTTTTCAAGCGCCGATTTTCTGATCTTAGTTCATCAAGATCGAGGGTTTGACTCTCGACATATTCGCGTAAGTTGTCAATCTCTATACTAAGGTTGTTGAGTTTAGGTTGAATTTCTTTTTGCACAGATTTGTCTCTGTCTGCTTGAGCTATAAGGCGTTTAATTTTAGAATACTGATTTTCAAGTTCATATTCTTTAAGTGATATTTGAGCATATAATTCTTCGTTCTCCTGTTTGTAGATCGCTAATTCTTTTTTGAGTTGATTGTATAAACTATCTGCCTGGATTTTTGCCTGTTCTAAACTAAAAACAGTTTTTATTGTAGTATTTACTGAAGGATTGTAAAGGAATTTGTAAGCAAAACCCGGTATCAAAAGCAACAGGAGCAAACCGATATAAAAACTTCTTTTGTTCGATCTTTTCTCTTCAGCAATAACATCTGCAAGATATTGATCTGTATTTTCAATAGAATTATCTTCAGGAGTACTATCTTCAATCGGTTCTTGATTCTCGTTTTCTTGCATTTTGAATGATAATGTTAAAGTATTTGTATAAAATCGAAACGCTGACCGTGATAAAGGACATCATTCCCCTGAATATAGTATGCAATTGATTCCAGGTTTGGTCTTTCCCATTTATTATTTTTTGTTTTTATATAACGGCTTTTATCACCTCTGCCTATTGTATATACCTGTATGGTCTGTTCTCCTATGTTGTATCTCCGTACAGATTGTGGGCTCCATAGTTTAAAAAAATCAATCTGGTATTCTTTGTCGATATTTTTAAAATCTGTAAATTTTATTTTTGTAGTGTTTTCTACTTTTTGAAGTGTTTCCATTGAGAAAGGAACTGAACATTTTTTGTTTTCATATCCTTTCTCGTTTGAACTAGTATAAAACGCTGCATTTTCTTCATCAATTGTTAGTGTTATAAAATCGCAGGTTCTGTCATAATGGCAAATTCCAGAATTCTCTAGGATAGCCTCTTCATACATTGGCATTTTAGATGCAATATTGTATGCTTTTTTAAAAAAGGGCAACATCGCCTCATAATAATCATCATCGAGTAGATCTATTGAGCCTAAATCAGTATATAAAACTAATTTATTCATTTCCATTTGATATAATTTAATACTTCCTTTCCAACGTACTTCAATATTATTGTTAAATGTTCCTGCCCCCATTTCCATAATTTGGTTTTCAGGTGTAGAAATATACCTGTTGAGTTCTAATTCCAGTATAATCAATTGCCCCATACTTTTACCTAATGGAAACAAGCTGTATTGGTAGGCGGCACTACAAGCAAAAATTTTTGCATAGAGCAGACAAAAAAGGAAAATAAAGATCAGGTTTTTCATGATTAATTAATTAGTAAAGTAAAAATAAGATTAGTTAATCATATTATTTTAAAATATCGGTACTTCTTTTTAGAGTTGACAATCTTTTTAATTCAATTATGACTATAATTAGTTAAAAAAAGCAGATATTTGAACTACCAAAAATTAAGAGCCAATAAAACTTTGCCTAAAAACATTAAACTATAATATGTAATGCGTGCAGATAAAATTTTGGTAATCGGTTCAGAGGGCCAACTCGGTACAGTCTTAAGTGATGCGCTAAGAAATGTTTATGGTGCGTCTAATGTAATCACATCAGACATTAATGTTCCAAAAAGCAACTATGCTGGTTGTTTTGAGCAATTAAACATTCTTGATGCTAACCGTTTGTTTGAAATTTTTAAAAAACATAAAATCACCCAAATTTATCATCTTGCTGCGCTCTTATCAGCAAAAGGAGAACAAAATCCACGCCAAACCTGGAATGTGAATATGAATGGACTTTTTAATGTCCTAGAACTAGCCAGGGAGCAAAATCTTGATAAAGTTTATTTTCCAAGTTCCATAGCTGTATTTGGTGGTAAAACTCCCAGAAAAGCTACACCTCAATTTACGGTTTTACAACCTGAGACAATGTATGGGATTACGAAAGAAGTAGGTGAGCAGCTTGCACAATATTATTATACAAGATTTGGGGTAGATGTGCGCTCTTTGCGTTATCCAGGATTAATTAGTTATCAATCTCCTCCAGGTGGCGGTACTACTGATTATGCTGTAGATATTTTTCATAAAGCTATTGCAGGTGAACAATTTGAGTGTTTTCTTGATAGAGATACAAGATTGCCAATGATGTATATGCCTGATGCAGTCCGTGCTACCATAGAACTTATGAATGCACCAGTTGATAAATTGTCTATGCATTATGGCTATAATATCCGTGCGATCAGTTTTTCTCCAGAAGAACTTGCTGCAGAAATAAAAAAATATATTCCTGATTTTCATATTTACTATAAACCTGATTTTAGACAAAAAATAGCAGAATCCTGGGTTGAGAGTATGGACGATAGTTTTGCACGGAATGATTGGGGATGGAAGGAAGAATATGATCTATCAGCAATGACTGAAGATATGATTAAGAATCTACAGTTGTTAAGATCCAAGGATACTTCAGAATATGATAAAAAAATGATATTATAATTTTCAATTTAAATTTATGTTTAATAACGTCAAACTTTCATTAGCAAAGGAGCTGCACGATATAAAGGAAGCAGGTCTATATAAAGAAGAACGTATTATTACATCACCTCAATCTGCTGATATTAAAACCAATGAGGCGGGTAGTGTAATTAATTTTTGTGCCAATAACTATCTTGGTTTGTCTGCTCATCCAGCAGTAATTGAAGCAGCAAAGGCTGCTATAGATTCACATGGTTATGGTATGTCCTCTGTTCGTTTTATTTGTGGTACTCAGGATATTCACAAAGAGTTGGAACTAAAGATTTCTGAATTTTTGGGTATGGAAGATACCATTCTATATGCAGCCGCTTTTGATGCCAACGGGGGAGTATTTGAGCCAATTCTTCATAAAGAAGATGCTATTATTTCCGATGAGCTTAATCACGCTTCCATAATTGATGGAATTCGTTTATGTAAGGCGGCACGTTATCGTTATAAACATAACAATATGGCTGACTTGGAAGAACAGCTTATAGCTGCTAAATCGGCACGTCGTAGATTGATTGTCACAGATGGGTCCTTTTCTATGGATGGCACCATTGCACAATTGGATAAGATCTGTGATTTGGCAGATAAATATGATGCTATGGTCATGATAGATGAATGTCATTCGACTGGATTCTTAGGAAAAACAGGACGTGGGGTTCATGAGTACAGAGATGTAATGGGACGTATTGATATAATAACCGGGACACTTGGTAAAGCACTTGGTGGTGCATCTGGAGGTTTTACTGCTGCACGTAAGGAAATAGTTGATATGTTGCGTCAAAGATCTCGTCCTTATTTATTTTCAAATACTGTTGCTCCTTCTATAGTAGGGGCTTCTATAAAGGTATTGGAATTACTTTCTTCGAGTACTGAACTACGTGATAAACTTGAAGAGAATACAAAATTCTTCAGAAATGAAATGACCAAAGCAGGTTTTGATATTGTTCCTGGCGATCATCCAATTGTCCCAATTATGTTGTATGATGCAGTTTTGTCACAGCAAATGGCATCTAAATTATTAAATGAGGGAATCTATGTAATTGGTTTTTATTATCCAGTAGTTCCTAAAGGTAAGGCACGTATTCGTGTTCAAATGTCTGCAGCTCATGACCGTCATCATCTTGAGAAAGCTGTTGCAGCATTTACCAAAGTTGGTAAAGAACTGGGTGTTCTTAAGGACCTTGTTCAATAATAATATCAGAAATAAAAAAGCCACTTATATTTTAGAAATTAAGTGGCTTTTTTTTATTATTCATTAACAAAGTTTTTTTCTAACCATTCAGAACATTCTTTAAAGTCATTAAAACAGTATTCACTTAAAATTAAGTCAGGAATAATGTCGAATGTTTTAAACATTTCAAGTGGTTGACCATGTAAGTTGGTAAATACTACCTTGATATCTTCATCGTGGAGATCTAAAATAGCATTTTCCATAGCATATAAACCTGATTGATCTACATAAGGTACTTTGTCCATTCTAATTACCACTACTTTAACATCTGGCAGTGAACTTGTAAGGTTTTGAAAACGAGAAGCAAATCCAAAGAATAATGGACCATCCAAGTGTTTGATGTATACTTTTGAACCTAATTTTTTCATTGTATCAACTTCATCGGACCAAGACAACTCAGGTATAAATTCAGATAATGGAATAACTTTAGTTCTTTTTTCTATAACATCAGATATGTTTTTCATAAACAAAACGCAAGAAAGCATTAAACCAACAAAAACAGCTTCGATCAATCCAACAAAAACTGTTAATATCAGTACAATTAACATTACAAAAACTTCAGTTTTTGGTAGTTGTCTAATATGCTTTAGCCCTTTGTAATCCATTACGCCAATACCAACTGTTACTAAAATTCCAGCTAATACAGCTGCAGGTATTTTAGAAGCTATAGGTCCTAAAGCCAATAAAATTACTAGTAATAAAACTCCAGCAATCATACCAGATATTTTAGTTTTACCCCCCGATTTTATATTTATTACAGTACGAATAGTAGCACCTGCTCCTGGGATTCCACCAAATAGTGCAGCTATAGAGTTGCCAATGCCCTGACCAACTAACTCCTGGTCTGGTTTATGTCTAGTATTAGTCATATTGTCAGCAACAATTGATGTTAGCAGAGAGTCAATGGTTCCTAAAAGTGCTAATGATACTGCGGTAAAAAGATAAGGGGCAATATCAGCAAAATTAAAACCATAAAAAACATCGAGATGTAGCAATGGAAATTCGCTAGGAATATTACCAATATCTCTATATTCTGGTAGAAGACAATAAGCACCAATAGAAACAAGTAATAAGGCAACCAGTGTACTTGGAACAGCATCAGTAATTTTTTTAAATCCAAAAATGATAACAATAGTTAATAATCCCATTAAAAGATCTATATAGTTAATGTTGTTTTTTGTTCTACCTAATTGTTTAATAGTACCGTTCACACCAGAAGCATTACTAGCAGCAATTCCTTTAGCACTTTTTATAATGTCCTCATATTTTATAGCTTCAGTCAGATTGGTAGTGCTATTCATATCTTTGAGAGCTAGTGTTCCATCTTTAGATTGTTCCTGTATAATTTTTTCTAAAATTACCAGTTCTGCTTGAGGAATATATTGTTTTACATATTCTTCGTCTTCATTAGCATAATATCCAACCATTGGGTTTATTTGTGTAATAATAATAATAACACCAATCCCAGTCATAAAACCAGATATAACGGGATAGGGTATATAGCGGATATATTTACCTATTTTTAGAACTCCGAATAGAATTTGGAAAACTCCAGCCAGGAAAAAAACCATAAGGATAGCTGGAAGCGCTTTGTTTAAGTCGCCATCGTTTGTAGCTAATAATCCAGCAATAATAACCATACTTACAGCTGTCATGGGGGCGGTTGGACCAGAAATCTGTGTGGACGTACCACCAAACAAAGCTGCAAAAAAACTAATAAATATTGCCCCATATAAACCTGCAGTTGCACCCATTCCAGATTGAACTCCAAATGCAAGTGCTAAAGGAAGTGCAACAATTCCAGCGGTGATTCCACCAAAAATATCACCTTTAAGATGCGAAAAATCAAAACCGAACTTCATATTTATATTTTAGTTTAGTGTGAAGATTAAATAAGTATTAAAATTTATACAGAATGGTATTCTATATTTCTATTAATGATAATAAGGGTATATCTAAAAGTATAAATTTGGTAGATAAAAATAAAGAATTTAGTTGATTTTTATAATGTATAAATTAAATATTGATTTTTTATTTATTTATCCTAAGCCTTTAATTAATAATTGTATATATTAATAACTTTTACTATTCTTATGAAATTGTATTCACAATTAGTTATTTAATTTCTTTGGTGGTTTTATGAAATTAATCATTTAATTAAGTAACTATTTTAGTGGAAAACCCATATAAGCATTAAAGCATTGTTTTTAATCTATTTCTATTTTATTGACTTCTATGAAACCTTTTACCAACTTTCCCGATATTCAATTTTACAATTTTTTATTTTTTATTTTTTTTGTTATTGGAACTTCTTCTAGTGCTCAAGAAAATTCTATTCGACAATGTGGGACAGAAATTGACGAAGAGAATATTCAACAACTGATTGAGTTAAATCGTAATTTGAATAGCCATATAAATAACGATTTTTCACGTCTCTACACAGGCACTACTTTTTTTGTTCCTGTACAGATTCATATTATCAGAACTAATAGTGGAAATGGTGGTATTTCAGCCACTGATGCATTGGCTGCATTTGATCGGCTAAATGAGTATTATATTGATGCAAGTATACATTTTTATCAATGTTCTTCTATAAATTATATTGATGATTCTATATATTATGACTATAACAAATCTCAGAAGTCAGCGTTAGATGCTGCTTATGGTGTTTCTAATGTGGTTAATATTTATGTAGCTAATACAGTTTCAAGTAGCAGTGGTTCAATTTGTGGGCATGCTGAATTCCCTGGTGGTCTTGACTTAGTCATGCAGAGTGCAAGTTGTATGAAAAATGGCTCTACCTTAATACATGAGATGGGCCATTATCTTAGTTTGTATCATACACATGAAACTGTATTTGGGTCTGAATCTGTAAATGGATTGGATTGTCTGTTTCAAGGGGATCAGATTTGTGATACACCTGCAGATCCTCGACTTAGAACTTCCAACTTTAACAGTGCTGGGTGTTATTACTATGGTACTAATAGTGATGAAAATGGAGAGCAATATAATCCTATGGTTAATAATATAATGTCATACGCTTCCAAGGAATGTCGTACAGTTTTTACACTAGGTCAGACTATCAGAATTTTATCTGCTCTGCAGTTGTCGCGTTCTTATCTTAGCTGTACTACTCCACCTTTAGAAGCTTTTTTTTATTCTAATCCAGAATTATCATGTACTTCAAATAAACAATATGATTTCTATAATGCGTCTTTAGGAAATCCTACATCTTATTCCTGGGATTTTGGTGATGGAATAGGCAGTTCTTCTTCTGAATCTCCAAGTTATACTTATTCTTCTAAGGGGATCTATACGGTATCTTTAACTGTAGATAATGGAACTACAACGGATACCTATACCAGGAAAGTAGTAGTGGGAGCAATTGTTCCTCCCTATAATGTTGATTTTGAAAATGGAAGTGATGCACTAGATCAATTTGAAATATCTCAAAGTATGAAAAATAAAGTTTCAGTTGATAGTATTACAGCCTCTGGAGGTAGTTATTCATTATTATTTGATGGTACTGAATCAAATGCTTCTAGTCCATATTTTAAAACGCCTACGGATTCTACAGCATTTATGACATTATGGAATCCTTTTTTTAAATCAGCTGTTACGCTATGTGTAGATGCAACGGATTTTTCTACTTTACAGTTAACATTTGATAAAAGACAATTTTTTGCTTACAATGTTAATTATACTAATTTAAGAATCACAGTAAATGGTAATATCCTAGATTCTGTTTTTCAAGTAGTTACTGCTGGTATAGATGATACTGCTTTTGTATCTGTTAGTTTAGATCTCGATGCTTATGCCGGACAAGTTTTTACCCTGGGGTTTGAAGGGTCTCATAAATATGATAAAAATAATGGTGGAAATAATACTGGCAATGCTACCTATATAGATAATATAAATATTGCTGGTACTCCTATTGCTATTGGAACTGAGAAAATAGAATTTAGACATGACTTGGCGCATTTATTCCCGAATCCTACAAATAATATGTTTTCTATCGAAGGTGTACCTATGGACAAAGATCAAATACAACTATTTAATACATTGGGTCAGGAGGTTACCGCCTTTGCTTCTGTAGTACAAATTAGCGAAAGTCATTTAGTTGTTGATTTGAAGAATTTAAATAGCGGTACTTATATTATCAAGGGTAAAAGTTTTACTAGAAAAGTAGTTAAGATATAATGGCTTCCGTTATTTAATTTTTTCCAATTTGTTAATTGTACTATTAAAAAAATAGAATTGATAATAACAGCCTATTATTAGAAAAATTTAAAATACACCCAGTTCATATTGACATTTATATTCCCTTTTTTATAGCAGCCCAAGATAAACTGCGTGATTACACTTATGCTCAATTGGATATTTGTATGTATTTAGAATACTATAAGAGTAATTTTACTGGAGCATTACCCATCTTTGAAGTCACTAGGGCATAAGCAAAAGCCGAATTTGGAACTTATGATTCATTGTATGCAGCTATGGCTTATTACTACTAGTGTTTTTTTTGTTATTATAATTTTAATAACATGCTATAAAAAACAAAAATCACCTGTTTGATTCATCCGTTGTTATAGTGTTTTCTTTTCTTTTAGTCTCTTTTTTTCTGATAAATCGTATTATTTGTATTTTGAATATTTGGCACAAATATTCATTTTTGTTTATGGGTGTTGATGTCAATTATAATTTAATATTAATTGAGTAGAAATAGGTGTTGAGATTTTTTCAATATTAAATCATATATTTTCTCATGCTCAATAAGAACTTATGTTATAAAGAATTCAAGAAAAAAAAGTTTCAATTACCTATTATTTTTATATTTTTTGTAGATTTGGGATTCGTTAAGGCTATGTTAAGGTAGAAATCATCTTTTCGTATCGTTTTTGGGAACTTTTTAACAAATTTAATATCCCTATTAATAATATATTTTTAAAAATTACAACTATGAAAAAAATTACAAATTTAATTTCAAAAATTACACTTTTATTGCTTGCTATTGCTGGCTTAGACTATTCTGCTAATGCACAATGTGCAGCTGGAGAAGTAGAGGTCTATATAGACGTAACTACTGATACATGGGGTTATGAACTATATTGGGAACTAGTTCCTACAGGTCAGGTATGTGGTGGTACTACTGTTTTTACAGGAGGAAATCCTACAGTTGGTTGTTCAGGAGGAGGTCTTCAAGTTGCTACAGGTTCTGATCCTGGTGCATATGGAAACAGTATGACGACTACTGAAGGGCCTTTTTGTTTAACGGTAGGACAAGATTATGACATCATTGCTATTGATGATTGGGGAGATGGAGGATCATCTTTTGTTTCAACTTCTCAAGCTTTGAATTTCTCTATGCCAAGTTCTAGTGATACAGCAAGACATACGTTCACTGCAATTGCTCCTGTAAACCACAACTTAGCAATAGGGAACACAATTACAGGACCAAATGGTTGGTCTTTAAATCACGTAAGACCTTTACATGATAAGTATTATCCTTTAGATCAATTGACAGCTGCTGAATGTGGAATGGGTCTTGTCGTATCTAATTATGGGCTACAAGATGCAACTAATGTATATACAAGATTAAACATTGATTTGATGACTGGACCAGGTGCCTATACCAATGTCTTCACTGATACTTTGCAATTTGGTACAATTTTACCTGACTCTAATGCAATTGGTATTAAGGCAATTGATTCCTCATGGCACGCAATAGGTGATTATAGATATCAGTATATTATATACCAAGATAGTGTGGATGCAAAACCTTCTTCGGATACTATTACTGATTATTTTTCTATTACCAGTAACCTTTGGTCACGTGTACCAATGTTGGCAGGAAATCCTCAAGGATCTGGTTCATACTTCCCAGGAACAAGTTCTTTTGTTGATGCCTATGAATGGGGATCATTTTACTATATGCCAAATGGAGGAGGAATGCAATTAGATTCTTTTAAGGCTTTCTTTTACCATTCTACATCTGCAACAGCTGCATCAGCTACGTATCAATTAAGAGTCTATTCAATTCAATTACAAGGGGCTCAATTAGATATGTCTACAGATAAGACCTTAGTTGCTATTGGTCTTGACACATTGGCTGTTAGTGCTGGGTCTGCTCAATATAGTACTATTACTAATTTATTCGATGGAGGTACAGGAGGTGCATTTAACTTTTCTGATAATACGTTATATTTCTTTGGTATCCACCAAGAAAATACAACGGCTCCATACTTAAGTGATGGAACGACTTTAAATGGATTGATTCCTATTGGTGAGCCTATAAATAATGATTTTTCTGTTTATGGTAACACAAATGGTTATCCATTTTTTAACAATATTATGATTTCTGAGAATATGACACCTGCTTATTATACTGGCTGGACAAGTGGTGGTATTCCTTCAATGTCTTTTACTCTAAAATCAATAGGAACTTCTACGAATGATGTTGAAAGAAAAGAAATAGAAGATGTTAGGGTAATGCCAAATCCTACATCTGATCAGTTTACTGTAAGTTATACGCTTGAGAATGCTAGCGATGTTCAGTATATAATAACTGATGTTTCAGGTCGTTTGGTTCATATAGAAAAAAGCTTTAATGTAACTAATGAAGCAAAAACTTTTGATATTTCTAAACTCCCTTCAGGAGTATATCTTTTGAATATTGTTTCTAACAATGCTTCAACTACAAAAAGAATTATCAAAAAATAAGACATGTTTTATGTCTATAAAAAGAGGCTACCCAGAAGAGGGTAGCCTCTTTTTTTTGTCTCTTTAACAGTTTAATTATTATAAAATAGGTTTAAATTAAATTTTTTACTTTATTATTTGATTAAAACTAAATATTCTACTTATATATTTATTGCTAAAAAAAAGGTTATAATGTTCCTTAGAAAACCAAAATTACTGGTCTGATGTATAATATAAATCATGTTTTCCAATTTCTCTTTTTGTGTATTTTTACTTTTAATTCTTATGCTCAGCAGGATTTTAAGAAATATCTTTTTCTAAGTTATTCTGAGATTGATAGTATTGTGCTTTATGAGGCTAATAAAGGAACTTATGAAAGAGCTATTCCATATTTAAAGGCAGCCAGAGAAAAAGTTATCAATGAAGTTAATGCAAAAGATTCTGCTTATGCTTTATATACTTCTGATTTAGCATATTGTTATTCAAAGATTGGAAAATATACTAAAGCTCTTACATTGAATCTTCAAGCAAAATCCATACGTGAAAAAGTATTAGGTAAGGAACATCCGGATTACGCTGAATCACTAAGTTTATTATCTGAATTGTATTATGATATGGGTGATTTTGATCAAGCAATTTCTTTAGCTACCCAAGTATATAAAATCAGAGAGAAAGTGTTGGGTCATGAACACCCTGATTTTACTGAGTCTATTAATAATCTAGCCACATTTTATTACCATATAGAAAATTATGAAAAGGCAATTAAATTGTTTGTTCAAGCAAAAAATATTAGACAGAAAGTGCATGGTAATGACCATCTTGAATTCGCCAACTCACTCAACAACCTTAGTTTTGTGTATATTGCAATGGCTAACTTTGACAAGGCCTATCAATGTGTTGTTCAAGCAAAAAATATCAGAGAAAAAGTATTAGGTAAAGAACACACAAGTTTTGCAGCTTCACTAATGACACTAGCTTCTTTACAATCAAAAATAGGTAATTATAATCAGGCTCTCTCGCTTTTACTCGAAGCAAAAAATATAAATGAAAAAGTGCTAGGGAAAGAAAATTACAAATATGCTATTGTGCTATACAATTTAGCTAGTATACATTATCAATTGCACAATTTTGATAAAGCGCTTCCATTTTCTATTGAAGCACAAAAGATCTATGCAAAAGTTTTAGGAAAGGAACATTCTAATTATGCTACAGTTATTGAGCTAACAGCACTTGTGCATAGTGCTTTGGGCAATTATGACGAGGCATTACCATTGATGAATCAGGCGAAAAACATTAGAGAAAAGATATTTGGGAAGCAAAGTCTTATTTTTGCAACATCTCTTAATAGTATTGCTGTTTTATATAATTATAGGGGTCAATATGGTAAGGCCATACCATTGATGAATCAGGCGAAAAATATAAGAGAAAAATTGTTGGGGAAGAAGCACCCTAAATCTGTAAGTTCACTACTTCATTTAACCTCCTTGTACAAACAAATGGGCAAATATGATGAGGCATGGGATGTTTTATTTGAGGCTGTAAATAGATTGTCATCTAAGGATTTAGAAAAAAAAATAGGTCGTGAATGGTCTGATAGTCTTCTTTGTGCAAACTATCCAACCTTAGTGCATTTTAAGTCTATGATAACTGCTTTGGATTGGGCATATTTGTTGTTAGAAAAGGATAGTAGTATTTCGAACATAAATGAAAAAAAAATTATTGTAATTGATTTAGCAACTGCTTTATTAAATAAAACAAGAAAACAAAGATCAAGTGAAAAAGATAAGCTAAGGGTACTTTCGTTGAGTAATCTTTGGTTGCAGACTAGTCTTGAGGTATTGAATCCAATAGAACATAGCATTAAAGCTTTTAATGTGAGTGACCAAAATAAATCTGTATTGCTTTTGCAAGCTACAAAATCAGAAGCTGCTTATCACTTGGGTGAATTACCAGATTCTTTGGTTTTGAGGGATAAACGATTGATTAAGAAGTATGATGAAACCCAGGCACAACTATTGGAAAAAAGAGCTGATAGGGAAAAAGATAGCCTTAGGAATACATTAAATCATATTAGTCAGGAAATGGATGATTTTAACCAGCTTTTAAAAAATCAATATCCGAAATATTATAAACTAAAATATCAGGATAATGCAGTAAAGGCAGAAGATCTACAAATGAAATTATCTGAAAAAGCTGCTATTTTAGAATATGTTGTAGCTGATACAATGCTTCATGTTTTTTATCTTGACAAAAAGGAAGTTCAGTGGTATCGAACGGCTATTGATAAAAAAGTATTAAGTGCTCGTATTAAAACATACCACCATACTTTAAGTAATTATAAGTTTCTTATGGAAGATAAAGAAAAAGCCTACAACAATTTTATAGCCCATGCACATTGGTTTTACCAGGTTTTGCTCGAGCCTGTATTGAAGGATAAAGAGAACATCCATGATCTTATCATAATACCTGATGGTAAATTAGGACACCTGCCATTTGAAACATTTTTGACTAAAGAGGCTCCACAGAAAAGTACTGATTATCATCAATTGCATTATTTGATAAAAGATTATAACATCTCCTATAATTATGCTGCTTCTCTTTGGTTGGAGAACACAGTGGCTAGTGCTGTGCAAAATAATGGTCAGTTGTTGGCGATGGCTGCCAATTATGAACTTGCATTAGATTCTACATTACGGGATAAGCGATTGACAGAAGACCTAAGGGTGCGGGCAGCACTAAAACCATTGCCTGCAGCTAGAAAAGAAGTGGAAGCACTGCAAGAAGAGTTTCAGGGCTTTTTTGTTTATGATACATTGGCATCTGAATCGTTGGTGAAGAAAATAGCACCAGATTTCGCCATAATACATTTGGCCATGCATGGCATACTCGATGCTAAAAGACCAATGTTGTCTTCGCTTGTTTTTTCTGAAAACAACGATAGTATTGAATCTAATTTCTGGCAGGCACATGAGATTTCAAAAATGAAATTAAATGCCGATCTGGTCGTTTTGTCAGCCTGTGAAACAGGATTTGGTAAATTTGAAACTGGAAACGGTATTGCTTCACTTGCTCGTTCTTTTATGTATGCTGGTGCCTCATCTCTTATAGTGTCTTTATGGCAGGTGAATGACTTTGCAACCTCAGAGATCATGAAACGGCTTTATAATAATTTAGCAAATGGCATGAAAAAGCATGAAGCGCTACGTCATGCCAAATTAGACCATATGCAATCGGTCAAAGGTGTTGCTGCACATCCAGCTTTTTGGTCTCCATTTGTTCATATGGGTAATCAGGCACCTGTACGTGTTCAGAGAAAAGGAGCATTGACTTTATGGTTAATTCTGTTAGGGTTTATACTTCTTGTTTTAGGTGGATTGTTAGTAATGAAGAAGGACAATAAATAAATTAATGCTCCTTTGCTTTGCTTTTGAGTATGTACCGTAAATCCCATCTTTTGTATTATCTTTGAAGTCCTTAAACTACTACTAAGTACTTTGAATTTGCCTAATATGAAATGTATATTTTTTATTACAGCTTTTTGTTTCTTTTTAGAGCTATCTTATGCTCAGGATTATAAGAAATATCTTTCCCATAGTTTCGAAGAATTTGATAGCCTTATGTTTTTGTCATATTCAGAGGGCAGATATAATGATGCAATTATATATATGCAGGCTGCAAAAGAGAAGTCCAAAGGTCAATATGGAAGATTAGATACTTTGTATGCTTTATATACTGGTAATCTTGGTTTCTTTTATGTCAAAACTGGACAATATGAATTAGGGGAAGCTTTATATATAGAATCAAAAGATATAATTGCTGAGATTTCAGGTAAAGAACATGCATCATATGCATCAAGTCTTAATAATTTAGCTATGC
The DNA here is from genome assembly GCA_022448945.1 of Saprospiraceae bacterium. Taxonomy (GTDB): domain Bacteria; phylum Bacteroidota; class Bacteroidia; order Chitinophagales; family Saprospiraceae; genus Aureispira. Next base: position 83,305 of record JAKVCV010000013.1, read on the forward strand.
TGTACAGAACAATGGGTAAATATTCTAAGGCAGAGCCATTATTAAGAGAAGCCAACAAATTGAATGCTAAGATTTATGATAAAAAGCATCCGCTATATGCTTCCAGCCTTAATAATCTTGCGATATTATATCAGGATATGGGCAAATATGCAGAGGCAGAGCCGTTGTTATTAGATGCAAAAAGAATAAATGCTATTTCTGGAAAATTAAATTCTAACTACGCTTTAAGTCTTAATAATTTAGCGCTTTTATATCAGTTAATGAATAGATATACTCAAGCAGAAATGTTGTATATAGAAGCAAGGGAGATATATGCACAAGTTGTAGGGAAAACGCACCCCGATTATGCATCTTCTATTAATAATTTAGCAGTTTTATATCAGGATATGGGAGCTGATAAAAAAGCAGAGCCATTGTTGTTAGAAGCAAAGTTTATTAATTCAGAAGTTTTTGGTGAGATGCATCCTAACTATGCTACTATTTTGAATAATATAGCTATGTTATATCAGAATATGAATTCTTTTGAAAAGGCTGAACCACTGTTATTGGAAGTCAATGAAATGAATTTAAAATTGGTAGGGAAAGAACATCCCGATTATGCTCTTGGGATTAATAATCTTGCTATTTTATATAGGGATATGGGGGCGTATATTAAGTCAGAATTATTGTTGAAAGAAGCCAAAAATATATATTCAAGACTCTTTGGTAAAGAACATTCAGGATATGTCATGACCATAAACAATCTTGCTAGTCTTTATTTAGAGATGGACTTGTTAGATAGTGCCTTTTTGTTTTGTATGAATAGCTTAAAAGCTAATATATCAGTAGGGGATGTTGCTGGTTTTTCAATTGATAGTCTTGAAAAATATACGTTTTATTCAAATCATCAAGTGATTAAATCCGTAAATAATTTACTAAAAATTGTTAAAAAACAATACCATAAAGATTCATCTCAATTAAAACTAAATGAGCATTATGCTATTGCCAGAGCAGCAATACATTTTAATGAACACATTCGAAATGATTTTAGTACGGAAGGTGATAAATTGAGGGTATTAGAAACTAGCCATGATCTAATATGTCAAGGCTTAGAAACTGTTGTTTTACAAAATCAGTTAATTTATTTGGGAGAGGCTTTTAGTTTTGCTGAATTCAATAAATCTGTTTTATTGGCTGATGCCATGAAGGGAAATCGGGCAAAAGCTTTTGGGGAGTTACCTGAAAGTCTTTTAAATATTGAAACAAAGTTTCAAAAAGAAATGACTTCCCTAAGGAAAAAAGCATATGATGCTAATACCCAAGAAGAAAAAAGGAGTATACGCCAATCAATTGGTGAATTAAATATTGAAATTAGTAAATTGTTAAAAACCATAAAGGATAAATATCCTAAATATCATGCTTTTAAATATGAGAATTTTTCGATAAGTGCAGAAGAGATTCAAGAATTATTGGATCCTAAAACAGCTTTAATAGAGTATTTATTATCTGATTCTATATGTTACATGTTTGTAGTTTCTAAGCAGGAAATTCAGTTGTTTCCAATTCCGCTAAATCTTGATGAGTTGAAAAAGAAAGTTAAAACCTTAAGATTTGCTTTAAGTAATTATCATATGATTATTGCAGAACAGGAAAAGGCATATGAGATGTATACTAAAACTGCATTTTGGTTTTATGAGAATTTATTAAAAAAAGCGCTTTCGGGAAGAAAATATGAAAATCTAATTATAATAACTGATGGTGAATTGGGACATTTACCTTTTGAATCATTTTTAGTTGAGGCTGTTTCTGGCCCCATAAGAGACTATAGTGATTTACCCTATTTGGTTTTAGATTATAATATAAGTTATAACTACTCCGCTACCTTATGGAAAAATAATCTGAATATTGAAGCGAATGATAATAATGGAGAAGTATTAGCTTTTGCTTCAGACTACTATAAACCTGATTCTAATTTGTTGGATATAAGATTACCTTATTATGTTAATCTTAGAAAAAATTTACATCCTTTACCAGCAGCCAATAAAGAAATTGAAGAGTTGGCTGGAAGATTTCAAGGAAAATTTTTGTCTGGCAAATCAGCCAATGAGCGCATGTTTAAACAGCATGCGCAAGATTATGGTATTATACATCTGGCAATGCATGGTATCTTAGAATCCTCTAGACCCTTATTATCAAGTCTGGTTTTTACTGAAAATTTGGATAGTACAGAAGATAATTTTTTGCAGGCATATGAGATTTCTCATATGAAATTAAATGCAGATATGGTTGTTCTTTCAGCTTGTGAAACAGGCTATGGTAGATTTAAACAAGGAGAAGGAATTGTATCTTTGGCTCGTTCTTTTATGTATGCTGGGGTTCCAAGTTTATTGGTAAGTTTATGGCAAGTCAATGATGTCACTACTGCTAGTATTATGGAATATTTTTACGATAATCTAGCAAAGGATATAGATAAGTCTGCTGCTCTAAGAATGGCTAAGTTAACTTATTTGGAAAATATATCTGGTATTGCCGCACATCCAGCATATTGGTCTCCTTTTATACAGCTTGGCAATTCAAATCCTATTCAATTAAAAACAAGTAAAGTCTCCTTTTATTGGATAATAATGACCAGTTTTATTTTTATTTTTTTAATCGGAATAGCTAATTATTTTTACAAAAGATTATATAATAGGTAATAAATTATATAAATAATACTTTAACAATTTATGAAAACACTAATTTTAATATTATTAATCTTTTGTTCATATAAGTTTGATGCTCAGAAAAACCCACATAAGAATGTTCTGATTAGCACATCAAATAAACCAAATGAACCTACTATTGCAATTCACCCCAAAAATTCAAATATTCTCCTGGCAGGATCCAATATCTTTAATCTATATGTATCAACTGATTCAGGAAAAAGTTGGAAAGAAAAAAAACTTAAATCTTCTTATGGTGTTTGGGGAGATCCAGTTATTATACCTGATACTGCAGGAAATTTTTATTTTTTTCACCTTTCTAATCCAGAAGATGGAAATTGGATTGATCGTATTGTATGTCAAAAATCAGAAGACGCTGGAAAGAGCTGGACTAATGGTTCCTATATGGGACTTAACGGAGCTAAGGCACAGGACAAGCATTGGGCAATAGTCGACAAGAAAACCAATTATATTTATGTTACCTGGACTCAATTTGATAAATATGGTAGTAAATCTTCAAAAGATAAAAGTTCTATTATGTTTTCAATGTCTAAGGATGAGGGTAAAACTTGGACTAAAGCAATTAAAATTAATGAAGTTGATGGGGATTGTATTGATAGTGATAATACTACAGAAGGCGCAGTTCCTGCTGTAGGGCCAGAGGGAGAACTTTATGTGTCCTGGGCAGGTCCAGCAGGGCTGGTATTTGATCGTTCTTTTGATGGAGGAAAGACATGGATGGATAAAGATATTTTTATTGATTCTTTTCCGGGGGGCTGGGATTATAAAATACCTGGTATATATCGTTGTAACGGTATGCCAGTACTTGGATGTGATATTAGTGGAGGTGAAAATAATGGTACGCTTTATGTTAATTGGTCTGACCAGAGAAATGGTGAGGATGATACAGATGTATGGTTAGCTAAGTCAATGGATAAAGGCAATACCTGGTCTAAACCTATTCGTGTAAATAATGATGCTTCAGGTAATCATCAATTTCTTACTTGGATGGCTATAGATCAAAGTAATGGTTATTTATATTTTGTCTTTTATGACAGGAGAGGGCTTGAGGGTACACTTACCAATGTGTTTATGGCTCGTTCTACTGATGGGGGTAAAACTTTTGTTAATTTTAAAATTAATGATAGACCATTTTATCCTAATCCACTTATATTTTTTGGAGATTATAATAATATTATTGCTCAAGATAATGTAGTAAGGCCCATATGGACTCGTCTTGATGAATCACAATTAAGCATTAAAACTGCTATTATTGATCTGATGTCAATACCAAAAGAAAACAATACAAGTATAATAAAATCACATGATTCTGCAAGTGGTCTTGGTGTGAATAATCATTCTTCTAATAATAATAATACTTCGACTGAAAAATCTGAAAATGATACGTTTATAGATGCTATTCCTCCTGACCCTAATATACTTTATGTTGCATTTAAAATGCACAGGAAAGGTAGCTTAGATCTTTGTGTTATTGATACTGACGGTAAAAAAGTAAAGACAGTTTTTAAATCTAAAAATTTTGATTTAGGAAAACATATTGAACGTGTAAGCATACCTGATCTAAAGTTAAAAAAGGGATATTATAAATATCAATTAACACACAAGGGTAAAATTATAAGAGAAAGGGATTTTGAAGTGCTTTAGGGGTAATTTTTTGAGTTTTGGCAACAAATTTTTTAATAAATTTAGTGCTTTATTTTGTCTTTTAGCGCTTTTATATCCCAGCTAAAGTAAATGTGTTCTTTAGTTTGAAATAGTGTATCCATCTTGTATTTTCCAGGTAAATGTTGCCCTTTAAATACTACAGTTCGAGCAGGTTCTTCTTTAGGTACACCCCAAACAAAGAATTTCTCAAGGTTCCAATGTGCTTTTTTATGATATACTACTAAGATCGGTTTATCTGATAGTTTATTTAGAAAAGATTTAGAGGGCAAATCATCCGTAAATATGCTGAATGCCTCCTTGGTATGCTTTAATGGATATCTACCACTTTGAACTCCAATAGTAGGAATCTTATACTTGTTGGTAAGTGAAAAAATTTGTTTGTGATAGTAGGTTGGACCATTTAGAATATATCCTTTAACTTCACAACTCTCATTGAAATATGGTATTGGTAATGTAGCTTGATATTTACTTAAATCTATTTTTTTATTTTCAAGTGCAATATGGGGGTCATGTAATTCAGTATTTAAGTAATTTTTAAGATGAATATTATTATAAAATTTTACAAAATCACGCATGTCTACAATTGCAAATATTAATAAAACACAAATGCCGTAGCGAATGAATTTTTCCGACGAATTCCTCCAATAGTGTTCAATAATAAAAACCATCGCGATATTCCATGCCCAAAATCCTATCCAGAAAAACCTAGAAACACATCTGAAATGGGTTACGGTGTCAGAAATATGATGCAACCAATACATAGGATTCGTGTAATTGTAGAATCTGTAGTGATCTTTGTCTATACTATATACCTCGCCTAAAGAAATTGAAAAACTTATAATTCCTACAATGAACAGAATTCTTAAGAACTGTCCTTTTCTGGAACTAAATATTTCTTTTAAAGGGATGAAATATTTTTGTTTTGCGAATCTAAGGAATAATAAACCAAGAAAAGCATACAAAGTGAAGTTGCCTAAATAACCTTTAGATTCATAATGTAATTCTTTACTCCACTTAAGTGGAAAACTTATTGAATGAAAATGTTCGTGAGAAAAAAGGGATTGGAATCTTAGTTTCCATGTTTTGTTGTCATAGCCTGTTGCTTCAGCAGATCTTAATGAATAATAACCATCGATCCAGTGTACACTTAGCAGAACAATACTTAAAACAATCAGACAAATTCCTGCAAAGATTATCAAAGTACGTATGCTCTCTTTCCATTCATCTTTATTATCATAGTATATCTGTATACTCCAAATTAATGCAAAAAAACTGATTAAAATGCCTATTATTAGTAAATAGTAAAGATGCATCATAGCAGCGAACCAAAATGTACAGACTAATATTATCAAGTGTTTTTTTGAAAGTATTTTATTGTTTTTGTAATAGCCACTATACACAGATAAAAGACAGTATATAGACAGTAAGATCGTCCATGTAGAAGCCAGGTTGAAATGACCGTTTCCTAGTCGTAGTATTTGAGGATGGATCCATGCAAAGGTTAATGAGATAATAATTATAAATAGTTTTGATTCTAATAATCGGTTAAGGATTTTAAATAGAATCAGGGCGGATATAAACTGAAAGAAAATGGAAGTATAATTTGTAATAGCTACCCCATAAGGTGATATATCATAGATGTACATACAAAACCATCTAAGAGGTATAGCGATAGCTGGGGTATTATCAACATAAAAAACATTTGTTCCATAAGGATAGCCCATTAAGGAAAAATATTTCCAGCCATCTTCTATTGGTTGCCCAAGGTATGTTTGAAAAGAGAAATAATTTCTGGCACCATCCCATAAATTCTGGAACATAGTACTATTGGGATAAAGAATAACCTTGTTAAAGGCAATCAGAGTAATCACCAATTGGGCCAGGAATAAAAACCAAAATAACGATTTGGTTGATAATTCTTTTTTCATATTCTTATTTATACTTTCAGAATTTGCTGCTTTCGGTATGTTTAATTGTCCCGAATTGTTGAACGAAGCTAAAAAAAATAGTGGGAAAAAGTGAATGATCTATTAAAAACTAATTATATCATTAAATGTTTTATTTTTAGGTACATACAAGATTTGTTTTATCGATATGTTTTTAAGTTTTTAAAGTATTATATATATATTTTTAAAATTAATTGTGCTAACAATTGCATTTATGGAATTGTTTGCATAACATTGTATTAACAGTAAAAACAAAATAATAATGAATATATCAAGCAACAATAATAATATTAATTATAATGAATACTTCTTTAAAAGAAGTGTGGGCTAGCTAATGTATTCTAAAGAAATATATTTAAAGAGTCCAAATTTATTTGGGCTCTTTTTTTTGCAATAAATTTAAGGACAATGATACATAAGAAACAGATGAATACTAATTTCAAAAACAGATTTAATAATAATAACAATAATAATTTATACAGCAGATTTCCATCGGGCTATTAGTATTCTAATTTCATATATAAAGATTAAAAAGCCCGTATTTAAATTCGGGCTTTTTTTTTGGCCATTTTTTCAATTATGGTTTTAAGCTACATAAGTTATTATCATAAAAGATCAGATTGCCTCACTCTAAATAATTACTATAAATGGTAAACAAAAGGTTTGCTGAATCCATATTTATTTTTTAATTCATTAAAATCAATCAAAATGAAAAATTTAACAGAAGCAAAAAACATTAAAACATTAGACAAAGCAACTACTGAAGATGCGATAGCATTGGTAAAAACGACATTTTTAAGTGAACTATGTAACCAATTGAATTTAAAAACAGTTTCGGCACCTATCGTAGTTTTAAAAGGCACTGGAGTTAATGATGATTTGAATGGGGTTGAACGTCCTGTTGGTTTTCCTATAAAAGATATGAATGAACAGAAAGCAGAGGTGGTTCATTCGTTGGCAAAATGGAAAAGAATGAGATTAAGAGAATATGAAATTGAAGAGGAGAAGGGTATTGTTACTGATATGCGTGCATTGCGCCCCGATGAAGAAATGTCTCTAGTTCATTCAATTTCTGTAGATCAGTTTGATTGGGAAAAACATATTTCGAAAGAGCAGCGTAGTATTGAAAAATTAAAATCTACAGTAAAGAAAATATATTCCGTACTTAAATATACAGAACAGACTGTTTATAAGGCATATCCGGATCTCTTACCTTTTTTGCCAGAAGATATTGTTTTTATTCATAGCGAAGAATTGCTTGAAAAGTATCCCGAACTTACACCTAAGGAAAGAGAATTTCAGGTTACTAAACAATATGGTGCAGTTTTTATTATTGGTATTGGGGGTGCTTTGGCAGATGGTAAAAAACATGATGGAAGGGCACCGGACTATGATGATTGGTCAACAGAGACAGGAGAAGGACATAAGGGTTTAAATGGAGATATTCTAGTTTGGAACCCCGTTTTAAAAACTGCTTTTGAGCTATCATCAATGGGTATACGTGTTGATGAGTCTTCATTGTTGAAACAACTTGAATTGGAACAATGTATGGAAAGAAAATCTTTATATTTCCACGATCAATTATTGAAAGGTCAACTACCTCAAAGTATAGGTGGTGGGATAGGGCAATCAAGATTAGCAATGTTACTTCTCAAAAAGCGTCATATAGGAGAAGTTCAGGTTAGTATTTGGTCAGACAAAGTTATCGAAGAAGCTCAAAAAGAAGGGTACCAATTATTATAGAAATTCGATAAAATTAAGATTCTTAAAGTAGCACTTTATTTGAAGTGCTACTTTTTTATTTGTGATTTATCTTCACCGCTTTCCTTTCAGCAACCTTATCTGCAATCTTTTTATTATAACGAATAGCAATATGTATCCATAGTACACGGGATTTGCGAGCAACATAGGGAATCATCAATAATCCGCCCATAAGAGTTATGCCAAAACTCTGATTTAGAGATAAATCTGTAAAAAAAAATATTAATGCGATTGTTCCAAGCATGTAAAAGGAAAAAAGTGCATAACCTATATACATTGCACCCCAGTAAAACCCTGGTTCCATTTCAAAATCCTGATCACATTCTTTACATTTTATATACATATTATAAATACCATTACCAGATAGTAAAGACGATTTAAATAAGTTCCCCTGATGACATTTAGGGCATTTTGATTTTCTAATTGCATAAAGTTTTGATCCTTTTTTGAACATATAAAAGTGTAGATTTAGTTTATTGCTATATGTTTTTTAATATGCTGGTGTTGCGTTGGTTACAACTTTAACTTGATCGCTCTAAATTGTTTTTTTACCCACATTAATCACTAAAGAAACTAAGCAAGTTATAAATTATTCAGTTTATATCAAAATGTTTTTTTAAAAAACTAATTTCACAATGTATTTACTAAAAAAGTCTTGTTTTAATAGTTTTAAAGTTGTATATTGCCCAGCAATAAATATGGGTATTAAAGTTGTATATAGTTTAATTATTTATTTATAAGGAACATAAGTGAAAAACAAAAAAAACTATGGTTGATTTATCTTCAGAAGTAAAAAAAAGACTTTTAGATCTTCAAAAACAGTTAAGGTTGTATTTGAAAAATTTTGCCGGATTAGATAAAACTAGTGCTGAATACCAAAAACATGTTTTAAATAGTCAAAGTATACAAGCCTTATATCTGAAGTTGAGTCTAATGGATTTGACAACTGAAACACCCGTTGAGGTAGAAAATAATACAGATAGTTCCAAATTTAAAACAAGCAAAGAAGATCGTAAAGCGCGTCGTGAAAAAAGGAAAGAAGAACGTAAAGATGAAAGAAAGATACGTAGAGAGAAACGTAATAAGAAAAAAATTAAACGTATAGAACAAACAAATGATTTAACTGGAGCAAAAGAAGAATGTAAGTATAGATATGATAAATTAAAGGCTGATTGGGATGTTTTTGGATTTGATAAAATTACAGATCAATTCAGAGATTACCTTTCTGATGCAGAGTCTTTTGTTAAAGATTCTACTTTGTTTATTGAATATGCAGAAACTTATTCTGAAGGTAATTTTGAAAAAGAAATCGAGGAAATAAAAGAATTAATAGAGAAAACGAATAAATTCTTAGTCATTTCACGCAATATTGACTGTCAGGTTGAAGTTTATTCAAGAATTGTTCAGGATTTAGTAAATATAACGCTTTCAATTCCTAGAAGATTAAAAGATCTTAAAACTGATGTTGTTACAGAAGCTCATAAGATTTTTGCTGCTGCTAAACAATATATTGCTACAGCGGACATTACCAATGATACTGTTTGTGAGAATGTAGAGAAACTAAAACAATATTTAGCTCATGGCCAATTTAAATTGGCTAAGCTGGAATCTCTTGTTGGTTTAGCAACTGAAGATGAAGATGGAAATAATTTACCTGATTGGTATGATAAATTGAGTGCTAAATATCAGGAAATACTTGGCGATAAAACCAGCCTCATACCGGGCACATCATTTGATGATAAAGCGTTACTTCAAATAAATGCACTTAAAAGTTCTTTGGATAAATTTATTGAAGCTGCTTCAGATAAAGTTGAAGAATTAGAACTCGGCGAAAAACTTAAGAATGCTCAACAATGGCTTGGCCAATTAAATAGTTTTATTTCTGCTATCACTGGATTTGCCGAGGGAATATCCAAAGAGGATCTTTTGAATATATATTTAGATTTAAAAGAATTTAAAAATTTTATAGACAATGATAAGGATATTCTCCATGGAACTAATATTGATGATAAAATAAAAGATACCCTAAAAGAACATAGCAAAAAAGCGGAAACATGGTTGATGAACTTCCTTACAGGGGGTGATCCTGAAAAAGAAACTGAAGTCAGAAGTATATTATCATCCATTGATAGAATAATCCTAAGTACTGGTGGAGTTGTTGATCATTCAGGTAAATACCAGCAGGATGAAGATAAAATCAACCTTCCGGATGTTACTCAGGTTTCTGAAACAGAAACCAAAGAAATAATGGAAAAACATGGCATTATTAAAATGGATTCTTCTTTTGAAGGTATTTTATCTGATATGAAAGATGAAGCAGATAATGTGTTGGGGAAAGTTGAAACTAAGTATAAAGATGCTGTTACGCGTGGAGCCATGGCTTCAAGTGCTTTTAAAGATGCTAAGGACGAGTATGATCAGGCACTTGAAAAACATGAAGATTACTTTAAGGCTACTAATGATATTTCAGCAAAAATCATAAAAGGTTTATTAGGCTTAGCTGCAAGTGCTTTTTCACCTGCTGTTGGAGCAGTAGTTACTGCTGCAGGAAATATATTTTTACACGATTTTGATGCGTTAAATGATCAGATAATTGAACATTTTCCTGAAAACACTCATTTTATTGGTGACCTTTCTATTGATATTTTACCAATGGTGCTTCCAAAATGGACTAGCGAGGAAGGTTTAATTAAAATTGAAGGTGAAGAGCTTTTATCTGGATTATATGACCTATATAATAATGGTATAACTGCACGTTATAAAGAAGTTTATAATCTTTTAAATAGTACTAAAGGAAAAGCTTCATCGTTAGGTAAGAATTTACGTCGCATCGAGCAGGTATCTGAGACTCAAGATGCTCCACTTGTTAAGATTAAAAAAGATGTCATTGTCTTAGCTAAAAAGTGGCAGATGTTGTCAAAAGATGTTGAAAAAAAATATGTTAACTTACCATATCCACCAATAAATAAAAAAAGAGCATATAAAAATGCCAGTCGCTATTTATATGCTGTTTGGCTTATTAAATTTCCCCAAAAAGAAATACGTATTGCAAACTCTATGATTAAGCAATTTATCAAATTTGGTGTCATGAAAGAATCTGGTGCAAACTGGAATACTGGTGGAGGCGCTCTTTTTCTTCGCAGTGCTTCAGGAGTTTGCGGTGCAGATCCATTTGATTATCGGTTAGAATTAAAGAAAATGAAAAAATGGGCTTCCTCTGAATATGATTCTCTTAAATCTGCGAAAGCTTGGGAAGGTGTATTCTAATATGAACTTTTTAAAGTTTAATTATATTGATGGCTGCTTATACAATAAGCAGCCATTTTTAATAATAATAGGTTAATGTATAAAAACTGATTGATGAGAAAGTTGGTAACTAAATGCAAATGAATGATTTAATTAGTTGTATAAAATTGATTTAATTTTTAATTAATATTTAAAAACAAAAGATATTACTTAAATTTGAGTGAATTTATATCTAACTCAATAATAAAATATCAAAATTTTAGTTATTTATTTAATGTAACTTGATCTCATTATTTTTTTGTTCTGTTTATGTAAACTAACATTTACACGCTATATACTTATTATGAAGATTCTTAATTTATTGATGTTTTCTCTTGTCTTATGTTGCAGTACTTTTGCAACAAATATAGATACTTCTATTTTTGTTAAATCAGAGTTAAAAATGCAAGACTTAATAGATGATATCCTGAAAAGCAGAGAACTAAAGGAGCGCCAAGAGGCTTCTTTAGAATTAGAAAGACTTATGGAAGAAACGTTGAAAAACAACGGGTCATATGATTATAGTTTTGGTAATTTGGTAGGTGTTTCTCTCCAGGAACCAACTGATAACACTTTTCGCATTTTCACCTGGCAATTATATATTGATAAAAATCATTACCTATATAAAGGATTTATTCAAACTAAAGATGGTAAGGTATTCAGATTAGAAGATAAATCTCCTGATATGCAAACTGTACAATTTAGTATATTAAAACCTGAAAACTGGTATGGAGCGCTGTATTATAATATTTTAGATTTTAAATATGAGGGAGAACAATTTTATTTGCTCTTTGGATATGATGCTATTGATTTTTATAATAAACGCAAACTTCTTGAGGTGCTATATTTTGATAAAACAGGTAAACCTAAGTTTGGTAAATCTGTAATAGAAATGCAGGATTCATATGCAAGAAAACTAATGGTAAAACGATTTTTATTAGAATATTCTTCTTCTGTTAATGTTACTTTGAATTATGATAAAGATCTGGATATGATTATTTATGATCATTTAATTTACGGTACTCCCTTTAAAGATTCAGGACCTTCTAATTTGCCAGATGGAAGTTATTGTGGCCTTAAATTATCCAAAGAAGGTATTTGGAAGTATATTGATAAAGTGCATAAAGATGATCCTTCTAAGATTTTAGTAGATGCAACTTCTTATGAAACAATAATTGGGAAATCTAAAGGACTATCTAAAAAGAATCAAAAAGATATTTTTGGTAGAAGTAAGTAATACTAATTCATTTCATTTTTTATCTATTTCATACTGTTTTTTATTTCTTCATGGCTATTTTGTGATTTTTTATGTGAATAGGAGATAAAAAGGAACAATTTTTCCTCATAAATGGATAAATTTCAAAAGAATAAAATAATTTTCTTAATTTAGCTCACCTATTAAGTAATAATGAGGTAAGGAATTTAATAATTAAATAATTTCCTTTTCTTTTAGTACATTTGATTACCTGTTCGGGTTTAATTTTCTATATCTGTATAGGATTTCCTTTAGTTTATAATTCTAATTTTATTATGTATACCTTGTGGTTGATCCCTGATAAATCTGCGTACAAAAAATTGAGTAAACTTATTATAGATTTGAGTACTACGCATGATACGCCAAAGTTTGAGCCACATGTTACTTTACTTAGTGGTATCACAGATAGTCGTTCTGTAGCGATACAAAATACAGAGAAACTAGCCAAAAATTGTAGTCCTATTTCTGCTGCCTTAACACGTATTGAATTTTTGGAATTCTATTATCGATGTTTGTTTTTTTGTACCAGTAAAAGTACAGAATTGATGAATGTCAGATCACAGGCTGAAAATCTTTTTGAGCACACTAGTATTTCACCATTTATACCTCATGTTAGTTTCCTTTATGGTTCATTACCTATATTCCAAAAAGAGACTATTATTGCTGAACTTGGGGATAGCTTTTTTATGGATTTTAGGATGCCAAAATTAAGACTGGTCAAAACACAGCGAACACCTGAATATTGGGAATTTATTGAAGAATATGATCTTTGATTTTCTGTTTTCCTTATAATTATCGAATTATTTCCCAGGTATGATCAGCTAGTAAACTGACCGTTGCCAAAAACTCATTATATGGACAACCTTTTTTCCCCCATTCATTGGGTCCAATAACTGAAAGCAATGCAGTTTCATCTGTGCGTTGATAAAGATGGTAAAGCTTTCCTATTAGAGGTTTAAAACCCATTTCGGCGTTGTAAATAATTTCAGATATTTTAATTCTATTTTGAATTTTTTTAGCTTGTTCGGCTAATAATTCCATTTGTTCCCTGATTTGTTCTAATTGTGTATTTGTTTGTTTGTGCATCGCCTCTATTGCCAGACTTTTTGTTTTGCTCCTGTCAATAGGTTTGATTACAACTCCACCAACAGTATGTGCATAAGGAAGGATATGAGGTGATTCAGTTATTTTATCTTTGTCTATAGGGTTAATGAAATCTTCTTTTTGTTTTTTCATTTTTTATAATCTGAGAATCTTTAAAATTTTATTTTTTAATCATTGAATGACAGTTATTTATATAATATTTTCATACAAAAATACATAATTTTATTAAAAGGGTAGAATGTGCAAATAAAACAATTTGATTAATTTTTGTCTTATCCGAATAGCAGTTTTGGTAGCTTCTATGAAAAAGTATATATTTATCAAATTAAAAATATTTTTTTATTCAAAAAACTACATTCAAAACATGATTCTTTCTAGAGTTGTTTACTTCTTGTTGAATTCTTTATTATTAACTTGTTTTTTTATGTTAAGTGTTTCTTGTGGTGGAGATACTAATCAAGATTCTATCAATAATAATTCAACTAATTCTGATGATTATACTGTTCGCGTTCATTTAAAAGGAAATCCAGATGTTTTGAATAGTATTTTAGCTCAAAGTGCTATTGCGAACGATATTTTGGGTACCAACGTTCACTGCGGTCTATTAGAGGCTGATCCAATTACTTTTGAATTAAGACCTTATCTTGCAGTTGCAAGACCTGAAACTCAGGTGCTCGAAAATGGCAATGTGAGTATGAACTTTGAAATTCGTCAAGAAGCTGTCTGGGATAATGGAACACCAATTACGGCAGAAGATGTTGCTTTTACTATAAAAACAGTAAAAAATCCTAAAGTTAATGCTGCTTCAATAAGGCCATTTTTTGAATTTGTAGAAGATGTTATCGTTGATGATAATAACCCTAAAAAATTTGCAGTGATTTGTAATAAAAGTTATTTCCAGGCAGAACATGTAATTGGAACTTTCTTTGTTTTTCCAGCTTACTTTTATGATGCCCAAGGATTTATGAGTGGATTTTCTATTCCAGAATTAAATGATCCTGCTAATTTAGATAAACTCAATACAAATTCGAGAATCATTGATTTTGCAGAGGAGTTTAATATTAAATATAATCATGAACCAAATATGATTGTTGGCGCTGGGCCATATCAAATTACAGAAGTTGCAACACATCAAATCATAAAATTAGAGCGTAAAAAAGAATGGTGGGGTGACAATGTAGATATTGATTATATTGCTGCGTATCCCAACAAAATATTATATAAAATTATTGATGATGATAATGCTTCCATTTTGTCACTTAAAGAAAATGAACTTGATGTGATGACTTATGTCCCTGAAGAACATTTTCTAGAACTTAAAGAAAACAAAAGAGCATCTGAACAATTTAATTTTTATGCAAAAAATGGTTTTGCCTATAGGTATATTGGTATCAATATGAATAAATCAAAACTTAAGGATATTAGAGTTCGTAGGGCTATTGCACATTTGGTCGATAAACAACTAGTTGCAGATGAACTTTGTAATGGTTTGGCATCACTTGTAGAAGGTCCCGTAAGTCCACTTAAAAAATATTATAACCATAATATTCCTAATGTTAAATTTAGCGTATCGAAAGCTAAAGAATTACTTACTGAAGCAGGATGGACCGATACAGATGGTGACAATATTCTCGATAAAGTTGTTGATGGTAAAAGAATTCCAATGCGGCTTAAATTTCTTTATCCGCAAGGGAAACAGTTTTATAAGGATATTGCTCAGATCTTAAAGGATGAAGCTGCGCGTGTTGGAATAGGTATAGAGATGTCATCAAGTGAATGGGCAGTAATGTTGGATGATTTAAAAAAGCGGAATTTTGATCTGGTATGTCTTGGTTGGGGACAAACTCCATTTCTTGATGATTTTAAACAAATTTGGCATACCTCTTCAGATACATATGAAGGTAGTAATAGAGTTGGATTTGGTAATGAAGAAACAGATCAACTTATTGATAAAATAAGAGAGACAATTGACGAAACAAAACGCAATGAAATGTATTTAAGATTTCAGGAGATTGTCGCTGAAAACCAACCATATGTTTTTCTCGTTGCACCTAAATTATGTACAGCCATAAATAAACGTTTTAAAAATGCTCCAGCTACTGCTCTAAGGCCAGGATATTTTGTTCGTCTTTTTCAATTGGCAGAAAAATGATACATAATTCATAATGTTTTTTATTCTATTCAATTAAAAAAATCTCAGTTAATACTTATTTAATTTGGATCCAGAAGAATTAGATATTAATCCTGATTTTAAAGCATGTCTTCATGAAATGGAGCATACCAATAATTGTCTTTTTATTACAGGTAAAGCTGGTACTGGCAAGTCAACTCTGTTGCGTTACTGGAGGAAACATACCAAAAAAAAAGTTGTTGTTTTGGCTCCAACTGGGATTGCTGCTCTGAACATTGGTGGTCAAACGATTCATTCTTTTTTTGGTTTCCCGCCAAGACCACTTAAAAAAGAAGAAATTAAACAACGACGTAATCGAAAAATTTATGAATCGTTAGATGCTATTATTATTGATGAAGTATCTATGGTTCGTGCTGATATGATGGAGCAAATAGATTATTTCTTACGTGTTAATATTAAAAATTATCATCCTTTTGGAGGTGTACAAATGATTTTTTTTGGAGATCTTTTTCAACTCCCTCCAGTCATTGCTTCTCTAGAGGAAAAAATGTTATTTCATCAACATTATGATAGTCCATATTTCTTTTCAGCTGATGTTTTTCAAAATGAATTGGATATTAATATGATTGAACTAAGTCTTGTTTATCGTCAGGAAAATAGAAGATTTATTCGTCTTCTGGATTCCATACGTTTACAACGAATTGATGAAGATGACTTTTATGAGTTGAATGAACGTTATCAGGAACATATTGAAGATGAAGATTTTTATGTTATTCTTTCTGCTAGAAATGCTGAAGTAGATCAAATAAATAATCAAAAATTATCAGAGTTGAAAACAGAATCTTTTTCTTTTATCGCTAAAATATCTGGTTCTGTTTCAGTATTTCCTGCTGAAACACCCCTAAATCTTAAAGTTGGTGCTCAGGTCATGTTTCTTAAAAATGACCCTAAAAGAAGATATGTTAATGGTACGGTAGGTAAAATTCATGCTCTAGATCATAATTCTATAGAAGTCGAGATCTTAAAAACCAATGGTACTATTTCAGTGATTAAGGTTGAACCTTTTGAATGGGATGTTATTAAACATACTATTAATAAAAATAATGAGATTGAGACTCAAAAAATAGGGAAATATACACAATATCCATTACGGTTGGCTTGGGCAATGACGATCCATAAAAGTCAGGGAAAAACATTCGATAGAATAATAATTGATATGGGCAAAGGTGCTTTTGAATTTGGCCAAACTTATGTTGCATTAAGCCGGTGCACAACTTTAGAAGGTATAATATTACGTAAACCCTTACGCCCTCAGGATATATTTGTTGACGAAAGGATTATAGATTTTTATCAACAGCATTTTTAACTTATATTGTAATATGTTAATAGTTGTTTTTTTATTTTTAGTGAATATTGTTTAATCTATAATTGTTATAATTTATATGTTGCCGTAACTTTTTTCTAATTCATTTTTTAATAAAAAACTAAAAATTATATTTATGGGCATTGAAAATTTAGAATTTATTATTGTCATAATTAGTATTAGTGGCTTTTTCTACCTACTATATTTCTTTATTAAATGGCAAAAAAAGAAATTAACCAATCATTGGACTATCTTGGCCAGGGACTTAAAAATGAATGTAGATATACCAAAGAGCTTTTGGAGTGCTTTTTTGAACAAATTCCCTTCTATTAATGGTTTATTAAATGGAATGCCATTTAGTTGTTATATGTATGCAAGATCAGCAGGAAATTCACAATCTTACCATTGTACATTCTCTTTGGTATTGGAGCAAACCAACAATAAAACTTTCCGATTGTATAAGGAAGGGTTTTTCTCAAAAGTAGGAAAAGCACTTGGTGGTCAGGATGTACAAGTGGGACATGATGACTTTGATAATGCTTATTTAATAAAATCGAATGATGAAACTTTTATCAAGAGACTCCTTAATCCAAGAATAAGACAGTTGATCTTAAGAAAACTTCCTAAAATGCGAGGAGAATTTTCATTGGACAATAATGTTTTGAAGTATGATGCTATGATTACTTTAAATACTGAAAAAAACAGGTCTGAGATCTTTGAAACAATTAAGATTGCTGAAGAATTAGCAAAAGAGTTACAAAAAATGTAATTTTTGTTTTCGCTCAGTTTTTAATCGCTTTATTATGGTCTATCAGCCTTCTGAGTTCTATAAAAGGTAAAAGTTCATTAATGTTCTTTTCGTCAAGTTTTACCCAGTTAATACAACTGATTTGTGTCCCAACGTCATACTCACCTAATAAGGCATCTAATAGAATGTATATGGCATTTATAAAATTATCATTATCCTGAAATGCTCTTGCATGAATTTCTAATGCTATTTTGTCATAGTCATTTGTCCAGGAAAAAAAAAGATCACTGTATGAAAGTTCAATCGAATTTGTAGAAATACAAATATCGTCATTAAAAATACGTTGTCTGAATGCCTTTATTGACCAGTTGGGTAATTTAGGAGCTACTTTTATCAGGTCTATAACTACTGGAAAATTTTTCTTTATTCCATTGGCAGATATATAAAGATCTTTAATGCATGCTAGAGGTTTTGTACTTAATTCAAAGGATAGTCCTTGATGTACATCACGTAATTGTTGTGTCAATTCATCGAACAAATTGATATCATTTTCATCAAGAGTATGTAAGTTCTCCTGATTGTCAGTAAACCAATTCCAGAATTGCTCTTCTTTTGATTTCATTCACTTTGAGTTATAGGGGGAGATTGTCAAAGATAGTAACAAATAGTAAGGATATAGAAATTTATTGCTGTTTTATCTGGGTAATATAAATTGCGATAATTTATAATGTTTTATCATCCTATAAATTGCAATCACGACTTAAAAATGCACCATTTCTTCTTCTATTGGTGACATGCATTTGTATGACATTAATAACCGTGCTGTAGCTAGAACATCTTTTTTACAGTAATTCTGTATGCGTTCAAGATCATCTTCTTTCCAATACGTTTTACCAACTTCTGAACCGTCAATATCATCTTTAGGGGTTGGAATATTGAATAAACCACAAAGTAATTTTAATGCTGTGTAGTTTTTGTAATCTCCAAATTTCCATAAAGTCATAGTATCTAATAAATGACTTAATTCCCATGGTTTTTTACCAGGAATATTTAAAGGTTCAGGCAATTCTAATCCATTGACGACCATTCTTCGACATGTATATGGTATGTCAAACTCTTTTATATTATGTCCGCAGATGTAATGTGTCTTTGTATTATTATAGTGATTTTTCAATAGATCGGAAAATTCTATTAATAGCTTTCGCTCATCATGATTGTAATAAGATTTAAGATAAAAATTAAGTTCTCCTTCTGAATTTTTACGAAATACTCCTACAGAAATACATACAATTTTTCCAAATTCAGCATATATTCCTGCAGATTCCTCATATGATTCACTGGGCGTTTTTTTTTCTTCTTCAGGTATTCGCGATTGAATTTGTTTGGATTTAATATCCCATAGTTTTTGCATTTCAGGTCTCATATCCTGATAATTTTTTTTGTTTGATACTGTTTCAATATCGAGGACTAGTACATTGATTAAATTTACTTGGTTGAGCATAAATAATTTAGTTTAATTAAATTTGTTTGGCTTGGTTTATACGGAAGTAATAATATAATGTTCAATATTTTTTGATCCTTAATTTATATAACTATTTATAGTTATAATTTCTATTAAAATACTGATTTAATGCAATAATATATTTTTTAAGTAAAATCAGATTTATTGTTTAAAACAAGCTTATTGTAAACAATCTTTATTTGTTTATGTTTTCATGGGTTTTTCATTTCTCACTAGAAGTATTATCTTCAAGCTTTAATCAATTATTTACATTATTTATCCTTGAAATGTCCATTAAGACTTTTATTATATATCAACTTGCAAAAGTCATTTCTTTAAAGGTACAAAAAGATACAGCTAATGGTCTCATGTATCAAGAAAGGATCTTTAAATCTTTATTAAAATCAGCTAGAACAACTATTTTTGGAAAAGAACATGGATTTCAAGAAATAACAAATTACGAGGATTTTAAAACTAAAGTTCCTCTTGTAGATTACGAAGATTTAAAATCATATATCAATCAAATTAATACAGGAAAACCCAATGTATTATGGAAAGGAGTACCACGTTTTTATGCTAAAACATCTGGTACGACTTCTGGTTCTAAATTTATTCCATTAACAAAGCAAAGTATACCAAATCATTTTGGTACTGCCAGAAATGCTATTTTTCATTATATTGCTACAACTGGTAATGTTGATTTTATGGATGGGAAAATGATTTTCCTTTCAGGCAGCCCTTTATTAGAAGATTTCAATGGCATACCTACAGGTCGTTTATCCGGAATATCAAATCATCTTGTTCCTAATTGGTTAAAAAAAAGCCAAATGCCTTCATATACAACAAATTGTATAGATGACTGGGAGACAAAACTTGATAAAATCGTGGAAGAAACGGCTAAGGAAGACATGAGAATGATTAGTGGTATTCCTCCTTGGGTACAAATGTATTATGAAAGGTTATTGGATTATACTGGTAAAAAAACTATAATGGAAATTTTTCCTAATTACTCTTTGTTTGTCTACGGGGGTGTGAATTTTGAACCATATAGAGCTAAATTAGAATCCTTAGTCGGGAAACAGATTCCTAGTGTAGAAACTTATCCTGCTTCTGAAGGATTTTTGGCATTTCAGGATTCTCAATATGAAAAAGCATTGTTATTAAATGTAAATTCGGGTATTTTCTTTGAGTTTATACCTGTTGATGAAATATATAATGAAAACCCTACACGCATTTCACTTGCAGATGTTGAATTGGATATTAATTATGCTGTTATTTTAAATACAAATGCTGGTTTATGGGGGTACAAAATAGGAGATACGGTTAAATTTGTTTCACTGTCACCATATAGAATTTTAGTAACAGGCCGGGTTGATCATTTTATTTCAGCCTTTGGAGAGCATGTAATAGGAAAAGAAGTAGAAACTGCTTTACTTTCAGTTGCTAAAGACAATAATATTAGAATTGTCGAATTTTCTGTAGCACCTCAAGTTGAATCTAAACAAGGTGAGTTGCCTTTTCATGAATGGTTTGTTGAATTTGATAATATACCTCATAATTTAGCCGATTTTGCAAGTAAAGTAGATATAAAGATGCAACAGCAAAATAGCTATTATAAAGATTTATTGGATGGTAATGTTTTGCAAACACTAAAAGTGAGACCTTTAAAACCCAATTCATTTCGTAACTACATGAAGTCTATAGGAAAACTTGGTGGACAAAATAAAGTTCCAAGGCTTGCAGATAATAGAGAAATAGCTATATTTTTGGAAAAATATGTGATTGACAGATCTTAAGGAATTAAAGAATAACCATTTATAAATAAACAATAAGTCTATGTTTACAGGGATTATTAAAAATGTAGGGACGATTACTAACATTGAAAATGAAGGATCAAATGTGCATTTTACTATTAATGCAGATTTTGCTAATAAACTTGCTATTGATGAAAGTGTTGCTCATAATGGTGTTTGTCTTACTGTTGTTTATATTAAAGATAATACCTTCACAGTAACAGCTGTAAAAGAAACTTTATTGAAAACTAATTTGGGAGATTGGGAAATTGGAACTCAGGTGAATCTTGAACGTGCAATGATCTATAATGCACGTCTTGATGGTCATATTGTTCAAGGACATGTTGACAAAACAGGGAAATGTATTGGAATTAATGAGGTAGGAGGTAGTTGGTATTTTACCTTTGAATATGAATCTTCAGAAGAACATCTATTGGTAGATAAAGGTTCAATTTGTGTAAATGGAACTAGTCTTACAGTTGTAAATCCACTAGATAATCAGTTTTCTGTTGCGATTATCCCTTATACTTATGAAAATACTATTTTTAGAAATATTAAAGTGGGCGATACCGTAAATTTGGAATTTGATATAATTGGGAAATATATTGCTAAATATGCTAAATTATATACTAATTAAACTTTAGTTAATAATCGGGAATAACAATAAATATTCACCATTCTTTTAATTAATTTATGATTGCTATAAATTTATCTTTTTTTCCGTTTTGTATAAATATGTATCGGTTATGTAGAAGATCGTTCTTAGTAATTAATTGATTGTGTTCTTTTGCTTTTATAGTGTTAATTGATAAAGCATTTCCTTTAATTGCCCTTCTGACATCACTTTTTGAATTTATTTTCTTTTGGCCGTTATCTTTTACTTTTCCTGCCACTAAGAAATCATCAAGCGGCAACCCTTTTGAGGTTAGTAATTCACCAATAGTTAACTCATCTTCATCTTGCATTTTTTCCTTGGAATTAAATAGGAGCGTATTGGGTTCTTTACCAAGCATTTCATATGCTTCCTTTGATAAGTTATGAAGAAAATCCAGGTGTAGTTTTTTATTGTGCATGATTTCTGTGATTTTTAATACGCTTTCATACACTTCATGGGAATGAACTCTTATTGTCAATTCTTCAGCTAGCACTCTAAGAAGGTGTTGAGGGTTGTTTTCATGGTATTCCTCAAGTAATTCTTCTATTTCTGATCTAGACTTTAAAGAAAAGGTTTTAAACATTTTAGGTATATCCTCGTTGTTGACACTATTTATCCAAAATTGATAAAACTGATAGGGTGAAGTTTTTTCAGCATCTAACCATATATTGCCACCTTCCGATTTGCCAAATTTAGAGCCATCAGATTTTGTTAATAAAGGGCAGGTTAAACCAAAGGCTTTGCCGCCGGCTTTTCCTACAAAATGAGTTCCTGTAATAATATTCCCCCATTGATCAGATCCTCCCATTTGCAAAATACAATCTTCATTTTCAAAAAGATATTGGAAATCATAGCCCTGAATGATCTGGTAAGAGAATTCAGTAAATGAAATTCCCTGATCTCTGTTTTCTATACGGTTTTTAACAGATTCTTTCGCCATCATGTAGTTGACGGTTATGTTTTTACCAATTTTTCTAAGAAAGGTAAATACATCCATATCACTATAAAAAGATTCATTGTTTAAAATTAATGCAGCATTTTCACCTTCAAAGTCCAAAAACTTTTTGAATTGTTTTTTAAATTTTTCAATATTGCGATCAATTATATCAAAATCCAATAATTTACGTTCAGCATCTTTACCAGATGGATCTCCAATTTTACCTGTTGCACCACCCATTAGTACAATAGGAGTGTGACCGTTAAGTTGTAAATGTTTAAGCAACATAATGGTGACTAGATTTCCTATGGTTAAAGAAGATGCTGTAGGATCATATCCTATATATGCCTTAGCATTACCTTTTTGTAACTCTTCCTCCAAACCAGGTGTCATATCTTGAATCATTCCTCTCCATTCTAATTCTTTGATGAAATTCATGTTACATAATTTTTAAACAAATCGGTTATATTAATTTAAATGCCTTTAAAATAAACATAAGCAAAAATACATAATCAAACCAATGAATTAAATAATTATTCACATATAAATTTAAATTTAAAGATCAAATAATAATTAAAGGTAGTAAGCTTACGAGTCTTATTATGATTAGGCATAAAATAGCCACCCAAAATGAAAAGTGTTTTCTTTTGTCATTGCGTAAATTATCAATATATTAGATTGGAACAGGTGTATTTTATAAATTAATCATTTGCAAAACTTAGACATGGGCAAATGCAGTGAAATTTAACTATTGAGATTTCAGGTGTTTTTAATAAACAAATCATATAATTGTGTTTTAGCTTATACCACTTAAGATATTTTGGATTCTTAATACGTATTTCAAATTAAGATTCTTAAATTGTTCCTCATTAAGATTATTAAACTTAAACTTTAATTCCTGAACTATTTTTTTGGACTTATATTGTTTATTGAACCTTTTTTTAATTTTGAAGCATAAATAATTAAAATTAATATTTTATTAAAATTAATTTTGCGGTTTTTAATTATTTTGTATATTCATATCGCAAAATATTCTTTTGCGACTGAGGCACCCAAACTAATATACATTATCCTTGTTTTTACTTACATCCTCAATTAGTTTCCAACTAATTGAAAAACTTCAATATATGGAGAAAATCTACTTAAGCGTATTATTCCAATTAATTATCTTCTTATGTTTTTCTATTTTTGTTAATGCTCAGTATGCAGAAAAACAAAATCCCCACATTCATGACCATCGTTGTGGAACTATGGAATTAGATGCCTATTCCAGACAAAGGTTTCCTGAAAGAGGAACTCTAGATGAGTTTGAAAGATGGTTAAATCCTTTAGTAGAGGAATATAAGGAATATAATCATAATCATCGTCTACCAATTTTAACCATTCCTGTAATTTTTCATATCATTACTGATGGTAATGGTGCAGAAAATTTGTCAACAGGACAGGTTCAAGCACAGTTGGATCAATTAAATATAGATTTTAGGGACCTTGCAGGTAGTACGAATGCTGTTAGAGGAGATTGTGAGATTGAATTTTGTCTCGCTACACTTGATCCAGCAGATAATGTTTTACCTGAACCAGGTATAAATAGAGTTACAACTTTTGGAGATGGTCCCTTTGCTTCTGGAACAGTAGATAATAATATTAAACCTGCCACCAGTTGGGACCCCAATAATTATATGAATATTTGGGTAGCAGATCTTACCGGCGGTTTACTCGGTTGGGCTCAATTTCCTGATGCTTCTGGTCTTGCTGGCTTAAATGCAAATGGTGGCGCTGCCAATACCGATGGAGTTGTGATTTTGTATTCTGCTGTTGGTTCTGTTGCCAATCCATTTCCTGGTGGAGGCCCATATAACTTAGGGCGTACATTAACCCATGAAGTTGGTCATTGGATTGGACTTCGGCATATTTGGGGAGATGGCGGATGTAATGTAGATGATTTTTGTGGAGATACACCTGCTTCTAATGGGTCTAATTTTGGTTGTCCTAATGTGTCTAATTGCAGCTCTTTAGATATGGTACAAAATTATATGGATTATACCGATGATGGTTGCATGAATATTTTTACTGCAGACCAAAAGGCTCGTGTAAGAACTGTAATGGCGACATCGCCAAGACGTTCAAGTTTACCCAATTCTACTAAATGTGGAGTTGCTGCTCCAATAATTAGTTTTGCTAGTGGTGGTGCTGTTTCAATAAATGAATTAACAGATTGTTCTTATCAGGATTTTGTAATAGATTTAAATATTTCTGCAGCGCCATCTGCTAATGCAACAGTTACATTTAATGTAGTTGGAACAACAAATGGAACCTTAGGATCAGATTTTGATTTTTTCCCTGCTTCAGTAGTTTTTCCTGCTGGTTCAACTCCAACTCGACAATTAACAATTAGAGTTTTTAATGATGGTATTGTTGAACCATCCGAATTGGTGGAAATTGATTTTACAGTTACGACATCAGGTGATGCTATTGCTGCTACAGGAGATTTGTTAAATTATGATATAACTATTCAGGATGATGATCAAATACCTTCTGGAGTTGGGTCTGTAGTAATATTGGCAGAAAATTTTGATAGTGGTAATTTAGGTAATTTTTCTACGCAAGGCAATAATGGGTCTGATAGATTTTTAATAGGAAATACTACTGCATCGAATAGTGCATGGTGGACAATAGCAACAACTAATACATCTCAATTTGCTTATAGTAATGATGATAATTGCAATTGTAATAAAGCCAATGACAGACTTACTTCTCCTGTTTTTAGTTTAGTAGGTGCTTATACTTCTGCGTCACTTGTCTTTGATCATGCTTTTGCTAACCTGGGTAGTGAAACTGGCTTGGTTCAACTTAGAATCGGGAACGGTAACTGGAATACTATTGCAAATTTAACTAATAACTCTACAGGCGCACCTGGTGTTGTCACAACACCATGGGTCAATGGATTTACAGTCGACTTAACACCTTATATTGGTCAACCTACATTGAGAATACGATTTGTATATAATGATGGAAGTGCATGGGAATATGGTATGGCCATTGATAATGTTCAAATTATAGGTTCTGCAACATCAAATATACAAACAATAGATAATACTGCTGTACCAGATCAAATTCCTGTTACAGGTATATCAACTGTCCATTTTTATGATCCAACTACAAGTGATGTTATGGGTACTATTCAAAATCTCTCTACCTGGGATTATCAATGTACCACAGTAGAAGTTGATCGTGATGCTATTGCTACTGCTGGACCTACTGCACCTTTTTGGGATAATAACCCAGCCAATGCATTAGCTGCGAAAACATTTTTTATTTCGCCATCGAATAATAATCCGACGGGTACTTATACGGTTACATTGTACTATACAGACGCTGAAATAACTGCATGGGAAAATGCTACTGGCAAATCCAGGTCAGCGCTTAAAATTGTAAAAGTTGCAAACAACCCTATTTCAAATGTTAATTCTTCAACATTCAATAATTATACTATTGAACAAATACCAGCAACAATTGGTGCATTTGGATCTGAT
Source organism: Saprospiraceae bacterium (assembly GCA_022448945.1). Lineage (GTDB taxonomy): Bacteria > Bacteroidota > Bacteroidia > Chitinophagales > Saprospiraceae > Aureispira. The sequence goes on from JAKVCV010000013.1 coordinate 109,684, forward strand.
GTAACCCTTACTGCTACTTTCAATACGGGGTTTTCAGGTTTTGGAATTGGTGATCCAGGTTCTGCACCAGTTATCCTTCTTCCTATGGAATTAATTTCGTTTACTGGTCTAAAAAAGTATAATGATGCCATTTTATCATGGGAAACAAAAAATGAAGATAATGTTGATTTTTATTTGCTGGAAAGATCTATAGATGGTGTCAATTTTGAAGTATTGAATAAACAAAAGGCAAAAGGGAATGGTCTTATTAATACCATTTTCAAATATCATTATCTCGATATAAACCCTAATAATAGTTTTAACTATTATAGATTGGCTCAAGTAGATCTTAATGGTAATAAAACATATTCAAAAATAATTGTGATTAGTTTTATAGATATTCCAGCTCCTGTTATGACTTTCAGCCCTAATCCAGTTAAGAACCTACTGATGATTGACTATAGAACATCTTTAAAAGGAGATATTAGCATTGAAGTATATGATTTGATAGGTCAGCCAATAATTAATCCTATAATTGATAGGGTAGAAGTAGGTGAAAATAATATTCTACTGGATGTGAGAGAATATCCAAGAGGTATTTATCTTATGCGAATTCAGCAGGGCTCTATTGCTAGTATTAAACGCTTTGTAAAACAATAACATTAAAGACTTTCTACAATATGTACATACATCTGCCAGATCTGGTCTTTTTCTGGCACACATGCATCAATAACAACTGGTTCTTTTTTTACAGGATGGATGAATGATAATCGGTGCGCATGAAGATGGATAGTTCCTGGATCATTATTAAAATGGGAAGCATTATATTTTTTGTCTCCAAGAATACTGCAGCCTATTTTCGCTAACTGTACACGTATTTGATGTGATCGTCCGGTAATGGGCATTATTTGTAAAATATGATGATCTGAAAGGCCGCCTATATATTTGTAATGTAATTTACATTCTTTGGCACTTTTGTATTTTTGTTTATTAAAAGCCGTTGTTATATTCCTTTCTTTATCTTTTGATAAATAATGAACAAGTGTCCCTTCCAATTCCTCAGGACGATTTTCTACTATTGCCACATATTCTTTTTGAACCTGTCTGTCCTGAAAAAGTTTGTTCATTCTACTTAGAGCTTTGCTAGTTCTTGCATAAACTACAACGCCACTAACTGGTCGGTCTAATCTATGGATTGTGCCTAAGAAAACATCACCAGGTTTATTGTATCTTCTTTTTATATAATCTTTTACATATTCTGAAAGAGGTAGATCTCCAGTTTCATCAGCCTGAACCAGCCAGCCAGCTGGTTTGTTAACAGCAATAAGATGATTGTCCTCGTAAATAACCTGAATGTTTAATTTACTGAAATTATTCATTAATTCTAAGATTTATATAAAGATTGCTATTAAAACAGATGTAATAATACGGATGTATATGTTTAAAGGTGGGTAAATGATTACATCCCTTAATATAGAGATTTGTATCGGATTATTATTCAGGACTATTCCTGTTATTTATTTCATCTCGTATTTTTGCTGCATTTTCATAATCTTCAGAATCAAGAGCCTTTTGAAGAAGCTCTTCAAGTTCTTCAATAGTGTTTTCCTGAAGTGTTTTGACTTTTGTTTGTTTATCTGTACGCCTGTGTTTTGCACGTTGTACTTCTTTTTCCGTTTCTTCCTCCAAAATAATTCCAGCTTGTTCAAGAATAAATTCAAAAGTAAAAATAGGACAGCCAAATCTGACAGCAAGTGCTAGGGCATCGGAAGTGCGAGAATCAATTTCAGTTTGTTTACCATTTAGTAAGCATATTAGATTGGCATAGAATATTCCATCTACTAAATTATTTATAACAACTTCCTTTACTTCTATATTAAATCCGCTAAGTGTATTTTTAAATAAATCATGAGTCATTGGCCGGCTTGGTGCCATCCCCTCCATTGCAACAGCAATTGCCTGAGCTTCAAATTCACCTATTACAATCGGTAATCTCCTTACTCCGTCACTTTCTCCCAATACTATAGCATAATTTTGTGTTTGTGCTAAGCTATGAGATAATGCGACTATTTCAAGTTCTATTTTTTTCATTAAAAATTATTCTTAGGCTTGTTTATCGTAATTTCAATAATTTCGAGACCAAAAAGTACGTCTTTTTTTTCTAAGAAAAAATTATTAATGCTGAAAAGTAGTTAAAGTAATAATTTTTGACATTTAAAATATGCACAAATATCAAAGAAGTAGTTTAAAAATAAGTGAAAAATTTTGGAATTACATTGAAAAATAAGTGTTTAGGAAAAAATCTAAACAATTAGACAAAGGTTTAATATTTATCTTTCTCCTTTTCTTTTACATGCATTTCTTTAAGTTTAGCATATCTTAAAAACACACCCCACGCCATATACTTACTTATAATAAAACCAACTTTACCATCAAGGAAACCAAGTTTAAACAGAAAATGATTTAAAAACCTAAATAATGGTTTAATCCCCAAATGAAAATATGAAACGCGTGTTGTTTTGGCATAATAGTCCTTTGCAGACCAGTAGGCGTATCGATCCATCTTATCAGAAAAATGTGCTAGACTCTGACAAGTGTAATGTTCAAGTTTTCCCTTCAATATACCTATTGAGCCCTCTGTAATAATTTCTTCATGCACATGTTTATCATCATATTTACATATATCTTTTCTAAAAAATCTGATAACTTTATCATTTTGCCAACCACTATAATTCACTTGTTGACCTAAGAAATAATTTTTTCTATATATCCAATAAGCATCCTTGTCTAGAACAGAATTATTAAGTAATTTTTTAATTTCATTTATAAGGGAAGGTGTAGGACGCTCATCAGCATCAAGAAGAAAAATCCATTTATTAGAAGCCTGAGGGATTATCCAATTCTTTTGCTTTGCAGGGCTTATATACTCATGTTGTATAAAACGAACCTTATACTGTTGTGCAATCTCCTGAGTTTTATCTGTACTATATGAATCTATAACTATAATTTCATCTGCCCAGGTCAATAATGGTAATAATTCACTCAGATTTTTCTCTTCGTTATAGGTGGGTATTATAATGCTGATTTTATGCATAGCTATTAATAAGAAGTATTTATTTTACTATTATATATCTAATAACAACTGGTTTGTGCTTGTTTTTAACAAAAAAGTACGTCTTTTTTTTCTAAGAAAAAATTATTATCAGGAATATTGTATCTCAATTTTAATTCAATAACTGCATAATTTTTAAAATAGATTCGCAAATTAATAAAACTATATATAATAGATCTATAAATTCAATATACACCCACAAGTTGAGATTAGATTGCTAAAAATAAAACTAAAAAAAATCGCATCCTGAAGGATACGATTTTTATTTTAGCATAATTTTCCAGAGTAGAATCAAAAAAATTATATGTACTATATTTATTGGTTAGTATTGACTTTTTGTAGTTTTGTTGTGTTTACACTTTAATGCAATAAAAACTAGAATTGTTACCTTGACACTCAATTAATTAATAGAATGTTGAAAATTGGAATTACAGGCGGTATTGGTAGTGGAAAATCTACAGTCTGCCACTTATTTGAAAAATATAATGTTCCTGTTTACTATGCTGATGACAGGGCAAAGTGGTTGATGAACAACAAGGAGGAATTAAAAGAAAAATTAAAAATTACTTTTGGTGAATTAGTATATGATTCAGAAGAGAATTTAGATAGAAAATATTTGGCTGAGATCGTTTTTAATGATAAACAAAAACTCGAAATCCTGAATAGTATTGTACATCCTGCAGTGTATGAAGATAGTAAGGAATGGCAGGTAGAACAGCAATCTCTTGGGGTATCTTACACGCTCAAGGAAGCAGCTTTGTTATTTGAAGCCGGATCTTATCTGGCATTGGATAAAATAATTGTTGTCACAGCACCTGAAGATGTTCGTATTAAGCGTGTTATGGCAAGAGATAAGGTAAGCAGAGAAGCCGTTTTGGCAAGGATTAGTAAACAAATGCCTCAAAGTAAAAAAGAGGAGCTGGCCGATTTTGTGATTACTAATTTAGAATGGGAATCTATTGATATACAGGTTTCTAAAACACACCGGAAATTAATTGAACTGTCAAAAAGGATTAATATTTAGAATTAATGTTGTTTGTCTTTATGAAACAATAAGCATCATTTGTCATCTATGATAACGTGGTGCTTTTTTTCGAACTTTTTGCGTAGTTTTATAAATTCTTCTATCAAAAGATCGGCTTCTTTAAATGAATCGGATGATTCTGTTCTTAATTCAGGGTCATTCTTCTCTTCAGATGCCTGGTATTTTGTAAATCCCTCAACTATCAAATCAGCTCTTTTAATCATGATCTTATGCATCTTTTCAATATCTGAGTTGTCTGGTTTTATTGCGTTTAGCTCATCATCCAATTGTTCAGCAGTGCGTACTAAATCATCGAGCTTATTCTCCAAATTAAGGTTGTTGAGATCATTAATAATTGCATCTTGTTCCACCATGATCGGGCGTATCAATTTAGCATATTCATTCCAGTCGTCAGCGCTATTACTACTATCCAGATAATTTCCTAAGGATCCTAGGACGATAAGAATAATAAATGCCCATTTTAAATAACGCTTCCAACTTTTATTTTTGGATTTTTGTCTTTCTGTTGTTTCTCCTGTATCTAAGTGCCGTTCATATGGAGTGCCTCCACCAACAACACCGGGGTCGTACCATTTAGGAGCAGGTTCCGGAAAGAAGGTTTTTTCTTTTTCATCAAACCATAATATAATTTCCTGATCCAATTCATAATCGCCTTTTTTAGCTGAATGAACCCGCAAATATCCCTGTTCTTTTTGACCGGAAGGTAATTGCAGATCAAAAAACAAAACGGTTGAACCACCATATCGTGCAGCAGAGGGCCAGATAATTCGATTGATAATTCCTGTACCATTTTTTATAGTTCCTTCCAGTAAAAGCTTTCTTTTTTTATAGGATAGCGCATACAAAATGATATAGGGAACGAACCCCATTACAATACTAATGGGTAGAAAAACGGCAGCAGCTTCAATCATATTATGATGATGCATATGATCATTAATAAAAAGGTAATATAAAGCCACCGCAAAAAAAATTACGACACCAATCATACCTGCACCAAAAAATGACCACCCAACGATTCTGGCTATTGAGCTCATCGATCGATTAAGGACTTTTTTCTCCGCTTTAGTAACTTTTCTGGATTGCATTTAATTTATTTTTGAAAAGAAACCAAGTAAATTTGAAGGATTTTATACAAGGGCAAAATCCAGGACTTCTTTGATTTGCTTTACATAATGAAAGTTAACGCCTTTAATATAATCAGGGTTAATTTCCTTAACATCTTTTTCGTTTTCATAACACATTATGATGTCTTTGACCCCGGCACGTTTTGCAGCTAAAACCTTTTCTTTTATTCCCCCAACAGGTAGAACTTTACCTCTAAGCGTGATCTCACCTGTCATAGCAAGGTTTCTTCTTAAGCTTCGTTTGGTAAATGAAGATGTCAGGGCACTAAGGATTGTAATTCCTGCTGAGGGTCCATCTTTAGGAATGCTTCCTGCCGGTACGTGAATGTGTACATTGGTCTTGTCGAAAGTTTCAGGGTCAATATTCCAGTCTTCGCAGTTTGCTCTTAAAAAACTTAAAGCAGTTGTAGCAGATTCTTTCATGACATCTCCCAGATTACCTGTTAAAGTGAGTTTTCCTTTTCCTTTACTCAGGCTCGATTCTATGAAAAGAATATCACCACCCACACTTGTCCACGCCAATCCTACGGATACACCACAGCCATGCTCTTCCTCAAAAACATCATCTAAATTAACTTTTTTGGGCCCAAGTATTTCAGGAATATCTTCAGGTTTCAGATTTATATTTTTATAAGTACCTAGTACTATATTTTTTGCAACATTTCTCATTACTTTCGCAATTTCTCTTTCGAGAGAACGAACGCCCGATTCACGTGTATAGTCAGTTACTATCTTTAGTAAAGTATCATGAGGAAGTGTTAAATGTGATTCCTTAAGACCATGTTCTTCCATTTGTTTTGAAACTAGATGTCGTTTAGCAATTTCCAGTTTTTCTTCGATTGAATAACCATTTACCTGAATAATTTCCATTCTGTCTAATAAAGCTGGTTGAATGGTTTGGAGGGAGTTTGCTGTAGCTATAAAAAGAACTTTTGACAAATCATATTCCAATTCAAGGTAATTATCATAAAATGTAGTGTTTTGTTCAGAGTCAAGGACTTCAAGTAGGGCAGAAGAAGGATCACCTTTGAAGCTGTTCCCCATTTTTTCTATTTCGTCTAAGATAAATACCGGATTACTGGATTCTACTTTTTTGATAGATTGAATAATACGACCTGGCATTGCACCTATATAGGTTTTTCTATGACCACGTAATTCTGATTCATCATGAAGGCCACCAAGAGACATACGGATGTATTTTCGGCTTATTGCTCTGGCTATGGAACGTCCAAGAGAAGTTTTTCCTACTCCGGGAGGGCCAACAAGACAAAGAATAGGAGATTTCATATCCTGACGCAATTTTAGTACTGCAAGATGTTCCAGTATTCTATCTTTTACTTTGTGTAAACCAAAATGGTCCTCGTCTAAGATCTTTTCAGCACTTTCCAGATCAAACAGATCTTCAGTTACTTCATCCCAGGGGAGATCTACTAAGCATTCGAGATAATTAATAAGGATAGAATGTTCAGGAGCAGAAGGATTCATGCGCTTGACTTTCTTCAGTTCTTTGTCAAACTTCTTTTGAGCAGCCTCGGTCCATTTTTTGGTTTTGGCTTTTTCTTCAAGTTCAGAAATATCATTATCGCTGGGAGAATCGCCCAGTTCTTCCTGTATTTTTTTGAGTTGTTGGTTTAGAATATAATCGCGCTGTTGTTTTTCCATGTCACCATGGACATCAACTTCAATTTTTTGTTTTAGTTCCAAAACCTGAAGTTCATGATTCATTCTTTTGAGGACTTCATCAGCCTTATGTTCTATATTTTCTATTTCTAATATCTTTTGTTTGGTCTCAACATCTGTATTGAGGTTTGAACCAATGAAATTGATCAAAAAACGAGGCGTTTTAATATTTTGAAGCATCATGGATGCATCATTGGGAATATTGGGGGATAGTTTTATAATCTTTTCAGCCATATCACGCATTGCAGATACAATAGCAATAAATTCCGGGCTATTGTCTACTGGTTCTTCTTCAAGGAAAGTAAAAGATCCTTTAAGAGCAGGTTCACTTTCTATAAGTTCTTTGAATTCCAGTTTTACTTTACCCTGTAAAATTGCAGTTGTAGTTCCATCAGGCATTTTCAATACCTTTAGAATCTTAGCAACTACACCAATTTTATATAGGTCATCATACAATGGTTTTTTAGTACTGATGTTTCTTTGAGTAAGAACAGCTATGTTTTTATCTGATTCATAAGCCTCGTTTACGGCAATAATCGATTTTGAGCGTCCTACTGTAATAGGTATGATAACCCCAGGGTAAAGCACGGTATTTTTTAATGCTAAAATGGGTAATATTTCTGAATAGTCTTCTTGTTCTTGCTCTTCTTCATCCTCTTCTTCCCCAATTGAAAAAAGTGGTAAAAAATCTAACTCTTTATCTCCGCTGTTTATCAAAGGAAAAATCTTGTTAGTATCGTTTTCTTTTATTTCTTCTAGTTTCACGTACACACTGTTTTTGTCAGTAAAAATTGTCAAACTGTCAGTAGTGACAGTCTTTAGTATTTGTTAATAATTAATAGTAGCCTATTATTATGTCTTGATAATTAGCAATAAATGGTATTTTTCAACTGTTTATGCCAAAGTAGATACATATAAAATACAAGTTGTATGCCATTCCTAATAAAAACTTAAGCTATGTACACTTTGACATGAATTTCTACTTTAGTAAAGTATCTTAAACTATAGCAAGTTGAATTAATAATCTTAAACAAAAGAATGTTACTAAACACCAGTTAATTTATTCCAGATTTCCACGTGTAAACGTGTACTCATTCTCAGCTGATTGTCTATACAAAGTTGAGCAACCATTTGATTTCTTTCCAAGAGTTGATCAATACTGTCAGCTGCTGGCATAAGTACTATTTTTGAAGAATCAATAATTGAAGTTTTAATTAGTTGATCTTGTATTTCATGAAAATCTTCTTTTGCTGTTATTACAAATTTAAACATGGTTTTAGGATTAGATGAAAACCATTTTAATGCTTCTATATCCAATCTCTCTTCAATGGTAACTCCTGAATTGGTTAATTTTGGTGAAGTATTCCAAAATTGAACCCGATTGTCTAATTCTTTATGGGGAAGAATCGTAGCATTTGTTTCAATTTCTACAATTGGTTTTAGCAAATATTCTGTTTCAAGATATTCTAAAAATGTTAGTATTCTATTTTGTTGCAATAAAGGTTCTCCTCCGGTTATAATTAAATGTACACCTGAACGTAATCTTCTTATAAAATCCGTACAACTATTAAGTTCATTTATCAAATCAGGAAACGACCAAGTAGTGCCTTTCTGCCAAACTCCAATGGTATCACATACCCATGTTGCCCCATTTCGCATGATACCATCATGTTCTACACCTTTTCCACCACACATCAAATTGCAACCTGTTAGTCTTAGGAAAATAGCTGGCGTTCCAGTAGTAATTCCTTCCCCTTGAAGACTATAGAAATATTCACTTACAGCAATTTTATATTCCTTTTTCATGTGGTATTAGATGAATAATTATAAGAACGACTGTATAAGTTTAATTACAAAAAGCTGTTTCGATTATTTCGAAACAGCTTTTTGTATTCTTGAAATGTATTATACTAAAATTGCTCAACTCCAGCAAAATGAAAATTACCTTCTATTTCTGCATTTTCATCAGAGTCAGATCCATGAACAGCATTTTCGCCTAGACTTTTTGCGAATCGGGCACGTATTGTTCCCTCAGCAGCTTCTGCAGGATTTGTTGCTCCAATTAATTTACGAAAATCAGCAACTGCATTGTCTTTTTCTAAAATAGCAGCTACAATGGGTCCTGAACTCATAAATTCTACCAATTCACCATAAAAAGGTCTTTCACGATGAACTTCATAAAAGCGTTCAGCGCCATTTTTTGTTAATTGAGTCATTTTCATAGAAACAATTCTGAATCCAGCTTCAGTGATCTGGTTTAAAATAGCACCGATATGTCCAGCTTTAACTGCATCGGGTTTAATCATAGTCAGTGTTCTGTTTGTAGCCATTTTACTATTATTTGTTTGGTTATAAATTCATTTATTTATTTTTCTTTTATTGCCGCAAATGTAATAAAATTAGAGAATTTATAAGTATTATTTTTAATTTTTTAGTCTTATTCATGTATTATTCCTTAGATAACAGAATTCAATTTTAAAACAAAATTTTTATTTAAAAATACTATTTAATGTATTATTGTTTTCTTAAATGCTTTAGTTTTTTAAACTATTTTTAATTAAAAGTTCTTATATTAGCATAACAAATTATATAACTACTAAATAGAACCGTTAAAGTAAAAACAAAAATTATGGCTAAAAATCGTTTTATGTCTTCATCCAATCCTTTTATTGGTGATAACACTTTTTCCAAACATTCATCGGTTGGTATAACTAAAGAATCTTCTGGCTTGATGACTATCTCAGGGGCAGTAAATAAATCTTTTCTATTAACATCAATTTTATTTGCTTCTGCACTTGTTACGTATCAATCGGAATTCTTCTCTATGCCATTAATGTGGGGAACTATGATCGGTGGTCTTGCACTTGCTATTGCTACTTTCATGAAACCAACTATTGCGCATATCACAGCTCCATTGTATGCAGTTGTTGAAGGTGTACTGGTAGGAGGAATATCTTTGATTTATGCAATTCAATTAGGGTCGGGTATAGTATTTAATGCATTGATGCTTACAATATTATGTCTTGTTTCTATGCTTGCAGCTTATAAAACGGGACTGATCAAACCTACTGAGAAATTTCGGTCCATGATTGTAACAGCTACCGGAGCTATTATGATGATATACCTATTGAGCATTGTAATGAGCATGTTTGAAGTTCAATTGCCTTACCTCCACGGTTCGGGTTTAATAGGTATTGGTATTAGCTTATTCATTATTGCTATTGCTGTTTTGAATCTGATCCTTGACTTTGACAATATTGAGAAAGGTGCCAAGACAGGTGCTCCCCAATATATGGAGTGGGTTTGTGCGCTAGGCTTACTTGTAACGCTTGTATGGATCTATCTAGAAATTTTAAGATTGCTTGCTATTTTATCTTCAAATGACTAAATAGTTTTACGATATAAATAAAAGGGGAGGGTCAATTGGTCTTCCCCTTTTTTATTTAGCCTAAACGCTCCAATTATTCAGTTATGCTGAAAGTGTAATAAATAAATTTTCTTTTTTTAATAGATGTCATCTAAACCACATAAGGTAAGAGTCGATAAATGGCTTTGGTCTGTACGTATATTTAAGAGTAGGACATTGGCTACTAATGCCTGTAAAAACAATAAAGTTAGTGTTGATGGTCAAAACCTTAAACCAAGTAGTACAATTGAACGAGGTATGATATTATCAGTTCAAAAGGAAGGGTATAATATGATATATAAGGTTATTGATTTAATTGAGAAACGCGTCTCAGCAAAACTTGCCGAGCCCTGTTATGAAAATCTCACTTCAGAAGAAGAACTCAATAAATTTAAGGAATGGTATATGTACAACAAAGCAAAATCTGAATTCAGGGAAAAAGGTGAGGGACGTCCAACAAAAAAAGACAGAAGAAATATTGATAAATTTAAAGGTTTCTAAATCAATAGAATAGCATAGAATAATCTTTCGAAGTATCCTTGATTGGAACTATAGACTCTTTTATAAATATATACATAATATCATCCTGTTTTTTACTATCCTTTTTTATTGATACATAACTTTAACACTGCTAAAAAATATCTTATATTTGCTAAATATAGTATTAGGACCAATGGATATAATTTATTTATTGTTTTATACTGATAAGTTGTCTTAAAAGTAATTTTAATTTATACTTTGGGTTGGTTTTTGCAGTATCTAAAAAACAACCATCTTTATAAAGTTTTAACCAAATTGGTACAAGGCAGTTTCTCAACAAAGAGCATTACCAATATCAATATAATGAAAGGACATTTTTTCTTATCAATATTATTTGTATTTATTCCGTTTTTTATTTGGGCTACTCACAATAGGTCTGGTGAAATGACATATCGTCAAACTGGACAAAGTACTATAGAATTGACCATTATTACTTATACAAAAATAAGTGGTCAAAGTAGTCAAGCAGATCGAGACCGCTTAGATGTCGATTGGGGAGACGGGTCTCCTATTGAAGAAGTATTAAGAACAAGTATAGTATTGGTATTTAATGATATTCAACAAAATATATATGTTGGGACACATACCTATCCTGGTGCGAACCCTTTTCCAGGCCAACCATATGTTGTTTCGATGCAAGACCCTAATCGTAACGATAATATTTTGAATATAAATGGAGGCGCATCTATAAGTGTCCCTTTTTATTTACAAACTGAAGTTTTTTTATTTAACCCTACCTTTTTTGGTTTCAATAGTTCTCCTGTTTTGTTAGAACCACCTATTGA
>JAKVCV010000013.1:121454-220910 GCA_022448945.1 Saprospiraceae bacterium
CTGTTAATTTTTTAGGATTCACTGTTTGGCGTAAAGATGGGTGTGATAATTTTATTCCTGATACTTGTGAGATAGGCTTTTCATCACATGGTTATACACAAATTAATACAGGTTATATAACTACTCCAATAGCAGGTAAATATAATTTTATTGATAATACAATCCTGAGTGGGGATACCTATAGTTACAGAATTTTAGCAGAGTTTGCGACCCCTATTTATTACAATGGAGTTGTAACTAATTATCATAGTCCTGTTTCAGGTAAAACTTCCGATGAGATCTGTATACAACCTGGAGAAGATTTGCCTTTTATTATTAATGTAGATGTTGAAGTAACAAATTCGTCTTCTGGGGAAATTTTTATTAGATGGACAAAACCAAATACTGAGCAATTGGATACCACAATTTTTTTACCTCCTTACAGGTATGAATTATTTGAATCTAATGATATGTTAGGTTCAAACTTTAGTGCTGTACCAGTATATTCGTCTCCTTCATACTCTGCATTTTATCTTGCTAATGATACGTTTTTTACCTCTACGCTTTTAAATACTGAAAATAATCCATATAGTTATCACATTAAGTTCTTTTCTTCAACAGATACTATAGGAACTACCAAAGATGCCTCTTCTATTTTTCTAACTGTAGCATCATCTAATCAATTAAATATCTTATCATGGTCAGAAATCGTTCCATGGCAAAACACGGAATATGTTGTTTATGAAGAACTCCCACTTGGAAGCAATAATTTTATTGCACTTGATACAGTGTCAACAAATAATTATCAACATTCTGGCTTAGTAAATGGAACAACTTATTGTTATCGTATAGAAAGCATTGGTTCATATAATACTTCTTCAACTCCAGATACATTATTTAATAAATCTCAAAAGGCATGTGGGGTGCCTTTGGATACGATCGCACCATGCCCACCAGACATTTCTTCAATAATAGCAATTTCGAGTTGTAATTCTGTTCAGGATGATGCGAACAACCCTGATAGGCAAACATGTCAAGGTACAATTACACCTGTTTCTTTTTTATTTAATGAAATAAAGTGGTCCAACAATCCTGATAGTTGTGCCTTGGATGTTGCATATTTTAAAGTATATTTTTCGGCTTTTTGTACTGGTGATTATACTTTAGTTTACGAATCTCAAGGTCTTACAGATACATCTTTTACCCATGTGCCTTCAGCCACAAATTTGGCAGGATGTTATTATATTACTGCAATAGATTCTATAGAAATTAATGGTGGAGGTAATGAAAGCGATCCAAGTAATGTCATTAGAACAGACAATTGTCCATTTTATGATTTGCCAAACACCTTTACTCCCAATGAAGATGGTTCAAATGACTTCTTTAGACCATGCTTGATTTATAGATATATAAATAGTGTTGATTTTAGAGTAACTAATCGTTGGGGGCAAGTTGTTTTTCAGACTAATAACCCTGAAATTAATTGGGATGGCAAAGATCAAAATACAGGTAAAGATCTTCCTGAGGGAGTCTATTTTTATACTTGTGCGATTGAACAGCATTGTATGTCCTGTGAGGCAATAAAGTCCTTAAAAGGCTATATTCATATTATTCGAGCTTCAAAGTAATAGTTGTAACTTTGAAGAAGTCTTATTTGTTAAATTTTACATAACTTTTAGCTTGTATTTATATTATATATTAATAAATATATCTATTTTTGCAATCCAAATATTGGATAACCTTAACTAAAAATAAATATCTTCTTCTTTGTTTTTTGCCAATCGAGGCATTTAATTTTTTTATTCTAAAGTAAAAACAATGGTTGTTTCCTTTTTTTCAAAAAAATGTTACTTTTGTTTTATCATTGTTCTAAACTAAAAAATCAAGGAGTAAATTCCCTCTATAATGAAGCTACTTACTACACTATTTTGCTGCGGAATCATTTTACAGTTAACAGCACAGGAATATAAAAAAGAGTCTTATGACAATGGTGCTCCACTATCAGAAGGTGCTTATACTGCTTCTAATTTTAAGACTGGTGTCTGGAAATATTTCTATCCAAATGGTAATATAGAAGCTGAAGGTAGTTATAATGGGAAACAAGCTGGAAAAACTATAAATGTTATCCGTAAAGGGAAAAATTCTGCTATTAATGATAAAAGTTCAGTTAGGAATGGCAAATGGACATTTTATTACAGTAGTGGTTCTAAAAAAGGTACAATTAATTATTCTGATGGCTGTCCCACTGGTTTACTTACTAAATGGTATAAAACAGGTGAGAAAATGGAAGAAACTGAATACATTGATTGCAAACCTTTAGGAAATAAAAAAATATGGGCTAGAGAGGGTTGGTTGAAATATGAAACAACAAATGAAGGAGATGGTCGAAGTACTGAAATTGAATGGTATGCAAGCGGACAAAAAAAATCATCCGTTCCTTATAGAAATGGACAACAATATGGACGCGTAAAGCGCTGGTATGAAAGTGGCCAGAAAGAAGAAGATGTTATGATGAAAAATACTAGAGTGCATGGCTCATATCGTTCTTGGTATGCTAATGGTAATAAACAGCGCGAGTTTTTCTCTATAAATAATGTTATGAGTGGTGAATATAAGGAATGGACAGAAGATGGGAAGTTATTATGGGAGATTACAGAAATGGATAATGAACAAAAAATTCAAGTTAAAAATTACTGGCCTAATGGTCAGGTTAAAATGTCGGGTAAATCTCATATGCCTGAATCTTTAAGTATTCACCAATGGTCACAAACCCGTCATGGTTACTGGACTTATTGGTACAAAGACAATACCGTAAGTAAATCTGAAAAATACGCTAACGGGCAGTTGCTAACAGTAGAAATGCCGTAGAAATTTTTAGTATTTATTCAATAAAAAAAGCACAGACAACAGTCTGTGCTTTTTTTAATTCTAGAATATATTATGAATAGCTTTGATAGATTGCAACGTTGGAGACTTGTACTTGGCAAGAAAGCTGAAGATGAAGTGATTGAATTAAGTATTCAAGCTATGGAGATGGATGCAGCCTTAACTGCTTTATATGATTCTGGTGCAAAAGGAGGGTTGGGGAATTCTTCTCCTAAAATTAATCGATGGTTAGGTGATATCAGAAAGTATTTTCCTTCCCAGGTAGTACAGATAATGCAGAAAGATGCTCTAGTTAATCTCGGCTTAAATCAGATGCTCCTTGAACCTGAACTATTGGAAAATATAGATATTGATGTACATTTAGTTGGCACCTTACTTTCTCTTAATAATATTATTCCCTCCAAGACACGTCAGACGGCAAAATTTGTTGTTAGAAAAGTTGTTGAAGATCTAAAAAAACTCCTGGAACAGCCATTAAGGATAGCAATTAGGGGTGCATTGAAACAAGATGTACCAAATAGAAGACCAAAATTTAATGAAATAAATTGGCCTAAAACGATTCGAAATAATTTAAAACACTATCAACCTGAATTTAAAACTATTATACCGCACGAATTAATTGGTTATGGTAGAAAAGGGCAAGCATTAAAAGAAATTATTCTTTGTGTCGACCAAAGTGGATCAATGGCCTCTTCAATTGTCTATTCAAGTATTTTTGCATCAGTTTTAGCTTCTATTACATCACTAAAGACACATATGATAGTTTTTGATACTTCAGTAGTCGATTTAACAAAAGAAATGGATGATCCAGTCGATTTATTATTCGGAACACAATTGGGTGGAGGAACGGATATTCATAGGGTTCTTTGTTATGCTGACAGTCTCATAAATAAACCTTTAGATACTATTTTTATTCTAATTTCTGATTTGTACGAAGGGGGAGACACAGAGAGCATGTTAAAACAAGCAGCTATAATTAAGAAAAAAGGAGTGAATTTTATCTCACTTTTAGCTTTAAATGATGAAGGTGCTCCTGTTTATGATAAGAATGTAGCCTCCAAACTTTCAGCATTAAAAATTCCTGTTTTTGCTTGTACTCCACATTTATTTCCAGATATGATGGCAGCTGCATTGAAAAGGGAAGATATGCACAATTGGTTATCAAGAAAAAATGTAGTAAAAAGATAAACTAGGGATATACTTTCAGAAAACAAATACTTCAATATGTTTTTCCCATACGTTCAGGAACGGCAATAATATAATCACCTTTTCTATAATGTTCTTTATCAAGTTTTATGACTTCTTCTTGTTCGACAGTAGTGATAACTAGAATTTTTAAATTTGGATTAAATTGTCTTAAATACCAGACTATTCCTTCTTTATTATTAGAATGAAAGGTGCCATTAAAATGTAAAAACAGGTCGCCTTCAGACCAATTACCATATATAAAATAAGCCATTGTAGCATCTTTTATCATTTGTGCCTGAGGGTAGTATTTGGGGTTTGATGTCATACCATGCGTATGCATTTCAAGCATTTCTTTATAACAACCTAATTCGTAATCTTCTATAATAGGTAAAGGGGCAATAAATACTTTAGAGTATTTAGGAAGATTATCTAATTTTTTTAGTCCATTTTTAAAAACAGAAGATGCATATCTTCTAGGAATATTTGTTGCAACAAATCTCAAATTATTGTCTTTTGCAAATGAAACTAATGGTTTGTAGTCCGTTTTATAATTTGACCAAAGTCTAGTTTCATTTTCAAAATTTTTCTCAGAAATACAACCCAAAAAGAACTCGTTTATAAGAAGTTGATTATCGGATTCAAACATTTCAGCACCCAATAATAAATTATCATTTTCTTGAGCATATAAATCACGCGTTACTTCCAATTGAAGCCAGTGACATATAGGGTTGTTATGTAATTCTCCAAAAAAAACTATATCAGCATTTTGAAGTTCTTTGAGCATTTTTGAATATGCAATTTCTTTACCTTTTTGATTATATAATTTGTATGCCTGAGGTTGGGCAATAATATTTGAGCAAAGAAAACAGAATGAAATTATACTAAAAAAAGTGTTCATTGATTATCTTCTATATTTAATTTATAATTAAAATTATTTGGAACATCATAAAACTTGTATCTAAATCCTAGGCCAAAATTAATAGTATAAATGGTCGTTTGATTTTCTTTATATAATGTTTTTTGTGTTAATGAGGGGTAAACTACAATATTTTGTGCGTCTGTCAAAAATTCTTCTTCCAAAAGAAAACCTTTTCTAATTCCAGCAGCATAAAAGATAGATGCGACAATAAAAAAGCTGAATTTAGGTTTAATATTATAACCTAAGAAAATACTGCCTTTTATAGCAGCAGCAGTTTTTAAATCGTAAGACCATTTGCTTACCGTAATAGTATCACCTAATTTGTTGCCTGAAATAATATCACCTCCTTTATATGCTAAAATCCCAATATCAATATTAAAGCCATATTCTATTTTTTTTGTATTAGCAAAACCAATGCTAAACATAGCATAACCTGAATTCCAGGAAGTAGCTTCAAATATAGGTAAATCAAAAAATATTTTCGATTTTTCTTCTTCAAAAGGATGATACATGTATCCTAGAGTTACTCCTATACGCCAAGGAGATGAGGGAAGAGGAGTAATGCTAGACATGATTTCTGCATACATACCAAGTCCTGCTGCTGATCTGTCATCGCTCACATCTGTTAGCATTCGATATTTTCCTAGGGGAATGGAAACACCAGTATTGATTCTAAAATCAAAATTGGGTTTAAATTCTTTTATAGCATTAGTAGTTTTTATAGGATTTATTTGTCCTAGAATTTGCGAGGCACCCAAAATGAATAAATAGAAAATTGTATAATTCATACTTGAGCGAGTGTAAGGGTTAATTTCATGTGATGTAAGTTAAGAAGAGGGTTTAAATATATCTATTATAATCAAAGTTTTGCCCCCATTTTATTTTAGTTGCGTCTTGATATTATAAAACGATGTTTTTAGCTATTTGGTTGATTATGTACAAAAAAAATGAACGACATAGCCTAAAATCACTTTGGGTGTAAATGCAAATTAATTAAAATATTAGTATGTCAATTAATGAGTTTTCGCAGTAATATCTTTTTATACAAAACGAAATAAAAACATAGAAATTGGATTCTAATGTCAATTTCTAAAATGAATAATAAGCAAAAAAAACGCCATTGTTAATAAACTAAAAAAATAAATTCATAACCCCCTGTAATTCAGCAATATAAAAGCCAAATTATTTGATTTTATTTGATGGTTTTAAGCTTCTTTTTTGTATCTTTGCACTAATGTTTTAAGAAGGACTAAACTGTCTAAAAAAAATATATAAAATACAAGTAATAATATGGATTCAACAGAGAAAATAATACCAATTAATATTGAAGATGAAATGAAATCGGCTTATATAGATTATTCTATGTCCGTAATTGTTTCAAGAGCCTTGCCAGATGTAAGGGATGGTTTAAAACCAGTTCATAGGAGGGTTTTATATGGGATGTCACAGCTAGGTTTGACTTTTAATAAATCACATAAAAAATCAGCACGTATTGTTGGAGAGGTGTTAGGAAAGTATCACCCACATGGAGATTCCTCTGTTTATGATACTATGGTTCGTATGGCACAACCATGGTCATTAAGATATCCCTTGGTAAATGGACAGGGTAACTTTGGTTCTGTAGATGGTGACAGTCCTGCTGCTATGAGATATACAGAGGCTAAATTAGAAAAAATAAGTAACGATATTTTAGCTGATTTAGGCAAGGAAACTGTTGATTTTCAATTGAATTTTGATGATTCATTAAAAGAACCTACAGTTTTACCAACAAAAATTCCAAATCTATTGGTAAATGGAGCTTCTGGAATTGCAGTAGGTATGGCTACCAATATGTTGCCACACAATCTTAGCGATGTTATTGATGGTATTTTGGCTTATATTGAAAACCAGGATTTACCTATTGAGGAACTTATAGAACTTATTAAGGCTCCTGATTTCCCAACCGGTGGTACTATTTATGGATTAGAAGGTGTACATCAAGCTTTTGCAACAGGAAGAGGCCGTGTTATTGTCCGTGCAAAATCTGAAATTGAAATTACTAAAACAGGTAAGGAACGTATTATTATCACTGAAATCCCTTATCAAATTAATAAGGCTAATTTAATAATTAAAATTGCCGAGTTGGTTAATAGTAAAAAAGTAGAAGGTATCTCAGATTTGAGAGATGAATCTGATAGAAAGGGGATGCGTATAGTAATTGAACTTAAGAGAGATGTTAGTCCCCAAGTTGTTTTGAGTAAGTTGTTTAAGTATAGTCCTTTACAATCTTCATATGGTGTAAATAATATCTGTTTAGTTAATGGTCGTCCAGAACTTTTAAATCTTAAAGATATTATTAGAGAATTTGTAAAATTCCGTCTGGAAGTTATACTTAAACGTGCAATTTTTGATAAGAAAAAAGCTGTTGCCAGGGCACATATATTACAAGGACTTTTAGCGGCTCTTGATCGTCTTGATGAAATTATTAGTTTGATTAGAGCTTCAAAAAATGCTGATGTTGCTAAAGAGGCTCTTATGGCTTTTGATTTTACTCCAAAAGGTGATGCACTCGATAGTTTTATTGGACAAAATCCGCTTGAAGGGAATCGTCTTTCTGAATTACAAGCTAAAGCTATTCTTGAGATGCGTTTACAGCGTCTTACTGGACTTGAGCGTGAAAAATTAATTGATGAATTCAGAGAGTTAATAATTCTTATTGCTGATCTAACTGATATTATTGAAAATGAGTCTCGTCGTTATAAAATCATACAAGAAGAATTATTGGAAATTAAAGAAAAATATGGAGATGAACGTCGAACAGATATAACATATGCTGAGGGTGAGATTAGTATTGAGGATATGATTGAGAATGAAACAGTTGTTGTTACGATTTCTCATCTCGGCTATATTAAGCGTACACCAATAACAGAATATAGAACTCAAACAAGGGGAGGAGTAGGAGCAAATGCTGCGAAAACTAGAGAACAAGATTTTGTTGAGCATATATTTGTTACTAAGACGCATGATTATTTATTGTTGTTCACTGCATATGGGCGATGTCATTGGCTTAGGGTATATGAAGTGCCTAAAGGAGCTAAAGCTTCTAAAGGAAGAGCAATTCAAAACTTACTACAATTGCAGTCAGGAGATAAAATCAAGGCTTTTATTCCTATAGAAAACCTGAAGGACGAAGAATTTTTGAAATCGCATAATCTTATTTTTGCAACAAAACAAGGTATAGTTAAAAAGACAGATATTACTGCATATTCAAGACCTAGAACTAACGGTGTTAATGCCATTAGTATTCGTGAAGATGATGAATTGCTTGAAGTGAAACTTACCGATGGTAGCAATCATATTTTACTTGCTACTCGTGAAGGAAAAGCAATTAGGTTCAATGAACAGAATGTTCGTCCAATTGGAAGAACGGGTATGGGTGTAAAAGGTATTAATTTAGGCAACAATAAAGATAATTATGTTATTGGTATGGTATGTGTAGCAGATGGAGATGATGCAGCTACTATACTTGTGGTTGCAGAAAATGGAATTGGAAAACGAACAGTTTTAGATGAATATCGTGCTCAGACTCGTGGTGGGAAAGGAGTTAAGACAATAAATGTCACTGCTAAAACTGGAAAATTAATTGCCATTAAATCTGCTACAGATGATGATGATATGGTTATTATTAATAAATCAGGTCTTACTATCCGTCTTGCAGTAAAGAATGTTCCTACTACAGGAAGAGCAACTCAAGGTGTAAAATTAATCAATATCAAAGAAGATGATTCTATAGCTGATGTTGGCCTAATAAAGGATGGTCAATTGAATCAAGTTGAAGATACTAATGAAAATACTTTAGATGGTGAAAATTCAATTGGTGATTCTACAGAGAAAGATAATAATATAGATACAAATAGTAATGATTCTGATAATCAGGATAAAAATAATTCTGAAGATTAGATTCCATGTAATATTAAAAAAAAGCAGCTTACTAATAAGTAAGCTGCTTTTTTATATCCTTTAATAAGGATTTTATTTTAAATATTTACAATGTTGTCATACTCTTTTACTAATAAATCCCAATCGTACTTTTCAACTAAATTTTGAGTTTTAGCAGGCTTTTCATTTTTACATTTTTCGATTAAAATCTTTAATTTTTCTGGAAACTCATTATCATTATTATAATAAAAGAGTGGATGATATGGAAAATGTTCTGGGTATGCTAGACGAGAAGGTAGAAGAGGAATTGTATTACAATAAACAGCCTCGATGATACTTGCACCAAAGAAATCTTGGAGTGATGTAACAGGGATAATATCTGCTTGCCATAGCCAATAGGCGTAATCAGCTTTATTTTTACAATATCCGCAATATAGAATTTCGTTTTTCAACCGCTTCTTCGCTTCGTTAAAAATGGGAGGATATTTTTCTTTTTTAGCCCCAAGAATTATTAGACTGAATTGTACTTTATGTGCTTTTAATTCAAATAGAGCTTTAAAAAAAGTATTTGGATTTTTATCATACTCCCAACGATGATTCCAAAGTAATACAGGAGCTTTATTTGTAGTATTTTTCGATTGGTTATGTAGGTTTAAATTTTTTAAATCAAGTCCTAAAGGTAATACCTGACACTTGTTTTTTATACGATCTATTGTACTTATGTTTTTGTGATCAGGAAATTGATTTAAAAAATCAGGCAGTGATTTTAAAAAACTATTTTTGTGGTAATTTGAATTAAAAAGACACAGATCAGCAACCAAAGCAGAAGTGTAGTTTATAAACATATAATGATTATCTCTCTGTTTATTTGTATCTTCATCAGAAGGACTCCAAGGGTAGGATAATTGATTTTCATGAAAATACATAGCAGTTCTTATTCCATTAGATTTTTTTCGTGTAAGAGATAGAAACGTTGAAAAATCAAGCATATCAGTAGCAATGATATAATCAGGTATAAAATCCATCTTTATGAATCTCTCCGCTAAGGTAACAGCAGCACCATGCATTCTCCATTTCCAATGATGTGCAGATAGAGTTAATAGTTTTATTTGATGACGACTATATTTTTGCCACCCTTCTGCCCATTGTTTGTGGGAGCCTCCAAAGAATGGTTCTATAATCAAAATCTTCGCCATTTCTAATCAAAATATTAGCTTAGTAATAATCAGAAAATTGATTCACTTTAATTTGCAAGTATTTTCATTGATAATAATTGAATTTTATTCAAATTCAATTATCAAGTCATCTTGTCCAACCATTGTTTTTTCAGGTAAGTGGATCTTTTTTATAACTCCTCCTATAGTTGCAGTAATTGTACTTTCCATTTTCATTGCCTCTATGATAAATAAAGGAGTATTAGAGACTACATTATCACCCTCTTTCACTAGTATTTGTGATAGACTTCCTTGAAGAGGGGCACCAATTTCTTTTTCACCAATAGCTTTTCGATGTACTATTTTTTCAGTTTCAATTGTGTTATCTTGAATTCTTACTGATCTAGTTTGTCCGTTTAATTCAAAAGTAACATGTCGCATACCTTCTTTATCAGGAACAGAACAGGAGATATAACGTATTAAAATATTTTTACCACTGCCAATTTCAACAATTGTTTCTTCATTTTGTTTTAAACCATAGAAAAAGGGAACAGTAGGGAGGTGTTGAACAGCATTATATTTTTTGTAGTGATTATAAAATTGTTCAAAAACCTTTGGGTATAATTTGTAAGACAAAAAATCAAGCTCTGTACAGAATGTGTCATATTCTTTTTGAAAAGCAATAAATTCTTCCTCAAAATTTATAGGGGATAGGTGTGCATTAGGTCGTTCTGTGAAAGCTAATTCTTCTTTCAGTACCATTTTTTGAAGTTTTTCAGGGAAACCACCATGAGGTTGACCTAGATTACCCCTAAAAAATGATTTCACACTATCAGGAAAATCAATTTTGTTACCTTCATTAAGAATATCTTCTTTACTATAGCCATTAGAGGTCATAAACATTGCCATGTCACCTACAACTTTTGAGGAGGGAGTAACCTTAATTAGGTCCCCGAATAGGTTGTTTACAATGCCATAATTTTCTTTTATCTTTTCGAATTGTTCTTCAAGACCAAGACCTCTTGCCTGAGGACGTAGGTTAGAATATTGGCCTCCTGGAATTTCATGTTCATACACTTCGGCAGTTCCAGCTTTTAACTCACATTCAAATGGATAATAATATTCACGTACAGATTCCCAATAGTTTGAAAATTCATTTAGCGAGTTTATATTTAAATTACTCTTCCGTTCATGAAATTTTAACATACTTGCTATTGAGTTAAAATTTGGTTGAGATGTTAAACCAGACATTGAACTTAATGCTACGTCGACTACATCTACTCCGGCTTCTATAGCTTTAAGATAAGTTGCAGACTGAATTGAAGAAGTATCATGAGTATGGAGGTGAATTGGAAGGTCAACAGCTTTTTTTAATCCTGTGATCAATTGTTCAGCAGCATAGGGTTGGAGCAATCCAGCCATGTCTTTAATACATAAAATATGCGCTCCTTCATCTTCCAATTGTCTAGCCAGATCTAGATAATATTGAAGTGTAAATTTTGTTTTAGTAGGATCATTTATATCACCTGTATAGCATATGCATGCTTCAGCAAGTGAGTTTGTACGTTCTCTGACTGTCCGTATGCTTACTTTCATTGCTTCAACCCAATTGAGTGAATCAAAGATGCGAAATATATCAATACCTGTTTCTGCAGCTTTTTCAATAAATTTTTCTACAAGATTATCAGGATAAGCAGTATAACCTACAGCATTAGAGCCACGCAATAACATTTGTAACAAGGTATTTGGCATTGCTTGGCGTAGTAGTTTTAAGCGTTCCCATGGACATTCTTTCAAGAATCTTAGGCAAACATCAAAAGTTGCACCACCCCAGACTTCCATTGAGAAAATATCAGGATTATTTTTAGCAAAACTTTCTGCAACTTTCATCATATCATGTGTACGTACACGTGTAGCCAATAAGGATTGATGTGCATCTCTAAAAGTAGTATCAGTATATTGTATTGCTTTTTCGTTTTTAAGCCATTGTACGAAGCCATCTCTACCAAGTTCTGTAAGTCGGTCTTTTGTGCCCTTTCCATAGGGTGCAGATTTAGAGAAAGTAGGAACCACAGGTTTGAGAAACACTTTATTTTTATCCACGAACTTAACGTCACTATTTCCATTTACAATGACATTTCCTAAATAGTAGAGCATTTTTGTACCTCTATCTTGTCTGCGTCCAGGTGCTTGTAGCAAATGGGGATTGGAATCAATAAAGGTAACAGTTGTTTTACCAGCCTGAAAAGTCTCATTTTTAAGGACATTTAGTAAAAAAGGGATGTTTGTTTTTACACCCCGAATCCTATATTCTCTTAATGCGCGATGGAGACGACCAGATGCCCCTTTAAGTGTTCTTCCCCAAGCTGTTACTTTTACTAGCATACTATCAAAGAAAGGAGATATCTTGGCCCCTGTAAATGCTGAACCTGCATCCAGTCTGATACCAAAACCTGCCGCATTTCTATAGGCGATTAGTTGTCCGTAATCAGGTTTAAATCCTTCTGCTGGGTCTTCGGTAGTAATACGACATTGAATTGCATATCCTAAAGTCGTCACATCGTTCTGATGACAAATATAAATTTGAGGATGAGAAAGTTCAAACCCCATTGATATTAAAATCTGTGAGCGTACAATATCTATTCCTGTAATTTGCTCAGTAATTGTATGTTCAACCTGTATGCGAGGATTAACTTCAATGAAATAAATATTTTCATTATTATCTACCAAAAACTCTACAGTACCTGCATTGCTATAATTTACATGTTTTGCTATTTTAAGAGAATATTTATATAGAGCATCTTTTGTTTTTTGACTTAGGGTTGCAGAAGGGGCTACTTCAACTACTTTTTGAAACCTTCTTTGCAAAGAGCAATCCCTTTCATACAAATGTACTAGGTTGCCATAATTATCTCCTAAAATCTGAACTTCAATATGCTTGGGAGAATCAATATATTTTTCAATAAAGACTGTATCATCTCCAAATGCTGTTTTTGCTTCTCCTCTGGCTTCTCCAAAAGCTTTAATAAGTTCATTATCATTATATACAATACGCATTCCTCTTCCTCCTCCTCCTGAAGCAGCCTTAATCATAATTGGGTATCCAATCCGATTAGCTTCAGTACGAGCAATTGATACATCTGTCAGTTTTTCCCTGCTATCTTCTATTAATGGAACTTCTAAATTTCTAGCAATGATTTTTGCATCTACTTTATTCCCTAATTTTTGCATTGCTTCAGGACTAGGACCTACGAAGATAATTCCTTCTTCTTTACATCTGCTAGCAAACTGTACATTTTCTGATAAAAAGCCATAACCAGGATGAATTGCTTCTACATTATTCTCTAATGCTATACTTATAATTTCTTCAATATCCAAATAAGGCTTTAGGGGGTTGTCGTCAGTACCTACCTGATATGCTTCATCAGCTTTGTAGCGATGCAATGAATAACGATCTTCGTGCGTATAAATAGCAACTGTTCTAAGTTCAAGTTCAGAAGCTGCACGAAGTATGCGTATAGCAATTTCTCCTCTGTTGGCAACCAATAACTTTTGAAAGCGATTGTGTTGTGGCGTTTTCATTTATTTTTCTTTTTGGATATCTAGTGAAGTTTCTCTGTTTGTGAAAAATAATTTTTCTGCTTCAAAGATATAAATGTATTCGAATAAAAAAAGAGCATTTAGGCTTCTTTTTAGAAGTATATGATAGGTTTTACTATAAGTATTATTTATAAAATAAAAAATATAAAAAGCCATGCTCTAATATGATATAGAGCATGGCTTTTTGCGGATTCATGTAATAATTGTTATATATAAAATATTAGTACTCGTCTTCAGGGAAAAAGAAATCTGATTTAGTTGGGAAGTCCGCCCAAATATCTTCAATGCCCTCATAGAGTTCACCTTCGTCTTCAAGTGCCTGAAGGTTTTCAATAACTTCAATAGGTGCACCTGAACGAATAGCGTAATCAATTAATTCATCACGGGTAGCAGGCCAAGGAGCATCTTGTAAATGTGATGCGAGTTCTAAAGTCCAATACATATTTGTTTTTATTTCAATTTGGTGATTCTATATTTATTCAGCTTTTAAATTCGTGCAAATTTAAAAATATAATTAGAAATTGTATAAACAAACGTATTTTATTTTTAAAGGTTGCTTTTTTTAAATTATTTAATGAAATTATTGGAACGCTTCTGGTAACTGAATTCAGTAAATTGAGTATGATTTTATATTATTTTTGTCTATTTTTTTTTCATTATACTACTTATATAAAAACAAAAAAGAACATTGGAATAATTCCAATATTCTTTTAATGTATAAAAACGGGTTGGCCTTTTCCCCCGAGCAGACCAACCCTTATTAGGTCTGATTACCCCACCAAACCTAAGCTCTTATATATAGATTATATAGGATGTATAAATCCTTTATTTCTAAAAAATATTTCTCGACTTTTGAACTGTTTCACTATAAAGGTCTCAAATTTTTATTTTTTTTGCAAAAATAAAGGTGTTTATTTTTAATATTTTTTTAATTAAGTATTTGATTTTGAACTTAATATATTGATATTCAGCAACTAAATTGATAATCATAGTGCTGTTTTCATCTTTTTAAACAAATGAATATCAATAGTTAATACATATTAAATATAATAATTAATAAACAGATATTCTTCTTGATTAATGCAAATTGAATACAAAATATAATAGTTTTTTTCTATATATTACTCCTATCTGATTTTTATTTATTAATCGCATTCATCACTAATTGTTATTCTGGTAGAATCTATTTTTATACCAATATCTGATTATATTACAGATTATCACAGGTTTTAATATTTTCAATATTGAACTATTTAAAGTATGATAATTTTTAATATTGGGCATTTCAACCTTTTAGAATAGAACTAGTTCATTAAGATGTATTTAGATTTTACCTTAATAATTTTTTATTCGAATAAAAATAAATGAGATGAAAAATATGAACGGAGTAGAGGATTATTATGAATCAATTTCATATTGTCTGATCTTCCTATATAATGTTCGTTCAGAAATGCCTAATTCTTTAGCTGCTTCTTTTCGTCTGCCTTTATGTTTAGTCAGCGCTTTTTTAATTAGTTCCTGTTCCATATCCTCAATGGATAAAGATTCTTCTATCTCTTCTACATCACTAAATTTATTTCCACTAGTAGAGGGGGTATTAATTATTATGGGTGAAGTTTTATTATGCTCATCATCAAAAGAGTTGTCATATTCATTTTGTTCAAAGTCTTTCTGATCTTGAGAATTAAAAGTAGGAATTGAAGATAAAGTAGAGGGATTAGAATGTGTAGTAGGATTTGGCATTTGTAGATTATTGGTTTGTGCCAATTCTGTAATTAGAGATTTTAGATCCCCTAAATCTTTCTTCATTTCATATAGGAATTTATATAAAATTTCTCTTTCGTAAAAACTAGAGTTATCAGAGGATTTATTTGATTGGTTGGTCAATGCGGGTAAATTACGATTTAATGCATTTGGTATAAATTCTAGTAATTCTTCAGCAGAGACTAACTTTGTTTCGGATAGCGCAGAAATTTGTTCAGCTATGTTTTTTAGTTCTCTTATATTTCCAGGCCAGCTATAATTTTCTAGAAGTAATTGAGCCTTTTCGTCTAGCCTTATAGGATCTGTCTTATATCTTTCTGCAAATTCTGATGCAAATTTTCTAAAAAGAATATGAATATCCATTGGGCGTTCTTTTAATAAAGGTACTTTGATAGGTACAGTACTTAATCTATAGTAAAGATCTTCTCTGAATTTACCTTTTTTAACAGCTTCCAGAAGATTTATATTAGTTGCTGTAATTATCCTAACATCTGTTTTTTCTACTTTATTAGAGCCCATCTTTACAAATTCTCCATGCTCCAAAACCCTTAAAAGAAATTGTTGTAAACGTTGTGGCATTTCACCAATTTCATCCAAGAAAATTGTTCCACCATTAAGTGATTCAAAATAGCCTTTTCTTTCGGTAGTAGCTCCGGTAAAGGCATTTTTGGTGTGTCCAAAAAGTTCAGAGTAAAGTGTACTCTCGGGCAATGCACCACAATTGATTGCTATAAAGTTTTGATGTTTTCGACCAGATAAACTATGAATTATTTTAGAAAAGGATTCTTTCCCTACACCCGATGCACCTACGATTAGGACAGTAAGATCAGTAGGCGCTACCTGTATTGCAGTTTTTAGCGCATGATTTAATGAAGCTGAGTTGCCAATTATACCAAATCTTTGTTTTACTGTTTGCAGATTCATAGGCTATTAATAAAAATTCATAATTACTTAATCGCAAATATAAAAAATATAACCTCAAATTTTATTAGATAGATTAATTTTTAGGGTCTAATCCCTCCAATAATACAGGTAAAAATTGCAGCCATTTTAATTTGTGGGGGAGCATTTTTCATGTTATCTGAAATATTCCAGGATTTCCAGGCATCATCCCCCGACCATTTTGTATTCACTGTCATTTGGCCATATTTAGAAGTGATATTCCAGGATTTCCAGGCATCATCCCCCGACCATTTTGTTTGTACCTCTAAATTACCAAATTTTGAATCAATATTCCAGGATTTCCAGGCATCATCCCCCGACCATTTTGTTTTAATAGTTATCTTTCCTTCCGAAGTGTTAAAGTTCCAGGATTTCCAAGCATCATCACTTGACCACTGAGTTTCAACAGACCAATGTGGTCCATTGGTGTTTATATTCCAGGATTTCCAAGCATCATCCCCCGACCACTTAGTTGACATTGTCCAAGTTCCAATATTGGTGTTTATATTCCAGGATTTCCAGGCATCATCCCCCGACCATTTTGTAGCAATATAACTTATTTTAATATCAGGTGGGCTTGCATCTATTTCTTTTCCCTTTGAAGATTGAGAAATTGTATGAATTACTTTATTGCCAGCATAAATTGTTTCTCCTGGACGACAACGTAATTCCTTAGAACTTTTACCTCTAATAGTGATTCTACTGTCTGTCACTTTATTAGCTGTTTCTAAATATATAGATACATTAAAATTGGAGTTATTAGTAAGGGTCAAATTAATAAAATCAGATGAAGCATTGTATTTATCAATTAATTTTTGTTCCTCTGCAGCTAATCGTGCTGCTTCTTTTTCTTTTGCAATGCGTTCTTTTTCTTTTTCTTCTTCCAGGAGTCGTTCTTTTTCTTTCATTTGGTCTAATAGAATTTGGTATTTTCCTTTACCATTTGAAAGATCTAAAATTAATTTACCAGTTACAAGCTCGCGTTGAGTAATAGAAACCTCAAATTCATGTTTTTGAGTTTCTAGATTTTTTATAAAGTTTATAAAATTAAAATGATTTGGATTGTCAAGATTCATTTGCTCTGGAATAAATTCAAAGCATAAATATTTTTGTGATTTCTTCGACTCATCAATAGGTACATCCCATATGAATTTCTTATTATTATCATCAATAAGTTTAAATGTCATACTAAACGATTCTGAGTCTACTCCTGCATTGAATTTTAAGCGACTAAAAATCTGTTTCATATAGATTGTGCCATATATAATTTCATTAGAATTAAACGTTTTTTTTCCTTTTACATCCTTCTTTTTCGAAGCATTATTTATCTCTGAAGTAAATATTATAGATCCTGATTCTGCAATTGAGCTTATTAAATTCTCCAATTGGCCGAAGGTTAAAGAATTCAGGAGAAGGCAGAATGTACAAATAAGAACATTTTTTTTCATTTCAATTTATTTTAATTTTTTTACGAATTACATATAATTTTGTGACTGATATGTTAATTTATAAAACTTTGTAAAGCTGATATTATTTCAAAAACATAGAAGATGTTGTTCTTTTTAATTGAATAATTTTAATAGATTAATATTTATATAAAATAATATATTCTTAAATTAAGAATGTTTTGAAGGAGTAGATTAGTTAACTTTGAAACCAGGAAATAAATTATGGGCTTTCGATTTGTTATATTTTTAATCTTGTTAAGAATTTATTAATTGGCTAATTCATAAAGACCATTTTTGTAGGTTTTTTCTTTGATTTTTTTTCCTTTTTTATCATAGTATAGCCATAAGCCTTCTTTTTGTCCCAAATCATACATGCCTTTAATACGTATATTGCCATTTTCATAGTAAAGAATCCATTCATCTATCTCTAGGCCGTTTTGGTATGTTCCTGTATACCATGTTTTCTCATCTGAAAAATAATAGATAACAGAACCATGGATAAATCCATTTTTATAATTTATAATGCTTTCCTTGTTTTCATTTGCATAAAACTCTTCAAATTTTCCGTCTTTTTCACCATTAGTAAAGTTACCTGTAGACTTTAATTTACCATTTTCGTGGTATGATGTCCATATTCCGGTTTTATAGTTATTAGTGTATTGACCTTTTTCTTTTATCATTCCATTATTATAATAAATAACCCATTCACCTATTTTATCACCATTTTGATATTTCCCTTTTTCTTTTAGTTTGCCATTCTTATGATATATTTTCTTTTCGTCAAATAAAATACCGTTATTATACTTTTCTTTTTTATATATTTTGCCATTATCATGGTATGTAATAACTTGTCCATCGACCAAGCCATTAATATAGATTTTATTAGATTTTAACTTTCCATTAGAATGATGATAGGTCCAATGGCCATGTAATTTGCCATCTTTGTAATGACCTTTTTCTTTTAATTTACCATTAGGATAGTGATAGACCCATACACCTTCTTGATGATCACTAACATATTTACCTTTGTTTTTTAGTTTACCATTTGAGTAATGTGAAGCCCATTGACCATCAATTCTATCTTTGTGATATGTGATTTTATGCTCTAATTTACCATTGTCCCAAAAATAATCCCATTCTCCAACAAGGTGGCCATTGTGATACTTCCCTTTTAATTGCAATTTGCCATTTGGGTAATGCATAATAGCATCACCATTTAGATTGCCATTTTTAAATGAACATTTGTATTCAATTTTTCCATTACTATGATATGCTAGCCAATGGCCATCTTTATTCCCGTTTGTAAATTTCCCTTTTTCTTTTAATTTGCCGTTACTATGAAAAGCTGTAAAGGACCCATTTTTTTCTCCATTTATAAAATTACATTTATATGATTCTTTACCATTTTCATGGTAATATTCCCAAATACCTTCTTTTAAGTTATTATTATATAAGCCTTTTTCTTTTACTTCTCCATTTTCAAAGTAATGGATCCATTCTCCGTTTAAATTCCCTTCATTATAATTTGCTTTTTCTTTAATTGCCCCACTTTCGTAATATGATATCCATTCATTATGGGTTTTTCCATTAAAAAAGGATCCTTTTTCAGCTAATTTGCCATTGCGATAATGAATAGAAAAATCTTCATCAGGAATTCCAACAGTAAAGAACGACTTGATATTAATATTTCCATTGCTGTGATATGTAAGCCATTCCCCGTCTTTTTTACCTTTGAAATATTTACCTATACTTGCAGTTTTTCCATTTGAGAATTTCGAATGCCATTCTCCGTCTTTTTTACCCATTTTAAATTGACCTGTTCCAGCAATTTTCCCATTTTTATAGTAGGCTTTTTCAGGGCCATCTAAAAAGCCATCAACAAAGAATTCTTCTTCCATAACCTGGCCATTATGGTAATAGAAAGTAGCTTTCCCATTCTGTTTACCATTTTTGTAAGTTTCAATGTATCTAACTGGACCATTTTTGTAATAGTATTTCCAAGTATCAATTTTTTTGCCGTAGAGATATTGGCCTTCAGATTCCAAACGGCTATTGCTATGAAAGGTTTTCCATAGACCATTTTTTTTACCTAATGCATATTTGCCGATGTATTCCTGGTGCTCATTGTTGTAAAATCCAATCCATTCACCATCTTTAGAATCATTAACTAATTGTCCTTCCTCTTTAATCTTACCGTCATTGTAATATAAAATTGTTGTTTTTTGTGCATAAGAAGAGACCCAAAATAACAAACTTAATAAAGCCAGAATATGTTTCATATTGGGGTTTTTTACATATTAACTTAACATAAAATAAATAACATTATATGTGATATGGTTTAATATAGATTTATTATTTAACCCGTATCAGACCGTTCTTACTGTTAATATAAATAATTTTTGGATTATTTTCATCTAATGTTCGTTTAACCTTTGCAAAAGCAGCAATTTGTTCTGCACTGGGATTTTCTGTCAGTTCTTTAGGATGTACATAATTATATATACCATAACCATTTCCAAATACTGACCAGCCTTCAGTTTTATCCAGATCTGTAATACTATAGTCCCAGTTATGTTCCGCAGCTGTTTTAGGTTTATATTTTCTTAAAAGTTGAATAGCACTTTTTGAAATATTTGTAACAGTATCAATATTGTCGAAAATAATATATGTGCCATTTTTCATTATTACCCAATCTTTATAAGATGGAATGATTGCTTCTTGAATATTACTCAATAATTCTTGTTCTGAAAGTTTAGATTCAGTTTTTAAATTTGTTTGGATTTCTGTATCTAATGAAGAATTAGCTGTATTTTCAAATTGATTGTTTTTGTTTGGTTTTAAAGATTTTTCAGAGTTATCTATTGGTGTATTACAGTTTATTGCAATAAGAGATAGAGATATTAAAAAGAGTAACAATAATTTCATACTATGATATATTTATTAGTTAATTCGTTGGGATGAAGTATTGAATATTGTCTTATATATTGTTGGTACTAGATCAATTGTTTTTTTATAATATATTTTAGCTTTTTCCTTTTCATTGATAGAAAAGTAGCAATTTGCTAATTCAAAGCAAGTTGAAAAAGATGCTGGGAATTCATTTAAATTAAATTCATAAATCTCTATTGCCTCCTTATATTTCTTTTGTTTTTGTAACTTTTGGCCTATAATAAATAACGCATTCCCACTAAAAAGGTAATTATTTTCTTTTGTGTTCTTGAGTTTTATATAAAGTTCGATAGCTTTTTTATATCCGTTATTTTCATAAATAGCTTCAATGAAAGCTTCTATGGGTATTAATAAACGGTTGTTAGCGTAAAGGGCTGCAATAGTATTACCAATACGAATAATAGCGTCTTCATTATTACGGTTACTAAAAGCAATTACACATAATTGTAGTTCAGGAATTCTCAAAGAGTAATTGGTAAATCCTTTAGTGTGGCCAGAATGATGCGTGATTTTTATACTTCTAGAATAGTCTATTCTCCAACCATTTCCATATTGTTGTATTAATAATTCAGGATCATCATAACTCGATACCAGTGATTTTTCGAATTCTTTTAATGGTATAAGTTGATCCGTATAAAGTGCCTTATTCCATTTTTGATAATCAGAGGTTGATGTATAAATTCCACCATCACCTTGTACAGCAGAGGTAGTTGATTGGTCTGTTTTACTAATATTATTTTTTGAAATGGTATATCCATAGGCACGGTTAATTATTGGGACCCCTTTTTTATAAACACTAGTATTCGTCATTTTTAAAGGATCAAATATCTTAGTTTTCATATATTTACTATAAGGAATCCCTGAAACCTTAGCAATTACTTCTGCTAATACTGCATAAGCAGAATTACTGTATTCGTATTTGGTTCCTGGATGAAATAATGTTTGGGATTGTATTTTCATTAACTGCAATACCTCATCGTCCAAAATTTGATCTATTCTATCTTCTGGCAATAGAGAAATATAATCTATTAATCCAGAACGATGTACTAACAAGTGTTTAATTGTTATTTCATTTCCGTAATCAGGAAAATCGGGGAAAATATCAGTTAGTTTACTATCATAGTTTAATTTATTTTCATGAATTAATATCATAATAGCCATTGCTGTAAATTGTTTAGTAACTGAAGCAGTTCTGTAGTTGGTCTTATGAGTAGCCTTTATTTTTTTTTCTAGATCAGCATAACCATAGCTTTTATTAACTAATATTTTAGAGTCTTTTATTACCATCAATGAAGCTCCAGGTTTTTCACCAGAATAACGTGCAAAAAGTTGATCAATAATATCAGAATCTTTTTCCCATTGAAAATCTTTAAAATTAGTATCCGTTTTAATGTTATAAATTATATTATCCTGCCCGTATAACATAAATGTATACAGTAGAAAAACATAAAAAATAAATATTTTAAGCAACGGAATGTGCATTATTAGAAGATAAAATGATGTAAGCAATAGTATTGGTACATTAATAGGAGCAATTTTAGACCTTAATAACAATAAGCTGGTATATTAATAAGTCCATACATAAAATTTCGTTCTATTTTCATTGAACTAATTCTCCCTTCAAAGTCGCAGTAGTAAAATCATTGATCTTTACATTTACATAAGTTCCAATTTTTGCTTCCTCTCTTGGAAATACAACCATTTTGTTTTGGCTTGTACGACCTGCTAAATCATTTTTTGATTTTTTGGATTCTTTTTCTATTAAAACTTTATGGATTTTTCCAACTTCCTTTTTATTGTGTTGATATGATAGTTGTTGTTGTAAACGAATAATTTCATTTAACCTGCGTTTTTTTATTTCCAGAGAAATATCATCTTCGTATTTTTTGTGTGCTAAAGTATTCGGTCTCTCAGAATAGAAAAACATATATGACATACTATATTTTGCTAATTCCATTATAGATAGGGTGTCCTGGTGTTCTTTTTCTGTCTCTCCACAAAAACCAGCAATCATATCTGAAGATATGGCACAATCAGGAATGATTTCATAGATTCTATTTATTTTATTGATATACCATTCTCTATCATATGTACGGTTCATCTTTTTTAAAATATTTGAGTTGCCGGATTGTACTGGCAAATGAATATAGTTACATATGTTTTCATATTTCGAAATATTGAACAAGACTTTATCGGTAATGTCTTTTGGGTGAGAGGTAGAAAATCGAATACGTAAATCAGAATTTATTTTTGCAGTCATTTCAAGAAGATCCGCAAAATCAACGTTTTCTTTTGTGTCTGGGTTTTCCCATTTATATGAATCTACATTTTGGCCCAATAGTGTAACTTCACGGAAGCCTCTGTCAAATAGATCTTTGCATTCTGCTAATATACTAAAAGGGTCACGGCTGCGTTCACGGCCCCTAGTGAAAGGAACTACACAAAAGGAACACATATTATCACATCCTCTAGTTATAGTTACAAATGCAGTAACCCCATTAGAACCTAAGCGCACAGGATTAATGTTAGCATAAGTTTCTTCTCTTGAGAGGAAAACATTGATCCCTTTGTCTCCATCTTCTGCAGTAGCAATTAAGTTAGGTAATTCACGGTATGCATCAGGACCAACGACAAGATCTACTAATTTTTCCTGTTCTAGTAATTTCTTTTTTAAACGTTCTGCCATACATCCTAGTACACCAACCAATATACCCGGTTTATTATCTTTTAATTTGTCAAATATCCTCAGTCTTTTTCTAACTGTATCTTCTGCTTTTTCTCGAATCGAACAGGTATTTATAAGTATCAAATCAGATTCTTCCATATCCCTGGTTGAACTATAACCAATATCAGATAGTATAGAAGCTACAATTTCACTGTCACTAAAATTCATTTGACAACCATAGCTTTCGATATAAAATTTCTTGTTGTTATCAGATGTATTAGTAGCAATTTGTTCATTGAAAAAAGCATCACCTTGTTTGCTCTCATCTATGTTTTTAATTGTAGGATTGTCGTTGTACATAATTATTTAGTTGTTCAAAATTCTAATTAAAGTAGGCGGGTTATATTTTTGGATTAAAAAATAAACTATAACCAGATTGTCTTTAATGCACTACAAAGATACAAAATCGATGGTTATAAGCCTCATTTTCTATTTGATAAATTTATCTTCTTTATTTTATTAAGCTTTTATAATCAGGCAATAATAAAATAATAAAGGAAATCTCTATAATTAAAATATAAAGATATCAGTTTTTGATTTGGAGAAATTCAATTTTATATGTGAATTTTTTAGATAATGTATTGTATAATTGAAGGTTTATTTTAATCGTTTATATATTGGAGAATTGAGCAGTCCTAATTTGTTTAAGAAGTGTTTAAGTGATACGGCTAATACTCCTAGACCATATTTTATAGAACGAGTAAGATTGATTGAAGATGCTTCTTCGAAATATTTGGTAGGACAGGTTACTTCACCAATGTGAAATCCTGCATAGATAATCTGAGATAACATTTCATTGTCGAAGACAAAATCATCATCATTAGCATTGAAGTTTATTGTTTCTAATACTTCTTTACTAAATGATCTGTAACCAGTATGATATTCTGATAGTTTGTATCGGATTAGGAGATTTTGGCTAAAAGTTAAGAAGCGATTAGCAATATATTTATAAATAGGCATTCCACCTTTAAGAGCACCCTTACCAAGTATTCTTGATCCTAATACCACAGGATATAAATCTTCACCAATAATATTTACCATAGAGGGAATTAGTTTTGGTGTATATTGGTAATCAGGATGCAGCATTATGACAATATCAGCACCTAGTTCAAGTGCTTTATTGTATAGTGACTTTTGATTTGCACCATAGCCTTTGTTGCTTTCATGAATAATTATATGTTGAATTCCTAATTGCTTTCCTACTTCTGCAGTATGATCTTTACTGGCATCATCACATAATATTACCTCATCAACCAAATCAAATGGGATTTCGTTATATGTAATTTCAAGGGTTTCAGCTGCATTGTAAGCAGGTAGAACGACTATAACTTTTTTGTTTTTGTACATTGGAGATTAATAAAAAATACTTAAATACATAGATAACCAAAAATATAAAAAAATGATTAATTAATTAGAAAATTCCTCAGATTAATGAAATCTAAAAGTTAAGAATTATATGTTTTGGCTAATAATTATAATAAATGTTATCGTTTATTAGATATTCTTATTTTTTACCTCTAATTGAGCTTAGATTTTCCTTTTTAAGTATTATTTTTGTATTCTAATATAAAATTTATTTTTTTCAGTTATTTTGATTCTATGTTGTTATTGATATCACCAGCCAAAACTTTGAACCTTGATCCTTCAAAATTGAGTAAATATTCTCAGCCTCAATTATTAGATAATAGTCAGGAACTAATAAAAAAACTTAAAACTTTTAATTCTGACCAACTGCAAGATTTGATGGGAGTAAGCAAGAAGATTGCAGATCTGAATGTAGACCGAAACAACTCCTTTTCGGTACCATTTAATATAAATAATTCAAAACAAGCGATCTTGGCATTTAAGGGTGATGTTTATCAAGGTATGTCGCCCGAAGATTTTGATTCATCTGATTATGATTTTGCACATCAACATATTGGTATCTTATCAGGATTATATGGGTTTTTAAGACCTTTGGATTTAATGCAACCATATCGCTTAGAGATGGGAACAAGACTAAAAGTTAATAAGCATAATAATTTGTATGATTTTTGGGGGAATATTATCACTAAAAAAATAAATGAATCTCCTAACAAATTTGTCGTAAACCTTGCTTCGAATGAATATTTTAAGTCAATAAAACAGCAAGAGTTAAAAGCTGAGCTATGGACAGTTAATTTTAAGGAGCTTAGGAATGGAAAGTACAAAGTGATATCTTTTAATGCTAAAAGAGCAAGGGGTATGATGTGTCGTTATGTGGTTAAAAATAGATTAGTGGAACCATTGCAAATGAAAGCATTTAATATGGATAATTATATATTCAATGAAGAATTATCTAAAGAAAAGGAATTAATATTTACAAGGTAATTATTGAATAGATTTATATACTTAATTATGGAAATAAATTCCAGTTTTTAAAATGAAAATACTTCAGTTAACTAAAAAATTTCCGTATCCTTTAAAAGACGGCGAGGCTATAGCTATAACTTCTTTAGCTAAAGCACTCAATGAATTGAACTGTGAGGTTTCATTATTGAGTATGAATACAACAAAGCATTTTTTTGATGTTAGCGAGTTGCCAGATTCTTTTAATCATTATACAAGAATGGATTTGGTTACTGTAGATAATCGGTTGAAAGTATTTGATGCTTTTTTAAATTTATTCAGTAGTCAATCATATCATATATCGCGTTTTTTGTCTAAGAGTTATCAGGCAAAACTGATAGATGTGTTGAAGAAAAATAAGTATGATATTGTACAACTGGAAACATTATATCTTGCGCCATATGTAGATGTGATACGTGAATATTCAAATGCAAAAATTGTTATGCGCTCCCATAATGTGGAACATGAGATTTGGAAACGAATAACAAAGAATACATCTATTAGTGCAAAAAAAATGTATTTAGGTTTGTTATCTAAACGTCTTGAAAATTTTGAGCTTTTATATCTTAATAAATACGATATGATGGTAGCAATAACGGAACGTGATTTGAATTTCTTTAAAAAACTAGGTTGTAGTATACCTTCTAGCGTTTCTCCCATCGGATTAGAATTGTCAGGATATAATCAAAACATCAATAGACAAAAACATCCTACTTTTTGTTTTATAGGTTCTCTTGATTGGATGCCAAACCTAGAAGGTATCGATTGGATTTTAGACAAGGTTTGGCATAAGGTAATTGAAGAAGTACCCAATGCTCAATTTCATATTGCAGGTAAAAACACACCTGATAGAATAAAGAATACATCTTTAAAGAATGTCATAGTTCATGGTGAAGTTCCTGATGCTATTGAATTTATTAATGCTCATGATGTTATGTTAGTTCCATTGTTTTCAGGAAGTGGAATGCGCGTTAAAATTCTAGAAGGAATGGCGCTTGGAAGAGTAGTTTTAAGTACAAATCTTGGCTTAGAGGGTATTATTGGAGAACATAACAAGAATGTGCTTATCGCTAATGATGCAGAAAATTTTGCTCAACAGATTATAAGATGTTTTAATAGCCCTGATTTAATTACAAATTTAGGATTTGCTGCTAGAGAACTTGTTAATAATCATTATGATAATATTTCTATAGCTTCTTCTTTAGTAAAATCTTATCACCAATTAATAAGTGAAGAAGATTCTAAGTGTATTAACTTTAGTCCTCAATCTTGATCATTGATTGTTTCTAAATATCTAGCTTACTTTTGCTGCATTTTTAAAAATATTAAATAATGGCTGATAACTCTAATTTTATTGATTATGTAAAAATTTGCTGTCGTTCAGGTGCTGGCGGCGCGGGCTCAGGTCATTTTTTTAGGGATAAATTCACATCAAAAGGAGGTCCTGATGGTGGTGATGGTGGGCGAGGAGGACACATTATAGTAAGGGGAAATGAACAAATGTGGACATTGTTGCACTTAAAGTATAAAAAACATGTTATTGCTTCAAATGGGCAACCAGGTGGAGGTAGTCGTTCATCGGGTGCAGAAGGTAAAGATATTTATCTTGATGTACCTCTTGGTACAATCATAAAAGATGTCGAAACAGGTGAAATAGAATTTGAAATCACTGAAAATGGCCAAACTGAAATTGTGACACCAGGTGGACGTGGCGGAAAAGGAAATTGGCATTTTAAGTCACCTACAAATCAAATACCAACATATACATCTCCGCCAGGAGAGGGACTTAAAGAATGGAAAATATTTGAATTGAAGGTATTGGCAGATGTGGGGCTTGTTGGGTTTCCTAATGCTGGCAAATCGACTTTACTATCTGTCCTTTCAGCGGCAAAACCCAAAATTGCTGATTATCCTTTTACTACCTTAGTGCCTAATTTGGGCATGATAAAATATCGCAATGATCTTTCTTTTGTTATGGCAGATATTCCTGGCATTATTGAAGATGCGCACAAAGGTAAAGGGATAGGACATCGTTTTTTGCGTCACATAGAACGGAATGCTACACTTTTATATATGATACCAGCAGATACAGATAATATCCGTAAAGATTATGATGTGTTGGTTAATGAACTTGCGCAATACAATAAAGAATTACTTGATAAGCCTCATATTCTGGCAATAACAAAATCAGATTTATTGGATGATGAACTTATAGAAATGATAAAACAAGATTTGCCAAAGAATATAGAAACAATATTTATTTCTTCTGTTGCTCAAAAGGGACTTACTGAACTTAAGGATATGCTTTGGAAGTCTATAAATTAATCTTTCATATTTGCAATTTCCCATCTGAATTTTAGAATAGATAAGAAGTGATCTATTTCTCTTTTCCATGAGTTCCAAGAATAACTTTGAATAGGCCAATTCTCCTTAATCCTTTCATATAATAATGGTGAAATGGCAAATCCGGCTCTTTTGAGAACTGTTTTTATACTCCAATGAAAAATATGTGCATCTTGCATTATTGTTTGTTGAATTCTGTAAATGACTTTTTCAGCAACTGTATTATTCCATTTTTGATGTTCTGTTAATAAGAATGTTACAATAGGTTGATGATCTGAAAAAGTAGATTTATTATCTAATTTCAGATATTGCTCTGCCAAAATATTGAATAGGTTATTTGGTAAATTTTCGTATAGAAAGTCTATTGAAAAATCAAAGTTATTTTTTTGATTAATATTGTTTAAATAAAACTTGTGAAAGACAATTATCCATTCTTCGTCATGAAAATTTTTAGCAGCATGTGCAAAACCCAATAAAAAAATATTCCCCCATTTAGTTTTTGTTATATATTCTAATATTTGCAACGGTGTCTTATTAAAGAATTTTGACCACCATTCAGGAGGAATTTTTGATATTATCTGAAAGAGTTGATTCGATTTGGAACCATAGTTTTTAAGAAATATCATGCGTGGTTGAATACCATTTTTTTTCATTTCAGCATTCGTCAAGGATGGCAATTCAATGTTTAATAATTCTGTTGTTGTGTTATAAGTTGCAATTTGTGTCATAAGGGTTTTCATTCTACAGACTAGTCTAGATTGGGGTAAACATCCCAAAAGTGAGGCAGCATGCTTGCGAACTTCGTGTCTTGAATCATTTATTGCTTTTTCTAGGAATGGTTCATCGTTGTTCGTTAGGCTTAATTTTAGTGCTTTAATAAGTGCTGATCTTACCATAAAACCTTCATTTTCCCATACTTTTTCTATTAAATTGATGGCATGAGATGGTTTTGTTTTGTGAACTTTTTTGATATAACATACACGTTCATCTATCGATCCATAAAAAAAGATATTATCATTGGTGCCGTTTTGATTTTTTACATAATTCCATTTGTCTGAAAACTGAGATAGCCAAACACCTCTTTCCCCAATACATTTTGTAATTAATATTTGTAAATTTGGGTAAGAACTACCTAAATCGAGTAATTCTGGAAGAAGATCGGGGGATACAAGCTTATTTTTTTTAGATAATTTTTCCAGAATTTCAGTTAAAAATTGATCATTTTTATTTTTCAAAATATATTGCAGTTGTTTTTTTCTTGAGTTGTTGCAATATTGAAAATTTTCTTTTGGGCAAGCAACATTATTAGGGTAAATAGAATTTAATGGTAATTGTGCAATAGAATAAAGCTTACTTTGAATAGTAATAACTTTAAGTAACGTTTTTTCAGGTTCTTTTGATTGAGAGAGATTAATACCAAAAGCTTCAATTTTTTTTAAAAAACACGGATTTAATTCATTTCCTGTAATATTACCTACTAATACTTTTCTTACTAATTCTTCCCATGTATTCATAAAATTATATTAGATAGGATTTGAAATTGAAGTTGATGGTATTATGAGGATTTTGGATAATTAATGAAGTTAATCAAAGTTAATTAGTTTCTTTCTTTTTATACCTAATC
The DNA here is from genome assembly GCA_022448945.1 of Saprospiraceae bacterium. Taxonomy (GTDB): domain Bacteria; phylum Bacteroidota; class Bacteroidia; order Chitinophagales; family Saprospiraceae; genus Aureispira. The sequence continues at coordinate 151,261 of JAKVCV010000013.1, forward strand.
GTTGCAACATAATTGGATTATTAATATCATTTCCTACATCTAGTAGATTGTCTTTTTGGAAAGCATGTAAGGCATCTTTTGTTTGTTTATCAAAATTGCCATTTATGATTACATTATAAGCCTGTTTAAATAATGCTTCTTGTAGAGATAGAATTGATGTTTTTCTCGATTCCTCCGAATTGCAAATTAATTCTGACCATTTTAGCCAATTTCCCGCTGGGATCTCTATAAGTTTTTCTCCAACGTTCAGATTGGTTTTATTTTTGTCATTTAAAAAATATATGCGTGATTTTTGGGCAAGAATTTTTCTTTTAATTACGATGGTCTCAGCTGGTATGATAAAGTCAGTTGTAGTTGTGTCCAAAATATTTTTGAAGGGGAAAAACTTTCTATGTATTATTTTATAATTAGGGGTAGTTCTAACTAGTCCTAAAGTAAGGAAAGGTACGCCTTTTTTTCTATTACATAATGGCGAAACACTAGCAATTTTATAATTTGCAGCAGATTCTTTAAGGATCAAAACTTCAGTTTGGACAAAATAATTACTTGTATCCAGATTTCCATTGAGTGGTGGAGTAATTTCAAGTGTATCGTAAATAGTAGTAAATTTTGCTGGAACAATTTTGAGATAATGTGATTTTTTTAATTTATATAAATCTTTATCGCTTGATTTTCCAGGGTAAAGTGCATAATTTTTGCCTTCTTCAACAATATCTACAATTAGTTCAAGATTTTCTTGTGCATATAATTGCGCTGTAACCATAATCAAATATATACAAAGAGATATTGTAGATTGAATATTCATAGTTGATTTTATTTCTTTTTACTATATAAATATACGTGGTTAAATTAATGAAAAAAAGTAAGAATATTTAAACAAAACCATTTTGATTATTATTTTGAATATAAATATTTTGGAATAGATAATCAATTTATTCGCATATGGTTTTTAAATCAATTAATATTGTTTATTTAAGACATGAAGTATGCTTTGTCTGAATTGAATTTTTTAAATTTTGTACACTATTGAACTCTAAAAAGGCGTTATTTTGTAGAGTGCACTTATGTATTATTTTAATTGTAATGATATGGAACATAGGGTTATTTCTAATCCACTTTTTATTGAACAAGAAGCAGTTATTGTTAATCAATTGTTTGAAATTGGTTTAACTCTTTTTCATTTAAGAAAACCGTATTCAACTAAGAAGGACTGCCAATTTTTTTTGAATAATATTCAAGAGTCTTTTCATTCACGTATAATAGTACATCAATATCCATCTTTAATTCCAGAATATGGCTTGGCAGGTATTCATTTAAAAGAAGGTATAAGGCAGGAAATGTCTAAATCTGAATTGGACTATATGATAAAAGACTACAACTGTAAAAAACGCTTTATAGGTACTTCCATTCATGAAAGAAAAACGTTGGTAAGTTTAAACATGAATTTTGATTATGTATTCCTTAGCCCTGTTTTTCCAAGTATTTCTAAGCCTGATTACCTACCTTCAGAGGATTGGAGAATCAGTGATATAAATATACCTGTAAAATTAATAGCTTTAGGGGGGATAGATACCAATACGTTACAAAAAGCATATAAAATGGGATTTAAAGAGGTTGCTTTTCTTGGAGCATTATGGCAGAATTCCAATACAGTTATCAAAAATTATTCAAAATTATGCAAACAAATGACACAATTAGACCTTATGTCTTAACAATTGCAGGTTACGATGGAAGTTCTGGTGCAGGACTTACTGCTGATATAAAAACAATGGAACAAATTGGGGTTTATGGTTTATCTGTTTGTACGGCTATAACTGTACAACACGAGTCTGTATTTAAAACGGTTAAATGGATTGACATAGACCTTATAAAACAACAAATAATTTTACTCATACGTAAATATCCTATTGACTTCTGTAAAATTGGGTTAGTTGAAAACGAACAAATACTTCAAACTATTATACATTTATTGACAGATAATTGTCCTGATGTAAAAATTGTGTTGGATCCTGTATTTAGTGCTTCTGCTGGGTTCAATTTTGATTATAATTTAGGTTATAATGATTATCAGAATATACTTAACAAAATTTATCTTTTGACACCTAATGCCCATGAATTAGCACAAATAGGAGAGGATTCTAAAGACTTAATGTTAACCGCTAAGAAATTGATGCAGTATTGTAATGTGCTTTATAAAGGAGGGCATAATGAAAACCAAAAAGGTACTGATATCTTATTCGAGGGTTCAAATATTCATATTCTTGAACCTAAAGAACAAATATATTATGAAAAACATGGTTCAGGTTGTGTTCTTTCAGCTGCCTTAGTTTCCTATTTAGCTTTGGGGTGTGAATTGTTGGATGCATCCAAATCTGCTAAAGATTATATTTCTTCATTTTTAATTTCAAATGATCGCCTATTGGGATATCATTTTTTGAAATAACTTCATTTTTATTTTTCAAATAAATGGCCAGACAAAGTAACCACGAAGAATCGGTATTATCAAAAAAACAAATTTCTTGGAAGAAAGATGCATTAGAACTAGCCATAGGATTGGTAGAAAAGTATTCAGAGATTGACTCGGACTATTTTTTTGAACCTAATTTATTAGATGCAGCCTTTGAAAATGTGATGAAACAAAATTGGTGGAAACGCCCTAGGAATTTCATTTTAATTACAGGCTTTGGTTATGCGCTAGGTCAATCACTTGTCGATAGGCTTGGTTTTGAATGGATAGTTTATAAAGACTATCAAGGAAAAGATATTGCGGTAAAACATCAAAAATCTGGAATTATTTGTTTTCCCATATCTGCAGTCCGAAAGCGTATAAAAAGTAAAGATTATAGATTTATGGAGGTTTATACCTGTGATGTTGAAAGAGAATTGATTTCAATAGCTAAAGAAATTGATAAATTGCAATTTATTTCACAGGGAAAGGATATTAATGCACATCTTAAATCAATAGAAAGCGCTTGTCAGGGAGGATGTAAATGGGTGCAACTTAGGTTGAAAAAGGTCTCATATGAGGAATACCTTGAAACAGCTATTGCAGCAAAAGAAATTTGTCAAAAACATCAGGTTAAACTTACAATCAATGATAATACGCAAGTCGCACTTGAGTCAAAAGCTGATGGTTTACATCTTGGCAAACAAGATATGTCCCCTTCAGAGGCTAGAAAGATAGTTGGTGATATTATAATAGGAGGGACTGCCAATACCTGGGAGGATATTGTATATTTAGCTGAACAAAAGGTTGATTATATAGGTCTTGGGCCATTTCGGTTTACTAATACTAAAGAAACACTTAGTCCTATACTTGGAATAGAAGGATATGATAAGTTATTGCAAAAAATGAAAATTGCTAAGATTGATATTCCAGTCCTTGCTATAGGTGGTATTGAGTTAGAAGATATTCAATATATAGTAGATATAGGGGTATGGGGTATAGCTGTTTCTGGTTTATTAGTTAATGCAAAAGATAAAAAGAAAGTTTGTGATTCTATTTTTAATCAATTGGTAAATTAATAATCATACATTATTTATGAACAAGATCCAGGCCTGCACAAATTTTTTGGGCCGCAACTTCGAGTTCATTGTCAGTATGTGCAGCAGACACAAAACCTACCTCATAACCAGAAGGCCCTAAATAAATCCCTTTGTCAAGTAAAAATGCATGAAGAACTTTGAATTTTTCCATACTTGCAGGATCTATCTGGTCAGCTCGTCGGATTTCTTTTCTGGTAAATGCTATCCAAAAAATAGAAGCTATTGTATTTATATTTACTTCATAACCTTTAGAATCACAATGGTTTTGTATGTTGAGAACAAAGTTTTTGGTTTTATTTTCTAATTCATCATAAAATCCATTCTGAAGCAATTGAGTAGCTGCAGTATAACCTGCTGCCATAGCTACAGGATTTCCAGATAGTGTTCCTGCCTGATAAACCCCTCCATCAGGTGCAACATGTCCCATAATCTTATGACTTGCCGCATAAGCTCCAACAGGCATACCTCCTCCAATAATTTTGCCGAAAGTAATGATATCTGGCTGGATATTATAATGACCTGCTGCACCGTCAAAGCCAACACGAAAACCTGAGATTACTTCATCAAAAATAAGTAAAACATCATAACGGCTACAAAGGCTCCTGAGTTCTTTTAGATATGTTTCTCGTTGAAGTAATAGGCCATTATTTGCTGGAACAGCTTCTATAATTACACATGCAATTTTGGATGCATGTAATTTAAAAGTAGTTTCAAGCGCTTTTAGATCGTCTAGAGGTAAAACAATTGTTTCATTGGCAAAAGCAGCAGGAATTCCTGAAGAGCTACTCACACCAAACGTTGCCAAACCTGAACCAGCTTTTACTAGTAAAGAATCAAAATGACCATGATAGCAACCATCAAATTTAATGATCTTATCTTTCCCTGTAACACCTCTTGCCAAACGAATAGCTGACATTACAGCTTCAGTACCTGAGCTTACAAAACGTAACTTATCGATGAATCGGTTGTTTTTAAGTATTAATCCCCCTAATTTATTCTCCCAACTTGTTGGTGTTCCAAAAGAAGTTCCATGGGCTACAGTTTCGATTATTACTTCACGGATCTTATCATTATTGTGGCCTAAAATAAGTGGTCCCCAGGAACAGCAAAAGTCAGTAAATTGGTTGTCATCTTCATCCCAAATCTGAGCACCTAATCCTCTTTTTATGAATAAAGGAGTTCCTTTTACTGATTTAAAAGCCCTCACCGGAGAGCTTACTCCTCCAGGGAAATATTGTTTTGCCTCTTTGAATAATTCTTCAGAAAATTTGCGATTCATTATCTTAATTTATATGATAAAATATAGAATTTTATATTTATATGTAGGTTGCAAAGATGTAAAAAACGATTGGTTTTTTTATTTATTTTTTTGAAACATTAAGTTTGATCTTTAAAAGAATCATAAATTAAGTCATCACTATTATCAATAAGGTTGTCATCAACTTGTTTCGGATATAATTTAGTGAATAAAATTCCAGCCAAAATTGAGCATAAAAAAGAAGGTGCCAAAACATCTAATTTTTCAATATATGGACCTATTCCTTCCATCTCCATGATGCCAAACTTGAAAAGTGGTACACACAAAAAACCTGTGACCATAGAAGCTATAGCGCCTTTTTCCGAGTAGGGTTTCCAAAATAAACAGAGAATTGTAACGGGGCAAAATGTTGCAGCAATTCCAGACCATCCAAATATTACAAACCAAAAAACAGTTCTATCTGGAGTTAAAATAGCTACTGCCATGGCAATGGCCAATGCAGCCAATGCCATTACCAATGTTACATATCTAGACATTGAAGTTAAATCACCATCTTTTAGGTCTGGACGTCTTATTTTTTGATAAAAATCTCTTGTAATTGCACTTGATGCAAGTATAAGTAATGAGTCAATTGTTGACATGATCGCAGATAAAATAATAGCAATATATATAGCAATAATGATGGTTGGGAAACTATATTCTATTAATTGAATGATTACATCTTCTCCTCCAGTTCCCAATATAACCTCTGGATCTTGCCCAGTTTCAGTAAATAGGTATCTACCTAATAAGCCAATTGTTACAGCTGCCGCATCTGTTAATAGTGTAAAAATGATTGCTACCCATTTTCCTTTGTCTATTTCAGAATCATTTTTAATAGAAATGAATCTCACATAGATCTGAGGAGACCCTAAGAAACCAAGACCAATCGTAACAAAGCCAAGAATAGCAAAAATATTCATCCATGGGTTTGGGTCATTACCCCAAATATTAGTTAGATCTGGATCTATAGCATGCAAGCCACTTACGATACCATCACCATTTGTAATACTCCACCAGGCTATGACAGGTAGAGTCACTAAGCCCAAAAACATTAAAATTCCCTGAAATAGATCGGACCAAACAGCAGCAACAAAGCCTCCGATAAATATATAAGCAAGGACTATAAAAAAGCCAAGTAATGCTCCAGTGAAGTAATTAAGTTCTAATAAAGATTCAAAGGCTTTACCAGTAGCATCGATTTGTGCACTTACATAAATGACTACAAAAACAGCAAGTGCAACGGCAGCTAACACCCTTATTGTATGTGTTTTAGCATTGAAATGGCTCTCTAGAAAATCTGGTACGGTAATAGATTCATATTTGTCAGTTAGTCTTTTGAATGGTTTGGCCATAAACCACCAGGAAATGCCTACACCGAGTAATTCTCCTACTACCACCCAGTATGCTGAAAGTCCTGCAATTGCTCCCATACCAGTTAACCCCAACAATAACCAACCGGATTCTCCCGTAGCACGTGCAGAAAAAGCGGCAGCCCAATACCCTATATTCTTGCCACCAACGTAAAAATCACTAAGTCCTTTTACACGTCTAGACGCCATTAATCCAATAAAAAATAATATGGCAAAGTAAATACCAAGAACAATGAATTTTGTGAGCATTGGGAGTAGGATTTAATTTTTTGTGTTTATTAGATTATCTAACTTTGTAATTAAATGTAATATACAAGTTTTGAGTTTTCCTTTGATTTTATTTTTAAACTATTTTATTATTATTAATATTTTAAACTTTGTTCATTTATACTTGTTTATTTTTTCATAGATAGTTTTATTATTACAAAAAACATAAAATGTATAAACACGCCTTATTTTTATTTGTTCTTGTATTATATACAAATTATATTGTTGGACAAAAAGTTATAACATCATTTGACGACACTCCGCAATCGCTAAAACCTAATTATTCAAATTTAAATAATTGGTGTGCCCACCCTGATAAAGAAGATAAATCGGATTTAATTCCCAGACCTTTACGTAAAGAGACAAATGATTTGTCAGATCAAGTAGATGTCTTTTTTATACATCCTACAATGTATTTGGACGATCCTAAAAATGAATTTTTGTGGAATGCCGATATCGATGATAAAAAAATGAATAAAAAAGTTGATAATAAACCTATAAAATATCAGGCTAGTATATTCAATTTGGCAGGAAGGGTATACGCACCACGCTATAGGCAGGCTCATATTCGTAGTTTTTATAGAAATTATAAATCTGATGGTAAAAAGGCACTTATATTGGCATATCAGGATGTAAGAAGTGCTTTTATTCATTACTTGAAAAATTATAATAATGGTCGTCCTTTTATTTTAGCAGGACATAGCCAGGGCGCTTTACATTTGATTAGTTTACTTAAAGAAATGATAGATGGCAAGGACTTGCAAAAAAAATTAATCGCTGCTTATGTGATAGGATGGGGAGTAAAAAAGAATGAATTCAAAACCATACCATTGGGAAATAGTCCCGATCAAACTGGATGCTATCTAACTTGGCGAACATATTCACGAGGATATTTGCCTTCATATTTAGATACAAATGATGTATGTGTAAATCCAATAAATTGGAAATCGAATAATAGCTATGCATCTTATAAAGAGAATAAAGGATCTATTTTATTTGGTTTTAATGTGGTTCGAAAACATTTGTTTGATGCACAGGTTAACGGTTCAGTCTTATGGGTTGGTAAACCAAATTTATTTTTAGGGGGGTTATTTGAAAGAGAAAATTATCATATCGGTGATTTAAATTTGTTTTATTTGAGTGTAAGAAGAAATGCTGTCTTGAGAGCAAAAAAATATTTGACTGAGAACTAAAATATTTGATAAAGTTCTATTCTGATCACAAATAATTACCAGAATTTGAATGGATGGCTAACCAAACTTGAATTAAAGTATCTGGTATCTTCTGAGACCTCTTTACTAACCCAGTTGGGGATTATTATTTCTTGGTGTTCACTTTTAAGTTCAACCTCTGCAATTATTAAACCTTCGTTGTCACCACTAAATTCATCAACTTCCCATCTAAGCCCATTAAAAACTATTGTATACCGTGATTTTGAAATGATGGCACCCAAACACATTTCAATCATTTCTCTTGCATCGTTTAAAGGAATGGTATATTCAAATTCTTTTCTTATAATTCCTTCATTTTTACTTTTTATAGTCAAAAAACCCTGATTTGCCTTTATACGAATACGAACTGTTCGTTCTGCTCCTTTAGAAAGATATCCCTGTATGATACATTCAGGATTATGTTCTTTTTTTATTTCTGACCATAGATTATGGTGTACTAAAAATTTGCGTTCTATTTCTGTAGCCATAAATTATATCGTGGTATTTTGCAAGGATTTATAGGTACTGATAATACTGTTATTTGTTATAAATTGATGGGAAGAAATATCAATTTTGAATTCTATTGAATAAGATGGTCTGAAAATCATCTATGAGTTCTAAACTCTTTCGACTAATATTTTCAATCGGGTACGATAAACGGCCTAATGAGTGCTCGAAAACCAAAAAAGCAGCATCTTCACTTACATACCATTGTCCAACTTGAGATATATGTTGATCTTCGAATATTTTAAGGCTTCCATCTTCATTAAGATATAGTGTGTAATCAGAACTTCCAACTTCTTTATCTCCAACATTAGCTAATGCCCATGCACCTATAATCTTATGCTCTATTTGTTGATTTGAGGGGGCTTTTGACTCGTTATTTGTTTTTTCCAAGATATAAGAGCCATATTGGTCTGTAAATTGAAGTTTGTTTTTTTTAAGGAAGTTAATATCGATAGTTTGAGTATTATTATCATTTGATAGTGTTAGTTTAGTATTATTATCATTTAACACCCAACGTCCAAGGCGTACCTTTTCATTCACTTTTTCACGGTATGAACTATTTTTAAAGAAATGAAAAGTGAGATTTTTTTCATTATAGTTATAACAACTATCTTCAATTTGAACTATTGACCATTCACCTCTTAATTTTTTTCTTGCCTTATTATGATTTATAGATTTTATCTTTAAATTTCGTGTTAGAACAAAGCCATTGTCTTTGTTAGAAAGCCCTAAAAATAAAGGGCTTATGTAATTAATGACAAAGTGTTCGGAAATGATATTATCTTTTTCAGAGATGGTAATTACTTTCTTTTTTTTGGAATATTCCCAATTATTAATCTCAGTATTTTCTTTAGAAAATGCTATTTCCAGTGTACCGTTTTTCTTAAAGAAATATGAACGTTCAAAAGTCGTATCTTTAGTTTCTATTTTCCAATTACCTACAATTCTTTGTTTTGTACTACAAGAAGAAATACTCCAGATAAACAGCAGAAAGCCCAAATTTATAAGTAAGTTTTTCATTTTATTTATAGTGTAATTCAAATTATGAGTTAGGAGAAAACAAAAAAAATGTCAGATATCTATTTAATGATAGCAATTTTAATGCTCTTGATTAGTAAGGTAACTAAATTTATAATGTTTAAGAAATACTTTCTTTCCTTTTTCAGTTTTTGAAAAATCAGTATAAACGAGTTCAACACCACTAAAAAGTTCAAGAACAGGCCGTTTATGAGGAGTTAAAATTACAAGATTTTGGCTGTGTTGAAAAAGTTGAATAACAAGATCATAAAGTTTTTCTTTAGGACATAAATGCATAGCAAAACTACAAATAATACAACTATACTTTCCAGCCATCTTCCCTTTAATAATATCGTTAAAAGACCATTTATAACATTCTTTATTTAGGTTTTTTTTATATAGATGGTGTGTATAAGGATCACTAGCTTTATAGTTGTCATAATTTAAAGATCTTAATATTAAACTAACCTCGCCACCACCAGTACAAAAATCCAGGACTGAAGTATAGTCTAATTTTTGTGAATTATTAATAATTAATTCTCGGATCTGTTCAATATGAGGGTTTTTATATTCATTACCGTAATCCTGGTAATACTTATCTACTCCTAGTTGTTCATATAGATTACGTATATGCTTCATTGTAGATTATTAGGTATAAAAAATATAACATTTCAGCTGTATATGTTTCTGATATTATTAAAAGTAAAAAAAAGGAGATTAAATTCATGCACCTAATTTATCTTTTGCTATATTGATTCAAAATTAACCAAAAAATTAATTAAATCAGTTTTTTATGTTTGCAAAACATCTGTTGAAGGATAAAATTATATTAATAACTGGCGGAAGAAGTGGTATCGGGTACCAAATAGCAACTTCCTGTTTGTCCTATGGAGCTACTGTATATATATGTTCTAGGAAAGAGGATAAGTTGAAAATTGCTGCAGATAAATTGAATGAAATTGGAACTTGTTATCATATTGCAGGTGACATTCGAGATATTGAGCGTGTTCAGGAAATCGCAGAATATATTAAGGAAAAGTCTGGTCGGTTAGATATTCTGGTAAATAATGCTGGAGGTCAGTTTCCATCTCCTGCTGAAGATATTAGTTATAACGGCTGGAATTCAGTCATCAATAATAATCTTAACGGTACTTGGTATGTTACTCAAACTATGGCAAAAACATTCTTTATTCCTCAAAAAAATGGGAATATCGTTAATATTATTGCCAATATTTTCAGAGGTTTTCCAGGAATGGTACATACTGGTGCAGCACGGGCTGGTGTTGAGAATATGACTAAGACACTTGCAGTGGAATGGTGTAAGCATAATATTAATATCAATGCAGTTGCTCCTGGCATAATTAAGTCTACTGGATTGGGTCAATATCCAGATGAACTGCTAGAAGGCGTGAGTGATAGAATTCCTCTTAAAAGACTAGGTACTACTAAGGAAGTTGCAGATTTATCAATATTTCTCATGAGCCCTATGGCAGGCTTTATTACTGGTGAAACAGTATATATCGATGGTGGTCATCGTTTATGGGGAGATCTTTTCGACTTTTAAGAGTTTTTATCATTAAACAAATTTTAAAGACCATAAATCCGAAGGATTCTAATAAAGAAGTCTGAATCTTCATTTTTTTTCCTTAAATATTTTTTCTCATGTTACTTCTATTAAAATGAAGTTGAAAAACCCCATTAAATTTGAACCTTAAGAAATAATTCAAGGTCAATTTATTATTAAGCATATGAATTTATATAACGAAGAACATCAACTTTTTAGACAATCAGTAAAGGATTTCCTAAAAAAGGAAGCAATGCCATATATAGATGATTGGGAAAAAGCAGGAGAAATACCCCGAACTATTTGGAAAAAATTTGGAGATATGGGTTTTTTGGGTGTAAATATCCCAGAAAAATATGGTGGTAGTGGGCTTGATTTTGGATATCAGTCAATTCTTGTTGAAGAGACTTCTAAATGTTATTCAGGCGGCTTCAGTGCTGCTATTATAGGTCATATCTCATTGGCTATGGTTTACCTTGAACGTTTTGGAAGTGAATATATTAAAGAACGCTATTTGCCGAAGAGTTGTTCTGGAGAATGGTTTGGTTGTTTAGGTGTAACAGAACCATTTGCTGGTTCTGATGTTGCTGGAATCAAAACTACTGCTGTTGCTGATGGAGATGACTATATTCTTAATGGTAGTAAAACTTTCATAACGAATGGTGTATTAAGTGATTTTTTGATTATTGCTGCAAAGACAAATCCCGAAATGAAATCAGCTGGTATTAGTCTTTTTGTTTTAGATAGATCAATGCCTGGAATATCTGCCCATAAACTTGATAAGTTGGGCTGGCATGCTTCCGATACTGCTGAAATTTCTATTCAGGATGTTCGTGTACCTGCAAAAAATATAATTGGTGAAGCGGGTATGGGTTTTTATTATATTATGCAAAATTTTGCATTGGAAAGACTAATTTTGGCAATTGGAGCTATAACTGCCTGTGAAACAGCTATTGCTTATACCCTTAAGTATATGTCTGAACGTAAGGCATTTGGTCGTCCAATTAATAAATTTCAGGTTTTGCGTCATAGAATGGCACAACTTGCTAGTGAAACTACTATGTTAAAATCTTTTAATTCCACTATTTCAGTTGCTTTCAATCAATCGAAAAATGTTGTTAAAGAGTGTGCTATGGCAAAGTTGCTATGTACAGAGCTATCGGATAAAGTAATGACTGAGTGCCTACAGTGTTTTGGGGGTTATGGATATATGGAAGATTATAGAATGGCTAGAATGTTTAGGGATAGTAGATTAGGTACTATAGGAGGTGGCACTTCAGAAATAATGCGCGAATTAATATCTAAAATGGTAATTGATGATGTTAGTTACTAAATAATACATTTTTATTGTCTCATTTTTTAATTAATAAAACTTATTTAAATACAATTAATCATAATTATGAAATCATATTATTTTAATGAGGAACATGATATGTTCAGGCAATCTTTAAAGGATTTTCTAAATAAAGAAGCCATTCCAAATATTACGCAATGGGAACAAGATCGTAGAATACCAAAAGCCTTTTGGAAGAAATTTGGAGACATGGGGTATTTTGGGATCAATTTTCCAGAAAAATATGGTGGCCTTGATTTGGGTTTTTTCTATTCCGTTGTGTTAATCGAAGAAATTTCTAAATGTTTTTCTGGTGGTTTTGCAATCTTACCCATGGTACAGTCTTATATGTCTACTCCTTATATTCTTAATCATGGTTCAGAAGCGCTTAAAGAAAAGTATCTTCCAGGTGCTATAGCAGGAGAGAAGATTTGTTCTATTGCCATATCAGAACCTGGTGCTGGCTCCGATGCCATGAATATCCAAACTAAAGCCATTAAAAATGGAGATCATTATATAGTTAATGGTAGCAAAACTTTTATAACCAATGCTTTTTATGGCGATTTTATGGTAGCAGTTGTAAAAACAGACCCTGAAGCTGGAGTGAATGGCATTAGTTTATTAGTCATTGATAATAAATCAGAAGGTGTATCAATGAGGAAGTTAAATAAACTTGGATGGCATTCTTCAGATACTGCTGAGATAAATTTTGATGATGTTGAAGTGCCAAAGGAAAATTTAGTTGGTGATGAAGGGATGGGCTTTTATTATTTAATGGGAGGATTACAACTAGAAAGATTAGTTGCTGCTGTTGGTGGTTTTGCAGGCTGTGAGTCTGCACTAAGATACTCGTTACAATATATGTCTGAACGTAAGGCATTTGGTCGTCCAATAAATAAGTTTCAGGTTTTAAGGCATAGAGTAGCTCAGATGGCATCTGAAATTGAAGCGCATAAATACTTTACTTATCATTGTTGCAAATTGCATAATGATGGTGAATATGCTGTAAAAGAATGTTCTATGGCCAAGTTATTAGGCACAGAAATGGCTAACAAAGTTGCTACAGAATGTCTTCAGTTTTTTGGTGGATACGGGTATATGGAAGATTACAAGATGGCTCGTTTTTTCAGAGATTCTCGTATTGGAACAATTGGGGGTGGAACTTCTGAAGTTATGAGAGAAATTATTGCTAAGATGATCATCGATGGGCAGGAATATGAAGAAGCGTAAAATTAATATAATTATATCTTTTCTATCCATACTTCAAGGAGTAGAGACTTTTACTATTATTATCTTTTCAGTTCTTAATTTTTTAATGTATTTTTAAATGTACTAATTGTAATAATTAATCATGTTAATGTTTCTAAATCAGTATTTATATGGAATTGGAAGATATTAAAGAAAAAAATTATATAGAAAGCTTTGAAGTAAAAACCATTAAAGGCGAAACCATTAAATTTGGTGATGGTAGTAATAAACCTACTTTGTTGGTCTTGTTTACTACTTGGTGTTCATCCTGTATGGAAGCAGCGCCAGCTATAAGTAATAAGTTTTCTCATTTAAAAGGACAAATAAATCTTGTCGGTATAGGTAGGGAGCACAATGCTGAAGAATTAAAAAAATGGGCTGATGTGGCTGGTCTACATTATGATTTGATAGAGGATCCTGAACGTGAATTATTTAATAGATTTGCAGAATTTCATGTGCCTAGAATTTATTTGATAGCCACTGACGGTTATGTTACATATCAGGATGTAAACTGGCATCCATTTATGCTGGAGGATATGGAAGAAGCTGTTAATGATATACTTACAAAATAAATATAACCACTTCAACTCCGAAGTGGCTTTTTTTTGTTTTTTATACAATGGTGATTACTTTGATACTATTTAATATTCTGTAAATTGAAAATAATTTGTTGATATTCTTTTTATAAGAATTAATGATAGCTAATAAATCTTACGTTTGATATGCTATTTGTAGCTTTGCTGTTGTCTTGATAATTATATATTATGAATTACACCTACCTTAAATTTATTAAAAAACACCAACAAAAAAGACTTTAAATTACGTTTAGAAATAGTAGGGGAATGATATTACAAATTTATTAACTAATACATAGTCATTATAAAGTGTTTTTTATTTGATAGAACTTCAACATATCCTAAAATCAAAAGACAGGAAATATAAAAAAGCGATCAAATATATTTTGTTGGATTTACATACTTTTATGTTTGCAATTCAACAATATTCTGGCACAAAGTGACAGCAGTCAGACAAAGACTCCTCTTAGTAATTGGAGGTCTATCTCATTTGTATCTACTTCTGATACTATAACACTTGATACTCACGTTGTTTTTTCTAATTCAGTACAATTAAGAAATTCAAAAGCAGTTGTGCCGGATTCTTGTTATAAAGTAGAAGGTAATTTACTTGTTTTTTTGAAACCTCAGCGAGATAGTTCTTATCAAGTTACTTATCGTGTTTTTCCCTATCCAATAAACAAAAAAAGACAGCATAAGGATATTAATTTAATAGGAAGTTCCCTACAACATGATGGATTGATAGGTAGCGCCTACACCTACAATCCATTTATACTTGGTGGTGAAGCTTTTAATTTTAATGACTTGGACTACAGTGGCGTTTTTGCAAGAGGTATTTCATTGGGGAACAGTCAGGATTTAATTCTTAATTCTAATTTTAACTTACAGGCATCTGGTAAGTTGGGTGATATTGAAATCTTAGCTGCTATTAGTGATAATAATGTGCCCTTACAACCAGATGGGAATACACAGCAGTTGCAGGATTTTGATCGAATTTTTGTCCAATTTAAATATAAAAAACAGAGTCTTATTGCTGGAGATTATAATATTAAAAGACCCAAAGGAAGTTATTTCATGAATTACTATAGACGTTTACAAGGGGGGCAATTATTTACTGATTTGAAAGCAGGTAAAAAAGGACGTCTTAAAACAGATGCTAGTTTTGCAGTTTCAAGGGGTAAGTTTGCAAGAAATGTATTTATGGGGCAAGAAGGAAATCAAGGACCTTATAGACTTACTGGTGCTAGTGGAGAACAGTTTATTATTATTATTGCTGGTACAGAAAGAGTATTTATTGATGGTATATTATTAACGCGTGGTACAGACAATGATTATGTTATTGATTATAATCTTGGAGAGCTTACGTTTACCCCTAACCAATTAATAACTAAAGATAAAAGGATACAGGTTGAATTTAGTTATTCTGATCTAACCTTCCTAAGAACACTTGCTACAGCCAATATGTCTTATGAAACTCAAAAAACTAATATAAGGTTTAATTTTTATTCAGAACAGGATGCAAAAGGTCAAACATTGACCGAATCACTTTCTGATTCTGCTAAAGCTGTATTACAACGTGTAGGGGATAATATCGATCAAGCTTTTGTTTCTGGTTTAAGTATACCTGACCCCAATAGCCAAGGAGTAGGTGCTATTTTTTATATGCTTACTGATACAACTGTAAATGGTATTTATTACGATAGTGTTCTGGTGTTTTCTAATGATCCAGACTCAGCTATTTATAGTGCTAAATTTGCTTCGGTAGCAAATGGTGGAAATTATATTAGAAATCAGGGTTCTGCAAATGGTGTTGTATATCAGTGGGTTGCTCCTGATCCTATTACTGGCTCACCAATGGGGACACATGACCCTATACAATTGTTAGTTACGCCAAAGCAACGACAGTTGTTTAATTTAGGTATGGATTATAGCATTGGCAAAACAGGGAAAATCTCCGCAGATATTGCTTTGAGTAATGTTGATCAAAATACTTTTTCAGAAATTGGTAATGATGATAATCAAGGTGTTGCAGGACGATTGTCCTATAGGCAATCAATCCCTTTGTATTTTGGTAAAAAGTTTAAGATTGACAGTTTGTCTGGCACTGGAAATAATAATGATAGTGTTAAGAGTCTTGCAAATAATTATTTTGATATTCAAATGCATTATGAGTATTTGATGAAAGAATTTGAGTTTGTAGAACCCTATCGTCCAAGGGAATTTGCACGCGATTGGAATATCAATTTACCAGAACCTACTCAAGAACATTTATATAAAGCATTAATTAGACTGAGAGGCACAAAATGGGGTAGGATCTCATATGAGTTTAGTGGCTTAAATAAAGAAGAGAAATATAGTGGATATAAGCACAATCTTAGTATGAATACGAATTATAAGGGAATGAAATTAATTGCTAATGGTAGTTTATTACAGAGTAATACGGAAGCTGAAAAGAGCATATTTATTCGTCCTAAAGTTGATTTATCATATACTTTTAAAAAATTATTGAATTGGAAAATAGGGGCTTTTGCAGAAATGGAACAAAACCAAAGAATAGATATCAGTTCAGATACATTAATGGCTGGTAGTTTTTTCTATAATTTTTTTAAAGTATATTCTGATTTACCTGCTTCTAAAAATCTAAATTTACATATTCATTATCTTCATCGTTATGATTATACTCCTACAAGTGAAAGGTTTATGGTTAACTCGATTGCTGATGATTTAAACCTTGCTGGTGAGTGGATCCCTTCCAAAGCTTCCAGACTTATATGGAACTTAAATTACCGTAGTCTTTATATTAAGGATAGCACCCTTACTAATGAAGAACCAAAGCAGACATATCTTGGGCGTCTTGAATATATTCTTAATGTTAAAAAGGGTTTTATTCGTTCCAACACAATTTATCAATTGGGATCTGGTCAGCAACAAAAAATTGAGTATAATTTTGTAAAAGTAGACCAGGGGCAAGGTAGTTATATATGGGTAGACAGAAATGGTGATGAATCCGAACAGACTAATGAATTTGAATTGTCTAATTTTCAGGATCAGGCTGATTATATTCGTGTAACACTACTAACAGGTCAATTCATACGAACCAATAATGCCCTTTTTAGCCAAAGCCTTACGATTAGACCAAAAATTCTCATCAGAAACAGTAAAAAAAGAGATAAAAATAAAAAGCTTCCTATAGGACTAGATATTCTAGAACGTATTTCTACACGTAGTATTTTTAAGATCGATAGAAAAACGTATGATGGAGCAGCGGGGGTGGTTGCTTTTAATCCTTTTCAGTTGGAAGTTAACGATACGGCTTTGGTATCTGTAAGTTCTAATCTTCAAAACAATATATATTTTAACAGAACTGGGATTTATAGTCTTGAATTTGCTCAAAGAGATAGCAAAAATAAAACACTTTTAAGCACAGGGTTTGAGACTAGGAACTTCACAGAATACATGTTAAGACAACGCTTGAATATAAAACCCGGATCAATAACAAATGGAAAGAAACCTACTCTAGCAATGCGAAATATAAGGTTGCAAGCTTTATTGACAGGAGCATTAGGATTTCAAGGAAATCAATCTGAATTTTTTCCATCAAGAGATTTTAATGTTGAATTTTATCGTTTGGAACCACAGTTTTCTTTTCTCTATAAAAAGTTTTTGAGGGTTATACTTAAATATAAATTTGATTATAAGGAAAATCAAATAGGTAATCGCGAGCTATTAAGAAGTCATGATGTAACAACGGAAATTACTTATAATAAAACTTCTAAGACGAATATTAGAGCTAGTTTTTCAATTGTTCAAATGGAATATAATGGTGATCCTACTTCACCAGTTGGATATACTATGACTCAAGGCTTACAATCTGGTAGTAATTATTTGTGGAAAATAGGAATTTCTCAAGCATTATCATCCAGTATACAGATGACAATAAGCTATGAAGGCCGCAAGACGGGCGATGATTCACCAATTATTCATGTAGGTCGCGCAGAAATCCGGGCTAACTTTTAGTAAGGAGGGCTTAAATTTTAGCTTTTTTAAGTACTAATTTATTACTCTTCGAGTTCTTTAAAAGCTCTGTATAGGTCCGACCATTCTTTTCTTTCTTTAACAATTGTTTCAAGATATTCTTTCCATACTTCATAATCTTGGATAGGGTCTTTGATGATTGCACCAATAACTCCTGCTGCTAGATCTCTAGCCTTTATAGCGCCATCTCCGAAGTGTGCAGCCAATGCCTGTCCACTGTTAATCACTGATATTGCTTCGGCAGTACTTAATGTTGCAGACGGAATTTTTAGTTTAATTTTTCCATCAAATGTCTTTCCCGTTCTTAATTCTCTGAACATCGTTACTAGTCGCTGTATCTCTTTTTGGGGAGCTAATTTTGCTGGAATTTCTAGTGCTTTGCCGAGCTGATCTACTCGGGTTTTTACAATTTTTACTTCTTCTTGTAAAGAATTTGGAAGGGGTAATACTATCGTATTAAATCTTCGTTTTAGTGCACTTGAGAGATCATTAATACCTTTATCCCTGTCATTTGCAGTAGCGATCACATTAAACCCTTTTTTAGCTTGTATCTCTGTATTAAGTTCGGGTACAGGTAATGTTTTTTCTGATAAAATAGTAATTAATGCATCTTGTACATCAGAAGGTATTCTTGTTAATTCTTCAACACGAGCAATTTTACCCTTTTCCATAGCTACCATAATTGGCGAGGCAACTAAAGCTTCTTCTGAAGGTCCTTTAGCTAATAGACTTGCATAATTCCAACTGTATCTTAATGTATCTTCACTAATACCTGCTGTTCCCTGAACCAATAAGGTAGAATTTCCTGAAATTGCTGCTGAGAGATGTTCGCTAACCCAGGTTTTCGCTGTTCCTGGTACACCCATGAGTAGTAAAGCACGATCAGTTACCAAGGTTGCTACTGCTACTTCAATAAGTCGTTTGTTGCCAAAATATTTAGGGCTGATAACTGTACCATCCTCCAGTTCTCCACCCATAATATAAGTTACTACAGACCAAGGTGAAAGATTCCAGTTTATAGGTTTTTGGTAATTGTCTAGTTTAGCTATAGCTTTGAGTTCTTTAGCATATTCTACTTCAGCGTGTTGTTTTAAGAGGTTTTTTTTAGACATGTTATGTTGGAATATAGATTATTATGAAAAGAACTAAGGTATAATTAATATAGTCATAATATTAACCTTTAATCATTTCCAGCCAATATGGATAGCCACCGATTTCAATTTTTATGATATAAACATCTGGAGGATATTTTTTAAGATCAGGGATTTTCATTTCTATAATCTCATTACCCTTAGTATGACCTTCATGGTAATATTTTTCCTGAAATGTTTTGTCAAATATAGTCATTGTTATAGATGTCGGGTAACGTTGCTCTACAAAAAGATGTAATTGTTTATCAATGACTTTAGGTGCGAAGTACATTTGTCCCCGATGGTCAATAATGATACTGGATTCTAGCAATGCCATGTAGGCAAAAAAGAAATTAGGAATGCCAAAACCCAGTGATGAATCAGGTTCAGATGAAATACTACCACTAAGACGGATTGCATTTTTGATATCTTCACTTTTATGCGTTGGGAAAGCTTGTTTCAATGATGCAACCATACCAGCCATTACAGGGGAGGAAAAAGAGGTGCCATTCGTTCTAGTAATATCGTATCTTGTCATTGATGCTACAACGGTATGCCGTCCCTGGGCAGCAATATCGGGTTTTATTCTTCCGTCGGGTGTAGGCCCCCAGGAACTAAAACTTGCCCGTTTACCATTAGGACGTACAGCACCAACAGATAGCACACCTTTTGCATCTGCAGGTGCTCCGATATAATGCCAAGGACCATCTCCTTCATTACCTGCACTATTAACTATTAACAGGCCTTTTGATGCACCTATCTCGGCGCCTCTGCTACACATTGCAGTTTTGCCATCCATTTGATGATATTTATAAGACATAGTGGTGTCATTAAAGCCTGTATAGCCCAGAGAAGAATTAATGACTTCAACACCTAAACTGTCCGCATGTTCAACACCCGCAACCCAATTAAATTCTTCTGCTCTGAACTCTCCCTTTACATCCTCAGTTTTAAAAAGATAATATGAAGCATCAGGAGCAGTACCTACCATAAGATGAGGCGCCTTTGCAGCCATACATGATAGTACATTACATCCATGACTACTACTTTCATATACAAAACGGTCACCTTGTACAAAATCATGTGTCCCAAGTAATCTATTCTCGTTAAACATACTGTCAAATACAGGCATTCTGTATACATTTAGAAAACCACCATCAAGTATAGCTACATGTACTCCTTTTCCTGTATATCCATAACTGTGCAGCACGTCACCACCCAACATTTTAATTTGATTATCAGCTTGTCCGTAATAGTCCTTTTCATGTTTTGAAAGATCAACTTTTGGACGTTTAGTATTCATTGATGGTTTAATAGCGTTTCTGTATTTTCCTAATGGTTTTACAGAGTTTACGAAGGGTAATGCTGCAATTTTTTTAAGAACTGTTGTATCTGTTGTATGAACTGCTACCGCATTTAACCATTTCGATTTGGCATGAATTCCTGCACCTAAAGCTATTATTTGTTGTATATATTCAGGAGTGACAGGAATGTCTAATATATCAATCTCAATTCCCATTAAATATCTACGTTCAATTGCCCTTGCAGACAAAAAGTCCTGGGGTCGGAATATACTGTATGGACTTTTATTTTTGTCCTTTAATTCTACACAATGTAGGCTATGATTATGATGTCTGTGATCATTTTTTTGGCCTGTTAAATTATTGTTTAAAAATAAAATAATGATAACTGTTAATGGAATTCTGTTGAGCATTGTAAAGAACAAATAAATAATCCGCGATCTCATTAAATGAATTTAAAAGGAAAATGTTTAGTAATTATTGAGTTTTGGTATGCAATTCAGAAAACAAATGCTAAAGTAATAATTATTATAACTAAACATGAATAGCTTTAAAATAAATAGCTGTTTATAACAAAAAATTAATTGTTTGCTTTTGCAGTAATAAATAGCGAAAATTGTTTATTTACTATCGTAAAAACAGCAGATTATTTTTTCAATAAAGATATGACGAAATAATAAATATAATGGGAGGTTGGTAAATTAATATAAATTAGCTAGATTAGGTTTCAATAACCCAACCCCACAAAAATATTTTATGAGAATACTAATACTAATCTTACTCCCCTTTATTATACAGTCTTCGGTTTTTTGTCAATGTATTGAACGTTATAAGCAACGATATTTTAATAATATTGATATACATAGAGATGTAGTGTATCGAAAGGATGCACCAAGTTTGATAGCATCAACAGTTTTTGGCGAAACCCTTATTAACAAAGATTTGGTTATGGATATTTTTATGCCAACTGCGTCAGATACCGTAACCAATAGACCAGTTGTTGTTATTGGTCATGGAGGTGGCTTTGTTAATGTTGCTTTTATGTCTAATACTATTATGGTTGGAACAATGGACAATGATGATGTTCAGGCTCTAGCTGATACACTTGCTCATTGGGGTTATGTAGCTGCAGTAATAGAATACAGATTAGGTTATAATTTGCTTAGTTCTTCTAGTATTAATCGCGCTGTATGGCGTGGCACTCAGGATATGAGTTCTGCCATAAGGTTTTTTAGAAAAAATGCCTCCTGGTTTGGCATTGACCCAGAGCGTGTTTTCTCAGTCGGGTCTAGTGCTGGTGCATTTGGAGCCCTTCATTCTGCTTTTGTTGATTTTCATGAAAGAGATGCTGAGACTTACGAATTGAGTCCTGGGTCATTTAATGATCTGGGTCATTTGCATAGTTGTCCTGTAGTGTCTTTATCCACTTTTGATCCTTTTTCAGGGTTGAATGTAGTTGGAAATGATGTAGACTCAATTCCAAATGGTGTTGCTACATATTGGGGTGCAATAGCTGATTTGAAATGGTTGTATCAGGGTAATAATAAGGCTCCGATAATTATGTTTCATGGGACAAATGATTTGATTGTTGATTATAAATGTGCTAAACCCTTTTCAAATGTTGTTATTGTTGCTGCAGAAACTTGTGGAACATATATGATGGACTCTGTTTTAACTGCTCATAATATGTTACACGAGGCTTATTATGGACAAGGTCAGAATCATGAATACTGGGGCGCTTTAAACGGTGAATGGTTGCCTGGAGGCCCCAATGCATATTGGCCGGATATCATTCAAAAAACAGCCGATTTTTTCTATAATTTGATGAAACCTGAAATCCCATTAATATCGGGACCAAATAATGTGATACATTCTACAAATTATTCTTATACTATTTTAAATCCATTACCAGGTTATACATATTGTTGGGAAGTAGGAGGGGGTGTTATAGTTTCTCCCGTAACAAATTCATCTACTATAGATGTACAATTTTACAATACGACCAATCAGGGTTATGTTACTGCGAGGGCAATTGATTCTGGTCACTTTGTTAGTGAAAAGGCTGTTGTTTTTACTATAGTAACAACAGATGTAGACAATATCACCAAAACTCCTTCAATTTCAACCATCAATCTAAAGCCCAATCCTGCAAAGAAAAGATGTATTGTTTCTTTTATTAGTAGCTTAGAATTAGAAGGGCAATTATTGGTATATAATGCTTTTGGAGTTGAAGTCTTCAATAATTCTATTAATATAAATATTGGAGAGAATCATAAAAATCTAGATTTAGATAAGTTAAATCAGGGTATATATTTTGTAGAGGTTAGAACTCCTAAAACCAAAGTTGTAGAAAGATTAATAATTTATTAAAGAGATATAATACCAATACAAAGCGTTCGTTTTTTATTTATTTTTTTTCAAAAATTCTATTATAGAATTCCAACAATTTTAATTCTTCTTTTTCCCAGATGAATTCTTCTCTCGCCCTAACACAATTTTTTTGGATTTGAGTGTAAAATTCTGAAGATTTTGTGAATTTTTCAATAGCAACTACAATAGATTCTGTAGATAAATCTTCTAAAAGCAAACCAACAGGGAATTCACTAATAATGTTAGAATATTCAGGAAAATTCATATTTAGAGATGGTTTTTGAGCCTGGATATAATCGAAAAATTTATTAGCTAATGAGTAGTAATAATTTAGTCCTTTGTTTTGCAGTAAATTAATGCCAATATGTGCTCTTTTTGTAACTTCAAGCAGTTGATCAGGTTGGGCATATCCAAGAAATTTTACTTTATCTGTAAGATTTAACGCTTTCGATAGATTACGTAATTTTTCTGAATTATCACCTTCTCCAACCAGCCAAAACTCAACATCTTCCAAATGCTGGATTGCCTCAATCATTTCTTCTAATCCTCTGCCATCATTCAAAACTCCTTGATATAGGAGAATATAAGGCGGATGAAAGGGTAGTGGTGTTATGTTTTTATCCTGTTGTAAAGGTACATTTCTGATAACAGAGAAATCAACATTATATTGGTCCTTAAATACCTTTTTTAGACTTTCACATACGGTATAACAATATTTTAACTTAGGAACTGTTTTTTTTCCAATCCATTCCCATGTACGCTTAACCTTAGGCCTTTCAACAACTTCTGGTAGTTCTGTAAAAAATTCATGCGCATCATAAATACATATCTTTCTTTTCAGCTTGCTTGAGTAATATCCTGCCAAAATACTATCAAGGTCTATGCTACAGACTGCATCAAATTGTCGAAAAAGCAAGAAAAAAAACAAACGGATATTGTATTCAATATAAAACATTTTCCCTTTGTTAAAAATACATTTTAACCGCTTTTGTTGAAATGATCTGTTTTTTAGTGCTTCACTTCCAGGACGTTTTCTTCCTACAAGGCATACATTATAACCATCCTTAACAAGGGTGGAACAGATGCGTATCATCCTTTGATCATAAGTAAGATCATTCGTAACAGTGAAGTAAATCTTTTGCATTCTTAAATATATCCTAATGCTTTAAAAATTAATAGAAATCCTGAAATTAACATCAAAATATAAACATATTTATTAAATGCAGAGGGGTTTGTGATAAAACTATTAATCTTTTTACCAATAGGTACTGCAATAATCATTGCAGGAAATGCATATAGAAAATAGTAGCCTATCTTAGAATTTTGATAGGAGTTCATATATACATGACTACAAATAATAAGTATTGTAAGCAGCCAAAAATAAAACTGTAAAGTAACTCTGAAAGTAGGTGGAGACCATTGCCTTAAGGAGCCATAAATAACAACTGGAGGACCAGAAATATTGTATGCTCCTCCAAACAAACCAGAAAGTGCACCAAATATAGCAGCATATCTGTCATTTTTGATATAAGGAATTTTGGGTGTAATTAAATTATAGATCGAAAAAATAATAATAAAACTTCCTAGAATTATCTTAATTAATGATTCATCTGCATACTTACTCAGATATACTCCTATGGGTACAAATAACGACGCTGAAATAACGAGTGAAATGATACTTTTATACTGAATTTCTTTTCGGCCACGGACAACTATAATTGTACTACCTGCTATAAAAAGTAAGGGTATTAATGGACCAATAATTTCTAAGCTAAAATAAAGAGATAGAATAGGCATTGAAACCATTGCAAAACCAAATCCAAAAGTTGAATTAATTAAACTACAACAAAAAACTATCAGTATTATAAATAGAATAGTCTCCATTCTAAGATTTTTTAATTAAAGTTGTTTTGTCAAAGAAAAGATGTAAATCTACTATCTTTTAAAAGATATAATTGTACGTATTCAAGTATATAATTGGTTTTTATTTTATTATTTTCATCTTGAACGAACAAGAAGTATAGGTTGTACCCTTAGAGATAAAAAATACAAGGTATTACAAATACTTTGTAACAAAGGGTTTTAATTTAAATGGATTTTACTTGTTTTTATAAAAAGAGACTATTGCATCTATACAATAGTCTCTTTTTGAATTGATTGAATAATCTAATTGTCTAAAATGTTACACCTATTCTCAAAGAAGGACGGTAAAAGGTGCGATTCTCAATTACTGGGTTTCCATTCCAATCTGAATATTCATATTTAGCAAATTGTATGACATAACCAAAATCCATTACAAGATGTGTTTTTCTTGTAGAAGGGAATCTTATGCCGATTGAGGGTCTTAGATAGAGGCCCCCTTCTGCACGATTATTCATTAACATATCATTAATTCCTATTCCATAACCTATATTTAAATCATAAAATATGCTTGTAGAAGTTTTCATTAAATGGCCACGTATATTTGCATATATAGGAACAAAAGAATATTGCATTAAAGTGAGACTATTCAGACTGATTCCAGCACCAATTCCAATAAGACGATGCAAATGATATCCCGATACATAGTTTACACTTAACCCCAAAGATGGGCCATTAAAATCTGTGGTTCCTATTAAAGTTCCTCCAGTAATTGAATTATACCAACCTTTTTGAGGTACATGCATTTTCCTCTTTTCTTTTTTTTGGATTTGATAATCCAAAGAAACTTCATCTTTCAGTATTTTAACTACTTCAGAAGCTTTATATACTAAAATGCTTCCACCAAGAATTTCAATTTTGATATTTTCTTTTGGGTTATATTCTAATACATAACCTTTTATTACAGAACCATTTTCTAAATATATAATATCTTGAAAATTGGTTTGAGCATAAAGGTTAAAATATGTAAAAAGACATATTAGTACACTATAAATTTTTTTGAAATGCATATCTAATATATTTACGAATCCTTATAATAAAAATGTTGTAATAAATCTGATTTAGTATACTTACAATCCCCTCCAGAATTTATTATTTGTAAAATGGATTTATCTACTATTATTTTACAACTGGAATATGACTTAACAGTTGTAAAGCAGCAGGGGAGGACGTATTGTATTGATAAAAACCATCTTGTCCCACAACTAATAAGATATTTGCATTTGGAATAGTGATTGCATCATAAGTTGGAAATGAATTATCATGAAATAATTGATTTTGACCTATATTGAATTTGTCAGCAACATCAAAGACTTTAAGTCCATCTGCTCCATCACAAAGATACAGTTTGTCATTTTCAACGCTTAATCCTTGCGGATTGGTTAAAGCTGTTGTACTTATTAAAGATGGATTCAATATATCTGAAATGTCAATTACATCAAGTTGATTGATAAAACCCTGGCATCTGGTTCCGCTACGAAGTGTAATATATGCAAAATTTCCATTTACGAAAACAGGGTCACAGACATCAGCATGTTCAAACTCACTCAAATAAGTGGGATTTTGAGGGTTACTATTATCGTATATAAACATGCCTGTATTTGATCCTATAAACAACTTGTCTTGATAGGGAAAAATGGTTTCAATACCCCAGCCCCAACCAATTTGGAGTTGATTAACTCTTGTAGGGTCTTCTGGAACTGTAATATCAAATATATGCATGTCTTGGTTATCTACAACATAAAGGTTTTGACCATCAATTGCAAATCTTGCCATTGATCCTCCAATTCCTATTGCTTCTCGACTTCCACTACCAGCAGCAGCAGAAACACCACCAGTACTTACAGATGTAAATGGTTCTATTTGAGGTGTACCCCATATAGCAGGATCGTCACATATTACTTCTTCAGTTACTTCTTCCGCATTATATTTTACTAAAACACCTAAATCAGGGTCAGTGCCGTAATTAGGAAAAGCATCATTAACTCGTTTTTCAAGTCTGATATTTTGAATGTCAGTTATATCAATTGCTAATAAATCAATATAATTATCTGCATATAGCGTTGTTCCACTCATTGCTATATCTAAATTACCTGGTATTGCAATAAAAGCTATTTTAGCAGGACTTGAAGGATTAGCATTATCAATTACATGGATTCCTTCATCAATTTCATTAATTAGAATTAAACTTCCATATAAATAAATTTTACCAGGATTTATCAGGTCACGTCCCGGTTCAACCACAGGATCAATTCGAATTTCATCATAGGTTTTGTAAATGGGTTCATATTTTGTATAAGTCATTACTCTTTTACAGTCATCCTTTACACATGCTGACATTAATAACAGTAAGCTGATAGTCGCAAAAAATATATTGGAATTTTTCATAATAAATTTTGTTTGTGTTAATAAGTGATATGTATATAAGTTATGGGTAATACTTATAGAATATATATGTTATAGATTTTATTTTAATTAAGAATACTTTTGGATTATAAACTGCATTTAACAATCTGATTAATTAAACGCTTTCATTTTTATAAAAGTGAAATGTTATTATGATTTTAACATATTCTAGATATTAGATCATTTTTTTTAATTGAATGAAATAATTAAAAACTAAAATACATAAAAAATTTTGGAAATTAATTTGATTGATCTAACGTTTGAAATATTTGACCGGCAGCCCATAGTGAGCTTCCAATTATATTATATACAGACTGCTCTTTTGATGGTTTGACTATTACCAATTTATATGCTTCTTTTGGATTAGTATCATTTGGACTAAATTGATACATTGAGTACGATGGGTTATGAGAATAATTTTCTTGATAATTAATGGTTTGAAGGTTTTGTTTCCAAAAATAATCCTCTTTGATTCCTAGATGCAATTCTACTTTTTTGTCTACCTTTTTGGAGGTAATCACTAAAGGAACATTATCATAATGTTGTTTGAAATTAATATTAGTTAATTCTATTTGTTGTCCATATGTTGATTGAAGTGAAACAACAGCAATAATAATAAGCATTAGCTTTTTCATAAAATTTAATTTTTCTTAGTGAAATAAATTATATGTTATTTATAACATTTATTATGTCAGCAGAAGTAAATTCAATAATGATTTTTAACTTATTTATATCTTATTATTGTTTGATAATGCAAAGATAATATAAATTAAATGAATATTCAAACAAAATTTATAATTTTTTGTTTTTAATTTAATACTCATGCTTTTTTTAACAAATTTATTACATACTTTGTAAAAGTACTGGTTCATTGTAACTATAACGCAATTAAATAAATAGGTTACATTGTCTTCATCAAAATTTTAATTCAATTAAAAAAACCAATTAACTTTTATAATATGAATCTTGTTTCTCAAATAATAATTTTTACTTCTATTTTTTGTTTGCTATTTAATAAGATAGATGCCCAGCAGTATTCTAGCTATACAGAATATCTAGATCTTGAACGTTTAATCATTAAATTTGATCCACTAATAGAAAGTAATTTTAAAGATAAAACCCTGTCAAAGTTTAAGTCTATTAAATCCTGGGGTTATTTGTCTTATCCTCAGATTACGATTGCTTTTACTAAAGCAAAAAATGTAAATGAATATTTTCAGATCATTGAAGAACTAAACAATGAACCTTCTATTCAATATGTTGGAGAATATTTTAAAAACAATAAAAACCATAGCCTAGGTATTTTGAATCAGGTATTAGTTCAATTAAATGATAAATCCGAATATGATTTATTAAATGATATAGCAAATGAGTATAATGTACAATCTATTGTACCACATCGTATGAATAATCTTTATGAATTACATATTAATAAAGATTCAAAACTTAGTGCTTTAGATTTAGCAATTAGTATCCATCAATCTAAAATGTTCAGATATGCAGAACCAAATTATCTTATTAATCCCATAGTTACTTCAAATGATTCTCTATATGACTATCAATGGGCAATTAATAACACAGGTTCTGCAATTCAATTTAATGGAACTATTGATGCCGATATGGATGTTCAGGAGGCATGGGCAATAACAACTGGTCAACCATATATTCGTGTTGCAATTCTAGATTCAGGTGTTGATACTTTACATCCAGATTTAATGTCTAATTTAGTTAATGGATATTCGGCAATAGGAGATAGCAGTAAAGGATATCCTTCTTTCAATTTCAATAAAGATGGCCATGGGACTTGTTGTGCTGGAATTGTTGCTGCAATTGGCAATAATAATATAGGAACAGCAGGAGTGGCTTATGGTTGCAAGATAATCCCTATTAAAACATTTTATTATCAAAACTTGCCGGGTATTGGCACTTTACCTTATTCAACTGCTTCTTGGATGGCAGATGCAATTACATGGGCTTGGCAAACAGGATATGCTGATATACTCAGTAATTCTTGGGGGCTTCAAGATCTATTTATACCATTATTACCAGGTCCTGGAGATACATCTACTGTCAATAATGCAGTTATTCAGGCGTATGCAAATGGTAGGAATGGAAAAGGGAGTTTGCTTTTTTTTAGCTCAGGAAATGAAGGTGATCCTCCAATATGGCCAGGTAGAGAACCTGATGCAATTTCAGTTAATGCAACATCAATGTGTGATGAGCGTAAGTATAATGGTTCTTGTGATGGAGAATCCTGGGAAGGCAATTATGGATTTGGATTGGAATTGGCTGCTCCAGGAGTGAAAATTGCTACAACAGATGCTTTAGGGTCTAATGGATTTGATGCAGGAGATTATGAAATGACTTTTAATGGTACTTCAGCTGCATGTCCGAATGCTGCTGCTGTAGCTGCTTTGATTTTGTCAGTTGACAGCAATCTTACTGCTCATAGTGCAAGGGCAATAATTGATTCAACTGCTGATAAAGTAGGTGGATATAGTTATTCAACAAATGCAATATATGGAACCTGGTCAGATGAACTTGGCTATGGAAGAATAAATGCATATAGAGCTGTTTCAGCAGCTTTACAAGGAATGGCTTCCAGTACTGTAGATATTCAAACATTAGCAGATGTTACAATATATCCAAATCCATCTCAAGGAAGTGTTATCATTTCACATCAACTGTTGAATGATAATCCTATAAGTTTAACCATATATTCATCTTTAGGGCGTTCTTTGATGATAAAGAAAATTAATAACAGCAATGAAACAGAATTATATTTACAGAATTTTCCCAATGGCACCTATTATCTTCATTTAATTACGGAAAAAACAACTATTACTAAAACGCTACATTTGATACGATAGATAAAACTAAAAGACCTTATGACATCTGTCATAAGGTCTTTTTTGATGAGCAGATATATTGAATGTTATACGTCAATTGTAATCTCACTAATACGTACAAGTTTCTCAGGGTCTATAGCATCGTACTGAAAGATGCCTTCAAGACCAACAACTATAAGTGTGTTATTTTCAGAATTAGGAATAACATCATAGGCTTTACGGATATCTCTATCTGCATATTGTAAATTGTCCAATATTTTATTTTTATCAGTAACATCAAATACTTTTAATCCCTGATTCCCATCACAAAGGAAGAGTGTATTTTCTTTGACACTTAATCCATGTGGGTTATGCATTTGGTAATTACTTACGAGGGTTGGATTGTTTAGATTTGAGATGTTAACGACATCTAATTGGTTGATTGCTCTGTCACAAGGTCCTCCACTACGTAAAGTGATATACGCAAAATCACCAGCTACTACTACTGGATCGCAAGCAACTGCATGTTCAAATTTACTTAGGAATAGTGGATTTTGTGGATTAGTATTATCATAAATATACATTCCTTCAGTACCACCAATAAAAAGATGATCTTCATGTGGGAAGATAGTTTCCACTGTAAATTCTAAAGGAATTTCTTTGATCTTAGAAGGGGTAGAAGGCTCGGTAATGTCAAATACAATCATTTTATTGCCATCCAATACATATAATGTATTTCCAACAATCGTAAAACGGGCCATTGATCCACCTACTCCAGTAGGGTTCCCTCCACTGGTAGGCTTACCATTTGAAACGGCTTGAAACTGCGTACCTCTGATACCAATCGGTTCAGCACCATTGTTTATTGCTAGAAGATGTTCCCTTCGCTCTTTTTCAAATGTTTTAAAAGCTCCTTTTACGCGTTTTATTTCTCCTGTTTTTGTATTTAAAGTTACGAGGTCCATATAGTTGTCTGCATAAATAATATCACCTTTCATAGCTACATCAATATTGCCAGGTATTTTTACAAAGCCAACTTTCTTAGGTTTTGCAGGATTTTCATTAAAAACAAGATGAATGCCTTTGCCCATTTCATTGATAAGTAACATATCATCTTTAATATAAATTTTGCCGGGATTTTTTAGCGGTTGAGACGTTTTGAGTTCTATAGCTTTTTGTCGCATTTCTTCAGCTGTTTTATAGCTCAGTTCGTTATTATCTGAATTGCAACCCCAAAATAAGGAATTGGCAATTAGCGCTATTAAGCAAAGATATATGTATTTCATAATATGAATTCTTTTGAGTTAACAGGACAAATTATTAAATAAAAAATGTACTTGGAAAAATTAAAATTTTATAAAATTAACAATACAATTTATCATTAGATGGATTCTAGTTAAAATTACAAAAAACTTTAAATAAAAGTTTCCAATACAAAAACTTTAATATTTCGATAAGTAATTATATGTAGCTAATCTAAGTTTTAAATTCATCGTTTAATTAACATTTAAAGCTGTAATTCTTTTTTGTTAAATACTTCATATAAAAGAACTCCAATTACAAACAAGTATTCAGTAATTATTATATAATAATTTTCTGTAAAGTCGGTACCTGAATAGCTAATGTAAGTTAATGTTATAAGAAAGGACCACAGTATAACAAACCTGAATGAAGTGAAAACTCCTATCATAATAAGAGGCGTGATATACCATGGATGTATAGTTGTAGCAAGAAAAAAATGTATTGAGTAAATAAATAACATACTTTTAAAAAAAGAATGTATAGAATTACGGTTTGATCTATTGAATGAGATTATAAAAATAATTAGAATATCTAAGATTGGAAGTGTTTTTCGAATAATCCCATAAATATCTTCTCTTAAAAAATCTTCTAACCATTGTACATTCATAAAGTACTTATGAAAATCCCAAAGCTGCCAATATTCATTAAAAAGGCCATATCTTGCCAGATAATATATGCTTGCATTGAACTCAAAATGATTAAAATAAAGGGATATACTTGATTGTATTTTACCAACTAATTCAATATCAATAAATAGCAGAAATAGTAATGCAGTGACTCCTAAAACAATTGTACAATATTTTATACCTTCTTTGAACCATAGTCGGCACAGAATCAGTGGTAAAAAGATGAGGGGAAGCAGTTTTATATTAACTGCAAGTGCAAATACAAATGCAGAAGTTGTCAATTGATTTTTTAACAAAAAATACAAAGCAAGAGATAGAAAAAATATCATTGCAGCTTCAGTATGTAAATTGCCAGATAATTCTATAATCACCAATGGATTAAAAGCATAAAAGAAAGCGAGGTGTACAGGTTTTTTGATTATTTTCAATATTTTGATAACCATGATGATAGTACCCACCTCAAAAGCAATTGTTATAAGATGTAAAACAAATAAACTGGCCCCAATATTATTATCAAATAAAAACGAAGAAATAAAAAAGAGGCATTGAGTCAAAGGTGGGTAGACTGAATAGAAATTAGTAGAATTCAGATGAGGATATAACTGTTGAAGTTCTGCTGTCTCATACAAATAATGATTAATTAATTCAGAAGGCAGGTAAGCATAGGGATTGTAACCATTATATAGTAAACGACCATCCCATAGATATCTCCAAAAATCATCAGAAAGCGCTGGATATTCAAAAGTAAAGATCAATCTCAATATGATTGCAGCAAAAATAAATTGATTTATTTTATTATCTACAAATAATTTGCTCGCCTTATTGCACCAATACAAATAAAATATAAATGCTCCTGAAAATAAAGTGATAAAAATTAAAAAATCACTTCTGCTAACCTCATAAGCAATTAAAAAATAAGTAATTATAGAAAGTAGAAAAACCACATAATTTGTCCTCATAAAAATATGGTTTTAAATTAACCTTAATATTAACAATATTAATTCTGTTTTAAAGAGAAAGTCTTGGTGCAAAATAGAGATCGAAAAAAGCACGAACACAGTTGGTAGATAATTCATTTTTTGATGAATTAGTTAGAAATACAATGCCTACATCTTCTTTGGGGCAGAAGCCCATTTCAGGACGAAAGCCTCTAACAAAACCACCATGATAAACAATTTTGTGATTATTGTAATCAAATATACGCCATCCCATTCCATATGAAGCCTGCGATAATCCAGGAAACCAAATTTCATAATAATCTGAATCTTCGTTCATTGGGATATGGGGTGTAAATATTTCATCGAGTACTTTCTGGGGGACAATATCTGTCCTATGGCCGAGCATGGTCTTAAGCCAGATTGCCATATCTGAAATACTTGCGTTAATGCCGGCAGCTGGAGCCACATTGTACCAGTTTTTACGAATGTTAGCACTTTTCCATTTTTTTCTGCTTAGCACATGAGGGAAACCTTTGTTTTTGGTATTTACCATAGCATTATATCCAACAGAAGCATCGGTCATTCCTAAAGGGACAAATAACAACGAATCTAATAATTGTTCAAAAGTATACTTAGTAGCAGACTTGGCCACTTCGCTAATTACGCTAAACATAGCATTTTGATAAGCATAAACTGTTGCTGGTTCCGTTTCGATGTTTACATTACACATTTTTCTTAAAATGTTAGGATAGGATAAGCCTTGATAAATTAGTGAAGAGCCTGCATATTTTATTAATCCGCTAGTTTGACTTAATGTGTGCCTTAACGTTAATTTTTCTGTATTAGAAGATTTTTTAAGTCTGAAATGAGGTAAGTGATCCTTTATTTTATCATTCCAGCCTATATATCCTTTGTCAACCAACAAACCTGCCAATACAGAAGAAAAACCTTTGGAAATTGATGCTAGTCTGAAAACAGTATGTTTGTTTATGCTATCAAGAGAGCCATTTTTTCTATGTCCATAAGTTTTGATGCTTTTTATTTCGCCATTTTTCACAATAGCATAAGCAACTCCAGGAAGTTGAAATTCTTTAATTTTACTACTAATAAATGTTTCATACTGTTTCACAACATTTAGCATGTGTGTATTTTCAGGGTCTGGCAAGTTCAGTAAGACAGCCTTTTTACCTTTTAAAATGAGCTTTGATTCTTCATTTTGAGGACTATTTAAACATGCTATTAAATTTATAAAGACAACTATATACATAGTCGTTTTAAATAAGAATTTCAAAATAGTTTACTTTTTATCTAATTAGGAATGTTGATGATCTTCTTCGTCGATTAATTTTGTGCCGCAATATGGACAATAAATAAAAGTTTGTCCAAAGTGATTTTTACAATCTTCGTGATTTCCTGAGATAATTGGATGGTCCACTGTAGCCGTATATGAATCTTCTTCAGAATGTTTTTTAGATGCAATTTTCTGGAATTGGGCCTGAGGTAAAACTGTTTTGCTTACGAAATCTTCTACATCTTCTTCTTTAATAGTTCCATCTTCGAGTTTTTCTATAAAAGCTGAACTTAATATACCTGCTGGCAATGCTACTAAACCAATTCCAAGTAAGGCAATTATTCCTGATAGGAATTTACCTAAAGGCGTTATGGGAAAAACATCACCATAACCTACTGTTGTTAAAGTTGCAATAGCCCACCAAAAAGAAGATAAGATATTGGGGAATAAATCTGGTTGAGCAGAACCTTCTACATAATACATTATAGTAGCCGACACCATCAGTAAGATAAAGGTTACAAATAAAGTAATTCCCAGATCATGTCTTTTCTCTTTAAAAACGCCTGCAACAGCCATAATTGAATTATTAAAAGCATTCATTTTAAAGATTCGTAATAATCTTGTGATTTTTAGTATTCTGATAAATCTAAAATCTGCTTTCCCGAAATGAGTTAGGCCAAGGAAACTAATAAAATGAAAAAGGACCGGAGAGAGTGCAACTAAATCAATAATACCATTACCTGAGCAAATAAAACGCCAGGCAGCAGGAGACCAATGGTCTAGGTCTTTATATTTGTAATCAGCAGTAATAACCCTGAGCAAGTATTCAATACTGAATATTGTTAAGGTAAAATTCTCAAATGAATCGAAATAAACACCATAAATAGCCCTTAGTTGCGCATCGTGATCAACAAAAGATTCTAAAACTATGGTAACAATACTCAATAAAATAAGGGCAGTGATAAATATTTCGAAAGTTTGGCTGCCAAAAGATTGCTCTTCATCATTGTCAATAAAATGATAAATATGTTCTCTTATTCCACGATTTTTGGTCATAAAAGGTTAGTTGAGTTTTCTAATAGCTTCAAAACAAGTTACAAAGCTTATAACAAAAAACAAAAAGCTGACATAAAATTTTATTAGGTCTTGAATGTAAAATTATCCTTTAGTTAGTGGTTTAAGTTTGTATATATATTGATTTGACAAAGCCAAATGGCCGATTATTAACTTTTTCTACGAGTATTTTATCTGATTTGATTCACATTTTTAGTTATTTAGTAGTTAGATCAGGAACATAAAAATTCTAATTTTATTTATTTCTTGAAAAATCTTTTGATTCCCTTAGTAGATATTGCACGCAATATTTACTAGATTATATGACTTTGGTTCCACTTGATTAGGTTAATTAAATTAAAATTATTCTTAGAATAGGAAACTTAATTATATTATAGTTTTAGAATTTTACTTTTGAATATTATGTAAAGATTTAATCTAAATCATGTGCAGAACTGGCTTTGTTCTTAAAGCTACTATATTCACTTGGTGAGGAAATTATAACTTCAAAATGAGTCCCATTCGAGGATTTTATTTTACGATCCTTAGGTTTTAAAGACGAAATAGCATTATTATAATCAGGATTTGATGAAACAGTTTTTAAGAAACCACTTTGGTAAGAGAAAAAGTACCAATCTCCATTTGGAGAAACAATGAAGAATGTCAAAGCATCACCTCTAGTAGGGTCATTTAAAATTTCAAGATGTCCTCTTACCACTTGTCCAATATGCTTGCCAGCAATGTTAGCCAATTGCATACTATGTCCCTGAGTGATAAAGGACTGAGTTTTGGGACTCCACATCAATTCGTTATTAATAAAAAAGAAAGTATGTTTAAAGCCATGAGGTAAATGCATGTGTTCATCATCAGTTACTTTCTTCCACATTTTTTCAAATTTATGTTCATCGGTAATAAAACTTTTCATATGCTGATGTAATTTTTCATTTTTTACACTTGCATATAATATTTTTTCTTCTAATTCAGGGTTGCTATGTAAATCTGAAACGATAATATCTCTAAGAACTTGTGGAATATAAAAGTCAAGATTCATACTAGTTTCAAAAAGATATTCAGAATCTTTATTCAGAAAAAAAGAAAAATCGCCAACTACATCTACTAGCACAGGAGGTGAATTTTCTGAATTGAACCCTGTATTGAAATCAAAATGCCCTGAGGCAGTTACTTTGCCATCTTTTTCTGAAACAGTAAATAAATTACCGACTTCTGCATTACCTGAAACTCGGGCAGAGTCTCCAAAGTAATGCATTTCACTTTTGCTGTCATATTTAACTAAGCCGATTGTAGAAAAGATACTTCGATCAGTAGGATTAGTCTTGGGGGTTAAAATTGCAGGATATAAAAGCATGGTGTCTAAATCGAGGAACAGCCCTACATGCATTTCTTCTCCTTGGGGATTTTTAGGTTTGTTAAATTCAATTAATACATCATTTTTATTGATCTTAGAATCGATTTCAAACCATTCTGTTGTAGGAATAACAGAAGATGACATTTTAGCATAGCCCTGGAAAGTGAGCATTTCAAAATTTGCAATTAGGTTAACATTCCCTTTGAACTTTGTTCTTTTATCAAGGAAGAAATTAGAGGAGTCACTTACAGAGCCATTTCCAATTGTAATAGATTGATTTTCACTTTTTTGAATAGAAATGTTATCTAATAAAATTTGCTGATCTTTAAATCCATCAATATTAAACTCCAGCAATCCTTCTGCTGTATAATTATTTCTATTCAATACATTAATAGTAGCCTCATGAATGGTATGTATTTGATTTATAGTATCTGCAATTATAGTCGATTCAAATAATGTTTGCATATGAGACCCTTGGTCAATTTCAATATGTTTATCTTTTGGATATATAAAAGCGTCAGCTATACGAATAAATTCTACTCCATCAATTTTAAGCATACCAGTATTAAGATCAAAATCTGCTCTTTCACCTAAAAACACTAAAGAGTCCTGATTTTCTGCAGCAAGAAAGAAACCTGTTTTACCATCTTCAGCATTCATAAATATGTGGTTAGTGGACATATCCCAGTGAAATTGATTAAGTGTAGTTTCATAACTATTGTAGGGCAAGTCAGTCGCAATATCCTCTTCCTTAGCTATGAAATCACCGATTTGGTTTAACAAATCAATTTTTGCCTCTACATTATCATTTTCGAAAGCAAATTCAATATCGCCAGAAGATTTTATTTTCAAAGCAGTAGATTTTGAATTAATCGTGTGTGTCCCAAATTGAAAATTACCACCTTCATTTGAAGATAATGTAGCACCATTCCAATCAATAATCCCTTCGCCTAAAAGTCCTTTGGGTGTAAGGAATAAAGATCCATTAAGGTTAAAATTGGTTGAATCAAATAACTCAAATGGTATACTATCTATAATTGACTCAATGTACATACTGTCTTTATAAGGAATCCAATCAATTGTAACTTTTTCACCTTTTACTTTAGGAAATTCAACTTCGTTATAAATACCAGCATTTAAGTTGAAGCTATCTACACTTTCTACACGTAGCTGTTTTGGCATGAATTCAATATATTCAGATTCAATTGAAACATCGAGATAATCAATTTTGCCGCTACCTAAAAGGCCTTCATTACTAAGTCCAATAACACCTTTGAATTGACCTTTACCCTTTTTATCTTCCTTGATATATATTGGGTTGGGGTCATTTCCTCTGGTTTCTGTTTCAAATCCAAGAGAAAGGTCATGATACATAACTTTTAGTTCTTCGGTTATTGGTTCAAAAATATCTGAAGCATATAATTTACCGTTAAAAACGAGTTGTTCTGGCACCAAATCATCAAGACCATCAAGCATAAAGGGCTCCATTTCATAATAAAAACTGTCTCGAGGATAGACATTTTTACCAAGACGATTTTGCCGATCATAATATACTCTTGCATTACTGGTTAGCTCAAAAGAGGGATAAATAGGATCACTAATCATACGTCCTGATTTATTACTTGGAACATCAATAAGTAGTAATCCTGAGCCACCTTCAATTACACTATTAATATGTTCTTTTTCATTACTTAGGAAGTTGTTGGCATTAATGGCTCTTTCGGGTTTAGGCCTACCTGCTAGTAATCCAGCATCTGGACCATGACGCGCACGTTTAAATATAAACATATCTATAAAGTTGATACTGTCCATTTCTACGTGAAAAATGTCATAGATAAAATGGAAGTTCGAGCCAGTGAAATTACAGAAACCACCAGACAAGATGCCATTGAAATCCATATTACGATCCTTTTTCATGATTACATTTCCATTAAAAGGTCTGGCAATCACATTTTGTGAATCGCTTAGTATAAATTCTTGTACACCAAATGTTTTAATGGTACCTTCTTTCATGTTAAGGATTCCATTTGCTGATTCTTTGTTGTGATAAGATGGAACAGATTTTATTTTGATTTTATCAAAGTCATGATCTCTCTTTTTTGTGTTTACAGAAGCTGCATAATGAAAAAGTTTATCTCTAAGTGTAACAGTTTTATTTTCTTTATTGTATAAGACAAAACCA
Organism: Saprospiraceae bacterium; assembly: GCA_022448945.1. Lineage (GTDB taxonomy): Bacteria > Bacteroidota > Bacteroidia > Chitinophagales > Saprospiraceae > Aureispira. The sequence continues at coordinate 189,947 of JAKVCV010000013.1, forward strand.
TCTTTTACTAATTCTAAGAATAAAGGCAAAGAACTTTTAGCATCAAAGGATGGGTTTGGAACTACAGAAAAAAGGTTATATACATCCATGATCCCAAATTTAAAGATCTTTGGAAATCCTTTTTCAAATTCTCGATAGCTTTGATCATTATGAATAACCTTAAAATTTGGATTTTTACTTGCTTTTTCAATTTCAATTGATGTAAGAATAGTAATTTTTTCCATTCGCTTATCAAGAAGAGCAGCCAATTCCCTAGCGTGAATTACACGAGGTCCGGTTTCGATTAGTTCTACAGTTTCAGGTATAATTTCATCTACCTCATCAGAAGGTGGCCATTCTCCAATTTCCATTAAAAAAGCAGTGTCAATTGGAACATCTTCTTCAGGATCTGTATCCACTAAAGGCACGCCGAATTCATCACAAAATTCTGGATAAAATTCACAATAATCTGAATCCGTTGTAGGAGAATCGTCCCAGTTTTCGTTCTCAGAACTTCTGGAATCAAGCAATTCTTCAGATTCAGATAATTTGGTGGAATAAACAGCAAATTTAATAAGAGGGTTTATTGAGATTATATTTTGGTATTTTTCTAATAGCATATGGTCAAAATAGTTTTTTGATGCCATTTCTAACTCATTATTATTGTCACCTAGAACAAGTTCATCAGAATCTATTAACCAACTTAAAGCAATCACGGTCAAATCCATTTCCTGTAGAGAATTGGTAAATGGCACCCTGGATGTATTAGTGTTGCCTCTCGTAAGATTTACCTTTCGATTTACGATATCATATATAAATTGGATATTTGGATGAAAAATAGAATCTAATGAACCATTTTCATTATGAATATATAGTGAAACTTTCGCTTCAGAAGAAAGTACTTTCTCTCCTTTAATAATATCAAAATTTGTAGATTCTGCTTTTAAAATTGTTTGATCTTTATTGTTTTTGACATATACAGTAGACAATCCTTTATCATCACCATATCCTTTGATAGTTGCTCCTGTCATCCTGAATCCACCAATAAAACTAACACCTTCACCAATATCATCCATAGCTAATTTTCTTGAATTGGAAATAAATATTGGATATCCTAGCTTTTTAACTGAACGTACTGTTGCAATGTCTTTTAGAATGCCATTTATTGGTTTTGAAAAGATAGAATTATAATGTAGTGTTGCTTGATTACATGTATAAAAAGTCGATTTTGTATGAATAGTGAACGTATTCAGACTCGCGTAAGCATTTGTGGCACCTTTGGCCGTCCAATTTACTTGACCTTTATATCCTTTCCATTTATATTCTAGCGGATAATAAATCCCTTTTACATCAAAAATTTCAAGTGAATCTTTTTTGTGAAAGCAAAGAAGATTTGTATTCTCATATATGATTGATAAAGATCCTTCAGAGTATTTTATTTCGAAATCTTTACTATCAGCTTTCCATTTGTGACTTCCTTTTGAAATATCATATAGGTGGCCTGTATTCCAGAATTCATGAAAGAATTTTAAGTAAAGCTCAAATTCATCTAATTTTCCTTGAGGAAGAGATTGAAGTAATTGTTTAGATATTGAAATCCAATTATTAAAATGTTTGGAAGATAAACCAATATCATCAGAAAAAATATTGATAGTGGCAATCAAATGTTTAAAGAAATTATAACGCTTCATTTTATGATTAATCATTTCATTGCCTAACTCAACCAACCCGTTATAATGTTCTGTAGTCCATTTGTTTGCATTCTGATTTTCTTTCCAAATATTCATTATATCTTCACAATCTTTACGCTTTTGGACCAACATTACAGCTTCCATATACTTATAACAAGCATCAGGTGAATTGGGAATAGAATCAATTTTATCTTGAGTATAACCAACTGAAATAGTCAATAATAAAGCGCAAAGTATAGAAAATAAATATTTAGTCATAATTGTGTTTTTAGTCTCAGCCTATTTTTATAAGAACGCAATGATTTAGATTTCAGAATTAAAAAAGTAAATCCAAAACTCTATTGATATTATATGTAAAGTTAAAGTTAATAAAACTATAATCTAAAATAAAAAACGAAGTCAAAAGGATAATGGATAGAATATTAGCTTTATGAAAACAATAAACAGTTCCATTTATCTTTTTGCGTTTTTAAATTTACTGAAAGCCCATGTTTATTTGCCGCTGCTATTATTAGTTCAACATCTGAATTTAAAAAACCTGATGCAAGCAAGTAACCCCCTTTAATTAAACGCATTGACATTTCTTCCATTGTATTTAAAATAACATTTCTATTAATATTTGCTAATATAAAATCGTACTTCTGAAAAGGAGCAGCTTCGATTTTACCACAATAAACATGTATAGCATTAGATGAATTGTTAATGTCAATATTCTCTAATGTGTTTTCATATGCCCATTTATCAATATCAATTGCAGTTAGTTTTAACGCTCCAAGTTTATGAGCTAAAATTGCTAAGACTCCAGTTCCACATCCATAATCCAAAACAGATTTTTGATTAAATTTTAGCTTTTCCATTTGTTTAATCATCATATATGTAGTTGCATGGTGTCCTGTCCCAAAAGACATTTTTGGAGTTACAACAATTTCATGTTTTACCTTTAATATTGGTTTATGAAAAGTAGCTCTAACTGCACAAAACTCATCAACGAAAACAGGTTCATAGTCAGATTCCCATTTTTTATTCCAATTTTGATTAACGATCAGTTGTTTTTCAATTTTTAAATTATATTTAACAATCAAACTTTCGAATTTTGTTTTTGATTGATCACAAAAGTTTTTTTCAGCAATATATGCTATGAGCAATTCTTCTTCCTCAATAAAACCATTAAATTGAAAATCCGATAGATGCGCAATAATGATATCATTAGAGATGTCCTCGGGAGCTTGTATTGTTAGTTTTAAATAATTCATAATTATTTTCTATCAAAAAGTATATAATTTAAGTCTTGTGTTAAAAGTACTAAAACAAAGTGAACTGACAGGACCAATTCGTTTTGTTTTTTTAGATCATATTTGATATTGTATGTTGTTTATTTTTTTATTAAGATAATATAATAGGTCGTATACTAAGAGATTTTCTAATAATAGTTCATTTTAGTTTCTAAAGTATTTTTTTCAAATCCAGACATTTTTTCCTTAAAAGTTTGGATGAGCTAAAAAAGGATTTTATATTTACATTCGGAGTTGGAGATATATGGCAAGCTCCTGCTTAATCCCCCAGGTGTGAAAGCAAGCAAGGGTCGGCAGTCGTAGCAGCTGGTATGTTTCTGCTCCTTTTTCTTTTCTAATATTTACTTCCAAATAATATATTAAGGCTCTTAATTAGAATTTAACTTTACCAAGTTAAACGTTATCTTTCTGTATACTTAATTTTATGCAAAAGCCTTTAGCATTTTATTCGTTTTTCACTAACTTTTAATTATTTCGGATCTGTAATTAATTCTTTATTAGTCTATTAAAAAAATCTATTAAAAATTAATATTAGCTATAAACTTATAAGAATATCCAAGTCTTTTAATCTTTTTAATATCTAAATTTTCTTTTTTTTTAAAAATAATTTATATATTTAGTGTGATATTTACTAACTATTCCCATTAGTGTGTTTCAATAAAAACTTAAAAATACATTAATTACCTAATTAATACATTTACAACCCCCTAATTAAAAACCTTGCCTTTATAAAAAGGCAATCAAAGCCAAATTTATAAATTTTAAAGTTTCATGTACGGATTAAGTACACGACAAACTGATGGTATAATTAAACCTACTGGTATACTTATATTATGTCTTTTGTCTTTGATACTATTCTATGATTATAATAAAAACTAAACACGATGTATATAAAACCCTTAAGATTAGGATTTGATGTTACATTACTTTTGCCCTTTTTGCTTTCTAGTACATTTTTATTTTCTCAAAGAGTTTCTAATGATGGAGCGCATATAGGCATAAGTACAGGTACGCATTTTATTGTAGATGATGCTAATTTAGATAACTCTAGTAATATTAAAAATGAAGGAAATATATGGGTTACTCAAACTGGTACCATAAATAATTTTGGTTCAATAGAAGGCTTGCTTACATTAACAGGAAATGTTGCTAAGTCTGTGAACCTTGGAAATCTTGAATCTTTAGAATTAGCTAACTCAGGTACTGTAACCGTAACTTCAGATTGCTCTGTATCAAAATTATTGCGTTTGTCAAGTGGTGTTTTAGAAAGTAATGGCTATGATTTCATTTTATCTTCTGACAGCAACGTTACATGTTTAGTACATAATAATGGCGGTTCGACTTCAGGTGATTTTATTTGTCAACGATATACTACGGGAACTGGTAGCCATTTTATTTCTTCGCCTACAACCAATGCCACTGTACAAGAGTTAGATGATGATATAAAATATTTTTTGATATACCCCTCTACTAAAGGTTATTTTTATGATGAAACAAGTACTACTTATGGTTTCACATCTAGATGGGCTATGATTCCAGGATTGTCATTTCCAATGACACCAGGTGAAGGATATACATTTGTTTACGATGCAGATACAGGTCTTGTTCTTGATATTGATGGGCCACTAAATTCAGGTTTCATACAGTCTAATTTGACTTATACATTAAGTCAACCAATTCCAAATACAAATCTCCAAAGTCCTGAAGGATGGAATTTGATAGGCAATCCCTATCCTTCTCCAATTGATTTTGATAAAATGTCTCTTAATAAGCCGGCATCTATGCAAAACAGTTACTATCATTGGGATGGGGTATCGGAACTTTATATATCATATGTCAATTCCATTAGTTCAGATACATTGTTTAATAATAATGTCGGTCCTTTTCAAAGTTTTTTTGTAAGAATTGACCCTAATAACCAGGTAAATGCCCAATATCAATTTACTGATGCTGTTCGTGTTACTGATCCAGATGAAGTTATAAGCCCTTTTTTAAAATTAAATAGAAAATTATTTAGACTTAGAATAGAGGGTCAGGGATCATTTAATCATACCGTTGTTTACTTTGAGCCATCTGCTACAGCGTTGTTTGACTCTGATTATGATGCTTATTATCTGAATTCTGGTCAGTCTAACCCCATTGAGTTTGCTAGTGTTACCCCTAATAATCTTGTAAGTATTAATGGGTTACCATTAAATTCGAGTATTTCTCAAACAACAATCCCACTCTATACATCAGTAGCAGTTGCTGGTACTTATGAAATTTCTCTAGAGGAATTCACCAATTTTGAAGTTGGTGAATTGGTGATATTAAATGATTTATTGTTATCGACAAGTCATGTGCTTAATAATAGTTCATATGTGTTTCAGGCTAGTCCAAATGATCCTACAAATCGTTTTGAAATAAATGCGACTAATCCTAATGTTATTTTACCTGTTTCAGTATCATCAAATAATGTTAATTGCTCTAGCTTTTACCCAAATCCAACTACTGATTATGTCAACTATAATTATTATAGTATCGATAATAAATCATTAACATTATCGGTTTCAGACATTTCAGGGATAACGATATATAAATCAAATTACAATGCTGTTTTTGGTACAAATAATATATTATTAGATTTTAAAAATTATCCATCTGGTAGCTATATAATCAATGTATCTGATGATAATAACCAGATTGTAGATAAACAAACAATAATTAAAGAATAATAACATTTGTTTATATTCTAAGAAAAAATATGATTTTCGATTTAAAGATTTTATAAAATCAAAAATCATTTTAACGAAAAAATTACATACTATTTTATCAATTTAAAATTAAACCAATGAAACTACTAACGCTAACTACTGTCTTGCTATATTTCTTTATAATTAGTTACTCATATGCGCAAGGTGTTATAATTTCATCAAACAATACGAGTACAGTTAATTCTAATGCTATGTTAGAATTAGAATCTACACAAAAAGGATTGTTAATTAGCAGGATGACAGAATTGCAAAAGAATTCAATCTTTTCAGCTCCAGATCCTTCTGCAGAGGGGATGTTAATTTATCAAAATGATGGTTTAACAGGATTTTATTATTATGATGGAACCGCTTGGCAAAATGTAGGTGCAAATAATCAATCACTATCATTATCAGGCAATATTATTTCTATAACTGGTAATACTTCAACAGTAGATTTGAGTACTTATGTTAATGAAGGATTGGACAGGATTACCGAAAACTCTAAAGATGGTTGGCGTTTTATTGGTAATGATCCTGGTAATTATGGTGATATCGGAACTGAAGCAGTAGATTTGAGTTTTTCTTCTCCCGCTTCTTCAATACAAGGGGCTACTGGAAACTATTCTATTGCCATGGGGAGGAATACCATTTCAAGTGGAAATAATTCTACAGCAATGGGAAGAAATAGCGATGCCTCTGGAAACTATTCGACTGCAATGGGAAGAAATACTATTTCAAGTGGAAGTCATTCTACGGCAATGGGTAGGCACACAGTAGCTTCTGGTAGTTATTCTACATCTTTAGGTTATTATACTACAGCTAGTTCTGCCTACGAAACAGCTATTGGAGCATATAGTACTGATGTCATCCCATTCTCTAATTCTTCCCATGACCCTAATGATCGGTTATTAGTTGTTGGCAATGGTACTTCATTACAAAATAAAAGTGATGCTTTAGTTCTATTTAAAAATGGGAACATGAGCTTGGCTGGAACTTTGACTCAAAGTTCTGATGCAAGACTGAAAAACACTATTAAACCTTTGGCTATGTCTCTTTCCAATATCATGAAAATAGGAGGGTATTCTTATTACTGGAATGATAAACAAAAACGTGGAGATCAAAGACAGATTGGTGTATTAGCACAAGAAGTACAGGCTTTATATCCGGAATTAGTTCGTAACGATGGAAATGGGAATTTAACTGTAAACTATTCAGGTCTTGTACCAGTACTGTTAGAAGCTACAAAAGAACAACAACAAATAATAAATAACTTGCAACAAGAACTTAAAACAACAAAAAATACAACTCAATTATCAATCAATGATTTGAAAGATCAGTTAAAAGCGCTTACTATCCTTATTGAAGAAGGGGTGAGATAAGAAAAATATTTAGCTTTTAATTTTTTATCTTAGATTTATATATACTATTTTCAATTTGTTAGTGCAAAGATGAAATTAAACCATGCTTTGTTTATGTTTGCTCAACACTTAAAGTAAGACTCGTTTATCTAGATAAAAAATATATGAACATATTAACAAAATTTATTCGAAATATTGTTTTCATTAGTATCTGTAGTATTTTTATTTGTTCTTGCCTTAGTCTTGGTGCAGGCCGTTCATATAAGCGTTTTGTAAAATATAGCCCTTATGATGCTGTGATTGTACCAGGTGTCCCTTTTGAAGATAGCGTATGGAGTGATGTAATGAAAATACGAGTCCACTGGGCAATTTATTTGTACAAAAAGGGAATAACTAAAAATATTATTTTTTCTGGCAGTTCTGTATATTCTCCATATACAGAATCTAAAATTATGGCTCTATATGCGGAAAAACTTGGAGTGCTAAAGGAAAATATTTTTATTGAAGATCGAGCAGAGCACAGTTCTGAAAATTTATATTATTCATATGTTTTAGCACGGAAAAATGGTCTGCATAATATTGCTTTGACTACAGATCCTTTTCAAAATTCATTTCTTAGAAATTTTGCAAAGAAAATTATGCTTGATGATATTTCTTTTATGCCCATTGTTTTTGATTCTTTAAAGACTGTTGATATGAAAACGCCCGTCATAGATCCATCTTTGGCTTTCCAAAAAGATTTTAAGTCAATAACAGAACGAGAAAGTATGGGAAAAAGATTTTTAGGTACAATGGGGAAATATATTATTTATGAGGAAGGGGATGACCCCAAAGAAAAAAAGAAACAAAAACAGAGGTAGTTCAACTATCTCTGTTTTTTGCTCTTGGGATTATCTTTGAATATTTAATTTCCGTGTGTACACTTTGTCTTCATGGTGAAGTTGTACCAAATACGTACCATTTGGAATAAGGCTAATGTCATAACGGATGAATGGTAATTTCGTATTCAAGGTTTGATGTATAATTCTTCCATTTAAGTCTATTATACTAATGTTATATGTTTTTGACAAAGGAAGTGTTACTTGTAAATAGACGATATTCTTTGCAGGATTAGGCATCAACTTAAAATAATTTTCTACTTTTTTTACGTTGATACTTGTCGAAACATTAACGTTTATATCTTGAATGATAAAACAACCTCTTGCATCAGTAACCTGAACTTGATAAGTATTTGATCCTAACCCAGTAACAGTTGATGTAGTCTGTCCTGCTAATGCATCTTGCCATTCATATGTATATGGTCCAGATCCATTATCAGCATTTAGTGTTATTGTTCCATCTGATGAAGATGCTGATGTGGCATCATTTACAGAACTACTTATTGTCATTCCACCTGTCATGTCCATATACATTTCGAATAGTGCAAAGCTGTTTAGAAAACACATTGGCGCACAATTTGTATGATCTAGATTTCCAAGATTAACTGCATCAACATGTGTTGCGCCCAATGAATGCATTGTATCTCTAGCTACAAGAGCATTCTCATAGAAAACTTGTTCATCTGCTGTACAATAATACATTGTCAATGGTGCAACCGGAGCCCAATTGTACAGGTCGTTGTCTTTTAGCATACTCCAAGCAAAGTGGTTGGGGTCGTTAAGAAATCCATTTAAAAAAGCAGAATCAAGCATTACATTTGGTGTGTCAGGCAATTGATTATTAATCCAGTTGATCCCATTAGTTCCATCGAAATATAAAGGTAATAATGAATCATATGGTGGTTTAAAGATTTCAGAAAGGTCGTTATAAATATTACCATATGCTTCTTGAAGACCCATTATAACATACGGGAGATAACCTGGACTTGCATATGGAGTATCATTAGTCATTGTTACTGCCTGTACTCCAGAAACATCATATGGCCCAGACATAGGTGTACAAGCTGTAACAGTAAATTCTGAAGAAAAATTAGTTTCAATTTCCTTGAATGTAGCCATTGTTGAATGTCCTCCTTGAGAATATCCAAATAAAAAAAGTTGATCATTTAGGTTATAGCCTATACTATCTTTAAGCTCTCTAACTGTTCGTAATAAATCAATTGTAGCAGAAGCTTCAGATGCTGCATGGATATACGGGTGAAAACCAGGAGAGTCACCCATGCCGAGATAATCAGGCATACTTATTACACATCCTGTAAGAGACGCAGCAATCATCCCAATCTTGTATTCAGAGCCTCCCTGATAAGAAGGAATATAATAACGCCTGGATTCTGTACCGTGTTGATAACTTAATAGTGGTACAGGGCAAGTGATTCCTGAAGGAACTGCCATTCCACCAGTAGCAATTGTTGTTCCTGTATCCTGAGCATTTCTTGTACTATATGTAATTTTATAATAATCAATTGAATACTCAGGTATAAGAAAACCTTGTGGAAATCCTAAGTTATTCATTATTGAAATTAAGTCTTGTGGAGTATAATGTTGTACAAGTTGATAGGAAATAAGATGTTGACTGAAAGTAGAATTTAAAAAAATAAATAGTGAAAAAAAGAGTTGTAGAATGTATTTCATTTTTTATTGTTATAAGCAGTTAATTAATTTCGCAATATAATGATTTTAGGCACGATTTTTTAATTATTATTAAAACTAATCACCTCTTTATTCAATCTATTAAATTGAAATAATACCTTTTTTAATAATCTTTGATTTATTTTATGAATTTTATTTTCTCTATGCAAAAAACAGTAATTTTATTGTATCTTTGTCGCAGAATAAAGGATATTCATGTTAAGGTTGGTAGAGGCGTTGTTTTTTCAAATTGCAAACCTAATTTAAATGTATAAGTATATTCATTTTTTAATTGCATTATTATTCTGGTCAGGAACTTTAAAGGGGCAGGAGACTCGTGAAATAATTAAGGAGTTAGAAAAACAACAACATGAATTAGAGTTAAGACAAATAGATTTGTCTAGTGAATTGGAAATATATCGTTTAAATAAGATCAGAGAAGATTTACATGCCGTTGGGTTGCCAGTTTTAAGTGAAGATGTAGATGATGAATTGGTTGAGCATGGGGCAATGATTTTAAGTTATAATGAGAGACATGAACAGGCAAATTGGGTTTCTCATATTATTATTCCAGCTGTCAATAAAGGAAATTTACCGAGAACAAATGATTTTAGAAAAGATTCTTTGGTAAAAAGTGGAACTGCTGTTAAATCAGATTATTGGTATAGTGGTTTTGATAGGGGGCATTTAGCTCCTTCTGCAGATTTTAGGTGGTCGCCAAGGGCTATTAGTGAATCTTATGTTTATTCAAATATCTCTCCTCAGCGCCCAGAATTCAATAGAGAAATATGGGCTAAATTAGAAAGTTTTGTAAGAAAACATGTTTGGGTTACAAACGAGCAATTAATTGTTGTTACAGGGCCAATTTATGATAAGGGCTTAGAAACTATTACCCAAGGCCCTAATGTTGTTTCTATTCCTAATCGTTATTTTAAGTTGATTCTTGATATAGAGGGTGATGAAAAGAAAGCTATAGCTTTTTTGATGCCTAATGCGTCTTGTAAGAAACCGTTTATTACTTATGCAACAACAATTGACGAAGTAGAAAAATTAACAGGAATTGATTTTTTCTCAAACTTGCCAGAAGACCTTCAATCAAAACTGGAATCTACATATGATTTTAGTAAATGGGAAGCTTTAAAAGAAGGGGAGATACCTACTCAGAATCCTTTGGGTTTAAACGACAGGCCCAACAATACACTTAATTCTGTTGAGGCAGATTTATTTGTTGATAAAAAAGCTTGTGTATGTGGAGTTATTGTTTCAACCAGAAAAACCAGTACAGGTTCAGTTTTTTTTAATTTTGACTCTAAATTCCCTAACCATACTTTCTCAGGTTCTATATGGTCAGATAATGTTAAAAATTTCACTTACGAACCTGAAATAGAATTTCTAGGAAAGAAAATATGTATTTCTGGAAAAATAAGAGAATACAAAGGTAAACCCACTATGAATGTTGAACATGAAAAGAAAGTAACTTTTCTTGATCATAATGGTCGAAAACTTCCCAAGTGATAGTCTTTATAATGCAGCATTTAGTTAAAGAAAATGGCTGCTTTTCAGGTTTATATTAAGCAACCTGAATGGATATCATTATCATCTCAATACCTTCTAAGTATATGGCATTATATGAAAGATAGGATCAAAAAACTAATATCAAACAAATATAGTTTAGTAATCGTCTTTGCAATTTTTGCGTTATTTGCAGGAATTCAGTCTCTGACCTTAGGGCCTAAGATGTTTTCTGGAAGTGATAAAGAATACAATAATTATAATAATTATACAATTTTTGAAAAATCATTCCATCATCTGAAAGATAAACAAGACTTGTATATGTTATATCCTGACGAACATTGGGACCTATACAAGTACACACCTACTTTTTCAGCTTTTTTTGGTTTTTTTGCTTTCTTTCCCGACTGGATTGGCCTGAATCTATGGAATTTTCTAAACGCTTTTATTTTGCTTTTGGCAGTTTACTACCTTCCTCGTTTAGATAATTTTGAGAAAGGTCTAATACTTTCAATTATTTTAATTGAGTTAATGACATGTATGCAGAATGAACAATCTAATGCTTTAATAGCAGGCCTTTTGGTTTTATCTTTTGGAATGCTCGAAAATAAGAACTATTTGTTTGCTACATTCTGTATTGTATTTTCAGGTTTTATTAAATTATTTGGAATAGTAGGATTTGCACTTTTTCTTTTTTATCCTCATAAATCGAAATTGTTACTATATACGGCCTTTTGGGCTATTTTGCTTTTTATGATACCTTGTCTGTATGTAGATTTTAACCAATATATATTTCTGTTGAATAGTTATGTAGAAATGTTATTAAATGATCATTCTGCTTCATATGGTTACTCGGTAATGGGGTGTTTGAATTCATGGTTTCACATAGCGAATTATAATAGTATTATTGTTCTTACTGGAATTATTATATTTTTATTTCCGCTCATCAGAGTTAAAGCATATAATATTTATACTTTCAAATTTTTAACACTTACATCTATTTTGATATGGATAGTTATATTTAATCATAAAGCAGAATCTCCTACATTTATTATTGCAATGACTGGAGTTTCGTTATGGTTTGTCGGCAGTGAAAAAAACAAAGTAAATATAGCACTTTTTGTTTTTGCATTTATTTTAACATCATTATCACCAACAGATATTTTCCCAGAATATTTAAGAGAAGAATTTGTTAAACCTTATACTTTAAAAGCATTTCCTTGTATTGTGATCTGGCTGAAAATAATTTATGATATGATTCGATTAAATAAAGATAGAATGGGAATATTTTATTGAACTATTATATTACTATCTGTTTTAATTTCTTCTAACCCTATAAGTTCGATTTCCATCATAACAGGATTGTGGTCAGAATGTTCGAATTTTAGATTTTTGCCTTCAACTTTTATTACATTTATATTTGGAGAAACTAGGAAATAATCTATCAACGTTACAGGAGTTTTGCCATAATCAAGTACATTTTTCAATGCTCTGTTTGTAGGGACTTTGTCATCAAATGTCCATTGCCAGTCTTCAGGTAAAAAATCTGAAGCGATATTAGCGGGTTGATACGTAGAGTCTGTAGCAACGCCAATTGCTAATCCTGCTTTGTCAAATGGAACATTAGGGGGAGTTTGGTTCCAGTCTCCTCCTACTACAATATAATTACCTTTGTTGTATTCTTTTAAAATAAACTCCCTGAAATATTGCATTTCTTTATCTTTCAGTTTGCCACCGTCATAAGCAGAATTATGCGTGTTTACAATAACTAGTTCTTTACCTTCAGGATGGGCTGTTTTATATTTTTGTACCGACATGCATCGGTCTAAATGGAAAATATAATCAGGCCACCCATATGACCCTGGGAATTGATATCTTGTACTTGTTTGGGCTTTGTATTTTGAAAAACTACTTAGGCCACTTTCCATTTGCCCCATTACATTCCAGGGGCTAAATATTGGAATTGCAACACGTTTTACAAGAAAATTATAGGCAAAACTACTACTGTATTCTGGTAATTGTGTAAGATATTTTTCATGTTGATTAATAAAATAACTACGTCTTGAATTTTGATCAACTTCCTGAAGTAAAATAAAATCTGTTTTGTTTTCTGAAATAAACTTAGAAATTCCTGCTATGTTTTCTATGACAAACTCCTGAGGAGAACGAACCATTTTATCTCCCGAGAAGAAAAATCTATTATCATCATAAAAGAAATTTGATTTCGCACCTAAACCACCATAGCCAATATTCCAATTTAAAAAGGTGAGCCTATTTTTGACGATGATTTCTTTTTGTCCACTCGATTCAATTTTTAATTTTATCGTTTCTTCAGGCTGGAAATCAGTAAAAGTGCCATGTGTAAGACAAATCGCAACATAGATGATAAAAAGCACTATGGCGAGAAAACTAAATTTGAATATTTTTTTTATTATTTTCATTTAATAAAAGTCTAAAGGGGAATTTATAATTGGTTTAAAATGTTTATTTTTGTTTGCTAAGTTTCAGTTTGCTTTGCCTGTTGTATTCTAATACAATAGTACTGCTTAATTTTTAGATAGACAAAGGTTTTTTTGCTATTATTTATTTTTAAAATCATTATAATATTTTCTAATTCATATACTTATTTAGATAAAGTATAATTCTATTTTATGAACAAATTATCCATTGTTTTTTTGGATATTTTTATTCATTTTTTGCTTTAGTTTTACCCATATCAATGGTCAGGTATTACAAAATATGGTTAAAAATCCAAGTTTTGAACAATACAATAAGGTTCGATCCTAATTGGGTAATATTCAAACAATAGATTTTTCTAGCTCACCGACTGATGCTACGACTTGATAGGAACCATTCGGACATATCCCAATTATAATATTGAAATATCGGGACATACCGTTGACCGGGGTGATCCACAGGCAAATTAGGACCTTTCAAAAACACGAGCCAAAGGAGTGTATAACTTTTTATTATCCTCAGGGATAAAAAGCGAAAGATTAACCTATAGGGGCTATGGTCAGTCGAGGCCTATTGCTTTAAATAAAACCCTCGAAGGACGACAAAAAAATGATCGTATTCAATTTAGGATTACAAAAAAATAGCGTACCTTTGTAGGACTTATTTTTTAAATTATTCCAGATGCTGTAGAACTATGAAAAAAACAATCGAAAATAACACAATTAGTAATGAAATGAAACAGATTTTAGATGAATTAAAATCGTCTTTTCAAAACAATAAAGAAGTCACAGAAGATGTAGTTATGAAGATGAAAGATTTAAGAGAGTTATATAAAGAAATTGAACAACCGACAATGGTTAAATCGATACGGTTAACATATGAACACCTTATGAACTATGGGACTTTGGATAACTTGACATACTGGGAAACTGAAGAAATTGAATTGGATGATGAGTGTACAAGTATTGGTTATTATTTTGATTTGTTATATAAACCTTTTAATAAGTATAACAGAGAAGAAATAAAAGAAATGAATATTTTGCTTAAAGAAATGGCAGAATAACATTTGATCTCTAAAACAAAAAAAGTGCTTTTGAATTCAAAAGCACTTTTTTTGTTTCTATATGAGTGAAAATATATATTTCATTTATTTAATCTTCAACTTTTTCTCCAGGAATAAGTCTCGATTCACCAGTATCTGTAACACCCATTGAAGTTTTGGCTGATGAAGCAAATTTATCCATCTTTTCTTCCAAGTTTGAGGGGTTGATATAGCCAATATGTTTGCCAATTACTTTTCCTAATCGTACAAAAACAATACATGGTACATGTGTAACACCAAAACTTCTGTGTAATTTATGTGAACCATCTACCATAATAGATTCGAATTTTATTTTGCTGTATTTACGACCAAATTTTTCAATGACCTCATTTGTTTTATTGCAAATACCACATTGAGGGAGTTTAAAGTAGAAAAGAAGGAATTCTCCCATTCCATAAAGTTCTTTCTTATTTATTTTCTTTAATCCTTTAATTGAACCAACGCTATTGCTGTCACTGATATTTGCACCAGTCATTATAATAGAAATCTTTTGCTGTATTGCTGAAAGGCTTAATTCTCCTTGATGTATTGCAATTTGCTTATTTCCTCTTTTGAAAATTATGGCTGGTAAGTTTTCAATTTTTAATTTGTGCATCAACTTAGGATCATTCTGGATTAAAGTCTTTTCAACTTCAATCATCCCAGCATGTTCATTTTCTATAAATTCAAGACGTTTCCGCATTTTTCGGCAATCTTTGCTTTTTGAGCCATAAAATTCCAGCACAATCATATTCCCATCATTGTCTTTTGGGGCAGCAAGAACTTGTTTAGATTGTTCATAGATCATCATGATGGTATTTTTCGCCTTTTCGTCTTGTATATCATCTGCAAATTGACCAAACCATGATGATGATAGCTTTTTGAGCTTAATGGCCAGCATACCTTCTTCTTTAGAAACTTTTGTGCCTTTTGTTAATAAAGAACCAGAACCATCTATACAACTTTTAAAAATAGGGGAGTCCTTTGCTAATTGCGTTATTTCTTTATACAATGATTTCCAGTTTTTTTCTCCAGCACTATCTCCTGCTTGTTGCTCAATCAACTTATCTGTTTTTGATTTAAGGAGTCTCATTTCATTGTACTGCTTCTTAAGTTTACCGGAATGTGCACCTAAATTATTTTTTTTATAATCATCTATCCAGGAAATTGCTAATTTATTGAGTTTCAGTACATCCTTAAATTCTTCGAGTGTCATAATTGTCTGTTGCGAGTTTTCACTATTTCATGAACCGTAGTGAAAGATTTATGTTAAAATCAATGTATTTTATATATATGATATTCTGCCACCAAACCCAAAAATAGCCAATTTTTTTAACAAAAACAAAAACAAATTAAATTTAAACTTTAGATGTAATCATATTATTTGTATTCCTTAAACAATGAACAGGATAAGGAATGATGCGCTGTATTTATGCATTAGCTTCTTCAATCCATTTGTCTCTGTCGTCAGGAGAAAACGCCCAGGGAGCACCATTGTTTTCAATAGCGTTGAACATGCTGTTCCATGGTTCTGGTGATTGTGAGAGTTCAAGAATTGAATTCCTTCTAAGTTCAACAATAATATCGACCGGGCTAATCATAATAGGGCAGGCTTCCATACACGCATTACACGTTGTACAAGCTAATAATTCTTCTTGTGAGATATAGTCGAATAAATTTTTTGAATCATTATAATTTTCAGCGGTAAGCTTGGTAGTATTTTCTTTATGCTCATCAGAAATGAACTCAGTTTTATTGATTTGAATATTTTTGCCAATTTCTTCAGAGCGGTCTCTAACGTCCATCATTATTTTCCTTGGAGATAATTTTTTTCCAGTCATATTTGCAGGACATACTGAAGTGCATCTTCCACATTCAGTACAGGTATAGGCAGCTAAAAGATCTGTCCAATGTAGATCAAAGACATCTGATACTCCAAATTTTGGCAAGGGAGCATTTGGGTCGGGTTCTTCAAAAGCAGCATCAGGGTCAAACATTGATGCAACTTCCTTTTGAATGTCAGGCATATTTTTCATCTCGCCTTTCGGTGTTAACCTTGCGTAATAAGTGTTCGGGAAAGCCAGAAGAATATGTAGATGTTTAGAGTATGGTAGGTAGTTCAAAAAAGCAAAGACAATAATAATATGTCCCCACCATCCAATTCTTTCAATTAGTACAAGATCACTATGTGTAGTAGATGCCCATAATGGTGAAAGTTGCCCACTTATAAAAAAGTTCAGATCCGGATGTAGTTGCATATCTGCACTATTCATCATAAAGATGAAAGTAACCAATAAAAACTCAGCATATAAAATCAGATTGCCATCTAATTTTGGCCATCCATTCATTTCAGGTTTTATAAACCTAGGAATTTTTAGTAGATTTCTTCTTGCTAAGAATACAATAGTAGCAATGAATGCTCCTAAAGATAGAAATTCAATAAAATTTATCAGGAATGTATAAACTCCACCCAGATATTCACTGAAAAATCTGTGTTGTGATGTAAAACCGTCTACAAAGATTTCTATAAGTTCAATTTGGGTAAACAAGAAAGCCACATATATAAATAAGTGCATAGTTGCTGCTAAAGGACGTTTAAACATTTTTTTTTGTCCTAATGCAATCATTACTGTGTTTTTAATCCGCTGAGATTTGTTTCCTTCAATCTTATCTTTTTTGCCAAGCATAATATTGCGGTAAACAAAACTGTATTTTCTAAAGGCTACAAAAAAAGTAATGAATACAATAGCGGAGAAAATGGCTTGTTCCATAGTGCAGTATTTATAGGTTTATGATTGATTGATGTTTGGCAGTAGCTAATTTAACCGAAAAATTATAAATAATACTCAATATATTGATTATTTTTGGTCAAGACCCCAAATGTAATCGTTATATCATTGTAATCTTAGTTATGATTAATTACTTTTTTTTCAATTTATATGTGCTGATTTAAGTTCTATTCCAATAATTTTGCAGCTTATTTTAGTTATACTTAACTTAAAGGTTACAGTTATAAACATTTTTTTACATATACAATATCAGTGATTTATACAATATTAATTGCTAATAATATGAAATACTTTTTTGTACTCTTTTTATTTTTTTCTATATCTGTATTTGCTCAACAGTCTTCAAAACTCAATACAGATTTATATATCCAAATGAAATCGACGGAGTATCAAAATTATTCATTGATATATGTTCCTGCTCTTGTTAAAGGAAATTTATCTACTATTGAACAAATCATCAAAGAAGATGGAGGGAATTATAAGTATGGTGTAAAGGATATTGCTTCTGTTAGAATTTCACTGGCTACTATTGATAGACTTTTAAAAAACAGTGAAGTTCAGCGTATAGAGTCTAGAAAGGTTCTTTTGAAAAACCTTTCTTACATTGAAGATACCGCTATGCTTAGCAACAATAATGTGTTTGATGTTCATTCAGGAGGTGGTTTATTACCACAGAGTTATCAGGGTGAAGGCGTCCTTATAGGTGTCATTGATGATGGTTTTGAATGGCAACATCCTGATTTTTTGAATCCTGATAGTTCCACGCGTATTATGCATCTCTGGGATCAGGTATCAACTGACCCGCTTTACCAGGAATTGTTTTATGGTTATGGCGCTTCATGGACAAATACCGATATAAATAATTTTCAATGTTCTCATTTACCTGGTGATCATGGTTCACATGTTATGGGTACTGCAGCGGGTAATGCTAGTGCCTCTGGTAAATACTTGGGTATTGCTCCCAAAGCGGACCTAGCCTGTGTCAAAATAGATGAAGGATTAACTTTTTTGTCCGGATTTGTTGATGGCGTTAATTATCTATTTGATAAAGCCGATGCCAGTGGACAAGCATGTGCTATTAATTCAAGTGTAGGTAGCTACTCCAGCGGACATGATGGTAAAGATCTGTATTCCCAATTGATAGATAATATGCTCATTGCTAAATCTGGTCGTGCATTGATACAGGCAGGAGGTAATGAGCGTCAAACTAATTTTCATCTTCAGGTTGATTTGAATAATAATAATTCAAAAACCTGGTTTGATTATGATGCTATACATCAGCGCACCCACTTTTTCCTATATGCAGATACTGCAGAATTCAATCAGGTATCTTTTTCATTTGAGTTGATTAACCCTGTTACATATCAAACAGAAGCGCAAACAACTTCTTTTAATATTCTTCAGGATTTTACTTTTAACGGTTCTGTTGCTTATTTTTCACAGGTTTTGTTTACAGATACCAGTGGAAGTCCTGTGACCCTTGAAATATATGTTGACCAGTATGAAGATGCTTATGAAGTATATTATGTGATTTCTTCTTTAAATGATCTTGGCAACTGGCAATTTACAACTTCGGGAGTCGGCAAATATGATATCTGGAGTAAGTCAAATCTAACTAGCACTTCAGATATTTTCCAAAATATTAATATCCCTGACTATGCTAATCCTGATAACGATCAAAGTATTGTTGGGTTCTGGGCATGTTCCGACAAAGTGGTTACTGTGTCTTCATATCAGAATCGGACAAATATGGTCAATTGGAATGGTGATACTGTAAATATTTCTACCGCTGGTTATCCTAAATATGCTATTTCACATTTTTCTAGCTTAGGACCTACACGTACTGGAATGCAAAAACCTAATTTAACTGCTCCCGGAGGTCAAGTAATGTCAGCTGCTAAACTATCTACGCTGGCATATTATATATCTATTAATTATAGTTATCTGGATGCAGATGGGTGGCATATTTCCAATAGAGGTACATCTATGGCTGCACCTATGGTTACAGGTGCAGTGGCTCTTTTTTTTCAATGTAAGCCATATGCTGATTACCATGATGTTATTCAGGGATTACAAAACAGTGCTAAACTTGATAGCTTTGTAGTAGCTCAAGTTTTAGCTTTACCCAATGTACACTGGGGCTATGGTAAATTAGATGTTTATAAATTAATTGAGAACTGCCTAATTTATGGTTGTACGGATACTGCGGCTATAAATTATAATCCATTTGCAACTGCATCAGATAGTTCATGTATCTATACAACTGCTCAGGTTAATCTAATATCTGATGAATTAACTTTAAATTGTCAACCTAATCCTTTTTTTAATACTATAATTATTGAGTATTTATTACCGCCTAATGAAGAACTTAATAATGCAAGTATTACCATTTATAATCATATTGGTCAAACAGTATATCGTGAAATTATTAATAATAGAACCGGCAATTTTAATATAGCTAATAATCAATTTTCTTCAGGAACTTATTGCTTGGTTTTAGAAAATAATGGAAAAAAAATTGCACTTCAGCAATTGATAAAAATATAATTAGCTTATTATATAAAAATCGAAAAATAAGATATTATTTATTAATAAAATGGCTTATGGCTATGTTTACTTTTAGATTAATAGTACTATATGCTTAGAAAGTTTGGTTTTAAACTTAAATATTTCTTAATTGCGTATGAATTATTGGTTTAGATTACACCTTAGTGTATTTTACCTTTTTGTTATAACAACTTGTAAATAATTCTCATTAATGAGTTTTGTGTATCCTTGGTTTTTGTGGGCTTTAATAGCAACTGTCATACCGCTGATTATTCATCTTTTTTATTTCAGAAGGTTCAAGACAGTATATTTTACGAATGTTAAATTTTTGAAGGAGGTAAAAGAACAAACTTCTACCCGCAGGAGATTGAAACATTTGTTGGTTTTGTTTGCCAGAATTCTGGTAGTTGTCTTTTTAGTGTTTGCTTTTAGTATGCCTTATGTGCCAAGTAAATCCGGTGCTAACAAGAAAGGAAATAAAGATGTTAGTATCTTTTTTGATAATTCTTTTAGTATGGCAGCCGAAAGTGAAGATGTGCGTTTATTGGAGAAAGCAAGAAGTCGTGTTCAAGAGATTGTTTCTGCATATAGTGTGAATGATAAAATTCAAATACTTACTGCTGATTTTGAGGGACGCGATCAGCGTTTGTTGACCAAGGAAGACGCATTGAACAGAATTAATGAAATAGAAATCACATACAATGTCCGTGATCTCTCAAAAGTTTTGATTAGGCAAAAAAATGCTGTTAATACAGGCAAAAATAAAATCAAAGAATTATATATAGTATCTGATTTTCAGAAAAACATCACTGACCTGGATATTTATAAAGATAGTTTGATCGATTTGACCTTGGTTGCTTTGCAATCTGTACAAAATCATAATGTTGCTATTGATTCTGCTTGGTTTCAATCACCTGTTCAAAGCCTTAATCAGCCAAACCCTTTAGTTGTAAAGGTGCACAACCATTCCGATCGTGAGATTCCTAATATTCGTATGAGTTTGTCTATAGATGACCAGACCAGACCGCTAGGCACCCTGACAATTCCTGCTAAAACTTCTATTTATGACACTATAGATGTACCAGTTTTACACACCGGATGGTACGAGGCTAAGTTAAATATTACGGATTATCCTATTGAATTTGATAATGATTATTATTTCACTTTCAAAGTAGATGAACAAGTTGATATTTTGCAAATTCATGGAGGAACACCAAATCGCTTTGTTGAAGCTACTTTTAGTAACAATGATTATTTTAAAGCTAGTTCTCAATTTGTAGGTAATCTTAATTACTCTAATTTTTCTGATTTTGATCTTATTATATTAGATGAAATCAATTCAATTCCTTCAGGTCTTATTAGTGAATTAAAAAATTATGTTTCCAATAGTGGCAATGTCGTTGTTTTTCCGCACCCTGAGGCTGATCTTGTCAGCTACAATAATTTAACCAGTCAGTTTAATGCCAACTCATATGGTGATTTCGATCAAAATAAACGGATCGTTTCATATGTAAATTTCCAAGAATTTCTTTTCAATGATGTTTTTGAAGATCGTAGAAGAAACCTTAAACTACCTATTACTCAAGCAAATTATAGATTATCAAGACGAGCCATTTCAGGAGAGGAAGTTATATTAAGATATCGTGATGGCGGAACTTTTGTTGGGAAGTTTACTATAGATAAAGGACATCTTTTTCTTTGTGCAGCACCTTTGGGACTTGAGTATTCGGACTTGGTTAAAAATGGCGAAACTTTTGTTCCCATGTTATATAAAATGGCACTTTCTGCAACTTCTGAAAATAAGATCGCTTATATCATAGGTAGAGATGATGTGCTCGAAACAGATAATCGTACATCAAATGCTGAAATGGTATATAAAATTGAAGGTAAACAAGGAGAATTTATTCCTGAACAACGGACAATGGGTAGTCGTATAATGCTTGGTATGAATAACCAAATCCATAATGCTGGTTTTTATAACCTCTATTTAAAAAAAGGAGAAAATCATAATAAGTTTGGTTACAATTACGACCGAAAAGAATCCTATTTGTTTTACTATAATACCGAAGATTTATCCAATATACTCGGAGAAAATGTAACAATAATTGAAGGTACAGATACAAATAATTTCGTAGAAATAATAAATTCGAAAAATCAAGGAACAATATTGTGGAAATGGTGCTTGATTATTGCACTAATCTTTTTGGCTATTGAAACAGCTTTAATTCGTTTATGGAAGGCATAATTCCTTTAGTTTATTAAATGACACCTACTATTAAGATTATTCATTTATTTAAAAATGAAGACACCTATAAGCAGAACCGCACTTGAAAAAGTCTATAATAATAGTCTTAAACCTTTTCTTGATGGTTTGTCAAATACCTTTGAAGAATTTAAAGATATGTTTGATCTCATAGAAGTTCCTGATTATGGTCTGGAATTATTGGATGATCTGGATCCTATTTTAAATTTCAAGCTATGGGAGTTTCGCGAAAAACCTGATTTTAGTCTTACTTTAGTAGTTGAAATCCATTTTAATCGCTATGATTTCGAAATTGTTCTTTTTTTTGAAAATTTTAGCTTTAAGCAGCAATTTAAATTTACTTATGAAGAAAAATTTTTGAAACAGGATCAATCAGACGCTATCAATATTGTAGGGTTGCAAATAGTATCAAATATCAAAAGTGAGTTCCCGGATTTCTAATATATACCTTTCTGTATAACCATAAGTTTTTTATAAAACACTATACATAATGCCCTTCATTAATTATCAGCAACATCAAATTCATTATTATCAATATGGTAATGGTGACGCATTGATGTTTGCCTTTCATGGTTTTGCTGATAGTGGTAATATGTTTGAAAAGGTTGCAAGGGTAATGTATAAAAAATATACAGTTATTGCCTTAGATCTTCCTTTTCATGGCGAAACCCTTTGGCAGGGTGATATTTATAAGCCTGAGGATATTCAGGCTATTATTTCTCAATTGATGAAAGATATGTCTGTGGATTCCTGTTCGTTCATGTGTCATAGTATGGGGGGAAGAATTATTTGGGGGCTTTTACCCTTAATGGCTGAGTATATTGATCAATTATATTTTTTTGCTCCTGCCGGGTTTCAATATGCATTTACTGCATCTCGTTTTTTTTGCCCCTTATGGTTTCGAAAAAGAGCCAGAAACAGGTATGAAGAATCCGAGGGCATGCTAAGGTTTTTTGAGGTTACACATAAATTGAGATTAATGAACCGAGCTACTTATCTGGTGTTTAAACAACAACTTGATTTACCTAGGAGACGTGCCAGGTTACTACAGACATGGATTTCAATGTATTACTTTCCCATGCTGGCAGGAAAGCGTCATTGTACTTTGATCAATCAAAATCATATTGCTTGTTTTTTCTTTTATGGGAAAAAAGATCGAATTACTCCTGCTAAATATTCATATAAATTTGTTAAGCAGCTTAAAAAATCTGAACTTGCCCTGTTCAAAGGGAATCACTTTTTTTTGCGGGATAAATTACCTGACCAATTGAAGGATTGGTTTTCTGAAAATCACTTATTGAGTACTTAATATGTTTTATAGAAATAATAAAAAAAGTCTATATGTTTGCTGATATGCATTGCCACGCTCATATGCGTACATACTTGTATTTGTGTCAGAAAAAAATTAAAAACGGAGCTAAAGAAATTAGCCCTTGGACAATTATTGCTACCAATATGTATCGTTTAAAGCATGCAGACAGAGCTGCAGGTTTTGGGCAGGCAGATTTAGTTTCACTTTGGAATTCGGGGACCAGATTGGTTTTTGTATCGATGTATCCAATAGAAAGAGAATTCTTTTTGACTCCTGAACAACCAGTAGGTGGTAAATATAAGTTTCTAAGAAAAGTCGTAAGATTAGCGACTCATCATAAAGCACCAATACGTACTTTGCTTCAACATTTAATAATGCGATTGCCTATAGAAACCATTAATTATGTTATTTCAGAAAAATATGATTATTGGGAATTTCTACAAAAAGAATATGCGTTTCTTAAAAGTAAATCCGGTATTGTAACAAAAAATGAAATTCATTCACCTGGATTATTAAGAACTGTTTTGGAGAACAATGAAAATCGGAGAGTAAAATATCCTGATCATTATCATGCTGAAGGTTGTTATCAGATTCCAATGAATAGGGCAGAAGCACTCGAGATATCAAAGAAGAATATCATATTGATGCCTTTGACTATCGAAGGTGGGCACGTCTTCGATGCGTGTGCTAATGATGAAAAAACAGTATTGGGCCGTATTGATCATATTAAAAATAAATGGCAACATCCATTGTTTTTTATTACTATTTCTCATCATTTTGACAATAAACTTTGTGGTCATGCCCATAGCTTGCCATCAGTTGCAGAATTTTTACTTAATCAGCGAAAAGCTATGAATACAGGTATTACCGGTCTTGGCTGGAAAGTAATACGTAAACTCTTAGCGGTAGATGAGCATAACAATCCTGTAGTTGATGAAAACTATCGTGTTCTCATAGACTTAAAACACATGAGCGCTCAAGCACGTAAAGAGTATTATGAACAATTGATACGTCCATGTATGGCAAAAGGAGATAGCATACCTTTGATTGCAAGTCATTGTTCTTATTCCGGGCGTAAGACTTTACAGGAAATGATAGATTTGCAGGATAGTGAAGATGATACATTTAGAGTTAAGAATGAATATGGTACATATTATGCTTGGAACATAAATTTATGCGATGAAGATATACTAATGATCTATAAAACTGGTGGTATATTTGGTTTGTCTTTTGATAAACGCATGACTGGAATTTCTTCAAAAAAGAAAGAAGAAAAAATGGAGCATTATGATAATATTAATGGTCTTTGGAATAATCTTAAAGCGGCTTTGCAGGTTATTTATACTGATGATTCATTTTCATTAAAGGAGAAAAGGAAGGCTTGGGATATGTTGGCTATAGGAACAGATTTTGACGGTTATATAGAACCAGTAAGTACGTATAAAACAGCGTTAAAATTACCTGATTTTAAACAAGATCTACTGGCAGCAATCAAAAGAGAAACAAGGCAGGATAATCCTTTGCAATGTGTTTCTGATTTTGATGAAGTTTTTACTCCCGAGTTGGTGGTCGATAAGATCTGTTATGATAATGCTTTAAATTTTACGCTTAAGCATTACCCTGAAAAAAGTCTTTAGATCAAAAAGAACTTTATTGAAATAAATGCTATACTAATAATATTAGTATTATTATTCCATAACTGGTTTTTAGGATTTGGTCATTACTTTTGAATTGGTGGTAATGATCTCTTCTACACGGTCGACCATATCTGTGGACCCCATAAATATGGGCGTACGTTGATGTAACTCAGTTGCTTCAAGCTCCATTATACGTTGCGTTCCATTGGTTGACCGACCTCCTGCTTGTTCTATTATAAATGATAGCGGATTACATTCATAGAGTAATCTCAATTTGCCATTCGGGGAAGAACTTGTTGAGGGGTAGATGAAAATTCCACCTTTTATAAGTGTACGGTGTACATCGGCAACCATAGATCCTACATATCTGAAATTACAGCCATTCTTTATACATTCTTCAATAAATTGTTGCGTGTTTTCATCGAATTTGTAGAATGCACTATGATTAATAGAATATATTTTCCCTTTTTCTGGGATCGTTATATCTCTATGAGATAGACAGAATTCACCGATAGATGGATCAAGTGTAAACCCATTAACTCCTTTTCCTGTAGTATATACAAGCATTGTAGATGAACCATATACAACATATCCTGAAGCAACCTGCTCAACACCATCTTGAAGAAAGTCCTTTAACTCGCATTCTCCATCATCTGAAACGCGTCTGTAAATAGCAAAAATCGTCCCTATTGATACATTAACATCAATATTACTTGAGCCGTCCAATGGGTCAAAAAGCACAACATATTTCGCGTTTTTACTTTTTTGAATTGGAACGTATGTAGTGTTTTCTTCAGAGGCTATACCACAACATTCTCCACTGTTTTGAAGGCAGGAAATCAATAAATTATCTGCAAGAACATCAAGTTTTTGTACTGCTTCACCAGAAGCATTTTCTGTACCAGCTTGTCCTGATATGTCTGCCAGACCAGCTTTGTTTACTTCTCTGCTGATAATTTTTGATGCTAAGCCAATATCACGGAGTAGACCTGATAATTCACCAGTAGCATAAGGGAAGTCTTTTTGACGTTGAATGATGAATTCATCCAGAGTGATGATCGTATTCATAGTTTATAGAAGCTTAGTGTTTTTACAAATAGAATTAGCTTTTATCAAAGGTACATTTTTTTAAAGTAAATATAATAACCTAATGCTGATTTATCATTAGCATTTTAACCCTATTTTAGATTAAGGCATATAATGTCGGCTTACTTGGAGCGGCATCATTTTCAAAAGCTGCAATTTGTAAGTTCAGCATGTATATACCATCAATTATTGTATTTGGAGCATAAATAAATTCTGATATTGTAGCATCGAGCCTTGGGCTTTCAGGATAATTCCAGAATGCGTGATGAGCAGCCAATTTACCGCCATCCGATTCTTTATCTACAGAAGGCGTGTCAATTAAAAAATGTCGTACGCCTTGTTTATACAACCAATTCATAGCTTCAGCCTCGACAAAGGGAGGATTTATATTGCTGTATTGTCGGGTGGTTTTGGCATTGTCATTAGGAAGTGTCCTTATTATAAATGCTTCTGGGGTTTTGTCTGTCAAAAAAGCGGCTTGAATTTGTTCGAAAGTAATAATACTATCATTTCCTTTTTTGACCGGTTGAATACTAATAAGCTGTGCAGGGAAGAAAAAGCGTTTCATGACATCATTAATGGAAACAAACTCGCTGGATATATGTCCGACACATTCTGTATGTGTGCCATTACCATGTGGATTAAAGCTGATGTTCATAAAATTAACAGCCCCTCCCTGATTCACATCTCCAACAAAATGTTCATTCATTACAGGACTAAAATTTGCAGGGGGACAATACCAGGCATTTGCTGCTGCAGGATTGTCCTGAATAGGTAGAGAAATGTCAATAGGTTTACTGAGGTCTATTTTGTATCTATTGCCCTGATATTGTATGGTTGTTTCCATCTTTTTTTCGGTATATTCAATATTACTTACGATTCATCCAAAGGTTTTCCCAATTCATCAAGCTTTTTCCATTTTCTGTTTCCCATGAAGATCAGAAAAAACCAACCTATAATAGGAATAAAATAAAAAATTGTGATAGGATTTCTAAATAAAAGTCGAAGCATTGTCCCCCAGCCGGTTTTTATTTCTATAGTTTCCTGAGTTTTGTATTTTCGTTCTTTTATCCATTGACGATCAAATTCATGAAAAATGAAAGGCCAGAAGATTGGGAGATTATAAGGAAAATATTTCCGGTTTTTCCAGATTACACTAAAGAATTCTTTAATTTGATAAGGCGCCTTGCCATATTGTTCAACAGCATTATTAAGATCATCCTGCATAGAATCTTTGATCTTGTCTCTTATAGCATTTATTTCTTCGTCTGTTAATGCTTCATATGGTTTATCTGTCCATTTATATGGGCTTAGTCTTGTACCTTTAATAAAGTGCATTTTTGCAGGAAATGCCATATAAAAGGCAAAGGGAAAAATTAGTGCTAATGTGGGAATGCCTAAAGACATAAAAGGAACACCAATTTTATTAAATTGTTTGTTTACCCAATCATTGCTGTATACGTAAGGTATTGTATATTCAGCATTTACGGTGGCATAAGGTAAGATATCGGTTTTGTGTTTTAAGCTCATTTTGACAAATGATGTTGCAAAACGTTGTAACTTATATCTGTTATTAAAACCTTTGCCGATTCCGGGAACACCTTCCGGATAGATTAGCAGATGACCTTTGGGGTAATGCATCATTGTTTCAAAGTTTAGAAATGTCGCATCTACACCTCCAGCAACTTTCCAGGCACCTTTCATATAAAAAGGATGCATTGCAGGTATTCCTGAAAGTCCGGGAGCAATAATTGCCCTGAAAGTTTTATCTTCTGCATAATCAAAATGCTTTTGCATACCACAACCAAAAATCATTGCATCCCACGGAAAAGACATGCCAGAATGATTACTCGCCAAAATGATTGGATGGTCCGGATCGTTACGTTCCGGCAATTCATCAAAACCTATAAAAACAGGCCTAAAGTAGGTCTCTGAAATAATATTTAAGATTGAATTGTTGACCTGACGCACAAAATTAGGATCAAAATCATCATAAATAGATTTATTTCCTTCTATTTCTTCCAGGCTGATCGCTTTTCTTTTTGTTACCGCTAAATTTTTCGAAAGCTCTTTTTCGTG
The DNA here is from genome assembly GCA_022448945.1 of Saprospiraceae bacterium. Lineage (GTDB taxonomy): Bacteria > Bacteroidota > Bacteroidia > Chitinophagales > Saprospiraceae > Aureispira. Next base: position 218,329 of record JAKVCV010000013.1, read on the forward strand.
CATTGATTATATGATTTTCTTTGATTTGGATGCTGCAAAGTTATTAATCTTTGCATTAAAGTCTATGTTTTTATTACAATAATTACTTTCTAACTTAAGTATCTTTTTAGATCCTAATTAAGGAACTTTTTTTACTTGTAAAAAGTTATTTGTTAGTATTCGGTTTTTTGGTATTTATTTAGATTAAAATTTGTTAATACTAAAAGACTAACTTATATTTGCACCGCACTTGAAAGAAGTGTATAGTTAAAAAAAATGCGAAAATAGCTCAGTTGGTAGAGCACAACCTTGCCAAGGTTGGGGTCGCGAGTTCGAGTCTCGTTTTTCGCTCTGAAAGGTTGAATTTCCACCCTTCTTTTGCTTATCTAAGCAATGTTGCCCGGATGGTGGAACTGGTAGACACGCAGGACTTAAAATCCTGTTCCCGTTGAGGGAGTGCGGGTTCGATTCCCGCTCCGGGCACAAAAAAGGGAGACTTTCGTAAGATTGTCTCCTTTTTTTCTTTACATCTTCGTTATGTTTTTTATATTTGGTTAATAAACAAGTTTTTATCTAATTGTATTTTCATTATTTTTTTAATTATTGCAAAACACACAAAAAATGAAAACTTTACAAAAACCAAAAATTTGGCTTATAATAGCTGCTGTACTTCATACAGGTCCTGGTGTTATTATCCCCCATATGGAAATGGGAGGAGGTACTGAAAACCTTGCCTTAATTCTTTACTTTTTATGTGTGACCGTTTATCTGTTATATGTTGCATTTATGACAGAAGGGCAAAATCAAGCAAGATTGTCAGTTGTTCTTTGTGCACCTGTTATTCTGTTTTTTATTATTGGAGCAGTGATGAAATTAGAGATGTTAGGAATGCCAGTAGCTCCATTTCCAGAAGCGCTATTCCCTTTAATCGTATGGTCATTGCCCGTAATAACTGGTATTTTAAATTGGAATGCTGAAGCAGAAAGTGTTTAGGAGTACGATGCTTTTTCAGCTTAGTAGTTCAATCCTTACAATAGGATGAAATTATAATAGACTGTATACATATTTACTCAACGCATTAATAATCATTTATTAATATCCGTTGACTAATAACAGTTTCCTGACCTGAAATTGTCAGGATATATACCCCCTTATTCAATAGTGTTAAGTCAATTTCATGTCTTGAAGTATGATCAAGGGAGCCTTGAAGGACCATTTTCCCTAGTCGATCAATTATTTTAAAATGTTCAAAATTATGATCTTCTGATAAAGAAAGATCAAATTTCCCCTGGGATGGATTGGGGAAAACAGAAAAATTATACTTTTTAGATATAGCTGAAACATATTTTATTGCCGTAACAGTCGACAATCCATCAATATCAGTTTGTTTGATCCTGTAGTAAGTACCTGAACGAAAAGGTGATTGGTCAATAAAACTATATGAATTATTAGGGCTGTTATTTCTTTTAGCGTGGACTGTATCTACTTTTACCCAATCCATAGCTTCTGTAGAACGTTCAATGGTGAAGTAATCATTATTCATGTCTGTGTTGGATGACCATTCTAATAAAACGGATTGTCCATGCTTTTTCGCATCGAAATCTAAGTTGTTAATTGGAAGAAAAACAATACAATCCATAGGTCCACCAATTGGACATAAAAAAGGCGCACGACCATTTTTTGCCAGGCCAATAGTATTTGGGCCCCATGCAAAGTTAAAACCATCTATATATATATTTGTTGAATTACAAAAATCACCAGATAATCCTGGAATGGCACTCCAGGTTACAAAACAGCTGTTGGTTGATATGGCATAAATTTCAGCATTACAAGATGGGTTGCCTATATATTCTAAGGACTCAAAGTCATTAAATGTTAGCGATCCAACTACTCCAATCGAAGAACCTGCAGTAATAATAACTTTTGCACCAGTTGAAACAATAATGGATCCCTGAAAGGTATATTGACCACATATAAAAAGTTCACCACCAGGATTGACCGTAACGGAGCCACTAAAATCTCCAAGCACACAGCCTCTTTCACCACTATTAATTACATTATTAGGTGCAGCTGTAGGCCCTATAATACTTTTGTCACAGGCTTTTATTTTCGAAAAAGTAAAATTTAAAATAAATACAATGAATAGTAGGATACCTCGTTTTGTGTAGTTTAGATGCATGTTTGACTTTTTTATCCCTTTGAAAGAGCGGTTAATAAAGCTTGGGTTATTTCAACATCAACTTACAATATTTAGAAAAACCAATATAAATAAAGGTTTTTCAGAAATCGAGTATGTTATTTAATCTAGGGGCGATTAGATATTAAGTACAACAATGATTTTTTAAAAAGAGTTCATGATTACGCAAATAGAAAGCATAATAATTAAACATAATTAATATTCATATATTATTTTTAATAAAAAAAAGGAGACGATCTTTCGAAAGTCTCCCTTAATTGTGTGTTCTAAAGATATGATTTATTGCATTCCCTTATTCTTTAATAACGGGAAATACAAGTCTATCATTTTTAGTTTGTATGCTCAGTAAATACACGCCACTTGGATAGGGCATAGGTACTTGAACAGATTTCTGATCTTTGTACAT
>JAKVCV010000014.1 GCA_022448945.1 Saprospiraceae bacterium
TGCATCGATTATAGAAACAGGGATTGATAACTATACCGCACCAAGTGGAGCGATATATACAGTTTCAGGGATTTATAATGATACGATTCCAAATGCAGCTGGTTGCGATAGCATTATTACAATTGATTTGACATTGGGTTTCACCGGAATAAATGATCTCCAGTCAACATGGGTAAAAATTTATCCAAATCCTATAGAAAATATAATCCAATTTGATAATTTGGAGATGCTGGACAGCAAAGCAAAAATAAAGATTACCAATAGTATTGGACAAGTCGTTTTCAATTCAAATGATTTAGAATCAACGCTTGACGTTTCCTATTTACCTGCAGGAGTCTATATTGTGTTTATTATGGACACTAAAATTGAACATGTGACTCGATTTGTAAAAAAATGATACTCATAACACTTTATAAGCGGCATTAAAATGACCGCTTATACTTGAATGTATCCGCGCTGTTCGGGCTTTTTAATCATTTTACAAGCTTAGGTACAATTTGCGTCTAACTCTTTTTTGCTGGTTAAAACATATAGTTTTTAGCTTGGTGCTACATCTGCAACATATGTTATAATATATTAAATAGGATAAATTTAAATTTCAAGACGATAATCAACTCAAGTTTCTAAATAAAATAATTAATAATTAATTTAAACTAAAAAACAATGGAAAGTAGATCATTCACAACAGGTATTTTTTTTGGAGCAGTATGTGTTTTGTTATTATTGTTACTAGTTAGTTTTAAAACTATTAATGAAAACAATAAACGCTATGAATTTCACGATTTGAAAGACACAAGAGGAATTATTTTTGATACTGCAACTGGTAAAATAAAATACACTGAAATCCGAACATCATTACCCAACGATGAACAGCAGATTTATGTCGTATTAAGTGGTGATTTAAATACATATGAACAAAATTAAAAATAAACAATACATTATGTTAACGTTTTTTTAAACAAACATAAATCTATTAGTAAATGAATTCCTTTAAATATTTACGCTTTTTATCCTTTTTTTCAAAAAAAACAACCAAGATGAAGTATTTCGCTTAGTCAGTATTTCTACACTACTAATTCTTATTACGACCCTTTTACAGCCTAATCCTGTGGATATGATATTTATCCTACTAATTGAATGTATCTGTTTAATTGCAATTATGGTTCTCTCCTACTTTTTAAGCATGAATTTGCTTATTATTTTTTTGGGCTTAGTAGGTGGCATTATTTTAATACCAGTACTTTTATTGTTCTTATTCTGTACATTGACAATGATAGTTCTAATGATGGGTTTTGAAAGTATAACAGGTGATAAAGAATCAGAATATGAATTAATCAATCATGGACTATCCTTATTGAATGAAGATTGGCAGCCAGCAATTTGGAATATTATAAATTATTTTGGTAGCGATTTATATTGGATTATTGGTGGTATTTTGATTCATCACTTGATTTTTGATGTAATAATGTTTTATAGAAAATTGTTAAATAATAAAAGTAAACAAGAAAATGAAGATACAGCATGGGATATGTATGTACATTTTACCTTTAAAGCAATGGGCCAGTCCTCAGCAATTATGCTATGTAGCATAATAATTGCTTTACCAGTGAGTATAATTGTTATTTTTTTTACTTCTCAACTTTGGATTGCATACTTAATTATTATTATCTTAAGAATAATTTTAGAAATGACTGATAGTGAAATAGTTAAATTATAGAAAGCTTAAAAATGGGTAAAATAAAATTTATTTTATTTATGTTTCTGATATGTTTCTGTTTAATTACTAATGCTCAAACATACAAACCATTACTTGACAATTTTAATGAATGGCGGTTTACCTATTGTTATCTAGGTTCATGTTCTGATGACACATATTTTACAAATGGCGATATATATAATGGAGGTTATTATTACAAAATATTAGATGGCTATCATTTTATTTCAGGTACATTTTGGTTAAGAGAAGATACGATTACCCAAAGTGTCTACCTTTCTTATCAACTAGGACCAGGTGGAAGAAGAGAAGTGTTATTATATGATTTTTCGCTACAGGTTGGTGATTCAATAGACATGAAAAATCCAAGCTCTCCTTTTTTAATGGATGCTGGTTACTATACAGTAGATTCTATTTTAATGAAACCTTTACATGATGGAAATAATTATAAACATTATTTTCTATCACCAAGTATTTCAAATAGTACCAGTTCAAATAGAGCGGAATGGATCGAAGGAGTTGGTTCTCTTTCACTTATTAATGCTCCATCTGGTTTCCCAGACGTAAATGGCGTTGGTAAACTAAGCTGCTTTTTTAAAAATGGTAATCTATTTTATTCTAATCTTGATTCTACCACTAGTTGTAATCCTACTATTTTATGCAATCACAACACAGAAGAAACCATCTTAAAGGATATAAATATATATCCAACTATTATTGATGATCATTGCCATATAACAGGAATTAACAATAACAGCAATATTTCTATTTATAATATAGATGGTTTATTGATAAAACAGCAATCAATACATAATAATTCTGAAATTGATTTAAACTTAGATGCATTGAAATCAGGTTTCTACTTTTTGGTATTATCAGAGGGTGAAAATCTACAACACACCTTTAAAGTTTATAAAAAATAGTGATTTTTTAAATTTCTCAGTTGTTACCTCCCTCCTAACTACAGAAAAAAAGGCAAAAAATTCTGGATGTTATTCTTCAACTGCACCAACAACTACCTACCCTCTAGTTGTTATTGCCGACAAGTAGACCGATTTTTTTTGAGAAAAGATAATTAGAGAAGTTACTTTATGGATCTATAACACAATTAAAATGTATCTGATTTTATTCTAAAAACTACTAAAAGGGTACATTGGAATAGAATAATAAAAACCGAATAGAAATCGTAGCTATTTATTTTTTGTGTTTAAAAATAGGGTTTAATTGAACAATTTCTCTTTTCTTAACAATTTGGTTTTTTTGTGTTTTTGTTTTTGAAGGTAGTTTTTCCTTTTTAATTGATAATATACTAATCTCTCTTTTAGAATTTTTTTGTTTAGGTTGTATGTAACGTTTAACCTTTTGGACTGTTCCGCTACTTTTACCAGTATAATTCATTATTTTTCGTATACTCATATTTTGTTTGAGCAATGAAATAATATCATTATGTTTTGACAAAAAGGTTGCTTTAGTTTCTCTACTACCCGATTTTCTACCTAATAGTCCTCCTTTTCTAATATATTTAGCTCTGCCATTATTTAATTTTTTTTGAAAAAATTCTTTTTCTAAAAAAGCTAGGTCAGCGCCAACATTGAGTATTTTTTGAACAATACTATTAACGGATTTGTCTTTGTTAAGTGTGTCTAATTTATAATTGTCAATTATAATATTTATTTTTTGTTTATTGCAATATTCTACGAAAGACATAATGTTGGAGATCTTTCCTGAGATTTGACTAAAATCACTAACAATTATATTATCTACATTGTTTTGGTGGATATGACTGAAAATAATATTATGATCTGAGTCATTGGTATTGTCATCAATGCCAAATTCAAAATAATTTGTAATATTATATTTTGGTTTATACTTAGACCGTAATTCTAAAGTTTTAGAACTAATATTTTCACCTTCTTTGAGGTCATTCTGACGAGTAACTATTATGGCATTTTGCATGACGAATAATTTGTATTGATTTTAAAGATACAAATTTTAAATGATGTATCAAAATAAATCACTAAATAAAATGATATTTTGGTGTATCAAATTAATATAAAGACAATGAGATTGTCATTAAAACATTATTGATTTTGTATCACGAACCCCATTGTTGCCAATATCACTAAAACCTATAAAAATTATCTTTTAAACTAAAGCAACTTATAATCTACTCCTTCTATAGAAAACACAGAATCTATAGACTGATTGTCAAGAAAATATTGAGTAGAGTTAATTTCTATTTTTCCATCAAGAAACAAAATTACTTTATCAGCATATTTTAAAGCAATTTGAAGATCATGAGTAGCCATGAATATTAATTTATTATTTTTATGCGCTAACGTTTGCAGTGTATGAAATATTTTAATTCTATTGATAAAATCTAAATGAGCAGTTGCTTCGTCTAATAAAATTATAGGTGTATCCTGTGCCAAAGCTCTAGCTAGCATTACCATTTGTTGCTCTCCATCACTACATGATGTTATGTATTTATCTTTAAGATGATCAATGGTTAGATCATTAAGTATTGATTCGATAAATTGATGATCGGTTTCACGTAATTTACCTAAAAATCCTAAGTAAGGATATCGTCCTAAAGCTATAAGATCATAAACCGTTAAATAAGGTATTTGAATACGTTCAGTGTTTACAATGCTTAATGTTTGTGAAAGATCTTTCGCTGAAATCGTATCTAAAGAATCACCTTTTATACTTACAGAACCATTAATGGGAGAAAGGAATTTAGACATTGTTTTTAACAATGTTGTTTTTCCTGTTCCGTTACGTCCTAACAAAACAACTAGATTTCCCAGTATAAAATTGCCATTGATAGGTTGAATATTTATTTTTTTATTATATCCAATATCAAGGTTATTTAGATGTAGCATCGATTATTTATAAAATATATATAAGCTAAAGTTGTTTATCCAAGCCATTTAATCACATTATTATACCAAATTTTTTCCTTATCTAATTTAGTAATTATTCCATAAGAAACGGCCTCATCAATTACCTTACCTGGATATGAATCGGCAACATCCTCCATTTCACCTAATGGATAAGGATCATCAATTCCTGCAATAATCTGAGTAACTCCACATCTCTTCTTTAAAAGATCAAATGTATACACATCGTGTACTAGGGTATCGAAAAATATATTTGGATGTCCGACTGTTTTTGAAGGATTTGTAGTATCTAAAAACAAATCAGGTCGGCCATTATATCCTTGAATTCTTCTTCCTGTATTTGCTTGTCCTAGCATACAGCCATGTGCAAAACATGTACGTATATTAGGAAAGCGATTAGGAAAATTCTTCAGTGTATACAGGTGCAATGTATCAGCTGTCTGTGCCATCATCCATACTAAGTGAAAACGCCAATACTGATCTTTGAGTTTTATCATTTTCGGACCATCATAAGGATGAATTTCAATAGCTAGTTTGTAATGATTTGCAAGCTCAAAAATGGGTAACGCTTGTTCATCTGCTACAGATACCCAGTCCTCATTTTTATCAAGAAAATGAGTAGGCAAACACAATAAAGACAATTTATGGATTTTAACGCAACGCTCAATTTCTTCTAATGCTTTATCTATGTATAAAGGTTGAACAACAAAACCACATGTGAAATTGTCTGGATGTAAATGTTGGACCTGTGCATTAAAATCATTTTGAAAACGAATTACATCAATTGTATCTTGTAATGGCATTCCATTGCAATATAACTGAGATAAATTAAGAATTACGGAACGTTCTATTTGATTTTTCTTCATCCACAATAATTTTTCATTAAGAAAAAAGCTTTGGGATGTTATAGGTCTAGACCAGGAACCTTGTCGCATATATTTTTTATCATCATCAATCCAAAAAAGTTTTTTATCTTTCATGAATTTTGGAATCTGATGAGGTTCTGGGAGTAAATGCCCGTGGCCATTTATTTTGGATATATTCATTAATTTATGACATTTATTATCTTTTGAAGTATTTTTAATTTTTCTGATTTACTCAAGATATGTATTGATTTATATAAACTTTAGAATTTAGAGAAATATATACATTATTCTGTTATTTTTACAATAGTGACTGACGTTATTATCATGATATGTAGAAATTCAATTGTCAGTATTTAAAAAAATATAAATGCATAATTTAAATTCAATAGGAATAATTCCTGCTAGATTTGCTTCTCAACGATACCCTGGAAAACCCCTAATTAAATTAGCAGGTAAAGTTATGATCCAGCATGTTTACGAACAGGCATTAAAATCTAATTTAAATAATGTAATAGTTGCTACAGATGATGAAAGGATTTATAATGCTGTACTATCTTTTGGTGGTAATGTACAAATGACCGGGGAACACAGTAATGGTACTTCACGATGTTTGGAGGTCTTCCTTAAACAAAATAAGGATTATGACATAATGGTTAATGTGCAGGGAGATCAACCTTTTATAAATCCAGAACAAATCAATGATTTACTAAAAGGGTTTGAAATTCGTGATAGCCAAATTTGTACACTTGCAAAAAAAATCAATGATTTGGATGATATTACTAATCCTAACATTGTAAAAGTTACATTCTCCCAATCTATAACAAATGGCATATATAATGCTTTATATTTCAGTAGGAGCCCAATCCCTCATGTTAGAGATTTACCAATTGAGTTATGGCTTAAAAAGAATATTTTTTTCAAACATATAGGTATTTATGCTTTTAGTAAATCATTTTTGATTAACAAGTATCCAATTATGAAAAATGGATCACTTGAGGATTCAGAAATGCTAGAACAATTAAAATGGTTGGAAAATAATATTCCTATACGAGTAATGAAAACATCATATGAAAGTCCAAATATTGATACACCCGAAGATTTAAAAAAAGCACTTTATTGGTTAAATAATTTAAAATGAAACAATATTTTTTTCTGATTTGTTTTTTAATTGCTGTTATAGTTTGTCTTATAGGAAGACTTGTTGAAGATCCACTTAGTACCTATCTTGACTATATCTCTAAACCCTTATTGATGCCTTTATTGTTTTTATATTTTCGAGATAATACGCACTCATTAAATTTAAAAGAAGCTCTTTTTAAATTTATTTCAATGGGCCTTTTATTTGCTTGGCTTGGAGATTTGTTTCTAATGATATCAAAAGGTAGTTTAAATTTATTTATCTGTGGTTTATTATGTTTTCTAGTTATGCAATTATTATATATCCGTTTATTTATGCATAATAGCAATAGTAGATCTAACCTATTTAAAGCCAGACCTTTCCTAGCTATACCATCAATACTAACAGGTTTAGGTTTTTATATACTTTTATTTCCTGAGTTAGGTCTTGTTCTTAGATTAGCAGTTGGTATTTATTCAATAGCACTCGTTGGAATGACACTTGGAGCTATAAACCGGTATAAAAAATGTAATCTAGTTAGTTTTTGGTTAGTAACAATAGGAGCATTCTCTTTTATGTTTTCAGATATGATGATAGGCTTAAACAGTTTCGTTTTTGCCCCTGATGGATTTTTACTGGCTGGATTTTGGATCATGATTACTTATACCATCGGTCAATTGTTAATAATACAAGGACTTATTGTCCATTTCAAATATGAAAAGAATATTCAAATGTAATTTTATAAAAATACATTAAATAAATATTACTTTTAACAGTACTGTAATAAGTTGTTGAGATAATTTTAAAAATATAGATAATGAATTCTGATAAAAATCTTGCTGTATTAATTGATGGCGACAATATTCCTTCAGCCTATGTTAGGGAAATGATGGAAGAAATAGCAAAATATGGTAATCCAACAATAAAAAGGATTTATGGTGATTGGACGAAACCCCATCTAAAAAAATGGAAGACCTTGTTATTGAATAATGCTATTACCCCAATTCAACAGTATTCATATACAATAGGAAAAAACGCTACAGATTCTGCAATGATAATAGATGCCATGGATATTCTTTACTCTGGAAAAGTTGACGGATTTTGCTTGGTTTCTAGTGATAGTGATTTTACTAAATTAGCAACAAGACTACGAGAAGCAGGAATGAAAGTAATTGGAATTGGCGAAAGAAAAACACCTGAGCCTTTCATAGTTGCTTGTGACAGATTTATATATATTGAAATTTTAAAAACAAAACCTGATGATTCAATTGATGGGAAATTAGATTCAGAAGGCAAAAAAATTATTCAGAAAAAAGAAGAATTCGAAAAAGTCACAAAGAAAGTAATTCGACTTTTATCAACTACTATATCCGATGTTGCTGATGATGATGGTTGGGCGTTCCTCGGTGATGTCGGCTCCTTATTACAAAAAAAACAGCCTAATTTTGACTCGCGGAATTATGGATTTCACAAACTTACACCCCTAATAAAATCTATTAAGAAATTTGAGATAGATCAACGAGAATCCCGTAGCAGTAAAAAATCAAAATTAATTTATGTTAGAGTCAAAAATTAATTTTTCAGATTAACACTAATCCAAATATAAAATTTAATACTTAACAATTTTCTTTGTGTATGTATGACTATTAGAACGTAAAGTTATAAAATACACACCAGCAGTATATTCTCCTATATTAATATCAAGTAGGTTTTCACCTTCATATAAAGTGACATTTTTAGTATAAAATGATTCACCTAATGAATTATGGATACATATATTATATGCTTTAGTCTTTTCAGCAATTAAATTAAAATATAAAATGTGGCCTACAGGATTTGGATATAATTGAAATTGATCTGACACATCTTCTAATAATTCGGAACTTGTATTTACTTTATCACAAGCTGTACTTGTTTCTGCCTGCCCTCTTATTTCACCTGTAGAATTCATTGAAGTATATATATTAATATACATCCCTTCTGACCATAAAACTCCGGCATAAGTTGAATTGAAAGGTGTTACAACATCCGAGGAATCCCAATAACCAAAAGCTGAACCATTGGTTCCTGATGAAGTAATCCAGGAAGTTAAATCATAAATAACAGGACCAGTGTTACCAAATGATGCGTTTTGTAAATAAGCATTAACAGTAGAACCTGACAAATCAGAATACACTAATGAAATATGTGCATTTGTCATATCCCTATCGACGGATATTATACCAGAACCTACACCATTAACGTTAATCGGAGGGACTTGTTGGTTTCCATCAAATGTCATATTATATCCATTTCTTGCATATTTATAAATTTGTCCACGTATTTCTCCATTAGGGTTAGTATTTGTAAGGATATTAAAATAGGTTTCGCCACGTAACATTTTCAGTGCATCCAAATTGGTTATATCTGTGACAAACCCTTGTACCCTATTTCCATTTATATTTGCTGATAAATCATACAAAATTTGACCCGTTGATCCTATGGGCGCCTCACTAATATTAGAAGAAATTATTGGACCTGAAAGACTATCTACTACTATATCATACCACATTGTATCTAGATCCCAACTAAAATACACATAAGCTAATCCTTGTGAATTATATATATTATTTACTATGTGTGTATGTTGTGTAGTATCAAGCTGCGAATCAAAAGAAAGTTTTTTTTCTCTGATCAGTTGACCACAAATTTCTCCTGCAGGATTATTTGTAGTGTATATATTTAAATATAATGAACCGACTTCAAGGCTATCCCACAAACCATTAATTGCAGAAGCATCAAAAGTGCCAACAATTGAGTTTCCTAATAACATTGAAGTTAAATCGACCATTATTGCCCCAATTGTATCAGGACTTCCAATATGAAGATGTGCGGCAGTAATACTTCCAGTAAGATTGTTTGTAATGCAACGTACATGCATCCATTTTTGGGATTTTCCTAATCTAAAAGTTGCTAAACCAATAGGATTCTCACCATTTTGTATAGTAGGATTTGTTAAAGTAGTATCTAAACTAGATCGATACATATAATCGGTATCAGGCCAGATTTGGCCACGTATTTCACCAGTTGGATTAGCTTGAGTATGCACACTAACATAATACAATCCTTTGAGTAATTTCTCTAAAAATAATCCATTAGAAATGCTTCCTGTAATCCTATTACCATTTAAAAAAGGGCTAAGATCAGCAACAACTCCACCAAATGTTCCAGGTGAACCTTCATGTATATGAATACTAGTAATTGGTCCACTTAAGCCATTAACACTAATGTCTACGCAGGCAGTATCAAATGTTGTATTATAGGATAAGCTAATTAATCCTATCGCTGGTGAAGAGACACCAGATTGAGTGCTATCAATAATTCCGCTAAAATGAATTTTTTCCGACCATTGTCCATAAGATGAACTAGTAAAAAAAACAGACAATGTATAAACAAAGAAAAAAAGTAATTTCATAATATATTTTTATAAGAGAATCAAATATTTTATATAAAAGTAATAGTAATAATTGGGATAATAAAAAGATTATATGATTATGCAATAATCTAATAAAATGTAATACTAATCAAATTAATCTATAACTAATATTAAATAAAACTGATTGTAGATAATCATATAATTTTGTACCTTCGATTTTTAATGTATCTATATAGAAAACTTAGAGTTAATAAATATGAAACCGCTCCCTTTAGCAATTAAAATATTATGAGAAAAATATGTTGAAGGTTTTTTTAAGCAGATATTCTACCCATAGATAGTAACATAAGCCTTGATGGTATACGTAGATGATGTTTATATTTCTACTTTAATACAAAATCAAAAAATGACAGAAGAAGACAAAAAATTTATGCTCAGAGCGATTGAGCTCGCTAAACTAGGTATGGATGCAAATGCTGGTGGTCCTTTTGGCGCCGTTGTTGTAAAAAATGGTGTCATTATAGGTGAAGGTTATAATAATGTAACTTCAAATAATGATCCTACTGCACATGCAGAAGTTACAGCTATTAGGAATGCATGTAAAAAACTTGGTACTTTTCAATTAGAAGATTGTATTATATATACTTCATGTGAGCCTTGTCCCATGTGTTTAGGAGCTATTTATTGGGCGAGACCCAAAAAAGTATTCTTTGGCTGCAATCGAGAAGATGCTGCAGATATAGGTTTTGATGACCAATTCATATATGATGAATTGGAAAAAGAATTTGAGCAAAGACAGATAAAACTTATTAGATTGATGCGTGAAGATGCACTTTCAGCATTTAATCAATGGTCTAAAAAGATTGATAAAACCAAGTATTAGATTTTTAGTCCATTAAACTTATACAGTAATTTTCGCATTCATTATTGACTCAATTTCCTCGACTTCAATTGGTATATTTTCCATAAGATTAATTGGCCTGCCACTGGTTACAACAAGGTCATCCTCAATCCTAACTCCAATATTTTCTTTTGGAATATATATTCCTGGCTCGCATGTAAAAACCATTCCTTCTTCAAATTCTGCATAACGATGGCATAAATCATGAACGTCCAGACCTAAATGATGTGAGGTGCCATGCATAAAATATTTTTTATACAAGGGTTTTGCTGGGTCTTGTACCAATACCTCTTCCCTGCTTAATAAACCCAATCCTATTAGTTCACTTTCCATAATCTTACCTACTTCTTTGTGATAATCAGTTAAGTTATTACCAGGAACCAATAGGTATTCAGATTCCTTTTTAACTTTTAAAACAGCATTATAGACTGACTTTTGCCTTTTAGTAAAACGACCATTTACTGGAATAGTACGAGATAGGTCGGCAGCATAATTAGCATATTCTGCACCAAAATCCATAAGTAACAAATCTCCATCAACTAATAATTTATTATTATCAGTATAATGTAATACGCAAGCATTTTTGCCACTTGCTATAATAGGTATATATGCGTGTCCTGATGATCCTTGACGTGTGAATTCATATATAATATTTGCTTCAACCTCATATTCCATCATCCCTGGTTTTGTAGTTTTTAAAACCTTACGAAATGCATTTTCAGTTATATTAGACGCTTTTTGCAATAAGTCAATTTCATAATTAGACTTGATCATACGTAAAGATTTCAATATATTTTGGGACCGTTCAAAATTATGACCAACATATTCTTTTCGTAAATTTAACGCATTTCTAATATTCCTTGATGGATAATCACATACAGCACGATCGTTCTCGTTACTATTTAAATAGATTGTGTCAGCCAATAATATTAATTCATTCATTAGAGAAGGCATTTCTTCAGTCCATAAAACTTTGTCAATGCCTGATATAGAAGTAACATCATTTTTTGTATACTTATGCCCTTCCCAAATCGCAATATGATCATTGGACTGTTTAGTATAGATAATTTCTTTAAATTGTTTACCCTTAGGACAATCTGGAAATAATACTAATACAATTTCCTCCTGATTTAATCCTGTTAAATAAAACAAGTCTGAATTTTGGCGATATTTAAAATGACTATCACCACTACGTGTCATCTGATCATTAGAATAAAAAATAGCAATTGAATTAGGTTTCATTTGAGCAGTGAAACGATTTCTATTTTCTATAAAAAGTGATTGATTTATTTTTTTATATTTCATATATATAAATTGTATTAATTCAATATCAGAGATATACAAGTATTAATTTTAAAATTCATGTTTATAATTTTTCGGGCAATCAAAGAATAAAAATTTACCTTGTTTATGTCCTATTGTGAACCATGAATCTGATTTAAATTCAATAGCAATTATACCAGTTGTAGGTACACTTGTAAATATGGTATCTTTTTGAAAATGATTTGCTACCTGAATTGTAGATGGGTTGTGTCCTATAATAGCAACACTTTTAAAGTTAGGATTTATGTTTTTGATTACTGATATGTATTCATTTGTCTTGCAAAGATACAGAATAGTATCATGTTGAATACTATCTTTTTCGAAATTAAGTTTTTTTGCAATTCTTTTCGCTGTAGTTTTTGTACGTTTAGATGGACTTATAATTATTTTATCTAAAATTACTCCTCTTTGCATTAATTTTTCACCCATCAAGGACGCATCTTCTTTACCTTTTTTAAGTAAAAGTCTATCAAAATCAATTTTACTAGAATCACTGTGGCTTGATTTAGAATGCCTAATAAGATAAAGTGTTCTAGTATCTGTAGAATTAGATATATATTCAGTGTCTGAATTATGTGAATCGGGAGTGCAACTTAATGCACAAATTATTACGAAGAAAGGAAAAAAGTTTCTCATATCTCAAACATAATTCATTAAAAATTAAATACTCATATGATCTTTAGATATGTTTTAGTATTAAATATAATTAAAGTTTCTACTCCTTGATGTTTTGTATTTGATTGTTATATATTACTTTAAACCTTTCAAGATTAAAATTTGAATTTAACCAGGTGTTTTTAGTGATAATTTCTGATAAAGTATTTATAACATTTTCTGTTGTAAGTTCAATACTAATATATGTAATATATAAACTATCTGTACTTTGTACAGTTTTTTCACAAATTATATTTGGCTCAAGCAGCAAATTATTTAATTCTCCATATAGTGATGCATTTATTGTTTGAAAAAATTCAGATTCTGGACCATAATCAAAGCTTCTACTAGAATCTTCTTCAGAAAAGTAAATTTCATATGAGGATTTTATTAAAGAATTGACATATATATTTAATTCTTTTTTCCCAGAAGAAATGGCATTTTCTTTTGAAATTTCTTTATCTGAACTTTTAAAATTATGATTTATACGAAAGCTATTTTTATCAGAAACTGCTTCAGAACAAGGAATTGTATTTGTATCATTAGTTTTATTCTCAGATATTTCGTTTTCTTGATTAGCATTAGTTTGAGATACTTTTTTTGAGGCGCAAGAATTTATAAATAAAGTTAAAACTGTTAGCATAATGATAGATAAAATATAATTTTTCATGGTATATAAATTTGGTGATTTTATTTGAATGTTATTTATTTTTTCCTAATTCACGTTCAAGTATTTCGTCTAATTGTTCGGCACTGATGCGTTTATATAAAATTTCTTTATTCTCTCCTAAAAGATATATAAAAGGATTAGATCTTAAATCATAGTATTTCTTTACCCAAGCAAGTGGATAAGGGTCGTCAGTAGTGTTTACCCATGTCATTTCAGTTTCTTTTTCTTTTTTTCGACAAAGCGATACTTCTTTCCAAGGTTTGCTGCAAACACCATAAATTTCAAAACCTTTTTCTTTCCATTTATTGTATACTGGTATTAGTTTTTTAGATACTTTAGCGCAATTCCCACAAGTTGGATCCCAAAAATATACAGCAACAAATTTTTTCCGAATATTATAAAGGCTTACATATGAACTGTCATTGATGTTTTTTAATCGAATTTCAGGAGCATTTTTGCCACATCTTAATGGTGCCATTTTTGCGGCATCATCGCAAATGTTTTCTAATTTTGTTGAATCAAGCCAATAAGCCAAGCCAGTACAATAATATTTTTGAGCAATTGTAACATAAACACCATCCATGCATATTACTTCTTGTTTTGCATATCTATTCAATAATTGAACGGCAAAGAATTGAAATACTTTTTTGTTTTTATATTCTAATGCTTTATCAATCATGTATTCACAGGATTTTGCTATAGAATCAACAGTTTGAGGGGTTAGTTTCTCTAAATATGTATTCATTTTATCTTTAAAAATTGGTGTACGTATTAATCTTTCATCAGAAAAATCAACATTATCCCAAAAATGGTTTTTATAATAGTGAAAAATTTCTGTTCGACTTGTAAGATGTTTTGGAACAATAGGATTTCTTCCGCCAATAATTAATTTAGGTGATAAAAACGTTGGATATTTTTCAGCTAGAGTATTTTGAAAATCATAAACTGTTTTGTCTAATCCTGCAAAATATTCGTTAATTCTTTTTATGCTTACGCTATCATTTTGAGATTTAGCTTCATTTAATTTACTAGAATAATTATCAGATTTAAGACGCATTTTACCAAGAAAATTTTTGTATTCATTAAATACTTTATTGTCTGGCGAATTTTTTATTACGAGATTTTCAGTAAGTTCTATTGCAGGGTTTTTATCAATTCTAGTAGATAATATTAGATTTTTTTGTTCTTCATCATTGGAAATAATAAATTGAAAATATTTATTATCAGGTTTTATCAGAATACTATAGAGACCTCCGAGAAGAGATTCTTCGCCTTCAAATACAAAAGCACCTTTTTTGTTTTTTTTATATAGGGATTGAGCAATATAGGTAGATTGACCAATTTGGTATCCTAGTATGCAAGTATCATTCTTATATCCTTCTATATTAACGGTAATTTTATATTGACTAAAAGTGTAATTACTAAAAAGTATAAGATAAAGAAACAATAGGATTATATTAATTTGATTCATTCTTCGTGTTTACTTAAAATAGATTATATGAGTGATAAATATTAATTATTAAAATAATAAAATAAAGACATTCTAAATTAAAAATATAAAACTAATAATTCAATTAATTGCTTGTATTATCATCTTCATTATTATCTAATTCTCTTTTTAGTATATCTTCAAGTTGTTTTGGATCTAATCTTTTCCACATTATTTTTTTATCTTCATCCATGAGTATAAGATATGGGTTTACCTTAACATCATAGATTTTTTTTGCTACTGCCAAAGGATAAGCTTCATCAGAGGTATTTATATATTGAATTTCTTTGTCTGTAATTTTCTTTTTACACTTGTCTATCTCTTTCCAACTTTTACTACAAACACCGAATATTTCAAAACCTTTTTCTTTATATTTATTATAAACAGGTATTAATTTATCAGTGGTTTTACTACAATTGCCACAGTCTGGATCCCAAAAATATAAAGCAGTAAGTTTTGCTTTAACTTCATATAGATTTATTGGTGTACCATCCATCTTTTTCAGTCTTATATTGGGTGCATATAAACCACATTGTAGAGGTTTTAATGTTTTTACATTTTCACAGATTTTTTCTAATTGAGCCGAATCTACCCATTCTGCATGTCCTGAGCAATAGTATTTTTCACCAAGTGCTACATATACAGCATCCATGCAAATAACTTTAGTTTGGGCATATTTATTTAATAGTTCTGCAGCAGCATACTGGAACATATCTTTATTTCCACCTTTTAGTATATTTTCAAGCATAAAATCTATGGCAGAAATAATAGAATCAGGTATCTGTACAGTTAGTTTTTCAGTCCAAAACTCTATTTTATCTTTAAAAATTGGTGTTCTTATAAGACGTGAATCAGTCCAATCAAAATTATCCCAATATCTTTTGCGATAATAATGATAACCATCAACTCTAGATAAACCAGGTGGCACGACAGGATTAATTGACGCAGCTATAAGTTTTGAAGATAGATAATCTGGGTTTTTTTTCATCATATTTTTTTGATAAACCGATACCTCTTTGGCTATTCCATCACGTTCTAGTTGAATTTCTTTCTTTATCGTTTCATTAGTTTCTCCTTCAAGTTTATCTGCTAATTTAGTGTCTCTTGAACGTATATCAGCTAAAAATTTTAGGTAACCCAAAAAGGCTTTGTTGTCCTCTGATCCTTGTATTTTTAGATTTCTACTTAAATCATTATTTTCATCAAGTTTAGTATGAATAAATAATCTCTTTTGATCCTCATTATTTGGCACAAGAAATTCGAGATACAAATTAAGCGGTTTAGTTAAAATTAAGTATAAACCTCCTTTCAAAGATTTTTCACCTTTGAAAACGAATTCACCTTTTTTATTTTTCTTAGTTAGCGTATCTTTTACATAGGTTTGCTTTCCTAATCTATATGCAAGTATGCATGTGTCATTGGTATAATCATCAATTTTGACACGTATATTATATGCATCTTGTGCAATAATTATATGATTTATTAAAAATATTAAAACAAAAAAAACAGATTTAATATATAAATTATTCATTTTCTATTGTTTGACTGTTATATGATTAAGTTATTATTTTTTGAATGTATATGTTTGCAATCACAAAAGTACATATTTACAATAAAGTTTCTAGTTAAAATATTGTTATAAAAAAGAAGAATCTAAATTCAACTTAGATTAAGCCAAATAAAAAGAAGAATATTTTTAGGAATAAAAGTTCTACTGAATAATTTGACTTGATATTATTTAAGCTGATTAAATCTTGCGACCAAATATATTAATCCTTTATCAGCACTTTCTAAAAACATTTTCAATGCCGAAATCTCTCTATCTACTTTTAAATTCATTGTAGTATTATCAAGCAAACAATTATTCAAAATATAGCCTGCGTTAGATTGGTTTAATAACATATACTTAAAAGGTATATAAGATTTTGTATTAGTATCCTTTCGATTTAAATATGTCTTTATGTTATTTTCTTCTGCATAAGACATGTTATTGAAGATGTTAAATGAAGAATAAAATGCAGAATTATTAAATAATTTATTTCCATCAATTGGATTTAGTTTAATCATTCTTTCCACAGCTTCAATAGAAAAATATCTTTCCTGAGACATAAACCAATAATCCGCAAAAAAAGCTTCAGTTTCATAGGCAAGATATTGTTCAAGAAACAATCTATGGTCATAATAGATTGCTTTTTTTTGTCTTAACCTTTTTTCATATTCACGAAGAGAGGTTAAAGTACTTTCCTTTGAAATTGAAATCTGATTCTTAAAATCAATATAATTTCCAGAATACCATAGTTCAAAATTTCGATCTGAATCTTTTTCATTAAAAGATTTTAGATGCGATTTCATTTTTTTCAAAGCGATAAAGACAGGGGAAAAGTCTTTATTATCTATTGCTTTTTTTAGATTAATATAATTTTGAAATTCCTTTTTCTTTATCGTATAAAAACATACTGAACTAAAAGTTGATGGTTGTATAGTTTTATTTTGACTTTTAACAATTGTTATACTTAAGCTGACAATAAAAATTATTTGTAAAAATTTCATAAGTCAAAAAGGTTTAATCTAAGCTCAAAGCAAATTCATATAAACTAGAATAACAATAATCTATCTTTTTATTAATTAAACTAAATTGATTTGCATCTATGTCTTTTTTTGTATCTATAAAAACTGTTTTCATATTTAAACGAAAACCAAATTCCATATCAGAAACAGAATCTCCTACCATAAATGAATTTTTAAAATTAATATCAGGAAAATCTAGCTTTGCCTGTTCGGCCATCCCAATATTGGGTTTTCGACAATGTGGTTTATCAATATGAAGCTTAGGACAAAAATATACTTTATTAATTAAACCTTGTTTCTTTGTTATTTCAAATAACATGTTATTGTGTACAGTTTCAAGATCTAATACTGTCATAAGCCCCTTGCCTATTCCTTGTTGATTAGTGACTACAAAACAGTAATCAAATTTTCGTGCCAAAAGTGGCATTGCCTCTAAAACACCAGCTAAAAAATTAAATTGTTCCCAATTTTTTACATAGCCACCAACAATTCTTTTGTTAATAACACCATCTCTGTCTAAAAAAAGTGTCTTTTTTGTCATTATAAAATATGGATAAAAAAATTAATTCGAATAGTATAAGTATATTTAAAAAGGATTAAAAGAATTATTTGAATTAAGTTCAAAAAATCCTGATTTTACAACTACCAATTTATATAGATAACTATAAAAAAACAGCATATTCTATTAAAATCAAAAAATATGAACATTTTTGAAGAAATTTTAGCAGCAGAAGATAGAATAAGACCTTATATTCTAAAAACGCCATTGTTAGAATCAAAAGCACTAAGTAAACTAATTAACGGTAAAGTTTATCTCAAGTTAGAAAGCGAACAACATACTGGATCATTCAAAGCTAGGGGAAGTTTAAATAAGTTATTATCATTATCAAATAATGAAAAAAAAATTGGTACTGTTACAGCTTCAACTGGGAATCATGCATTAGGATATGCAAGGGCTTTAGAAATTGTTAATACTACAGGCACAATATATTTACCTGAAAATGCTTCTAATGCTAAAATAAAGGCCCTTGAAAATTATTCTGTAGAGCTAAAGCAATATGGCAACGATAGTCTTACAACAGAATTATATGCTAAACAAAAAGCAAAGGATCTTAATAAAATATGGATATCTCCTTATAACGATCCACAAATTATTGGTGGACAAGGGACAATAGGAATTGAATTAGTAGAACAAATTGAAGACTTTGACTATACCTTAGTGACTATTGGTGGTGGTGGCTTAATTTCTGGAATTGGTACCTATTTAAATCAAGTCAAACCAATGACTAAAATAATTGGTTGCCAGCCTGAAAACTCCCCAGAAATGGATTTAAGTCTAAAAGCAAATAAAATTATAACTTTACCCGAATATATAGATACACTTTCAGATGGATCAGCTGGTGGAATTGAAGAAGGTGCAATTACTTTTCCTATTTGTAAAAATGTGATTGATGAATGCATTTTAGTTTCAGAAGAAAAAATTGCCTCGGCAATTAAATTTGTTGCACATACACATCGAAAAATAATTGAAGGTGCTGCAGGAGTAGCTATTGCAAGTTTAATACAAAATAAAAGAACATTTGATGGCTGTACAGTCGTCGTAATTATTTGTGGTGCCAATATTGATATGAAAAAATTTAAAAGCATTATCTAAAATGACAAAAATATTAGACAAAAAACAAATTAGAAGCATTATACAAAATGCTGCAATTACAGATTTAATTGCATGTATCGAAAAGGCTTTTACATCATATTCTAACAATAATGCTATAGTTCCACCTGTCGGTACGCTTAGCTTCGAAAATCCACCAGGAGATATGCATATTAAATATGGATATATTAAAAATGCAGACAATTATGTTGTTAAAATTGCATCAGGTTTTTATAAAAACCCTGAAATTGGTATTTCTTCAAGTAATGGATTAAATCTTGTTTTTAATCAAAAAACAGGTATTCTAGAAACAATTCTTCTGGACGAAGGATATTTAACAGATATTCGGACTGCATTAGCAGGGGCTATTTCTGCTAAATATATGGCTCCAGCTAAAATTAATTCAATAGGAATTATAGGAACAGGTATACAAGCCAGATTACAACTTCAATACTTAAAAGATATCGTTGACTGTAGAAAAGTTATAGTTTGGGGTCGAAATTTTGAGAAATTGAACTTATACGAGAAAGATATGTATAAAGAGGGTTTTGAAATTAAAACAACTACTGACTGTAATCTACTTGCAGAAAAATGCAATTTAATAGTTGCGACAACAGCATCTGATAAGCCTATATTACTAAATGACAAACTTCAACCAGGAACACATATTACTGCAATGGGAGCTGATACAATAGGCAAACAGGAACTTGATGTAGAAATTTTAAAAAGAGCAAATATAATAGTTGTTGACAGTATTAAACAATGTCAAAAACATGGTGAAATTCACAAAGCATATAAACATGGACTATTGAATGATCATAACATTATCGAATTAGGTGATATTATTTCATCAAATCTCATTAAAAGAGATAATAATGATATAACTGTTGTTGATTTAACCGGTATAGCAACTCAAGACATCCAAATATCTAACTTTGTTTTAAGTCAACTGTAGTATTTTAGTTCTAAGTTTAACATAAACACAAATCATTAGCATCCTTTTATTATAATACTTTATCTTTGCATTATTAATTGATTAGATTAAAAATCATTCATTATAAATGCTAAACATAAATAATGTCTTTGTCAAATACGGTGATCGTACGATTTTAGACAAAATAAGTCTTTCTATAAATGAAGGAGACAGAGTTGGATTGGTAGGTCTTAATGGTGCTGGGAAATCAACGTTGCTTAAAATTATGGCTGTTGAAATTTCACCACATTCAGGTGATGTTGTACGTCCTAAAGGAAGTTCGATAGGATTTTTACACCAAGACATGATTTTACCTAAAGGACGTACTGTTTTAGAGGAAACCCTGAGTGTTCTATCAGAAGTAAAAGAATTAGAAAAACAAATAGAACAAATAAACGATCAAATTGAAACTCGTACAGATTATGAAAGTCAATCTTATCTCAATTTATTCAATGAATTAGATGATTTAAATGAGAAATATCGAATATCCGGAGGCCAAAATATACAGGTTGATGCTGAAAAGATTCTTATGGGATTAGGATTTACTCCCAATGACTTTATTCGGCCCACTGATGAATTTAGTGGTGGGTGGCAGATGCGTATAGAGCTTACTAAAATGCTTTTACTTCGTCCCGATTACCTGTTGCTTGATGAACCTACAAATCATCTCGATATTGAATCAATTATCTGGTTAGAACAGTTTCTTGAAACATTTGTAGGCGCTGTAATAGTTATATCACATGATAAAACTTTTTTGGATAATGTTACAAAACGAACAATAGAGATAGAACTTGGTAAAATATATGACTATAAAGCCAATTATTCAAAATTTATTCACTTGCAAAAAGAAAGGCGCGTACTACAACAAAATGCTTTCGATAATCAACAGAGGGAAATTGCAAAAAAAGAACAATTAATAGAGCGGTTTCGAGCTAAAGCTAATAAAGCAAAAATGGCACAATCCTTAATCAAAGAATTGGGGAGGATGGATAAAATAGAACTAGATAATGTGAATAGTGGCAAAATGAAATTATCATTTCCACTATCTCCAAGATCAGGAGAGATTGTAGTTGAAGTAAAGGGTTTAAGCAAAAGTTATGCAAATCACAACGTTCTTAATAACGTAGATCTAGAAATTATCAGAGGTGAAAAAATAGCCTTTGTTGGTAAAAATGGAGAAGGAAAATCTACGCTTTCCAAAATTATACTTGGACATATTCCTGCAACTGGTATAGCTAAATTAGGATATAATATTAAAGTAGGTTACTATGCTCAAAATCAAGCAGAAACTCTTGATCCTAAACTAACAGTCCTAGAAACTATTGAACAGGTATCCCCAGAAGATATGCGCACAAAACTCCGTTCAATTCTTGGTTCGTTTCTTTTTTCTGGTGAAGATGTTGAGAAGAAAGTTTTTGTGCTTTCAGGAGGTGAACGTGCAAGACTTGCTCTAGCTTGTATGATGTTACGTCCTATTAATCTACTGGTTTTAGATGAACCTACAAATCATTTAGATATCAGATCTAAAGAAGTACTTAAAGATGCTATTAAAAGATATGATGGAACGCTTATTATTGTATCGCATGATAGAGATTTTCTGGATGGACTAACAGAAAAAGTTATTGAATTTAATAATAAAAAGCTTAAAACTTATTTAGGAGATGTTCAATATTTTCTTGAAAAAAGAGCACTTGATAACTTTAGAGAAGTTAGTTTAGGAAAAAAAATAAACAATACTAAAAACACCATTCCAAAAGGAGAAAAAAAGAAACCTAAATTAGAAGAAAAAGAATATCAGCAAAGACTACGTCAGCTACGTAAAGATGTACAAAATGCTGAAAGGAAAATCAATAGGCTCGAAGAAGATCTAAAAAAATATGAAAGCATTATTTCAGATATGTCGAAATATGGGACAATAGAATATGATACTGCTATTAGTAAACATATGGAGACTAAAAACAAATTGAGTCTAGCAATGGAAAAATGGGAAAATGCTGAAAATGAATTAGAGGAAATGATACAAAATAAAAATAGGTAACTTTCCCTGCAGAAGATAAAAATAATTTAAAATGAATTATTTTTTAGATTGTAATTATTTCAATCCATTTTGAAATAAAGTGTGGCCCAATTTGTCACGTTTTGTCTTAAGATATGTCTCATTATGCTGATTTGCTTCAATTTCTAAAGTTACATTTTCTACAATTTCCAAACCATATCCTATTAATCCAATGCGTTTTTTGGGATTATTAGTCATTAATCGAATTTTACTAACTCCAAGATAACGTAAAACCTGGGCGCCAATACCATAATCTCTTTGATCGGCTTTGAATCCAAGTCGATGATTTGCTTCAACTGTATCAAGCCCCTCTTCTTGTAATTTATATGCCTTAAGTTTGTTCATCAAACCAATACCTCTACCCTCTTGTTGGATATATAAGACCAACCCTTTACCTTCATCATGTACTTGTTTCATTGCTGCATGTAATTGAGGACCGCAATCACAACGTAAAGAGCCTAAAATATCTCCCGTCACACAAGATGAATGTACGCGCACCAATACGTGTTCGTCTTTTTCCCATTCTCCTTTAATTAATGCAAAAAGACTTTTGCCTGTAGTTTTGTCTTCAAAAGCAATCATATCAAAGTCTCCGTATTCAGTAGGCATATTAACTCTAATAACTTCATCTACTAAAGTTTCTTTTTCAAGACGATATTTAATAAGATCTTCAATAGAGATTATTTTTAAATTATGCTTTTTTGCTATTTTAAATAAATCAGGAAGACGTGCCATTGATCCATCCTCATTAAGAATTTCAACTAAAACACCAGCAGGCTTTAAACCAGCTAGACGTGCAATATCCACTGAAGCTTCTGTATGTCCGGCTCTCCTTAAGACTCCTCCATCTTTCGCAATAAGAGGGAAAATATGCCCAGGTCTTGCATAATCACTTGATTTTGTATTTGGGTCAGTTAATTTTTGAATACCTGTTGCTCTATCATATGCAGAAATTCCAGTTGTACATCCATATCCTAACAAATCTATTGAGATTGTAAAAGCAGTTTCATGGACTGCCGTATTTTGTTGTTGCATTGGTCGTAACTCAAGTTCATCACAACGTTGACGTGTCAAAGGAGTACATATGAGCCCTCTACCGTGAGTGGCCATAAAATTAACTTGTTTGGGTGTTATCAACTCAGCTGCGCATACAAAATCTCCTTCATTTTCTCTATCTTCATCATCAACTACAATGATAATTTTACCAGCTCTAATATCTTCAAGAGCTTCTTCGATTGTATTTAATTTATTGTTAGACATCTCTTCTTGTGGGTTCCCAGATTCCATTTTGAACTCCTTTTAAATATTTAAAAAATCCATTAAACAATGCAAGATTCATTGCATTAAAATATGTAATATAACGCAATAAATCTATACTAAAATTTATCTTATTAAATAACCAGTCAATTAGTGGTATGCCAAATAAACAAAAGTTATATATGATATACAACCAACTATAATAGCTATTTGTTGTAAAACTCATTATTAATAAACAAAAATAGGCTATAATAATAAAAAATGGCCCATACCATCGTAATACTTTATGTGATAAAAAAGCAAAACTTAGAGAACTAGTAGGTGGCCATAAAAGATGTTTGAAATAGGATAAATTAGCAAAGTTGCCAGCAGAAATTCTAGTTTTTCTCCTGAATTCTTCACTAATATTATTAGGGGAAGATTCAAAACAAACAGCTTCAAGTTCGTTTATTGCAAGGCCACCTTTTTCGAAAACATTCATTGCAATAAAAAAATCATCAACCAAGAAACCAGGAGGAATAGGTTCAAAAAGGTCAGCTCTCAAAGCATAGCATCCTCCTAATGGACCCATTGTCCGTCCCCATGCAATTCCCTCAAGATTTTTTAAATGAACTTCTCTGGATATATATGTGGTCTCCGAGCCCGAAATTCCATTTATATTCTTAATGTTCGAGATCGGGTTT
Organism: Saprospiraceae bacterium; assembly: GCA_022448945.1. Classification (GTDB taxonomy): domain Bacteria; phylum Bacteroidota; class Bacteroidia; order Chitinophagales; family Saprospiraceae; genus Aureispira. Next base: position 24,241 of record JAKVCV010000014.1, read on the forward strand.
TGTAAATTTGAATCGACCAGTCCAATTTGAGGATTTTTAAAATGTTTCACTAATTCAAAAACTGTCGATTTTTGTAACATCACATTAGCATCTGAAATAATTATGATGTGTTTTTCTTCGTTTTGATAATTTTCAATTGCATTCCCTACGATATCATTTATTACACTAGGCTTACCACGGCGTTCTTCAAAATTAAAGAATTGTACTTGATCATTGGTTTTAACATATCTTTCTAAGATATTATTAGTCGAATCTATTGAGTTATCCGAACCAATAATAATTTGTAATTTATGCTTCGGGTAATTAGACTGAAGGACTGAAATCAATTTTTTTTCTATAACTGTTTCTTCATTAAAAACTGACATAACGAATGATACATATGGCAGCTTTTGTTCATTATTTACATAAACATTCTGGTTGTTAGCTTTATTATAAGCGACAAGTTTAAGTATCAGTGGATAGAACACATAAGAGTGTAATAAACAAAACACACAAATCCAGAAGATTGTAATAACTAAGTACATAATGTAATAGTGAAAATTATAACTTTTTAAACAGTTACTATATCCAAAACCTTACAAATACGATCAAAAATTTCTTCTACAGTTCCTAGACCATCAATACGTTTAGTTTTACCTAATTGGTCATAATGATCCGCAACCGGTGCCGTTTGACTTTTATATACATCAATTCTATTTTGGACTATTTGGGGATCCTGGTCATCTTTTCTACCTTCTATTTTACCCCTTCCTGTTATTCTATTGACAACTTCATGATCTGGAACAATTAATTCTACTAATACACTAACTGAAGTACCTTGATTTTTCATGAATTCATCTAATGATGTGGCTTGATCAACATTTCTTGGAAATCCATCAAGAATGTAACCAACAGAATCAGGTGTTTTATCCATTTCTGCTTTTAACAAGCGAAATGTAATAGAGTCTGGTGCTAATTCTCCTTTGTCAATATAACTTTGCACCTCTGCCCAAATGGCACTATTGTTCTTTTTCTCTCTACGAAAAAGGTCTCCTGTGGATATATGAATTAAGTTATATTTTTCTACAAGCTTTACTGCCTGTGTACCTTTGCCGCTGCCCGGAGGACCAAACAGAATTAAATTTAACATTATCGGTTCGTTTTAACTTTATAATTTTAGATGATTTTTTTTAATATGGTGCAAAGATACAAATATTATCCCGATTTAGCTAGTTAAAAACCTCCCTATTTATTATTAAAGCAATCTCTTCAGCTCTGTCAATAATCATGTTATGTGTCCCATCCTGAATTATATGAGTTGCTTTTTTATTTGCTTTCATGAAAATATGATCTTTGGATCCGTTTATATGTAAATAATTCTGTGTTGCTTCTTTGTTATTCCATTTAACAATTGCCCTTCTACCCCAAGCAAAATGAGTAGAAGTTCGATCATTAAGCATTGCCTTTAATTCTTTTGTTTCTTCTTTATTACAAATCCTAAGAATTCTTGCAAAAAAGGGGACAGAAATGCGTATAAACCAAGCAGGTATTAATAAATGTAAAGGTAGAATTTTAGCTATTTTGAAAAGAAAAGGAATTTCATCTCTATGTTTAAAAGAAGAAATTACAATTAATTTTTTACAGGGCATCAAATATGACATCTCAGTAGCTATGGTTCCACCTAAAGACATACCAATAAGAATAGGTGGTGTAGTCGTTGCAGGAAGTTTTTCTACAATTCGTTTAGAATATTCAGGTATGGATTCATTTAAAGTCAAAGGTTCTACATACTCCAAACATTCAACATTGTTACAATTTAAGAGTGGGATTATTTTTGCAAATATACGTGCGTCTGTCCCTAGGCCTGGAATAAGATATATTTTTGACATGTTAAGATCAATAAATTAAATAAATAAGACAATAATCAACTGACTTAACTATAACTTAATATTTAATATTATTTAATAGTTGCCATTAAAAACCATCATCGGCAAGTGGAGTTGGAGGTATTACATCGACAAAAATGTCTCTAAAATCTAAAACTTTCCATATTCCCCTATTATTTTTAATAACCTTCATTTCTCTTTCCCATATGCTACCTGAACAATCAATAAAAACACGAAATTCTCCATCTATTAATGTATTATAATATTCTTTCTTTATTCTATATTTAATTTTTTCTGGCAATAGATAATTTTTTTCAGGTAAAGTATTTAATATATAGCTTTTAGCAATCCAGGGCTTTTCTGATAGATGTTTTAAGTGAAAGTCAAAATAATCAGGAGGGCTATAGCCTTTATAATCATCACCAAAAACTAAAACACTTCTATCTAGCGAAATAACAAATGCTTTTCTACCTAATTCTATATCTTCAATATACATCATCATTGCTATCATAAATAACAATGCTCCTCCCTGAGAACTAACCGCTAATTCATCCCTTAATTCTATAAAGCCTTCTAAAGTTGTGGGAATAGAATCAATTCGTTGAATATTTTGTGCATATAAATTATTATAGGATATGATTAAAAAACAAAAAATTGATAAAAATATTTTTTTCATAGATTATAGGATTGATAGTAATATAAAATTCTTAAATCTTAAAAATTAAGTCTATATTATATATGTATTTAAAAATTAAGCTATGCCTAATTAATTTCAAAACTTTGTAATATCGTAATTTTAATGAAAAAAAATTTAATTTTTCATTCAAAGTCTAATTATTAATAGAAGAACCTTAAATATTGGTATTTAGTTTACATAATCATGCCTAAAAGCCTTAATTAGTTATGAGTGTGAAATTATTCAATTATATATCTGATAAGTTGACTTTTAATATTAAGTCAACTTTACCTATCCATGGAGGTGATATTTCAAAAGCCTATTTAATAAATACTCCAAATCAACAATTATTCTTAAAAGTAAACTATACTACAAATGCATTTAATATGTTTTGTGCCGAAAAATATGGTTTAGAACTTATTGCTGAAACAAAGACTATTGCAACACCTGAAGTATTTTTTTGTGAAACTTATGAAGATTGTTCTTTTATACTTATGCAATACATTGAAAGTAAAAAACCTTCTGTTAAAGATTTTAAAAAACTAGGAATTCGATTAGCTGATTTTCATAATATTCAAAACAAATACTTTGGCTTAAAAAATGATAATTTTATTGGTAATTTATATCAATCAAATAATATAAAAATGGATTGGGCTACTTTCTACATAGAAGAACGGCTTGTGCCTCAATTCCGTTTGGCAGTTTCAGAAAAAAAAATTGACAAAAATAAAATACCAGAAAGAGAACAGTTATATCATGTATGCAATAAATACTTTATTGATATCAAGCCAACAATACTACACGGAGATCTTTGGAGTGGCAATTTTTTAATTTCTTCTGAAGGAATACCCTTTTTAATAGATCCTTCAATTTATTACGGGGATAAAGATGTTGATATAGCAATGACGAAATTATTTGGTGGATTCAGTCAATCATTTTATGAAGCATATATACAACATCAACCAATAAATGAATATTATGCTCAAAGAATTGATTTATACCAATTATATTATCTTCTGGTACATTTAAATATATTTGGTGAGTCATATTATAATTCTGTAATAGAAATAATAAATAAGTATTGGTAAGCTATGTTATAACAATTATGTATTATTCTTAGAACAACAATATAAAAACAATGGTAATGCACCATGGACTAACCTAAAAAACATTTCAAATGCCCATTGATTTAATGAATCAATTGGGATATTAATATAAAAATTTGCTATTAACCTTACAATTGCAGTAAGAAAACCCCATATAATACAATACCATATTGAAATCTTAAATGAAAATTTAAAAAACAAACCTAATGCAGCAAGAAAATCTATTAGCCCCATGACAAATAGGAATTTTTTTGCAGAAATGTCTGATGAAAAAAATAATAAATCTAAAGACCATTGAACCCAAGTGCCTGGAATTGGATAAAAAGCGCAAGCATATAAACCGTGACAAATAAATGTGATAGCGATTACTATTTTAATTAAATACCTTAAAAAATTATTATTTTGCTTTCCATTTATTACATAAATCAAAACTATTGGAGATATTATCTGAATAGCATATTCAAAAAGTTGCCCTATTGCATAAAATTTATTTTTATAGTACAATAAAGCCAATAAAAACAAAGAAAATGAACCAACATATATTAGTCTCTTTGACCATTTCCAAGATTCTTTAATATATAAAGATAAAATTGCACATAATAACCAAAAAAGCCCAATTGAAAAACCTAGATTATTAACAATAGAATCTAAATCAACGCTCTTGTTTGTTACATAATTTTGCCAAGTATCATTTGTCAGTGTAATAATGAGCCCTTCTAATAGGTTCTGGTCCCAAAAAAATGCCCTAAGTGGTAAATCCCAGAATAAACCTTGCCAAGCACGACCAATAAAAAGAAAAAAAACAGAAATCCTGATCAAGAAGATCTCTTTAGTTTCAAATTCCCTACTAAAATATTTAGTATCCATACAAAATAAATTACTTTAACTTTTATTAATACAAATATATCAAATTTAAATTCAGACGATAATATTCGTATGTAAATTGAAATAAAACTGATCATTTAAAAAAAAATATTTTACATAATTTTTGTAACTTGTATGATAGCCTATATACAAACAATGATTTATGATTATAAATAACTTTTTTTTTATACTATTTCTATTTTCTTTTTCTATTTATGCTAATACAGATAAATACAGGTGTACTTTACGTGATAATCCCGCTACCAGTATTGTAATTGGATGGAATCAAATATCTGGAAATAATCCAATTGTTTATTATGATATTATTGACCATGGTACAAATTCGTCTTCCTATTCATATTCAAAGGGTGTTGATAGAAGTATTTATACAAAAGGAATGAATAATACATTCTCAAGATTATCAGGTTTACTTCCTAATACAGTTTATTATTTTATTATAGAAGATAACAATAGTACCAGTCAAAGGTTTTCATTTAAAACCGCACCTGATGTGCCAACTGAGCGCTTATCATTTATAGCTGGAGGAGACTCTAGAAATAATCGTATACCAAGAGTAAACGCAAACAAATTAGTTGCAAAAACAAGGCCGAATGCTGTTATTTTTGGTGGCGATATGACTGATATAGATATTGATTGGCAATGGCAAGATTGGTTTGATGACTGGCAGTATACAATTGCAAACGATGGAAGAATGACACCAATTATCGTAGCACGAGGCAATCATGAATACAATAATGAAAGTATTTACGATTTATTTGATACTCCAAATAGTGATATTTATTATGCACTTACATTTGGTGGGAATCTGTATAGAACCTATATCCTTAATTCGAATATTGCTGTAAATGGAAGCCAAAAAATGTGGTTAGAAAACGATTTGATTTCTAATAAAAAAACACTATGGAAGTCTGCCCATTATCATCATACAATGTTACCACATGTATCTTATAAACCTGAAAACACTAATTTAATAGTTAATTGGGCCCCTTTGTTTGAACAACATGGTTTAGATTTTGCTGTTGAATGCGATATTCATGCTGTAAAAAACACCCACCCCATCCATACAAATAAAATGATTGGCAACCAAGAGGGGTTTATACGGGATGATGTAAATGGTGTTGTATACATTGGGGAAGGTTGTTGGGGCGCACCGTTAAGGCCTGTTGATGATAATAAGTTCTGGACGCGTCACTCAGGCTCATTTAACCAAATAAAATGGATCTTCATAGATCAAAGTAAAATTGAAATTCGTACTATTAAAACTGATAATGCAGATATTGTTGGTAGCTTGAAAGATAAAAATAGATTTACAATGCCTTTAAATATTAATATCTGGACACCTGCTCCTAATGAGGATATTATAACGATCTATAAAACATTTTCAACCAATGGCCCAAGTATAATAAAATCGGATGAAAACAAATTATATCTCTATCCTAATCCAGTAGGTGAAAACCTTCATTTAGAAATTGATATTCTACCCAATTTATACCCTATAAGAATTGAAATTTGGGACTACTCTGGGAAAAATATATTTTCAAATATATATACCAAATCTAAAATAGATATCGATGTAAAATTCTTACCAATAGGTTTTTATTCTGTTAACATGATAGATATAACCGGTAAGATATATTCAAAAAATTTAATAGTTCTTAAATAAAGAAATTAAACTTATTCGATTTTTAATATTTATAAAAATTCTAGAAATTGTGAAAAAACCAATTAAAATTAATATTAATCTAAATCAAAAAACATCTAAATCAAAAAAAGAACAATCTGTAGTTAAGAAACATCATGAAGCCTCAAAAGCTAAAATTGAAAATAAAAACATTTTGAATATTAATATTCAAAAGGACAAATATAATACGTGATCTTTTTTAAGATGTAATTACAAAAACATGCAAAAACTTACTTTTCTTATTACTGGATTAATACTGTTAATCTCATGTCAAAAAAATAATTTAAAATCTGTAGAAACCATATCTTCAAATACTGATTACTGTCAACATGTAAATCCGTTTATAGGAACGAATAAAATGGGACATACCTATCCTGGTGCTACTGCACCTTTTGGAATGGTACAACTAAGTCCTCAAACAAATTTTGAAGTAATGTATAATCCAGACGGAAGTTACAATGGTAAGACTTATGAGTATTGTGCAGGTTACCAATACAAAGACTCCATCATTATTGGATTTGCACATACTAATTTTAGTGGTACGGGACATTCTGATTTAGGAGACTTTCTTATTATGCCAACAAATGGGGAATTAATATTAGACCCAATAAAAACACCTAAAGGCAATAAAGGCTTTTATTCAAATTATTCTCATAAAAATGAATCTGCCTCTCCAGGTTATTATTCAGTAAATTTAGAAGATTATAACATTAAAGCTGAACTAACAGCTAGTGAACGTGTTGGATTTCATCAATATACTTTTCCAAAATCAAACGATTCGCATATAATTTTAGATCTACTTTATAATGTTTATCATCACAAAAATAAAAATGTATGGAGTTTTATACGAATAGAAAACGATACTTTAATAACTGGATACAGGCAAACTAAAGGATGGGCAAGAACAAAAAAAATATTCTTTGCATTAAAATTCTCTAAACCTTTTAAAAGTTATGGTCATAAAAAATATAATAATGAAACCTATGATGGATTTTATAGACGTTTTGATCAAACTAAAAATTTCCCCGAAATAGCTGGAAAAGACATTCGAGCGTATTTTGATTTTGATACCAAAGAAAATGAAAAGATTAAAATAAAATTTGCATTATCATCTGTTAGCACAGCTGGTGCTTTAAAAAATCTGGAAACAGAGATACCGCATTGGGAATTTGAAAAAACTAAAGAAGAAACAAAAGAACAATGGAATAATGAACTTTCAAAAATTGATATTAAAACAATTAGCCCTGAGGATAAAATAACTTTCTATACAGCATTATACCACACAATGCTAAGTCCAATAATTTATGAAGATGTAGATGGTCAATATCGTGGTTTAGATCAAAACATTCATGTTTCTGATAACTTTACAAACTATTCAATATTTTCATTATGGGATACTTACAGAGCCCTACATCCTTTATTTAATATTTTTCAAACTGATCGCAATAATAATATGATTAAATCTATGTTAGCGCATTACGATCAAAGTGTTCATAATATGTTACCTATATGGAGTCATTATGCTAACGAAAATTGGTGTATGATTGGATATCATGCGACATCAGTCATAGCAGATGCTATGGTAAAAAATGTTGGTGATTTTAATATAGAACATGCATTAATTGCCTCAGTGAACACTTCAAATGTTAAATATTTTGATGGTCTGGGTCATTACTTAAAGTATCATTATGTACCAGATGACAAAAGTCATTCCTCTGTGTCTAAAACGCTTGAATTATCTTATAATGATTGGTGTATTGCTCAAATAGCAAAACAAAATGGTAATACAAATCTTATAAAAGAATATAAAAATCGATCAGAATATTATAACAATGTATATGACAAAAAAATTGGTTATATGCGCCCCAAATTATCAGATGGCACATTCAGAAAAAATTTCGACCCATTAGATACCCATGGACAGGGGTTTATTGAAGGTAATGCGTGGAATTACGGACTTTACGTACCACATCAACTTGATAAAATGATCAAAATGATGGGAGGAAAAGAAAAATTCAGCATTCATTTAGATTCTTTATTTACAATGTCTTTAGAAGATAAATATATAGACAAACATGAAGATATTACCCGCGATGGCATTATTGGAAACTATGTACATGGAAATGAACCAGGTCACCATATACCATATTTATATAATTGGACAGGAAAACCACATAAAACTCAAGAATGTGTACGAATGATTATGGAAACTATGTATGGACCAGATCAAAACGGATTATGTGGCAATGATGATGCAGGCCAAATGAGTGCATGGTATATCTTTAGTAGTCTGGGATTTTACCCTGTTACTCCAGGATCTGATAAATATGCGGTTGGAAGTCCTTTAGTGAAAGAAGCTGTGATTCACTTAGAAAATCAAAAAACTTTAACTATAAAAGTAAAAAATCAAAGTAAAACCAATATTTACGTTCAAAATATTACAGTCAATGGTCAAAAGATTGAAAGTAATGAATTAACTCATAATGATATCATTAATGGAGGTGAGATAATATTTGAGATGAATTCAATACCTATTAAATAATAACATGATTATGGGCTGTAAATTCACTATACTCATTTTTTTATTTACTCTTTATAAATAAAAAAGTATCAATATTTAATGTTCAATTCAAAAATATATATATTGCATCTCCACGAACCAAATGTGTTCAATAATATATTTATATAAGAAAAGTCTGTACGTTTCTTACTTACACTCATTTATGGAACATTAAATTTGTGATCAATGAAATTTTCTGATGATCTTTTCCAACTTATAGCATCTCTTAACCAATCTGAGAAACGATATATAAAATTAGTAGCAAAAGCCTTTACAAGTAAAGGGACAGAAAATCAACTATCTTTGTTTGATAGCTTCGATAAACAAAAAATATATAATGAAGAGAAAATACGCAAAGAATTCAAAGACATTATCCCTGCAAAAAACTTTCATGTTGCTAAAAACCGACTTTATAACTTAATCTTAAAAGCATTATATTTATATCATCTCAAAAACTCAGATCAAGAAAAAATTAATCAGTTACTTTATCAGGCAAAAATCTTACAAAAAAAAGGACTATATAAACAAGCTGATAGCATTAATGATAAGGCATTGTTAACTGCCAAAAAAATTGAAAAATTCCCACTTGTTCTTATGGCTTATTCTAGTCAGGCCAATTCCTATATGGAACAAAGAGACTTAAATAAAATAAAAAACTATCTTGACAGAAATTTATGTGAGGAAATAGAATTACTTGAACAATATAAAACAGATCTTACCTATCAATTCCTTCAATTAAAAACACTTTTTATAACTCATAAACAGCAGGTAGTCAGAAGTGAAGAAGAAATGGCAGAGATACAACAACTAAAAAATCATCCATTATTAAGAGATCTTTCCTTGGCAAAATCAAAAAGTGCATTAGATATGTATTGGTTCTTAAATGGTTTTATTTGCCGTTATGAAGGAAACTATGCAAAGGCAGCTGAATATTGGGAGGAATTTGTTCGTGAAATAGAAAATCTGCCATCAATACCAAAAAACAGAATTGAAGAATATATCGCAAACCTGAATAACCTAATGTTTTTGCAACTCGAAGCCTTACTATTTGACAAAGCATGGAATAATTGTCAGAAAATGCTAAAATTACTCGATCATGAATACGTTTCAAATGATTCTCATATCATTATAAAAGTCAAAGAACGAGTAATAGAATTTAAATTAGAATATTACCTTCTATCTTATCAATATAAAATGGCATTAGCTTATCAAACAAGTAACAATAAAGAAATAAGTGCAATCTATGATAAGGTCGGAGACTTTAGGCGTTTAGTAATTGATTATATTCAAACATCAATATATCTATGTAACGGAATGGCACAAGAAGCTAGTTATAGCATAGAAAAAGTATTTTCCAATAAAGTTGTAAAACAGCACAAATATATTTATTCTGGAGCCATGATTCTAAACCTATTAACACACTTTGAACTTAAAAATTACCAACTTTTAGAATCTTTACTACTGAATACATACAGGATGATGTACAAACGCAAACTACTTTACAAGAGTGAGAAGATTATTTTTAAATACCTTAAGAAATACCTCAGAATTCACTCAGAAAAGCAAATTATGGAATCATTTAAATTACTTAAACATGAACTACAGGAAGTTAGAATTGAAAAATTTGAAAAAAACTTCCTTCCTAACTTTGACCTAGTTGTTTGGATAGAAAGTAAAATACAAAATAAATCGATGTCAGATATTATTATCGAAGGCGGATTAACTTTATAGAATCTGATCTGGCTGATTTTAATTACAAAAAATTTAATCATCTATATTAAATAAATTAAATGCTATCTATTCTTATCCCTGTTTATAATTTTGATATAAGAAAATTGGTACGCCAATTACATCAACAAGGACTGTTATTAGATATTCCTTTTGAGATAATATGTATAGACGATGCATCATTAAAAGAATATACTGAACTTAATACTTCTGTAAAAAATCTTGAACATACTAGTTTTGAAGTATTAGAAAAAAATATTGGACGTTCAAAAATACGTAATTATTTAGCAACAAAATCTAAATTTAATTGGTTGTTATTTATGGATTGCGATTCACTACCAGTTAATTCAAATTATCTTCATAATTACTCAAAACATCTAAATTTAGATCGGGTAGTTTACGGTGGTAGAGTTTACAAAAATAATGCTCCAAAAGATAAAAGAATGTTGCTCCATTGGCATTATGGCAAGCAACGCGAAGAAAATAATGCTTCAAAACGCAATATTCGTGCATATCGCTCTTTTATGACTAATAACTTTCTTATAACAAAAAAAACATTTTTTGATATACAATTTAACGAGGAATTAAATGAATATGGACATGAAGACACTTTTTTTGGTTTAGAATTAAAAAAGAAAAATATTTCTATACTTCACCTTGACAACCCTTTAGAACATATCGGTCTAGAGAACAATAGTGTTTTTATTAAAAAAAGTGAACAAGCCATTCAAAATCTATATTTATTATATCAGAATTATGGATTAAAAAAAGATGTTAAATTATTAAATTATTTTATTACTGTAAATAAATATTACTTTGACAAACTGATACTTCTTTTATATAAAATAACAAAAAAACAAATTTTATCCAACCTCAATTCAAATAAGCCAAAACTTAAATTTTTTGACTTTTATAAACTTGGATATATGCTAGAACTTAGTAAAAAAAACAATCCTGAAAAGGAAAAAAAATAAGGATAGAAATACAAAAAATTTAATTTTGATTCTTACCAAAGAAGTATATTTTTTTAAATTTTTAAGCACCTTTTTTGTTAATAAATATGGGATTAATACTAGTTTTTTGTATTTTTACATCAATAATAATCTTAATCAATTTATCACCGTTGATAATTTGATTTAATATTAGAATAATAAACTATAATAATAATACAATTATGAAATCATATTTTATTTTGTTATTTATTTTATCCCTTAGTTTTGTTGGGACCAGTCAATGTACCTATATCATTGATATGCAAGACTCTTTTGGTGATGGATGGAATGGAGGAAGTTTAGATGTCAGCGTAAATGGTTCTTTTTATAACAATTACACATTATCTTCAGGCTCATCTGGCCAAGCATCATTTGGTGTGAACCCTTTAGATGTTGTTACTTTTTCATACAACTCGGGATTTTATGATAGTGAAGTAACTTATCAAATTTCAACGGGAGGATCTCAAATATATTCTGATGGCCCATATCCAACTATAGGATTAGCATTCACACACCAATGTGGAGGTTGTGACCCTCCGGGAAATCTAAATGCTACGAATATCACAACATCAACAGCAAATTTAACATGGACAGCTACTGGCACCGCATATATTGTTGAATATGGAATACAAGGATTTTCACCTGGATCAGGAACAGTTGTCGCTACTACCAATAATCCATATAATGTGACTGGATTATCTCCAAGTACTTCATATCAATATTATGTACAACAAATATGCTCAACAGGTGACACGAGTGTACAAGGTGGACCTTTTACATTTGCAACTGCATGTGCTGTTGTAACAGCTCCATGGGGTGAAAACTTCTTTAATTCATCAACCCCTAATTGTTGGACAGAATCCGGTTCAGAAGCATGGAAGTATAGCACTGCCGCAGGTTACTCTGCAGGAAATGCAGGAGACCATACCGGAAATAATGGGAATTATGCATGGATTGATGGCTCTACTCCTTCTGGACCAAGCCAGATAAGTACACTTACAAGTCCTTTTATTGATATAAGTGCACTTGCTACACCATTACTTTCATATTGGTTGTACAGTCATAATGGAAATGGCACAGGCTATAATACTATGCTTTGTGAATTTTATGATGGCGCATCTTGGAATACTATAAATACTGTAAACTCTGATCAAACAGATAATTGGGTAAATTTTTCATTTGGTCTACAAAATTTTACTATAACAGGTCCAGTTCAGATAAGGTTTACAATAACTGAAAATTCTACTGGTTCTCCATTCTATAATGATATTCTCATTGATGATATAGAAATTAAAGATGCTCCTAATGTTTCAGCTTCTGAAATTATTGGACTTCAACAAAATTATTGTAACAGTTCAGTAGATATTGACCTGGTAATTAAGAATATGTCAGGAAATGCCGAATCCGATGTTCCATGGGCGGTAGAATCAAATGGATCTGTTATTGATGGTGGTTCAATTAGCATTTTAGGTGCATATGCGTCTGATACAATATCCTTGGTATTAGGTGGTGTTGGCCCATCTGGAACAAATGCAAGTATAATTGCATACACATATCTTCCAGCTGATCTAACACCCTCTGATGATACTATAACAGGATCTTTAGGTATGTCATACACTGGTATAAACACCACTATGTCATCACCTGTCGGATGTGTTGGTGATTCAACAGGATCAATAATATCAAATGGTCACAGTGGAATAAGTCCATATTCTTATATTTGGGCAGCTAATGCTAATAACCAGACAGGTTCAACTGCGACTGGTCTATCTGCTGGCACTTATTCTGTTACAGTAACAGATTCTATTGGATGTGCTATTTCCACTTCATTAACTTTATTAGATCCTCCTTCAACAATATCTGTATCAGATTCTACATCAAATATATTATGTACTGGTGGTTCTACAGGATGGTCGTTAATACTACCTTCGGGCGGTGTACCTCCATATAATTATTTATGGAGTAATGGTCAAGCAAGTAATCCTCTTACTAATGTTGGAGCTAACACATATACTGCAACAGTTACAGATTCGTACGGTTGTGAAGATTCAATTTCAGTTACTTTAACTGAACCTTCACTAGCACTTACTGGTTCTATTACCGATAATGCTGATGGAACTCTTACGGCGAATGCCTCTGGTGGCACAGGAGCATATTCTTATTTATGGGATCCTGCTACAGGTAATCAAACTACTGCTACTGCAACTGGATTAACAAGTGGAAATTATTATGTAGTTATTTCCGATAGTAATGGATGTACTGAATTGGTTACAATTCAGGTAACTATAGTTAACAATTACAATATAAGCAATGTTCAAAACCTTAATATTTTCCCTAACCCAACAAGTGGAAATGTATTTATTGAAATCAACTTAAAAGAAAGTTCAGATATTAATTTACGCTTAAGTAATATTACCGGTAAAGAAATTCTTACAAGATCTTACCTCAATAAACAAAGTGAAAAAATTCAATTAGAGACGACTCAATTGCCAACAGGTATATACATGGTTTATTTCACCATTGGGGCTGAGAATTTTTGCGAAAAATTAATAATAACTAAATAATTATCTTGCTACAAAGATTTTAACTAAGAAAATATTATTTCTTAAATAATTAAACCCACATGTACAGTGGGTTTAATTATTTTAAGCCTAATGGTTTTTTCTATAAACTTTACGAACTAATGAAACGACTAAACTTCTTTATTTTACTTTTCACTTGTATCTTTTTTATAAATAAAAACTACGGGCAAACCTATTACTACAATGTTCCTGACAATATAGAAGCAGATGATTATCAGATTTCATTTGATAACATTGTATCAAAAGATGATTACTGCAAAATGGCTATGAAAGTAACAAATTATTCTCTTGATTTTCTTTTATTAAAAGAATTAAAATTTGAATATCAAGGTAGTTCGTTTAGTCAAAAAGGGAGAAATAAGGAATTTATTATTGCTGCAGGTAAAAATAAATCCTATACATTACTATTTGAAAAAAAAGGGAATTATACTGTTAATACATTTGATTTAGATATCAATGGACTGTTTTTGATACCTTCTGACGGGGAACAATGTAATGGGCCAAAATTTGATTTACCTGCCTCTACAAATCAAATCAATGTTGGTGATTTTGAAATTTCATTGAAAAACTTAAAAAAAGAAACAAAAGAAACGATTGCAACTTTTAAAGTTCTTTATAAAGGAAAATCAATTGGTTTGGTAAAACCAAGTAATCTAACATGTATTTTTAAAGATAAAGAAGGCACTGAATATGCTAATGAAAGCAAAATGCGTACAACTAAAGTGCTCAAGCGTGGGGATAACTGTACTATTAAAGCCATATTCCGAATCTCAGCAAAAGAAGGTGATATGCAATTTGTTCCTATGCAAATATTATGGAAAAACACCTTTCAAACAACAAAAGAAGAAAAACTAGAAGATCAAAAAATTAATTTTAAACTCGACTTCAAAAAATAATATAATCAAACAGTACTAAATAATCACTTCATAAATTGATGAGGGTCTGGAAGCATTTCAATTGAAATTTCTGCCTGTTGGTCCAAATATTTTATAATAGTTTTCATAGGTCTGTCTGTTACCCACCACGGTTTAGATGGATTGACAAATAAGTGAGCTTGATTATTTTCCCATAGTGCAGTAACAGTTCCCATGGCATTGTTGTTTTTACCTGCTACATCTATTACAAAATTTGAAATAATCTTTCCGTCAAATGGTCTCCTTAGGTCAGGTATAGCTGGGGAAAATTCAATTCTAATTCCTTTTTTATCCTTATTCCATTGTTTTACGTAAGCAACTTTTAATTCAAGTGTTTCAACACCATTAAATTCATAAACCAATGACCTGAAAGCATTCTTTTGAGTAACAATAGTCTTGTTGTTTTCTTGTATAACACTCCATTCCTGAACAACAGGCTCAACTTTAGTTAGATGTTTGGTAAGTATATTTTTATTTTCTTTCAGGATAACAAATTTCCCTTTACTGACTCCACCCTGTGTTTGCTTTAGAGCCATTTGAAAAGGCACTAATCCAAGTAATTTATTTATTTTAGCACGATTGCCATTATAGGATATCGAAGCTTTCTTCCCAAAATCACGAAAAGGTAAATCTAAAGCTGCTAATAATTGATTTCTTGAGTGACCCATAGTTGAACCATTCTTTTTCTTTAAAGCTGTTCGAGGATATTTACCAAAATATGAAGCTTCAACTTTCTCATTTTTAATATTTTCATAACTAAAATTAAAATCCAGCATTTTTTGAGTACTATTATCAATAACTTTGACTGGAAAATATTTTCTAATTATTGGAAGTTCTGGTAGCCAAGAATGAATATTTTGAAGGTCTGCTACAATAGATTGATCTAAACTGCCTTCTTCAGCATCTTTCATTATCCAAAGATCTCCCTCAAGAGTTTCCAATTTAGCAAATTCATGCATATTCCAGTCTTTGTTATTAGAAACAAGTATTATATCTAATTCATAAGTAGCTGCCCAAACCTGAATAGGTAAAATTGGGAAGTCAACTTTTGGAGGACCTGTATATTTTATATTATAAGGTGGCTTTGATAATATTTGCTGGCGTTGTTTAGTAGTTAAGGCGGGTCCTTCAGGAAGCATTTTAACTAAACTCTTACATGCTGAAATTATTTGAAATGACATAAATATGAATACTATTCTTACAATTAATGGCATTAAAGTTTTTTTTAAATGTTTTGCCAAAGTACGAATATTTATTGATGAAAATAAATTAGTTTATTTTGCCGTACGCTCAAAATTAAGTGAAGCAGAATTAATGCAATATCTAAGACCGGTTGGACTAGGTCCATCATCAAAAAGATGACCTAAATGACCATCGCAACGCCTACAGGTTACTTCTATTCGTTCCATTCCATAAGATATATCACGATGTTCTTCTACATTATTTTTTAATACTACATCATAAAAACTAGGCCATCCTGTCCCCGACTTAAATTTAGTTCCTGAATCAAACAAAGGCAAATTGCATGCTGCACAATGATACATTCCTTTAAGCTCATTATCCCAATATTCTCCTGTAAAAGAACGTTCTGTTCCTTTTTGACGTAAAATTTTAAATTGTTCAGGGCTTAATATTTTTTCCCATTCCGATTCTGTTTTAATAATTTTTTCTAGTTCAGAAGAATCTTGTTTAGTATTTGAAGCAATATTTTGTTTATCAATTTCCGAAATTGTAATTTTACTGTTTCTAGAAAAATGACAAGAAATAAAAGTCATTATAATTAATAGTAATGATGCAATACAAAAATAATTTTTCATTTACATAAATTTAAAACATAAGGTAAATCTTAATATGGTTAAATATAGATAATAAATACAACTAACTTGATGAATGAAATACTAAAATATTGAACTAATATTAATTAGTCTACAATAGAAATTTAATATTGTTAGCAATACTCTATTTTTTAACTATCTTGTAATATATCAAAATTCAAATCAATAATAATGAATAAAGTACTGAATGATGATGCATGCACAAGTCGCAATTTTTATTTCAGTGATCTGCCCCTTCAGCATTTTTTATCTAAAGAAATATCAGTAGTCGGCCTCAGCTATATGCACGACAAACTAATAAATGTAGGGCTTGCAGCAGCAACCATAATGAATCCACTTTCACTAACTGCAGACAAACAAGAACCTAAATTAATTAAACGCAATTTTTATGGTGAAGAGATTAATAAAATAGAATTTCATCCAGCTTATCATGAATTAAAGAAAATTGCTGTAGAGTCTGAAATGTTCAGGGTCAAATGGAACTCAGATTTAAGGAACAATTTTAAACTTGAACGTCATGCGCTTGGTTTTTCTTCCGCTTTTATTTTTGCCATGAGTGAGTGTGGTCTATTCTGTCCTTTGTGTATGACAGATGGTGTTGCACGGTTAATAGACAGATATTGCTCAAAAGAAGATAAAATAAGACTTTTACCACATATTGGAACATCTAATGTAAAAGACTTATATACAGGAGCAATGTTTTTAACAGAAAAATCAGGAGGTTCTGATGTAGGTGCAAATCTTGTTACTGCTACACATATAAATGATAATTATTATAATCTTAATGGAGAAAAATGGTTCTGTAGCAATGCAGATGCTGAACTGATTTTTGCACTTGCTAGAATAGACCCAGAAATAAAGGGAACAAAAGGTTTAAGCATTTTTTTAATTGAAAAAGAAAAACCTGATGGCTCAAAAAACGATTTAGGATATATACGAATTAAAAATAAATTAGGAGTTCGTTCAATGGCTAGTGCTGAATGTATGCTGACTAATACTGTAGGTAAATTAATAGGAAAAAAGGGACAAGGGTTCAAGATAATGACTGAAATGATTAACCTTTCAAGATTGTATAATTCGGTTGCTGCAGTCGCTTCTATGAGACGAGCAATGATAGAAAGTTATCAATTTCTGAAATACCGTACTACCTTTGGAACTAATGCATTAGAACATCCACTTATCCGTACAAAATTTGAAGAATTAGCTGCAAAATATTACGCAGACTTTTATTTAACATGGAGAGCCATTAAAGCTATTGATAGTGCAGATAATGGCAACAAAAAAGACGAAGAACTCCTACGACTTATAACTCCAATGACAAAAAAATCTACAGCAGCAACATGTGTATATTCTATTAGAGAAAGTATGGAATTAATGGGTGGCATGGGATATATAGAAGACGGCGTAATACCAAAAATATTACGTGATGCGATGGTACTTCCTATCTGGGAAGGCTCTGGTAATATAATGACACTTGACATGTTAAGAGCATTATACAAATCTGATGGATTCAAAGTGATTTGTGAAGAAATTCATTCTAACATCAAATTATTAGAAAATAATTATCAGTTAATTATAAAAAATGAAATAGAACAAATTCAATTGTTAATTAATGTATTAAAAGAAGAAGAAGAACAAGAAGTTATCGAAGCTACTGCTGAAAAAATTTTTGAGAACCTTACTATTGTTTATCAAATAAGCCTTCTCTCCTATTATAGAGATGAAATTTCAAAACAATGGCTTAATACATCTATTTGTTATTTAATAAACACTTTAAAAAAGGATAAACTTGAAATGAAAAAACCACTTGATAAAAAGACAATTGAAAAAATGATAGCCTGGGAGATAAATGTATAAATAATAAAATTAACTATAGATACTTTATAAACAATATACATATAAATAACTTTCTGAAATGATTTATACCAAAGAACAAACAAATAAAATTAATGAACATAATTTTGCCTACATAATTGTAAAAGAAGATAATAATATTTTAGAAGTCACACTTAACCGACCGAAACAAAGAAATGCACTGAATGAAGTAATTGTTCGGGAATTAGCTTTTGCATTGTCTTATGCTCATTACAATAATGATATAAGAGTGGTCACACTTTTAGGTAATGGAGAAATTTTTTGTGCTGGTGCTGATTTAAAAACGCTTATGGGATATAGGGATACCGATTCCGGCTCAACTATACCAATAGAAGATAAAAGAATCATTATAGGTGATTTATTCAATGGCTTACACAAACCTTGTATTGCAACAATCTCAAAACCTGTATATGCAGGTGGTTTCTTACTATTAGGAGGTTGTACACATGTAATAGCAGCGGAATCAAGTACATTTACTTTGTCTGAAGTAAAAAGAGGTATTTGGCCCTTTCAAGTAATGGCAAGTTTACTTAAAATTATGCCTGAAAGAAAGGTATTAGATTGGTGTATTCAAGGGAAAACATGGTCCGCCAGAGAAGCATATGAAAGTGGCCTTGTAACACATTTAGTTGCTGATAAAGATTTAGATAGTACTTTGGAGGAATTTACTTATAATATATGTAACAATTCACCTACTGCAATTCGTCTGGGACTTAAGGCTGTTGAAGATATGAAAGAAATTGCGAACAAAGACCAACACAAATTTTTACATAAACGACTTATGGAATTAGTTGAAACAGAAGATGCACAAGAAGGTATGATAGCTTTTAAACAGAAACGAAAACCGAATTGGACTGGTAATTAATTCCTAAATAGTTGTCTTAAATATTTGATTTATTTAATTAATGTAAATAATATGAAAAAAAAGGTTGTCAGAATTGCAGGTACACAAGGGTTTTATGGCGATAGCCCTATGGGTGCCATCATGGTTGCAATGCATGGAGCTGCAGACTATCTCATGCATGATGCATTAGCTGAATTGACTCTATCTATACTTCAAAAAGATAAATTAAAAGATCCATCACTCGGTTATGCAAGAGATATAGAATTTCATGCATCTAAACTTTATCCTATAGCACTAAGTAATGGTATAAAGATAGTGACTGATTCAGGAGGTTTAAACCCACATAGTGCTGCTAAAAAAGTTAAAGCTATATTAGCAAAGCAAGGAATTGAAAATGTAAAAATTGCTGCAATTGATGGTGATGATATGATGGATAAATTGTCAGAATTTAAAGCGTTAGATAATCCGTTGGTTAATATGGATAATGGTGAATTATATTCTGAATCTCAATATACTCCTACTCATGCAAATGTATATATTGGTGCACAAAGCATAAAAGATGCATTAAAAAAAGGTGCTAATATAATTTTAGCAGGAAGAGTAGCAGATCCATGTCTTGCTTTGGGAATACTTGCATATGAATACAACTGGGATCTGACTGGACCAACACAGGAAGATCTTAATAAAATGGCTAATGGGATAATGGTAGGTCATATACTTGAATGCGGAGGCCAGGCATCTGGAGGTAACGCTTACTCAGAATGGTTGAACAGAGATTATAAATTCAGTAATTTAGGCTATCCTATTGCACATGTTGAAGAAGATGGAAGTGCTATAATTACAAAATTAGACAATCAGAATGGAAAAGTTAGTCGGAATACAATACGTGAACAGCTAGTTTATGAGATTCATGACCCTAATGCATATATCACTCCTGATGTAATAGTTGATTTTACAAAAATATCAGTAACTGAAATATCAGAAAATAAAGTTCTTGTAAATGGTGCAATAGGCAAAGAACGTCCTGAAATGTTAAAATTATGTATAGGGCAAATGGAGGGTTATATGACAGAACAATTATTTTATTTTTCTTACCCCTATGCATATGAAAAAGCATTAGCTTTTGTTAATGCAGCAAAAGAGACCTGGGCGTCACTTCCTTTTGAGTATGAAGATTTAAGAATTAATTTTTTAGGGATAAATGGTATACATGAAGATGTTGCGCCCGATATCCCAAAAGAAATTCTTGATAATATGAATGAAATAGGTATTCGGATTGCTTTCCGACATAAAAAAGCACATACAGGAAAATTGCTTCTTCAGTCCGTAGTCTGCCTTGGATTAAATGGACCGCCTGGCATGAATGCTAGTATGAATTGGGGTAAAGCAGGATCTATTAGACTTGGTCTATTCCCAACATTAATTCCTCGTGAATACGTTGATCCTCAAGTGACAATTTATTAATAATTTAAACATCAACCTATAATAATTATATTTAATGAAATCAATAAAATTAATCGATATTGCTTCTGCTAGGTCAGGTGACAAAAATAATATTTGTAATATTGGAGTAATGGCGAATTCTACCGAAAATTATAAACTACTGAAAACACACTTAACTGCAGAAAAAGTTAAATTACATTTTGGGGGATTAATTAAAGGGAAAGTTGTGCGTCATGAATGGGATGTGCTTGAATCTTTAAATTTTGTATGTCATGAAGCATTAGATGGAGGTGCATCACGTTCTTTAAGAATAGATACTTTAGGAAAAAACTTTTCCAGTCATCTATTAAGAATGGAATTATTAGTTTAGATTTTAGTCTAATATTCAATTTCTACTAAATTACCAATCATAATTTAGCATATCTTAAGTCATTAATTTACCTTTGTATATATCAAATCTAATAGGAAATGAGCAAATTTAAAACGCTATTTGATAAATATGATTGGCAACTCACCAAAGAAAGCATCTACAACAAAACACAATTAGATGTAGAACTAGCTTTGAATACAAATAAGCGTGGAATTGAGGATTTCAAGGCTCTGATATCTCCTGCTGCAGCACCATTTCTTGAAGAAATGGCGCAATTAAGTCATAAATTAACTTTAAAACGATTTGGGAATACAATACAAATGTATATTCCATTATATCTTTCCAATGAATGTAATAATATTTGTACATACTGTGGCTTCAGCTATGACAATAAAATTAAAAGGAGAACGCTTAGTGGAGTAGATTTATTAAAAGAAATGTCAGTAATCAAAGACATGGGGTTTGAACATATTTTATTGGTGTCGGGTGAAGCTAACAAAACTGTAGGAATTGAATATTTCAAAAATGCACTTAAAATAGTTAGTCCTAATTTTTCACATGTATCCATGGAGGTTCAGCCTTTAAGTCAAAAAGAATATGAAGAATTACTTCCATTAGGATTAAATACTGTTTTAATTTATCAGGAAACATATAATAAAGAAGACTACAAAAAACATCACCCCAAAGGTAAAAAATCTAACTTTTACTACCGTTTAGATACTCCTGACAGATTGGGAAAAGCAGGCATTCGTAAAATTGGTTTAGGTACATTGATAGGACTGGAAGATTGGCGAACTGATAGTTTTTTTACTGCTCTTCACCTAGACTATCTTGAAAAAAATTACTGGAAAACAAAATATACTATCTCTTTCCCACGTTTACGTCCTTTCTCAGGTGGATTAGAACCAAAAATGATTATGACTGATAGAGAATTAGTACAATTAATATGTGCTTATAGAATTTTTAATGAGGAAGTAGAATTGTCACTATCAACACGGGAAACTGAAATATTTCGTAATAATATTATCAAATTAGGTATTACTTCAATCAGTGCTGGTTCCAAAACAAACCCAGGTGGTTATAGTTTGTTTCCTCAATCACTTGAGCAATTTGAAATATCAGACAACAGAAGTCCTAATTTAATTGTAAAAATGTTAAAAGATAATGGCTACGAACCAATATGGAAGGATTGGGAAATAATTTATAAATAGAATAAATTAAGATCTAAAATTCTAATTAAACATAATTTGCAACTTTTCCCAAAGTTGCTTTTTTTTATTATTATCTCTGGAAATATCATTTAAGCTATGACAAAATAATATTAATCGTTTGTCAAATGAAAATATTTGGTACGGGTTTATACTAACTTGTAGACCTATTTCTTTTGGTTGCATTCCAAAGACTAATAATTTCTTGAAAGATAACAAATCAGTAAGCTGTTTATAAGGTATTAGATTTAAATTTTTGATAACAAAAACATCAGTATCAATTTTTTTACCAACTGCTTTTATTACTTGATCTAGAAAATTCATTTCCTCTTCTGAAATAGATTTAGAAGCAACAACAATATCTTTATTCCTATTTTCTTTTATATGAAATGTAGAAGATTCAGTATTAGGAAAAATTTCAAAATTTAAAAAGTCTAGATTTATTAATTTTTTTTCTTTTTTCATTATATAAATTTAAAAAAAAAAGTAAAGAATACTGAATTATTACATCAAATAAAACTTCCAAATAATAGCAAAATTATAGATTACGTATTTTTAACTTTTCAAAATATAATTTTGAAATATTTAAATATGTTTCTTCAAAATTTTATTTTAAATTATAGAAAGATACAAGTGACTTAATAAACTAATATTTTGTCGTTTTGCCAAATGCGAAATATTTAGTATCTTTGTCCTCAGTTATAGGATCATAAACTATAAATACCTCAATAGTTACTTATACCAATTTTAGCTACTGTCTTTCACACAAGATAAAATAAATAACTTTCTATGAAATACCCAGTAAAAATACAGTTAATAAACCAGTCACGAAGAGAAGGGTTAGATTTTGATAGCTTGCCTTTTGGGAAGACATTTTCTGATCATATGTTTGTTGCAGATTATATAGATGGAGAATGGAAAAATTGTCAAATAATGCCCTATGGTGATCTGTCTTTTGCGCCCTCACTAATGGCTTTGCATTATGGACAATCTGTATTTGAAGGGATGAAAGCAAATATTAGTTCAAAAACTAATGAACCTGTGTTATTTCGTGCAGATAAACACGCAAATAGGTTTAGAATCTCTAGTGAAAGACTTGGCATGCCAGAAGTTCCAGAAGAACTTTTTATGGAAGCTATTAATTCACTGGTTAGTCTTGACAAAAATTGGATTCCAAAATCAGAAGGTAGTGCTTTATATATCCGACCCTTTATTTTTGCAACTGATGAATCTCTAGGTGTTAGAGCTTCATCATCCTATAAATTTATTGTATTCACTGGTCCAGTAGGTGCATATTATCCTAAACCTGTAAGAATACTTGTAGCACAAAAATACGTACGCGCATTTCCTGGTGGTGTCGGTTCTGCAAAAGCAGCAGGAAATTATGCCGCTACCCTTAAGCCTGCTGAAATAGCAAAAAAATCTGGCTTTGATCAAATTCTGTGGTTAGATGGTATGGAATTCAAATATATACAAGAATGTGGCACGATGAATATATTTGCTGTAATTGGAGATACTGTTATTACACCCCCTACTACTGATACAATATTAGATGGTGTTACAAGAGATAGTATTATTCATTTATTAACTAAAAAAGGGGTAAAAGTCGAAATTCGCCCTCTTGGGATAGATGAAATAATTAATGCTCACAAAAATGGAGAATTAATGGAAATGTTTGGCAGTGGAACTGCAGCAGTGGTTTCACATGTTGCCGATCTATGTTATCAAGATATTGTCTACAATTTACCTAGTATTGAAGAAAGGAAAATTGGCCCAATGATTAAAAAGACACTAACTGACATAAAAGAAAATAAAACAGAAGACCATTTCGGATGGATAACACCAGCAACTTCAACCATATTGCAGGTTGCTAAATAAACTTAATAAGTTAACTATTTTTAAAACCCCGTATAGTAAATTTAAACTATACGGGGTTTTATTTTTTTAATACTCAAAAAATACTCAATTTTATATATAATTATAATATTATACACCAAAACCAAATGAAATGAGTTTTGCAGAAAAATTTGTTCGTTCAGCACAAAGAGTACTTCCTACACCTTTTACAATAGCTATATTATTAACCATTATTACTGTTATCCTGGCATTGATTTTTACTGAATCTAAAACTGAACAATATCACTTAACAGAAATTTTATGTTATTGGGAAGGTGGATTTTTTGATTTTTTGAAATTTGCTATGCAAATGATGCTTATCTTGGTATTAGGCCATGTTCTAGCGCTAACTAAACCAGCAAATTTTCTAATTCAATCCCTAGTAAAACATTGTACTAATACGCCAAAAGCGGCAATGATAGTAACCTTTGTAAGTGTTATAATAGCTTTTTTTAATTGGGGACTTGCTTTAATTCTTGGTGCTATATTTGCAAGAAAAGTAGGTGAATTTGCGTGCAAAAATAAGATAGCTATTAACTACCCATTAATAGGTGCATCAGGGTATTCTGGTTTAATGGTTTGGCATGGTGGGTTATCAGGATCTGCACCTCTTAAAGTTGCAGAAGAAGGACATAAATTCATTGAAGAAATCGGCTTAATTCCATTTAGTAATACTATTTTTTCATCTATGAATCTAACATGTCTTATTACATTAGCAATAATACTTCCTATATCAATGTATTGGTTAGGAAAAAGAGTGGAAAACAAAGAAATTAATATTGATCTAAATTTTAGTGAAGACAAAGAACATCATGGACCAATGCTAACAGATAATAAACTTAATCCTGAATTAGAAGGGGCTGAACATCTAGATCATTCTAAATTATTGGCTTATTCACTTGGATTAATCATGATATTTATAGGCTTTTACAAGGTTTTATTCCACCCTATTTTTAGCGGCGATGGATTTGATTGGAGCTTTAGCTTTATTAATCCAAATTTCATTATTTTTATGCTTTTTGGTAGTGCTATTCTTCTACATGGCAGTTTCTTCCAATTTAACAATGCAGTAAGTCGAGGAATAGGAGGTTCTGTAGGTATAATGGTTCAATTTCCACTATATGCAGGTATCATGGGTATAATGCTTAATTCTGGTTTAGTAGATGTATTTTCTAATGTTTTTGTTAATATTTCAAATCCTACAACCTTCCCTATTTTTACCTTTTTCTCTGCTGGACTTGTAAATATTTTTGTTCCAAGTGGTGGTGGGCAATGGTTGGTTCAAGGGCCGATATTAATAGAAGCTTCACAACATTTAAATGTGCCGATGTCAAAAAGTATTATGGCGCTGTGTTACGGCGATCAAATCACTAATATGTTACAACCATTTTGGGCATTACCATTATTAGGTATAACAGGGCTAAAAGCAAAGGAAATACTTCCTTTTACTACATTTTTATTATTAATTGGTATAGTTATATTTTGTTCTATTCTACTAATTTTCTAATTTTTTTGATATTTATTAACGTAAAATAATTTATAATTAAATTGGCTAGGAAAACTGAAAACAGATATTTTATAGAAACATTTATTTTGTTTCTAATCGTTGAAATAATATTATATCTTATAATTGTCAGCTTTGATGTATTTGGATTAAGTATAAATACCAATAACCCAAGATTAAATCCTGCATTTATGACATTCATGGGATTATCTTCACTTGTATTTATTTTTTTTGTAATTAAAATTGAAAGAAAATGATAAAAAAAAGGTGCTATTATTCGAAAATAATAACACTTTATATACATTTATAACGTTTTTATTGTTTTAATTATGCAACAATACTAACGTTCAATTGTTTTCTCCAATAGCTTTCTAATCATCTTCGCTTCTCTAGGATTTCTTGCATTAATATACTCTTCTTTATTTCGTATTTCATGCGGAATTTCAGGTCTGTGCTTTTTGTATTTACGATAACTAATATTGGGTTTCGTTTCATATTTTATCCAATGAGCACTATTAAATATACCTATTTTGGAGAATAAAACTACCCAGCCAATAAATACATGTGATCCAAAGATTAGTACTATTCCTAAAGTTTTAGTCATTAAGAATGTGGAACTTTTTTCTTCCCAAGAGAATGGTTCTGCAGTTATTAGCAAATATTCAACTGCAGATAGAATTAGAGTTAATATTACTATTATATAAACTCTTTTAGAGTAGGAATGTATGTTTCTCATTGTGATTTAATTTGGGCCAATTATACTACTTTGAAGGTATAACTGAAATCAATCATCTTAATATTAATTCATAGAATTATGATTCATTTTTTCGTAAAAATTTAATATATGTTTAAATCATGTTTAAGATACAAAAAAAATATTAGATAGTTATAAATAACATAATATATATTTGGATTATATAAATATATCAATCTATCTAATTTCTTAGATAGATTGAATATGTGCTTTAAAGATAAATTAGAATTGCAAAGCCGTGGAAAAAAATATTTTGGTTATCCTCAATAGATTAAATATTATGGGTTAAAATTTTACCATCAGGTGTAATAAACATTTTTTTAGTGTTTTCAACTTTATTCTGATTAGTTTCTTGATTTATTGATATATCATTAATAGTAAAAGACATATTCTTGGAAATCGACATTTCCATGTAACTATCTACACTCGCTTCACCAATATGTTTTGCATTTATTAAGGTGCCTGAGTTATTAAAAGTTGCAAGTGTATAATTTTTAATAGTATAATTAAATGGTTCCGATTCACTATATATAACTGATATATATTTTTTATTTGAAGCAAGTAAACTTTCTGCTGAGTATTTTGCGGGTCCAATACGACTCATCATACCGCTATTGATCTCAGGTATAAAATCTACATAATCCATACCAAGTACATTACTTGAATTATTTACTGACTCTATAATAATGCTATTATTAGAAAATTCACCTAATTGACCCCCTTCATATTTTTTTACACGTTCATAACCTGATTTTAATGTTAATGTGTTGGGTAGTTTTACCTTATTAAATTCACTAATAAAAGATTTAAACAAATCCTTTTTATTAAAATCATCTTTAGATTGAAAAACAAAAGAAGATAAACTAAGAGCAACACTAAGAATAAAACAAACTTTAAGATATTTCATTTAGTTATAATTAAATGTTATTTGATTAAATTATAGATTAATCAAAAATTGTTTAGAAATAGATTACATATTATATGATGCAGAAAAAATTAATCTTGGTGTATAAAAAATTATATTGAAAATTTATTTATAAAAGTTCTATTTGCTGATAAACTATATTTGATTTTATTTACATTTTGACTAGATATTAAGACAACTAATACTAGTATAGCTTATATCTAATTCATTCCTAATAAAATGAATTCAGACTCCCTAATTCTACCATTTTCAGAAATAAAATACTTTTTTGTACCATTAGCCACAGCTTTTTTTAAATCATCATGCATTAAAAATCCATGATTAGACTCATGTATACTAATAGAATTTTTCTTCCATTTAATATTGTAATTAGTAACCTCAAAAGAGTTATCTGGATAAAAAACAAAGCCTTTACATTTATTTAATGATTCGCCGTTTGCTATCTCTAGTTCTGAAATTTTGTTACCAGCTTTATCGAAAGTAATTAAACGGTATTTTTTAGGTAATATGTAACCAGGACAGGATTGTTCTATAGAATAAATAAGTGCTACATAATTCCTTTGATCTGTTAATATCATTTCGTATCTATAATCATCCCCTCCTGATCTACTAAAGATATTTGAATCTACACCTTCAATAAAATCACTGAAATATCCATTAACAAGAGGTTTAGTTTTATAAAATTCATTTTTCTTCCTATTGCAAGTATTTTCAAACAGAGACATAGGATTTACTATGAATGCCTTATTGAATTTATTTTGAGGTGCTAGAATTATAAAAGCATTGAACATAGCTTTCTTATTTGAACCAAAAAGTTTTTGATATAAATACATGAAATCATATTCATTATTCCATTTATTAAAGGCTTTATCATAAAGTAAAGCGCGGTAATTTTTAAACCCTTTTTCTTTGGCTTTGATTAAATAGTCTTCCATTTCCCCATAATATTTACCTTCCAGTGCATAAGCACATGAAATTTTAAAATATAATGTTTTAAGATCTTGATATTTATATTTTTCTGCCATTTCAAAAGCTTCAATAGCTTGATCATAAAATTTTGTCTTAAGAAGCGCATTTCCATATTCATAGTATACAAAAGCTGCATAAATTGAATCTGTTCCTTGCTCTTCAATTAAAACTATTTCCATCTTTAATTCATGCAATGATTTAATAGGAACTTCGTTAATTATTCGCTTTCGTTCTGGTTTATTAGTATTAAAATTGATATCTATATCATTTGAATACATTTTGGATTTTTTGTTATTTACTGTTAATTCAACTTTCTTAAAATCATCCTTATAAGGTTGTTTATAAGTTGCACAATATTGAATAATATCAAATGTTGGTACCTGTTTGTTTATAACAAAAAATATAATAATGATAGAACAAAACGTAACACAAAACTGAATGGATTTCATAACAAAAATTTAAAATTCATTAAGACTCAATATGATATAAGCATATAAGCATATGAATTATGCTTACGTACTTTGCTATCGCTAGAATTGTGCTAAATATGTTGGAAAAGTATATTAATGTATTACCTGATGAGTATTCGGCAAATTAAGTGATTAATAGGTAATCAATAAGTATTTTTTATAAAAAAAATATAATATGGTGGGAATAGGACAAAAAAAAACCTATCAAAGTGATAGGTTTTTTCTGAACATATAAGTTATAGCGTAAATATTATACAACCTTAACATTTACAGCGTTCAATCCTTTTCTTCCTTCTACTAGTTCGTATTCTACATTGTCTCCTTCTCGGATTTCATCTACCAATCCGGAAACGTGTACAAAATATTCTTTTTCTGTTTCTTCTTCTTTTATGAAACCAAAACCTTTAGATTCATTGAAGAATTTTACTGTGCCTTTATTCATTGTAATTATGTTATTATAAATTATTTAATAATCAAATATAGAGTAATATTTGTATAATTTTAAATTTTAGTATAAAAAATTAACAATTGTTATCTGCTGTATTCAATAAATACTAATCAAATGTATTTTAGTACTTTAATTAATTATTTATTTATTCATTAATAAAGAAATATAAAATGATAGAGATAGACAATCATTCAGATTTTAAAAACTGGATAAATATAGACCTTAAAAAATTGCCAGCCGTTGCCATACAAAGTTTAAACTTGATTAAATACGAAAACATTATTGTAGAAAAAGAATTTGAGGATAGTCTTTTTCTAGGTTGTACACTAAATAATAATACTTCAGCACATATTGTAAAGACTGGTGGAATAGTTATTCCTAATTCCAAAAAAATGTTGTTTAAAACTCATTTATCTCATTTATATAATCATCATATATTATTTGAAGGTTTTGATATCAACAACAAACAAGGTTATAAATCAACATTAGACTATAATATATACAAGCAATATATAGACCAAGGGAAAGATAAGCCGAGTTCAATATATATAAGTTTAATGAGACGTTTACATGATCACAGCATAACTGATGCACTTGAAGAAGTTATTGAGGGTAGAAAAGTTGTTGCTATAATGGGAGGGCACAATATGGAAAGAAGTGATAAATTTTATTGGAAAATTGCTACCATATCAAGAGAATTAACTCAAAAAGGATTTTTATTAGTTAGTGGAGGTGGTCCAGGAGCTATGGAAGCAACCCATTTAGGTGCATATTTTGCTTGTAGGAGTCTAAAAGAAATGAAAACTGCTGTTGAGATATTAAGTATACGACCAAAAGATGCTATTAAAGGACAGGAATATAATGACTGGGATTGGTTACATCGTGCTTTTAGAGTTATGGAAAAATACCCGATTACAAAAAAAATGGAAAATAATAGTATGAGTATTGGTATCCCTACTTGGTTGTATGGACATGAGCCTCCTACCCCATTTGCAACTCATATAGCTAAGTATTTTGCAAATTCAGTTCGTGAAGATGGATTACTGGCTATAGCAAAACATGGAGTTATTTTTGCTCCAGGTAGTGCAGGAACTACTCAAGAGATATTTCAAGATGCTTGTCAAAATCATTATGCAGCTTATAATTCAAATCCAAACATTGAAAGTTATGTATCACCAATGATCTTATTTGGTGTAGATCATTGGACAATAAAAAGACCATTATGGGATTTAATGGTAAAAATATCTGAAAATAGGCCTTACGGAAAATTGCTATATCTTACTGATAATGAAAATGAAATTCTTGAAAAGATTTTAAATTATAATCCTAATTATTTTAAATATCCTGCCTAATAATGTTTTTTATTAAATGATTATTTTTGATGTATATATCTTAAAAAAGCACAAATATTTTGGATTAATTTGATAAAAAACGATTTTTTTTTATTAAAATTCTTTTTTTTATTAAAAGAATGTTATTTTGCATTATTGCGATCAACCCCAATAACTATTTAATAAATTAAGAGATTGTAAATTGTTAATTTCCCATAAGGCGTAGTAAACAAAATAAAACAAAAAAACTAACCGTTACAACACGTCTATATTAATAATTACATTCCCTAGGCACCTAAAACTATGATCAAAATATTCTTAAGAGTATATACTCTAACGTCCCTACTTAATAGTAGTTTAAATAACATATTAAGTAACTCGCTCCCCATACCAAAACTTATTATCCATCCAATGCCTTCAACAGAATTTATATATTTAAATTCTACAAAGAAGACATAGATAACACACTATCAAAAAACTAAAATTTACTTTTTAAACACAAAAATAAGTACGCAATCTACTTATGCTTTTTTTTGTTTATAATACCAATATTGCAATAATTGGTGGTGTTTAAAATGCTTTTTACTAATCAAATATTATCTTGGGGTCAACTTTAAAACGATAAAGAATAATTAACCTTTAACCTATGACTTTAACCTATGAAACTACCTTTAATAACCTGTGGCTTGCATTATTTATTAAGTATTGCATGAGGCATTGCATTAAATTTTGTTACAGTATTTGCTAACAAAAATACTGATTCATAGTGTAACCCTTTCTTACCAACCTAAAAAAGCACTCATTATTCAATGAAGTGCTTTTTTTTATGAATTGAACTAATTCAATCTATTTCTTATATGATGTTAAATCAATAAATAAATTTACATTTGTATATTAATTCAGAAAAAATTATTATTCAATAAAAATTCAATCACAATTAGCTTCCTAATTTTCATATTTTTCCGTGTATTAGTTTTCTTTTTTCGAATCATGCCCTTTTGGGTCATATACAGATTTTCAGATTTGTTATATTTACTACTATATAAAATAGGAGGATATAGAAAATCAATTGTACGTAAAAATCTAATTAACGCATTTCCAGAGAAATCAGAAGTAGAAAGAAAAAAAATAGAAAAACTATTCTATAAACATCTCTTTGATATTTTATTAGAAAGCTTTAAAGGTTTTTCTATGACCAAAGAAGATTTCCTAAAAAGACAAAAACTAATAACTCCAAATATGCCTCAGGATATATTAGATAATGGAAGTTCTGCATTGATACTTGGTGGACATAATGGTAATTGGGAATGGGGAGGAATGAGTGCTTCGTTTTATGCTAATACGGATGTTATTGTCCTCTACACTCCTATCCAAAACAAATATATAGACAAGTTTATAAAAAAATCACGAACTATTTATCAAACATATTTTAAATCTAGTCTTTTAGCATCCAGAATATTTAAAGAATATAAAAACAAAAACGCAACATTCGTACTAATAGCTGATCAATCTCCAAGTAATCCAAATCGTGCGCATTGGCTAAAATTTCTTAATCAGGATACAGCCTTTTTAAGAGGGCCTTCTTCTTATGCTATAAATTATAATATTCCAATCTTATTTATAGAAATAAAACGAATAAAAAGAGGTTATTATACAATGTCAGTAACTACACTAACTGAAACTCCACAAGATTATAGTCCAAAAGAATTAACATCATTATATGCGAAAAAACTTGAAGAAATTATTTTAGAGCATCCAGAACAGTGGCTTTGGTCACACAAAAGATGGAAACATAGTCGTCGAGAAGAAGAATCAACAAAAATAAACCCCTAACAAATGTCTACAATAATTTTGCTGCAATATATGCAGTTGTCCACGCTGCTTGAAAATTATACCCTCCAGTAATTCCATCAACATCAATTACTTCCCCCGCAAAATATAAGTTTTTGCAAACTTTTGACTCCATTGTTTTTGTATCTATACTCTCTAAACTTAATCCACCGCATGTTACAAACTCTTCCTTGAATGTTGTCTTTCCGCTTACAGAATAAATATCATTACATAAAATACTTACTATCTTATTTAAATCCTTCTTTCCAATCTCTTCCCATTTTTTTTTTGCTAAAACAGATGATTTTTCCAATAGATAAGTCCAAAGTCTTTGAGGCAAAAAATATGGTCTATAGTTAATAAGTTGTTTTTTGGGATATTTTAAAATTATAGTCTTCAAATAATTATAAACTTTCTCATTATTTTTTTCGTTAACCCAATTTACTTGAATTTTAAATTTATAATTCATTGAATTTAAAATTCTAGCACCAAATGCTGATAGTTTTAGTATTGAAGGGCCACTCATCCCCCAATGAGTTATCAACAAAGGTCCATTCGATTTAAGTTTAGTACCTTGAATAGAAGTAGTGTTTTTTTCTACAACTACACCCATTAGTTTTTTAATAGGCTCATCAGGCATATTAAAAGTAAATAGTGAAGGGACCGGTTCTTCAATCTTATGACCTAATTTTTCCAACCAAACCAGACCACTTCTTTTAGGGCAACCTCCTGTTGCAACAATAACTTTATCAAATATTAATGGTTGATTTATTTCTTTAGAAAAAAATAATTTTAATTTACCATTTACTGTTTGTTCAATACCAATTACCCCTTTTTGAACTTCAATTTTAATTCCTAATTTGTTGCACTCCCTAAGGAAACAATCTATAACAGTTTTTGAACTTTGAGAAACAGGAAATACACAGTTGTCTTCTTGAACAATCACAGGTACACCCCTAGATTCAAACCATTGCATTGTATCCTTATTATTAAAAACATTAAAAGCTTTTTTCAACATTTTTTGACCTCTTGGATATGCATTAGACAATTCTTTTAACGACGAACAAGCATTCGTTAAGTTACACCTTCCTCCACCAGAAATTTTAACTTTAGACAAAACTTTTGTCGATTTTTCAAAGATTACAACATTAGATAGTGGGTAATTTTCTGCAACAGTAATAGCTGCAAAGAAACCTGCTGCTCCTCCACCTACTATAGCAATGTTATTATAGGATATTTGTTTCAAATTTTCAATTATATTTATAGCTTAATAGATTGTTTGAATTTGATGGTAAAAAATTTATTAAAATATATAATATTCATTTTTTATCTTTAAATTTAATTTAGCCTTCACCTCTTACCTTCATTTATTAATTCTAGTCACCCCCGAAATACTAGAAAAATGACTTGGCATCAAATTCCTTTAGTTCGTTTACTAATACCATTCATATTAGGAATATATATGTATAATAAATTTGGTAGTATATTGAGTCTACCAATTATTATTATTTTTAACATATTAAGTTTCCTTCTATTAGTCCTGCTCAACCAAATAAAACAACCAGATGTTAAAATAATTCGTTATTGGGGTGGATGGTTAATAATTGTAGTTTTTCAAATTGGATATTTAACTAATTATAATCATGATATACGAAATAAAAATTCATATATAGGAATTATAAAAAATAAAAAAATATCAACTTTTACAGGTATTATATCCAATCAACCTCAATTATATAAAAATAATATAAAAACTACAATTAAGCTTTTGCCAATAGTTGATAGTAATGATATATATAAATCAGTTAGTGGTAATCTATTGGCATATTTTAATTTAGACACATTTAGCACAAAATTAAATTATGGAGATTTAATTATATTTAATGCAAAAATAAATAAAATTTACGGCCCGTCAAATCCTTCGATGTTTGACATCAGAAACTATTATCAATCTAAGAAAATTTATCATCAAGTATATATCCCTTCTAAAAAATGGAAATTATTATCGAACAAAAAAGGTAATATAGTATATGAATATATTTATAAATGTCAAAATCATCTTTTAAAGATACTAAAAGAAAAGATTACTAGTCCGAATGAATATGCAGTGGCAGCTGCCTTAATATTGGGATCAAAAGATAATTTAAATTCTAAAATCAAAAATGCATACGCAAATACAGGTGCAATGCATGTGCTTGCGGTATCTGGGCTTCATGTAGGTATTTTAGCATTGTTAGTTAACTTTTTATTAGGTATAATTGAAACAGATAGGTTTTGGTTTAAAAAAGTTAAAGGATTTATTTTATTAATCATATTATGGGTGTTTGCCTTTATTACAGGAGCGTCAGCGTCTGTACTACGTGCATCAACAATGTTTTCATTTGTTATTGTAGGCCGTATTGTAAATAGAAAGATTAATATATACAATTCTTTAGGAGCATCAGCGTTTTTATTACTGTATATAGACCCATATATGTTAAATGATATAGGTTTTCAACTTTCATATGTAGCTTTGTGTGGAATTATATATCTCCATGAAAGAATTTACAAGCTTTATTATATTAATAATAGACTTGGTGATTGGATTTGGTCTGGTATATCAATTTCATTTGCTGCTCAAGTTTCAACCTTACCATTAACACTTTATTATTTTCATCAATTTCCAATATTTTTTTGGTTGTCGGGGCTTATTGTAACGCTATTTGCTGGGATAATATTAGGTTTAGGTCTATTCCTGTTAATATTAAATTCGATACCATTTCTTGGAGTGATAATAGGTTATGCTTTATATTCTACTATTTGGATAATGAATAGCTTAATTTTTTTAATACAAAAATTGCCGGGTGCTCTATGGGAAAATTTTTGGCTTGAATTATGGCAAGTGGGATTATTATATATTACACTAATTAGTAGTATTGTTTTCTTTAAAGTGCGTATTTTAAAATGGTTAATTGTACCACTTTTATGTATTATAATATTATTAGGACATGAATTATATAAACAACAAAAACAACAAAATCAAAATTATTTATGCATATATAATTGCAAAAACAATACTTTAATTAGTTGTATTAATGGGAATAGTTGTGTTACTATTGCAAGCCCCAATCTTATTAACAGTCCAAAAATAAACTATGTGCAAAAAAATCAGTTATGTTCTTTGGGAGTTATCAATAATGAAATAATTGAATTGAAAGATTCCATAATTAATAAAACTATAAATTACAATAAAGGACTTGGAAAAGTTAAAGAAAGAAGGTTTCTCCTATATTCAAAAAAAGAATGTCTTCAAAAATCTTATGTTCCTTTAGATGTTGATTATGTTATAATACATGATAATCCACCTATGAAAAAAATTACTGATATACAAAGGTTATGTAATTACAAAAAATTAATATTTGATGGATCTAATAAGCCTTGGAAAATCAAAAAATGGATTAAAGAATGTAAGAATGAAGGGATTGAGTATTATGATGTTTCAAACGAGGGTTGCCTGATAATTAAATAACTATAAAATTTTGGTTTACAATGGATTTCCTAATGAATTGCCATTAAGGTAAGGAGACACATCTAAATCAAGTTCTTTGGCATACATTTCAAACAATTTTCTTTTATAATTTCTCAGATTTTTAACATTACCTGTAGCCAGTTCATCCATTAATCTATTACTTAAAATATATGTGACCACATTTTCACCATGATTTTCGATTATCAATTTTTGAATAGGTTTAAAGATCTTTTTCTTAACCTGATCACGTATTGTTCTTTTTCTTCTTTTTGTTAAATAATCTTCGCCTTTTTGTCTTTTAGACGCTTTTTCAGTTTTTGACAAACCAAGAACATCTGCCTGATTTTCGAAATCTTTACGTTTATTATTTAATTTATCTTTAAATGGGTCATTTCTAAGAGACTTATAGATACCTTTTATTTTATGAAATCTATGAATTTGATTTGGGCGTTCAGCTAATTCTTTTAGGTATTCCTTATCAATTATCTGATAGCTAGGACGGTTATATTTTTTTGCAATATTTTCACGAAATTCTAGTAGTTTTTTAAAAATATGAAAAGCATGTTCTGTAAGACCATTCTTATCCTTTTCTTTTACATAAATATTATTTTCAACATTTGCGAAGGAAATATTATCAAAAACTGAATTTTCTTCATTTATCCATGAGGATACTCCATGCTTTTCAGCATCTATCTCAAGAATCTTTTTACATTCTAAAAGATATAGAACATCCTTAGCTGCATAATCTATTTGCTTGTCACTTAAAGGTCTAAAATACCAATTACTTTTTTGTGCAGATTTATTGATTTCTACATCTAATAATTTATATAGAGTACTTGCTAAAGAAGCAGGCGGATGATTTAATAAACGCAATGTTATTGCAATGTCATATGTGTTTTGAGGGAAACAGCCTAAAGAATGAAGTAGTCTGAAATCTTCCCCAAAAGAATAAACAACTTTTACAATTTGAGGATTTTCAAGCGTAGGATAAAGACGTTTAACATCTAAATCATTACTTAATGGATCAAT
Organism: Saprospiraceae bacterium; assembly: GCA_022448945.1. Taxonomy (GTDB): domain Bacteria; phylum Bacteroidota; class Bacteroidia; order Chitinophagales; family Saprospiraceae; genus Aureispira. The sequence goes on from JAKVCV010000014.1 coordinate 61,469, forward strand.
AATAAAACAAATATTATTTGCAAAGATCTGTATTAAACAAAGATTAAAACCATACCTGTATCTATTTTTATCAAATTCAAGGTCTATAGCGATTTCTTTTTCTGTGTTCAAAAAAGTAATACAATTGTCTAAATCGTCATTCTTCGTAATATACTTTAAATCCATTATATTTTCTTTAATTTTTTACTACAGTAAAAGTAACATTTTATTGGAACAATAAGAAAGTAAAAAAAATAAAATGGTTTAAAAAAAATAAAGCTAAAATTTAATTACTAATTCATACAAGGATAATACATAAATAAATTTTTTACTTAAATATATACTATTGTAGTACCTATAAAATTATTAATAATATATAAAACGAAATAACTTATATTATTAATATATAAATAATTAAGTACCTATCGTTTACAAATTTTAATTTTAAATTTAATTTAGTAAAAAATAATTATTAATATTATTTTAAATTAATAGAAAAGTTTCTAATAAAAAGATACGTGCAAAAAAATACAAATAATACAAATACATTTTCTTTAGAGGAAAAAATATTTAATACAGTTAGTTTTTGGTGTGTTGTTGCCATGGGTATAAACTGCTTATTAAATTTATTATTAGCGACTGAATTTATTTATAATTTATTAAACATTACAATCTTTCTGATTTATGTATACTTTTATTACAGTTCAAAAGTTCAAGGCAAATTCAAAACACTAGTAGTACCTTTTGCCATATTTACTGTAAGTATTTTAACTGCTCTATGGTTCATTGGCGGTGGTTTAAATAGTGATATCCCATTTTATTTTCTTCTAATTATATTAATATTATTTTTTATTCTTCCTTCTAAAGCTGGATTTCTATTTATAAGTGTTTTATTTCTTTTGATGTTAAGCTTGGTTTTAATTGAATTGTATAAACCTGAATTAATTTTAAAGCTATTAACTGAAGAAGAAAATTTATTACATAAGATAAATGCAATATTTATTTCAATGCTTGTATATTATAAACTACTAGATACAGTAAAAAAACAATATGATTTAGACAGAAAACAATTAAAAGAAAATAATGAAAAGCTTATAAAATATACGGAGGAGAAATCAAGATTTCTTGCAAATATGAGCCATGAAATTCGAACACCTATGAATGGTGTGATTGGAGTTGCTGATTTACTTGCAAATACAGAACTTGATTCAGAAAAAAAAGATTTAGTAAATACGATTCAAATAAGTGGCAAAAGATTATTAACAATAATTAATGAAATACTTGATTTTTCAAAAATTGAAACAGGCTTAGTTGAGCTAAACAACCATCCATTTTCACTATCTGATTGTATTCAGGAAGTATTTAAAATAGTTTATCCTGATTTTAGTAAAAAAGCTTTACAATTAAGAACAGAAATAGAGGATGATGTTCCTGATTTGATTTTTGCTGATTCAGGGAAGCTTACTCAGGTGTTAATCAATTTAATTGGAAATGCTATAAAATTTACAGAAGATGGCTTTATAAAAGTTAAAGTTGGTTTATACAATAAATTTAATAATCAATTAAAATTTGAAGTCATAGATAGTGGTATAGGAATACCTAAGGAAAATCTTAAAAAACTATTTGAATCATATACCCAAGTAAATAATCCAGCAACGATAAAATCGGGAACTGGTTTGGGATTAGCGATAACAAAAAAGCTTGTATTATTAATGGGAGGAAATATTGAAGTTGAGTCAACACCTAAAGTTGGATCAAATTTTATTTTTACCATCGACTTTAAAAATATCAAAAACCCAGATAGACAGAAAAAATATAATTTCAAAGATATTAATATTGAATCATTAAATATTTCAAATGATTCTCTTTCAACTAAAATTCCACTGAAGATTCTAGTAGTTGAGGATGATCTGATTAATCAAAAAGTTATCAAAAAAACTTTAGAAAGTCTAGGTTACAATATTGATATCGCTAATAATGGACAAGAAGCGCTATATAAAATACGTAAAGGTTTATATAATCTTATTTTTTTAGACATTCAAATGCCTATAATGGATGGTATGGAAACTATTACTCAAATTAAATCAAATAAAAAATTAAGTAAAAACTCTGAAATAATAGTAGCATTAACTGCTAATGTGATGAGTGAAGACAAAGAAAAGTGTTTAAATGCCGGAATGAATGATTATTTGTGCAAGCCTTTGGTTCGTGGAGACATCATTGGAATGATTCAGAAATGGTTTGGATAATTCAATTGAGTTTGCAAAACAAAAACTGATAGTATTTTATGGGTAATTTTAAAGGATTACTAAACCGCTTTACCTTTTTCCAATAACTCTTTTGCCTGTTTAACCCATTGTGTTATTTTTTTTGGTGGTGTGGAAATAACTTTACTTAATAAATCCTTATTCTCTACCGAAATATCGGCAAATTGTTCAAAATTAAAGATACCAAAATCATGTAATGTTTCCTCAACCATTGTATCAATTCCTATGATTTCTTTTAGGTCGTCAATAGTATTAATCTCTTGTAGCCTGGTATTATTTTCATTATCATTTCCGTTGTTAATATGCATCTCCAAACTAAGAATTTTTTCTTGATATCTAATTTTTTCTTTTTCAAATTTAGCAATCTCTTTTTGTTGTTCTTCGACATTTTTCATTAGCCGATTGATCATTTTAATCAATTTATCCTGGCCATGTACACCTGTACTAACATTAGATTTTTCTAATTCTTCAATTCTATCTTGTAACTCAGCTTTAGAAAATTCTAGAATACGTTTTTCAGCCTTAATGGTACGTACTAATTTTGCTAATTTTTTATTCTCATTACGAATTAAATCTAATTCTGCTAATACTTGCTCCTGTAAAGTTTCATGTTCGTGACTAATGCGATCTTTTTCAAGTTTTGTAGATGAAAGTTCTTTGTTAATGTCAAAATAACGTTTTTTAAGATTCTCAAAAGTATCATTTAAAGCATCAAATTCACCACCAGACATAGATCTTTCTTTATTGTATCGCTCCCTCATTTTATCTAATTCTTTGGCCAATTGCTTTTTGTTCTTTTCTAATTCTTTGGCTTTCTCTTTGTTTTGTGCCAATTCATGATTTGATGACTCTAACTTTTTAACCCAAGTCTTAGCTTCAGTCTCTAATTTGGTAAACTTTTCATTTGAAGATTCCATATACTGATTATATGCAAGCTCCAGATTTTCTTTTTCTTCTACAGTATTTTGAAAAGCATCTTCGAGAGTAGAATGTTTGTCTTGAAGGTTTTCAAAACGATCGTCAAGTATTTGTTCTCTTTTCTTGACTGCAACATAATCTTTTTCTAGATCTTTGAGGTTGTTTTGGATTTCTATAAGTTCTTTAGTAGCTTTTTTCTTTTCTTCTTCTAATTCTTTTGCTAAACTTAACCTATCTGCATCAGCTTGATTATATGCATCTAAATACTCATTAGAATGATTTGATGAATCTTCTAATTTTGCCTGTAGAGAAGTTAAATGACTGCTTAGCTTTTGAATCTCAGAATTTGTGCTTGCTTGATAACTTTCGTATGCTTTTGATATCTCTACCTTTTCTTTTACCGAATCCTGTAATGTGATATCAAGATTTTTATATTTTTCTTTCCATTCAGATAATTTATCATTATAAGAATTAGTTTTATTCTTTATCTTTTGATAATCATTTTTTAATTGAGCCATAGAAGCATTTACAACTTCAATTTCTTCATTAGCATCTTCTATTTCAGTCGATAATTTATCATTTTCATCTTTTAACTGCATTAAACTTTCCTGCAATTTTTCATTTATTCTATTTGATTTAGCAAGTTGAAACTTGGCAGTTTCATATTTATCAGTTGCCTTTTTTGTTTTTAATCTTAAATCCTTTATTTCATTTTCTTTTCTATTCTTATAACTGTCAAAATCATGTTGAAGTTCTTTATGTCTATTATTGTTGCCCGAAAGGTCTCTTTCAAGTTTTTCGTAATCCAATTTTAGACCATCAAGTGTAGATTCAGCAGTTACTAAAGCAGTGTCAACATCTAATTTGCTATCATATAAGCTATCATATCGTTTTTTAATTTTTTCTAACTCTATTTGGGCCTTATTGATGTCATTGCCGTTCTTTGATTTTTTACCTTTAGGATGACTTAAATGTTTAGGAGTACCTTTTTTATCAACCCTTTGCATAAACCAAGCAAGAAAGAATCCTAGCAAAGCCGAACCAATACCCCAAAAAATTAAAAAACTAAACATTTTATATTTTTTTATAAGAAAAAGAATTTATCATTACTTATCTAATTTAGATAAATTGGATAGAATATAATTAATGAACGCAAAAGTCTAAATACACATATTTATAATGTTTTATTTAGATTATTCATTTAGAAGCTTTTTAAAGATATGACTAGTTTACCTTGTTTTATTAATATTTGGTGGCAAAACATATAATTTAGGTGTACTGCCATCATAAGAAATAAATAAATCAACCCTTCTATTAATTTGCTGGCCGTATTGAGTGGTTTCCTCACCCAAAGGGTGGGTATCACCAGCTGATTTTACTCTAATGCGATCAGGATTAATACCATGACTCATAAGAAAATCCTGAGTATATCGAGCTCTGTCGGAAGCTAAATCATAACTTTTTTCTTTCGAATCTAACATATTACTATGTCCAACACAAAAAACTTTTGCTTTTTCATTAATGCTAAGATACAAAATTAAATCATTTATATAACTTTTTATTTTATCATCAATAATTATCTTATGTCCTTCTTTTTCAAAATTTTTAAACCTAAATACCTGTAAATTCTTAAATCTCTTCTCTATTCTTCTTTTTCTTTCATCCTGAGATCTAATGTTATCTTTTGTAAATGGTACAAATTCATATCCTACTGCATTAGGCAAAAACTTTCCGTATAAAGAAGATTCAAAAATAGCAATTCTTGCATCTTCTATCCCTTTTATTTCAATTTGACGACCATTTGCTCCCATACCCATTAAAAGACTCCTTACCTGATTTGCTCTAGCCATACCCAAATTTAGAAGTGCAGTTTCATTAAATTCTTTAGGATGATTATATCCAGATAGTATAATTTTTCGTTTCGGATGATTATTTATATAGCTTACTAACAACTTTAAAGTTCTTGTCAATGATTGACTAGGTTTATTCATTAAAAAACTAGCACTAGAATGTTTAAAAACTAAGTTATTATTGGTCTGGATATGAAATTTATTGGAATGATCATTAACTTCAAAAGGGGCAATACATGAAAAAATAAAATCAACTGCACCAACTACAATATTTTTATTTTCATGTTTTAATAAATCATCTTTTCTTCCTGTTTGTATTTTTAATTGGTAATCAGGTGTCCCCACATTTTTAAATAATTTATAAATAGAATCTGCTCGGGATTTTGCTAATTGCTCACCTCCTACTTCATTTATAGTATATAAGCCAATAATTGTTATTCTTTTTAATGGATTCGACTTAACATATTTAATAACTTTCATCAAACTTTCAGTAACTATTGGGATAAGTATAGGATCTGCTTCATTTTTAGAAAATAAAATAGCTTTATCTAACTCTAATCTAAAATCATCCTTATCTTCTATCAACATTTTACCGGGAATATCTTCTAAATTGACATCTTCTAAAGTATGTTGATTTAAAAAAGTTTCTGAATACAAAACACCACCTATCAACCAAAAGATCAATAAGATTGCAGTAATTATAGCATATTTAGTATTTCTTCTACTCATAAATATTTATCTTTAAGAAGCAATACGAGTTAATGTATAAAATCTTGTGAACAAATTATTTGATCAGAATTCTTTTGTGAATCTTTCATAAAAAGTAGTTTATAGTGTTCACCTTTAGCCCATTTATCAATCATATTTGAATAATAAAAACTCCCTGGGTTTTCAGATTGCCCCCCAGGATATATACCATAAGCATTTATATTGTTTCCTAATTCAACAACCATTTTCCATGATGGACCTGGACGTCTATCGAGTGCGTTAAGAGCAGATCTATGGCCATCGGTGTCTATAGAGTCAAAACTAAAAGCTGGAACTTTTGACAAATGTTGAACGACTGTAGAACGGTATTTCTTCCAGGGTAAAATATTAGATATATCATATTTAAATTTACTACACGTTTTTTTAAAGGCTAATGTGATTATATCATCAATTCGTTCTATTTTTTTAGTATTAACAATATCAAAAATTGGATTCTCTATATCCCGTTTCATCAGATTCAATAAATTAAATTGTTCTGGTAGTTTAATGTTTTCCTTTTTAAGGAAATTATCATTTTCTGACAAAGCAAAAATTTCATCATAAATTAAGGTTCTAAGTGAATCAAACCATATTTCAAATACTGTAGGTTCAATCTGGTTACCTGTAAATTTATAATCCCAATCTTTAAGAATATGCCAAATTTCTAACTCATTTTTATGTAAATCCCCTTTTTTTAAATATTTTTTTAGCAAAGACATAAAGTCTTCTGCCTTTTGACTATAGGAATCAAATTGCAAATCCATCATATCTTTTACTGTAATATTTTCCATTTCCGCAAGACGTCTATTCAAATACCTTCCTCTGTATTCTTCAAAATAACCATAAAATTCATAGGGATAATTATTTGGATTAATAGAATGTTGGTTTGCAGAAGCTACAAATTTTTTATTTGGATTGTATTCATGTGGTATATGTTCTTGAGGTATGTAGCCTTGCCATAGTTCTTTAGATGAATTTCCTTGTTGAACAAATTTACCTTGCATTTTTTTTCGTATAGGTAATTTCCCCTGTGTCCATAGTGCAATATCTCCATTTTTTGCTGCAAAGACTATATTTTGAGCAGGACATGCAAAATGTTTTATAGCATCTTTGTAATCTGCATAATTTTTCCCTTTCATTAATTTCAAAAAAGTTAGAGGCTCTTCTGAAGGATCGTGTAATGTCCAACGCAATGCAAAATCCTGATTATTTGAAGAATGTGCTATGGGGCCTATATGGGTCATTAGTATAGTATCTAAAATTGTTTGAGAGCCTCGAACTTTAATCTGTTCTACAACAATTTCAGATTGCATAAAAGTACTATCGAACCAATAAAATTGTTTTTCTTTATCTTTCCATTGAATTGCATACCAATCTCTTACATCATGTCCAACATTAGTAACACCCCAAGCAATATTTTCATTAAAGCCTGAAATTACGCCAGGAGCACCAGGGAGAGAAGCACCATAAGAATTAAATTCCGGTGTATATAATTGTACTTCAAACCATATTGAAGGCAGGTTTAATTTCAGATGAGGATCATTACAAAGTATTGGGTTGCCTGATGCTGTTTTTGAACCTGATACAGCCCAATTATTGCTGCCCACTCCTTTTGGAGAATAGTTTATAGAAAGGCTATCAAAATCAAGTTTGCCGAGATACAAACCAATAGGTTCTTCTTCGTTTATTACTACAGGATTATTTATTTTTACAGGCTCTAGTATAATTGGTGATTGTTCTTCAAAATAATCCCCATACAAACTATTAAACTTTTCTAGCCCTAATTGTTTAAGGAGTGCTGTTAACTGAAAATCATGATTTCTTCCCGTTAATGTTCTACCCATGCTTTTCATCATTAATGCAGATTTAAGGTTTGTCCATTTTTCAGGATAATAATCTTGTAGTTTATATAACAAAGGTAATTCACTATATGATAATGTATTGATATAAGCATTCACACCAGCTGTATAGGCATCCAGCACTTTAAATTCCTCAGGTCTTTTTGACCATTCATTAATTGCATTTCTAGCTCCTAATGGTATGCCGATACGACGAGTAAGTTTATCTTTTTCAATTAATATTTTTTTTAATTTATCAGTAGTTCCTAATATTTCAGTAAGCCGTCCAGCAGCAGCATGTGTCTGCAATTCCATCTGCCATAATCGTAAAGAAGCAGTAACATAGCCTTGAGCAAAAATGACGTCTGAGATATTATCACCAAAAATATGAGGGACCAACCTATTGTCATATTGAACTTTTACGGAAGAAGAAAGAAATTTATTTTTAATAATATTGTTAAATGAAGGTATCGCCCCTTCTGCATTTTGCCAAAAACCATGAGAAGGGCTTAGTAATTTACCCATTGGTGGTATAAATCTCTCTGTTGATTCTACAATGGTTTTACTTCCATCTGTATTAAATATTGTTTTTTGCGGTGAACCAGTAGTGTGAGACTTATTTAATGTGAAAATAAAAAACAAAGTTATCACTATTGAGAATAACAACTTTAAAAAGAGCATAATTGTACGGAACTATTTTGGAAGATGTGATATATATAAATCATTATAAAATGAGCTACAAGATAATAAAAAAATCATATCTAATAAATAATAGCATTCCTATTGCTACTAAAAAATATATTTTAATATCTATTCAAATAATTAAAATTATTTAAATTATTATTGTTATAAATTAATTTTAAATTTAAAATCACAAAAAACACGAAATATGCAATACAAATACTGTTTATTAATTATAGCTTTCATGATTTCTGCCAAAAATATTATTGCACAAAGCCCATGTAAAGAAATTGTTGGTTATTATCCGAATTGGCAATGGTATGATAGAAATAAATTAGTAGACCCTCAATCAATTGATTACAGCAAATACACTATACTTAACTATTGTTTTATGTCCCCTGAAACTGATGGATCAATTTCAATGACTGATCCATGGGCTGATGAAAATCTTCTAAATGGTGAAATTGATTGGGTTAATGGTGGTTATATAGCAAATACATCTATTATTGATATTGCTCACAACAATGGTGTAAAAGTTTTACCTTCAATTGGTGGATGGACCTTATCTAATAATTTTCCTGCTATCGCAGCTGATCCCATTAAAAGAGCCACATTTGCCCAAGCCTGTGTTGAACTCATTGACAGTTTTAATTTTGATGGCATTGACATAGATTGGGAATACCCTGGTTATGCGCCTCATTCAGGAACTACACAGGATAAGTCAAATTTTAATTTATTGCTACAAGATATAAGAACTGCTATTGATAGTTTTGGAGTAACTATTGGAAAAACAATGCTTCTCACTGCTGCCGTAGGAGCTGCAGAAGATAGAATGTTAGATGTTGACTGGCCAGTAGTAAGCCAACATTTAGATATCATTAATTTAATGAGTTATGATTTTTTTGGTGCATTTAGCCCACTAACTAATCATAATGCACCACTATATGCTCCTGCCCAGGGTGATTCAGGTTACAACCTCGATTCAGCAGTCATAAAATTGGTAAACGATTTTGGTGTAAACCCACAAAAAATTACAGTTGGAGTAGCATTTTACGGAAGATCAAGTAAAACTGTAGGTGTTCCCGGTTTACATGTCCCAACAACTGGTGCTGTTGACAATATTACATTTTCAACTGACGCAGGATCACCGTTGTACTATAACATTCTAGAACAAATGAATCTATTTACAGACAATTGGGATAATCAAGCCAGGGTACCATATCTTACTGGAAACGGAACACTAAATACCTTTGTTTCCTATGACAATGAACAATCAATCGCCGAAAAGGCTCAATATATTGTAGACAACAATCTGAGAGGTGCAATTATATGGGAAATAACTGGTGATTATCTTGAAACAAGTACAGGTTCAGGGGTAATTGCTAATACTCCACTAGTTGATACTTTAAACACTGTTTTGTGTGGTTCCCCATTGTCAACAGTTCCTTTGAAACTTGATTGGGTAATTTCCTCTTACCCTTCACCAACAAGAGGAAACCTTACCATTGAATTACCTAAAATATGTGATAATATAAACATCATTATTCGCAATGTTGAAGGTAAAATTGTATTTACAAAAAATATCGAAAATGGAAAAATTTTCAATATTGATATCAAAGGTGATAATGGTTTGTATTTAATAGAAATTAATGCCGAAGGTTATGATCCTACAACCATCAAAGTAATGAAAAATCAATAAAATCATGGATGAGCTATTCAAACAATCAAACTTAAATTACTATAAAAATTAATATTAATATAGTTTAGATGTATAGTTGAAAAATATTGTATTGTCATTAATAGGAGATTGAAATCGAAAAACATGTACGATTACATCATAGTTGGCCAGGGCATAGCAGGAACAATGCTTGCTCATTTTCTTGATGAAAAAAACAAACGTTTTCTCATTGTAGACAAGAAACATGAACATGCAGCTTCTTTAATAGCAGCAGGAGTAATAAATCCTATTACAGGAAGAAATTTTGTAAAAAGCTGGCGTATTGACGAATTTATACCTTTTGCAAATAATATTTACAGAATCCTTGAAAACAAATTTGATATTTCAATATTAGAATCTAGAAATATTGCAATGATTTTTAATTCTGTAAATACAGAAAACAATTGGATGGTTCGTTCTTCTAACCCTGAATTAAAAAAATATATATCAAATGATTTTCAAGTTGATTTCTATACCAAATTCATGAAAAATGTCAAAAATGGGGTTGAATTTAAAAATGGCGGGCGTGTAAAAATAAAAGAGATTGTGCTTTCTTATAAAAAAGAATTGAAAGATAAACAAAAATACCTTGAAGAAGCGTTTGATTATTCAGAATTGAATATTCAACAAAATAATATAGCATACAAAGGGATTTATTCAAAACGAATTATTTTTGCTGAAGGTTTTCAAGCCATCCATAATCCCTTTTTTAACTATCTTCCTTTTATGCCAGCAAAAGGAGACATGCTTCTTGTTAGAATTAACAATCACCCTGGAGAAAAAAAAATAATAAAACATGGTGTTTTTATTATAAATTTAGAAGATGATATTTATTGGATAGGAAGCACCTATAACAGAGAATATAAAACACTTAAGCCAAACTCAGATAATAAGCTGGACTTGATAAAACGACTCAAACGTGTTATTAAATCACCTTTTACAGTCATTAAGCATCTTACAGCAATAAGACCTACAGTAAGAGACCGACGACCATTTATAGGTAAACACCCAATATTCTCCAACCTTTATATTTTTAATGGCATGGGCGCAAAAGGAGCTACTCTAGCACCATATTTTGCCCATCAATTTATCCAACATCTTGAACATAATAAAATAATAGATAAAGAAGTAGATATTAAGCGCTACATTAGTTATTTTAATGTTTGAAATAATAATTAAATTTGAGTGTATTTTTAAGAAAGTCTATCCAACTAAAATTACTAACATTCTGGTACTACAACAGAGACATTAAGTGCTAAGCCTCCTTCTGCCGTTTCTTTATATTTATCACTCATATCCTTAGCAGTCTGTTTCATAGTTTTAATAACATTATCTAAACTAACTTTTGCTTTAGTTGGATCACTCGTTAATGCAATCTGACATGCAGTTAATGCTTTCATTGCCCCCATTGTATTCCGTTCAATACACGGCACTTGAACCAATCCGTTAATTGGATCGCAAGTGAGGCCTAAATGATGTTCCATAGCAATCTCGGCAGCAATTAAAACTTGTTCCGGGGTTCCTCCCATGCATTCAGTTAAACCTGCAGCAGCCATAGCTGAAGATACTCCAATTTCTGCCTGGCATCCTCCCATTGCTGCAGAAATCGTTGAACCCTTTTTAAATAGGCTACCAATTTCTGAAGCTGTTAATAAAAAGCGAATAATATCTTTATCGCCCTGATTGGGATAAAAACTAATAAAAAACATTAAAACAGCTGGAATTACTCCTGCAGCACCATTAGTTGGTGCTGTTACAATACGACCAAAAGCTGCATTTTCCTCATTAACTGCTAATGCAAAACAACTTGTCCAATCAACTACATTACTAAATGATGGATTCACTACTTTTATAAGTTTCATCCAGTCATCGATGTCTTTGGCAAAGACACCATTAAGTAATTTATCATTAAATCTATGAGCCCGACGCTCTACCTGCAGCCCGCCAGGTAGGACACCTTTGGTGTGACAACCTTTGTGAATACATGCACACATAGTCTTCCATATATGTAATAATCCTTTTTTTATATCTTTTTTAGAACGCATGGATAACTCATTCTGCATTACAATTTCTGAAATTGACCATTTAGTTTTTTTGAGCCATTTTCGAAGATCAGCTTCCTTATCAATGGGATAAGGAAATTCTTTTTTGGTTTTTTGGGGAGTTGTAGTTTCAACTCCTTCTTGTTTAATAAAACCTCCCCCTACAGAATAATAAGTTTCTTCTATTAATGATTCATCTTCCAAAACAGCTGTAAAAGTTAAAGCATTAGGATGTGCAGGTAAATTTTTATATACAAATTGGATGTTTTCTATAGGAATAAATGGTATTGCATATTGCCCATTTATGATTAGTGAATTAAGTTTGTAAACTGATTGAATATATTTATCAATCTTTTTTGTTTTTATGGTTTCAGGATTATATCCCATAAGTCCAAGCATTACTGCAATATCGGTACCATGACCCCTTCCAGTCTTTGCTAAAGAACCATAAAGTTTGATTTGAATAGTAATTACTTGGTATTTTTCAATCTGTTCTATAAATTTTAGGGCAGCTAACCACGGACCCATAGTATGAGAACTAGAAGGGCCAACTCCTATTTTAAAAATATCAAAAACACTAATTTTTTCCATACCGACCTAAACAATTTATAATCTTACTTGTTATAAATATTAGAAAATTCAGTTTTACGAACAGAATCAAATATTATACAAATGATAATAGAAAAGTCTTTAGAATAGCTAATTCTAAAGACTTTAGGGAGCGAAAAACGAGACTCGAACTCGCGACCCCAACCTTGGCAAGGTTGTGCTCTACCAACTGAGCTATTTTCGCTTTTATTATATACAAATATAATTCTATATTGTTTTATGACAAAAATTTTGCTAAAAATTTTATGATTTATGATCATTAATAACGACTTTTAAGATTGTTATATATACTATCTCAAAGTAAAATATTATAGTTGAACACCCCAATATACTATATTTCATAACATGCTAAGACCTTACATAATAAATTAATTATCAATTATGTAAAAAGAAGCGTTAAAAATAATTCAATGAAAAGCTGGTTTACACAATTTTATCTTCTGGTATTGATACTAAATTACAATTCAATTCAAGCACAAACACAAGACTTTAATCTTACGCAAATTTCAAATCTGTCTTATTCACAAGATTTAAATGATATTTGGGGATATGTTGATACTAGTGGAGTTGAATATGCTTTAGTTGGAACTCGAACTGGAACATCAATAGTTAGTTTGGCTAATGTTTCAAATCCTGTTGAAATTCTATTTATACCTGGAGCTAATTCTACCTGGAGAGATTTAAAAACATGGGGACATTTTGCATATGTAACTTGCGATCAGGGAAATGATGGTTTATTAATTATAGATCTTTCACCATTACCATCTGGTACGCCTACTTACCAATTTTGGAAACCCCAATTAACTATTAATGGTGATAATGATTCCTTTGACAAATCACATAATCTATATATTGATGAATCTGGATATTGTTACATAGCTGGATCTAATATCAGTAGTGGGGAAACATTTATCCTTGATGTAAATACCAATCCAGGAAACCCAATATTATTAGGTGCCACATTACCTGAATATGCACATGATGCATATGCAAGAGGTGATACACTATGGACCTCTGATATTAATGCGGGAACATTTTCAGTTTATGATGTAAGCAACAAATCAAATCCAACAATTCTTGCTAATCAAACTACTCCAAGAGATTTTTGTCACAATGCATGGATATCTGATGATGGCCAAACGTTGTTTACTACAGATGAAAAATCAAATGCATGGATTGGCTCATTTGATGTTTCAGATCTTGGAAACATTCAGGAAATAGATCGCTGGAGAACTCCAACTCCTAACACAATACCGCACAATACCCATACACATAATGATTATCAGGTTATTTCATATTATACAGATGGATTAATAATTTTAGACGCCAGTAAACCTGATAATCTAATTGAAGTAGCAAGGTATGACACCTATTTTGCACAACCAGAAACTGGATTTTATGGCGCTTGGGGTGCTTATCCATATTTGCCCTCTGGTCTAATTTTGGTATCAGATATTAATTCCGGTCTTTACGTCTTTCAGCCCAATTACCAAAGAGCTTGCTGGCTTGAAGGACTTGTTACGGATCAAACTACATCATCCCCTATTAATGGTGTTGAAGTTAATATTTTAAATACCTACGAAAATGACAATTCAAATGCAAGTGGCAATTACAAAACGGGAATAGGAATATCAGGCACCTATGATGTTGAATATAAAAAATCTGGTTACATTCCTCAAATTATTTCTATATCTCTGAATAATGGTATTGTTACCACTCAAAATGTTCAATTAGTTCCTGCCATCCCTTTTACTTTAACCGGTCAGGTAGTAGACAGTATTAATCAAAGCATAGGGATAGGAAATGCGTCAGTATATTTAAAAAGTTCTTTATATGACTACACTGTAACTGCTGATGCCAATGGATATTTTAGTTTAATTATATATCCTGATAGCGATTATGAAGTCATTGCTGGACACTGGGGCAATCATGCCAAGCTATTTAATCTTAATGCACTTGATTCATCCAGTATTCCGACACAAGTTTATCCTTTAGTTAGTGGTTATAAAGATGAATTTGTTTTAGATTATGGTTGGATAACATTTGGTGATGCAACTACAGGACATTGGGAAAGAGGCATACCAGATCCAATTAGTCATTGGAGTGGAAATATTTTACCAACCGAAGGTGATATAATTGGAGACATCGGAGAGCATTGTCTAATTACAGGTAATAATGGCAACGGTGATCATGGTGTAGATGATATAGACAATGGTTATACTACTGTAATGTCACCTGCAATGGACTTAAGTAATGCTATAGATCCAAAATTAAATTTTTATTATTTTTTAAGTGTAAATAATCCACCTGACAATTTAGATTCTTTTGTTGTATACATGACAAACGGTACTACTTATGCTGAGATAATGCATACTACAAATCCAAATTATCAATGGTCAAGCAACCAAGTATTCAGGATAACAGATTACATAAGCCTTACTAATAATATGAGGGTCTATTTCAAAGGTAATGATGATTCACAAACTGCGATGGAAATACTTGTAGATATGTTTGAAATAACAGATACAGTAATAACGAACAATCTACAGATATTAGATAATGAACCTTTTTCTATTGATTGTATTCCCAATCCATTTTCAATTTCCTTAAATGTAAATTTAACTTTTGAAATAGAGAATGATAACACAATTCCTCTAAAAGTATTTAATACATTAGGTCAGATAATTCAAATACAGAATCTTAAACAAAGAACACAAAACATAGAACTAGGGTCTGATTGGAAAGCTGGTATATATTATATATCTGTTGGAGCAAAAACTATTAAAGTAATTAAATCTGACTAATTTGTAAAAGAGTTATTTTATTTGTGTTTTGCAATTTTCAAGTGTGTGTGTTACTTCATTTAGTTGAATGAATTGCTTTCTGTTCCCCCAGGCATTATGTATATAATTTAATATGTTCGTTATTTCAACATCCGAAAGATTTTGTACAGGATCCATACCTGTATCAAATTCAATACCATTGACTAAGATTTTGCCATGTAAACCATATTTAATAATACAAGCTGCTTTCACGCCAAGATTTTTTAACATATCTGCTTTCGCTAAGGGAGGGTATAATGCCTCAAGTCCTGAGCCATCGGACATATGACAATTTTCACAATGCCTTTTGTATAAAATAGCACCTTCATTATATGTTTTAGTAGAATTTTTACAAGACACTAAGCTTAAAAGTAGTGTATAAAAAAAAATATATTTCATATTTTATTTTAAATATCAAGATTATTCATATTTGAATAATAGTTTTAGATCTCGGATAAGGTTATTTATCTTTTCAGGTTCAGTGCCATCATACATTCCTCGTATTTTACGATTCCTATCAACAAGTGCAATATAACCACTGTGATCAAAACCTCCAGGGGCATCCTTTGATTCAATAGCTGTAATATAATATTGATAAGACATTTTGTATATATCCTCTTTGGTACCTGTAAGTAAATGCCAATTCTTGGAACTTATATTGAATTTTCCTGCATACCAAGCAAGCCTACCTACTGTATCATATTTTACATCTATAGAATGCGAGAGAATCAAAAAATCTTCCCTGTGTTTGAATTCATTATATACTTTTTTCATATTCTTTTTGACCTTTGGACAAATAGTAGGACAAGAAGTAAAGAAAAAATCGACTAGATAAATTTTATCCTCAACTACTTTTTCGGTAATCATATTGCTATCCTGATTTATAAATATAAATGGTGGAATAACATGATCAATAGAGTCTATGACTTTTTTACCATTGACTTCCTTTTCAATTAATTGTTTAAAGCCTATAACAGGCAATCCTGATGGATATTTAGAAGATTTAAGACAGGAAATCAAAAAGCAAAATACAACTAAATAAAAAACAAAAGATCTCATAAAGCGAATAATAAAACCAATGAATCATAAAAACACACAAAGATAGAAAATAAACAGACAGCTAAAAGGATTAAGAAATTCTAAATGCCAAAGATGAGACAGTTTTAGTAATAAAATCACCAATTTGTTCGGTTAAGATCATGTCAGAAGTCTGTTTGTCTTCAAAAACATCCTTCATATTACGAACCTGGCCTACAGGAATATTATTTTTTATGCAATAAGCCAAAATATCGTCTAATGTACTAGATTGGAAATTATGTTTAAGCTCATGAAATAATTGAGTTCTATTTTTAACTCTATCTTCATTTGAAGAATATGATGGGTTGTCTGCTAAGTCATGCCTATTGAAATAGGTACATAATGCTTGAAATTGTCTATCAGTGCCTATAGCTAAAACTAATTCCTTACCATCATTTGTGGTAAAAAGTTCGCCATATGGAGCAATATTTGGGTGAAGAGAGCCCATTTTTTGAGGAATATGTCCTGACATTAACCAATTTGAAGCCTGATTGGCAAGAGATGAAATTGCCGCATCCAATAGTGATACACTAATATAGGCACCATTTCCAGTTTTTATACGTTTAAGTAATGCAATTAAAATGCCTTCTTTTAGATGATGGGCTGCTAGAATATCAATAAGTGCTACAGGCATTTTTGTTGATAACCCACCAGGTTGACCATTCATAAACATGAACCCTGATTCTGCCTGAAGTACAACATCAAATGCTACACGTTCACTATCTTCTCCAAAACCAGATATATTTCCATAAATAATTTTGGAATTTATAGCTTTAAGTGATGCATAATCCATCTTCAATTTTATTGCAGAAGATTTCCTATAATTAGCAAGAACGACATCTGCTGTTTTAACCAAAGCATAGACTTTATGTCTGTCTTCCTCAATAGATAAGTCTAAAAACAGGACTTCTTTATTCCAGTTGATTGAACAATAGTAAGCAGATCTTTTAGCATCTTTATGCTCTTTCTCCAGTTTCCAATTTCTAGTAACATCACCTCCTGTTTTTTTATTTTCTATTTTAATAACATTTGCACCTAATTCAGAAAAAAACATACCTACTGCTGGCCCTGCTAATACAGAAGCTAGTTCTAAAACTTTTAGACCATCAAAAACATTATTCATAAATATCCAATGATTGATATTAAATTGTTAGACAAAAGTTCTTAAAAAAAGAAAAATAGGGTGTAAAACAATTGTAATGCAAAGAAGCAAAATTAAAAAAGAATTTTCTGAACTTATAAGGTTATGAATCCTATCTTCTACTTTGTGAATAAACACTCAATACAATCAACTAAATAATTTCATTGATTATTTATTAGATGTTAAAAAAGTTCGTAATTCTAGAGTATTCATAGGTCGCGCTAAAACTTCCATTTTGCTGTTTAAAACAAATATAGAGGGTGTTTTTTTAATCTTATAATCAATACAAATAGGCGATTTAAAAACCTTGTATTGACAAATATTTATCCAATTAAAATTATTATCATTTACTGTTTTTTCCCACTTATATTTTTGCACATCTAAAGATACTGCAACCATTTCAATATCTTTATATTTATTACTATTATACCAATTTGCAAAACCTGGAAGCTCAGCCATACAATGTGCACAATGAGAAGCCCAAAACATTAAAATAGTATATTTGTTTTCTGAGCATATATTTTTAAAATTCACAAAATTCCCATTCATATCTTTAACAGAAAAATCAGGAACAATACCACCTATCTGTAGGTTTTTAAATTGTGAAGCTCTTTGTTTTAATAATTCACTAGGACTTACATTATCGCCACACCCCTCACCAAAAATATACTCTTCCATTATATAAGTACATAACTCATCCCATAAAGGGTTATATGATTTTGATGTATGACCAGTATTATAAAATCCATCCAACATATCATACATGCAAAATTCAGCCACTTTTCGGTTTTTCTTTGCATATTTCATAACAACATCAACAGCATCATGAAATCCTTGTTTATTATTTTTAATGTTATTATATCTTATAATATACTTTTGAATTCTAATAGGCAGCAATTTACTTCTCAGTATACATTCGTCTGAAAAATTAATATCATCAAAATATAAATTTTTTACGTATTTATTTGGTGACTGAAGATGAGAAACAATCATACCATAATATGTGCCAGGATATTGATTTGATAGACTTACCCCATATTTAAAGAGTTCGTTTTCAAGTAAGTTTATTTCTTTTGTTTTCTGCTCTCTTGAATTTTTGCTTCTCCGAACTAATTTGATTTTGGAATTTATAGACTGTTCCTTAATAGTATATTGTTTTTTAATTTTATTTTCAATCGAATTCAGAACGTTATAATTATTCTTAATTGTATAACTATTTATCTTTAATTCAATTAAATTATTTTTTAATTCAGCTGGATTAATAACAAAATCTAAAAAGTTTGTATTTTTTAATGCAATACGATAGACTCCAGTATAATATGATCTTTTTGGAAAAATAAACTTCTTTTCATTCAATTGAACACTATCTAGAATATTTTCAGTATTACCAATCAGTTCGTATAAAAAAATCTTAACATTTCTTAATCTGACTTCATCCCCAAATTCACCCTTAACAACAACTGCTCCCCTTAAATTTGGTGTATATTGTTGCGATATCAAATAAAGTGGCAGATAAATAATGGAAAGGACTAGTATTAATTTTTTCATTTAATTGTGATTAATTATGTGAAAAATATTATTTTTTTAGTTGTAAATAGGATAGTCTAATTAATTCAGAATTAGTCATAGTGGTGTATACGACATTTTATGTTTTAAGTTAATAAAATTAACATATCCTTAAAAAGATTCGTCTCTATTTTTTATTTTGACCTCATAATTCATAAGAAAATCTAATTTTTAGATTTTAATAAAATAAGCTAAATTTACTAACTCAAATATCTAAAATTATTGATATTTGTATCTTAAGAATTTTTACGAATACATCCTTATCACAAGTAAGACTTTAAATATGCCAAAGATTGAAGTAATAAATCCAGATAATATTAAAATTTGGGCATTTGATAAATCGTTGTATTTCCTCGAACAAGATGAAGATTTGTTATTACACAAACCTGAATATGTTTCAACTCTAATTGAACTGGCTGCTCAAGATGATTGTCCTAAACAAGAAAATATTAAATCTATTTTAGAATATTATATTCAATGGTGCTTTCTTTACCACAAAAACGAACAATTAGAAGAAATTAATCTTGTAATTTTGGATTCAAAACCTATGCTTAATACAAAGTGGTTAATAATGTGGGCTATAAATTTTCAATACATTTATAGTATATATACAAACCCTTCAAGAATTACAGAAGCTGCCTGCGATAAAATTGCCAAAGATCTAACCATTGGTGAATACTCTAAACGGGATTTTAAAAAATTAGGGCAATTAAAGGATGAGACATATGAATATGAAGCAAAAACACCGTCCATAAAAATTCACTTTTATATTGACCCCAAAACTGGACAATGGAAAATATCAAGATATGGTAGATTGCTTAATTTTGATTGATTAATATAATTATAGCATAATAGATGAAGAATCCATTGATTAGCATTCTAATTCCTGTCAAAAACTCAGCACCTTTTTTGAAGGAATGTATTGATTCAATCTTAATTCAAAGTTACTCCAATTGGCAACTAATTACCGTCGATGACCATTCTACGGATTCTAGTTATAAATTATTAGAAGAATATGCGAGCAATGATAAACGGATAATTGTGCTCAAAAATAATGGCAATGGAATTATTGACGCCCTAAGAACAGCTTTTAAATTAGCTATTGGAGAATTAATAACCCGTATGGATTCAGATGATATTATGGCTAGGGATAAACTATTGACACTTTGTAATAATTTACTTCAATCTGGAAAAGGACATATAGCTACAGGACTAGTAAAATATTTTTGTGCTGATACTTTGGGTAATGGTTATAAAGAATATGAAAAATGGCTGAATAAATTAACTACTAACGGAGATAATTTTTCTGAGATATATAAAGAATGTGTTATACCATCTCCCTGTTGGATGGTCTACCGTTCTGACCTTGACAAATGTAAAGCGTTCAGTTCACACAGATATCCTGAGGATTACGATTTGTGTTTTAGGTTTTATCAAAACAACTTAAAATGTATTCCTTGTAATGAGCTTATACATTATTGGAGAGATTCAAGAAGTCGTGCTTCAAGAAATGACCCTAATTATTCAGATAACAACTTCTTAGATCTTAAATTACACTACTTCCTAAAATTAAGTTATAATAAAGATCATTCATTAATATTATGGGGAGCCGGTAAAAAAGGTAAAAAAACAGCAAAAATACTTATTCAAAAATCAATACCATTTTACTGGATATGTAATAATAAAAATAAAGTAGGTAAAACGATTTATACAAAAAAAATATTAGATATTGATGACCTCAACAGGATTAAGGATCCTCAAATAATTATTACTGTTGCACAAATTGGAGCCCAATGTGATATTATAAATGAATTGAAAAAAAAACAACTTAAAAACATGAAAGATTACTTCTTTTTTTGTTAATATCCTTTATAGTTAAATTCATAACATACCTAATTCAAGGTAACCTTTATATGCCTTTTGAATAGATGAGTTTAAATCGTTTTGTGCTTTCCAGTTAAAATCAGTTTCAAATTGAACTGAAGAACATACAAAATTAGATGTCATATGTTTGTATTGTTTAAAATCCAAAACATTAACAAATCGAAATAATTTACTAAAAAAAGTAGTAGTAAGCATTGTACCAAAAAGTAAAAATTGCGGGAGATGAATTAATTTAATTTGTTTATTCATGATAGAAGCAATAGTAAAAAACAAATCCTTATTTGTAATTTTATCTGCATGGGAAACAAAGTATATTTTATGACCATTCATTGGTTTTTGTATTATACAAATATATGCGTTTAACAAATCATCAATATCAATAAAACTTATTTCTTGTAATTTTCCATTTACAAGAACACCAAACCCTTTATTAACCATTTTAAACAACTTTAAAGTATTATAATCTCCTGGTCCCAATACAATTGCTGGTCGTATTGAAACACAAGGAAAATCATTTAAAGTGTCTAAATATTCCTCAACAAACCTTTTGGATTTTCCATATGGTTCTATAGGATTTGCATTATATAATTCCGTCATTGTATCACCATAAACTGATGGCCCAGATGCTGCAAGAGATGAAGTAAATATGAATTTACTAAGGGTCCATTTTTGTCTTTTGATACAATTAATCAAATGGACAGTGGCAGAATAATTATAATGTAAATATCCTTTATTTGTGGGAGCAAAAATTGCCCCAGCAAGGTGAATAACTATATCAAAAGGTGGTAAAACTAAATCTTTATTCTCAAATATTGATAAATCACCTGCAATTACATCAACACACTCAGGAAGCAACGATCTTTTCTTTTCGTTTCTCAATAATACACAAACCTGATATCCTGATTTGACCAATAAGTTGGTTAAAGCTACACCTATAAATCCTGTGGCTCCAGTAATAAAAATTTTCATAACAAACCTTTTCCAAAATTAGATTTAAATTATTGTAATAATAATTCTAAAAGAAAAAATTATAGAATTGAAATTATAAATAGTATTTTAGATAATAATAAAAATAATGAATTCTTAACAACTTTACTTCTCGATCATGAGTATTTCTAAGATCACCATCGCTGTTGATGGCTATGCAGCCTGCGGCAAAAGTACGCTCGCAAAATCTTTGGCAAAATCACTCGACTATATATATGTAGATTCAGGTGCAATGTATCGTGCAGTAACATTATATTTTCTTGATAATAATATCGACATTAACAATTCCTTACATGTAGAACAGGCTATCAAAAATATTAAAATCCATTTTAAAAATATAAACAATAATAATTATACATTTCTAAATAATGTAAATGTAGAAGATAATATAAGGACTCCTCAGGTTTCTGACTTCGTAAGTCCGGTCGCTACAATTTCTATAGTACGAAAAGCTATGGTTAGATTACAACAACTTATGGGGGCTCAGGGTGGCATAGTCATGGATGGTAGAGATATTGGTACTGTCGTTTTTAAAAATGCTGAGCTAAAATTATTTTTAACTGCATCTTTAGAAGAACGCACAAGAAGACGAATGTTAGAATGGGAATTAAAAGGTATTAAGAACATAACTGCTAGAGAAGTATCATCAAACCTTCAAAAAAGAGATCATATTGACTCTACAAGAGAAGATAGCCCGCTCCGCAAAGCTAATGATGCTATCGAAATAGACAATAGCGATATGACTCCTGAAGAACAATTAGCTTTTAGTTTGGATATTGTGGAAAATGTTCTTAGAAAAACAAAAATAAATTCCTGATATAAGCTTAATATATATAATATAATAACATCAAAAATCTATCTTAAATCTAACATTAAATCGTCTAGAAGTAAGAACATTTGGAATTGCATAACTTCTATTAGAAAAATCTTTTATCCATGTATTTGATGCCACATTCTTAGCATCCATTAAATTAAAAATTTCGAAGCTTAACCAAATTCCTTTAAAGCTTTTTAATGCATGCCTTGATTTTTGTTTAAACAAATCTCTATTCCCTTCATACTTCTTTTCAATGTGTGTTTTTCTATCCCAAATACCAAATGAGGCTCCAATATCAATTCTATGATATGCTTCGAAACGATAAGAGTTCCTGAATTCTATATTATTTTCAGGAATTCCAAATGGTAATCCAGTACCCACGGTAAATGCTAGGTTAAGTCTTGCCCAAGGAGCATTTGGAAAGTCATCCTGAAAGTACATAGAGAAAATTACAAGTTGATCTGTTGCTTTTGGCGCATCCGGCAACCAAGTAGTATCTATTGTGGTACCGTTAAGCGTCCTAACACCATGTTGAACTCCCTCAAAACTTTCCCTGGCTCTTAAAAAAGATAAATTAATCCATGATTCTAGACCTTCAACTAATTCACCATTTAATCTTAAATCTAAACCTGCAACATATCCTGTAGCCAAGTTGTCACCATAATACTTGATGCGTACATTATCAATATCGTAAGGGATTAAATCCCATTGATGTTTATAGTATGCTTCAGTAATAAATTTAAATTTACGTTTGAACATAATAAAATCCCATACAATCCCACCTAAAATGTGGACAGACTTTTGGGCTTTGACAGACGTATTTACATTTCCATTTAAATCACGCAATTCTCTATAAAAGGGAGGTTGATAATATAATCCTGCAGTAAGTTTAAATGTAAGATCTTTTGTTTTTTTAGTTGTATCTGCTGCAGAATTTTGATACTTTCTCGGTGTATAATACATTTGTAATCTTGGAGAAACAATGAACTCTTGATTAAGTGACCAATAACTTGCCCGAACCCCTGCAGTCATCCTAAACAAATGTTTTGAAGATTTTTGTTCCCATGTGTTCTGAACATAAGCGTTAAAACGATGAGAATTTAAGGCTACATTACTTTTTATATAATCAGGAATATATACTGAATTTGTATCGAATGGCAATGTAAATCCTAATGAATCTATACGTCTCCATTCTTTCAATTTATCCTTTATAATTTCATTTTTATAACCTATACCCCATTTAAACCAATGATGTGATTCATTTCCATTAGCATTGTATCTGTCATACAACCACGTCCCTTTTAGTTGAACATTAGTGACATTAGCCTGTAAAAAATTTCTTGCAAAATGGTGCGTTTCTCCATATGCTAAAGTTCCAATAACCTCGCCGAAATTATCTTCGCCAAGTCCTGTTTCAATTTCATCTAATTTATAAAAATTAATAATATCTATTCTTTCATTTTCATTGCTTTGGTAATGTGAAGCAAGAAATTTGATTTTTAGATTTGTCGAAACTGTAGCAATAGTATCTATGATTTTATCTCTACCTCCTAACCCCCAGGGTAAATATGTAGTAGAAAAACCTGCAGTAAAGTTTTCAAAGTTAGATATTTCCTGACCTTCAAACAGAGTTGTTAACCTCAACGCCTGATTAAACAAACCAGTTGTTGTTGAACTTTCTTGAGGTATTAAAGAATATATTGAATTAGAATAATGACCGATAGCTTCAATTTGTAATTTATCACTTACATCATAAATAAAATCACCTTGTATATCTATAAACTGAGGGACATATTCACCTTTTACGTCTAAGGAAGCCAATAAATATGAAGTGGTCTTGTATCTGGCACCAAGCGTATATGTAAAACGATTAGGTACTCTACGTTGTTTGGAAATAGAATCTTTGTATATAGCTCCACCTAAATATACGGATGCACCTAATAAAGATCCTCCAACAGAAGCTTCAAATTTATATGGTCTACGATAATGGACATCAAGAACAGAAGCCATTTTATCACCATATTGAGCTTTAAAACCACCAGAAGAAAAAGATAAATAGTCAAGCATATCAGCATTCGGAAAGATCAATCCTTCCTGTTGGCCAGAACGTACTAATAGTGGTCTATAAATCTCAAAATCATTTACATAAACTAGGTTTTCATCATAATTGCCACCTCGTACAGAATATTGAGATGTTAACTCCCCTCCTGTCCCTGCAGTTACTCCAGGTGCTAAATATTTTATCAAAGATGTTAGATTACCATCCGTTGTAGGTATACGCTCTAAATCAGCTTTTTCAACATGTAATGCATCTATTTCGCGCTTTTCAAAAGATTCTACAATTATCACTGGACCATCAACTGCCAACTCTTTCATAACAATATCAAGTCGTATAGCGTCTCCAGGTATAAGTTTGATACCCGTTTTTTTAAACTCACTAAATCCAGTGTATTTATATAGAATGGTAAAAGTTATATTAGCAGGAACCAATAATTTATATTCACCATCAATGTTTGTTCCGGTTGCTATATCAGTACCCTCTATCAGAACAGTAGCATAAGGTAGTGTTTCACCTGTTTCATTTGAAATTGTACCTAAAATTGTAGCTGTACGTTTTTCATCCTGAGCGAATGAAGAAAAAACTACAAAAAAGAAGAAAAGTAAAACCAAAAATAAATTACTACGCATAAATTGATTGATATAAATCATAAACTTTCTTAAAATATAAATGTAAATATTTTTGGTATAAAATGTCCTTTGTTAATTAATAATAATGAAAGGAAATTTAAATTCATATAGAGAACAATAAATTTCCATTTACCGATACATATACTTTTATAATCCTTATAAGTACTTAAACGATTTTAAAACATAAAATGATTGCTAGTAGAAGGCTAAATAATAAAATTGATTTTATTGCAATTTTATATTCTTCACTAACCTTCCTGCTGTATCACCTGGACATTTAAATTTTATATGAGTAATAACTACTTCAGCTTTCCCAGAAACTTTTTTTAACATAGCCTTATTTGTATTTGTTAAAGCAGCTCCATTATTCTTTAAAATAAAAGAATCACCTCTATCATTAATATTTATATTATACCCCATTACTCTGATTGGAATTTTAATATTTACTCCTTCTAATATACCTCGAATACCTGTCATTGTTTTAGGCGTAGCTAATTGATGAGGTAAAAGCACAGGAATTGGATTTGGTAGTCTTTTAAACATTTTTTCAAATTCAGCAATAATCTTACCCTTGTAATTTACGCTCAATTTTTCTTTTCTAGGTGCTACATTTTTGGCAGTCCATAAATAATTACCTTTCTCATTTTGTTTTATACTACCATAACTTACAGATAAAACTATATTTTTTGTATCTACATCAATAAACTTAAGAGGTAAAACATTGTTAATACCATCATATAGGACATCAGTATCATCTGAATCCCATATAACTGATTGGGCATTTATACTAAAAGCAAGGGAAAATGTTAAAAGTATAATCAGAAATCGTCCCATAATTAAATTATTTTTTTATGTTTAAAAAAGACAATATACAAATTTTTAATAAAATGATTTCTGATTTTTGGGATAGCATGATAGTCTTTTTAAATTTGTGTTCATAAACAAAATAAAATTAAAGATGATTCTTTCAGATATAGAGATTCTAAAAGCAATAAAAAGTAAAGAAATAGTTATTGAACCCTTTGACATTAACTGTTTGGGGACAAACTCTTACGATGTACACCTTGGAAAACATCTAGCGACATATAAAAATCGCGTTTTAGATGCTAAAAAGCACAATGAAATTGAAGCATTTGAGATTCCTGAAGATGGATTTGTGCTTCAAACCGGAATGCTTTATTTAGGAGTCACTCAAGAATATACTGAAACGCATAATTCAGTTCCTTTTCTTGAAGGCAAATCTAGTGTTGGAAGACTAGGAATTGACATTCATGCGACAGCTGGAAAAGGTGATGTTGGTTTTTGTAATACCTGGACGCTTGAGATTTCATGTACTCACCCAGTCAGAATATATGAAGGTATGCCTATTGGACAACTAATATACTTTATGTTTCACGGCGAAATCGAAAACTATTATAACAAGAAGAAAAATGCAAAATACAATGAAAGGACAATAAAACCTGTTGAGTCAATGATGTGGAAAAACAAATTCTGAGGATCCCTTTTTTTAATCTAAATTATTGTCAACCTCCTATTAAAATCATCGAACGATTTTGATTGTGATTAACTGGATTTGCCAACTCTTCAAAACTATTCCAACCACCACGTTCAGCATATTTGGAGCTTACGTTTTTAAGTATAATCGATTTTATATCTTCACCATTCCTATAGGGCGTTAAAAGATCTGTTTCTTCTGTCGAAAACAAACAATTTTTTATATGCCCATTAGCTGTTAACCTAATACGATTGCAAGTAGAACAAAATGGATTGGTAACGGTACTAATAATACCAAAACTCCCTAAATAATTTCTTATTTTATAATTAATAGCAGTGTCATTCGGGGCATCATCAATTTTTATTAAGTTTTTACTACCATAATACTCAGACACCAAATTTAATATCGTTTTACGGGAAATACCTTTATCCCAATCCCACTTATTACCTCCAAAAGGCATGAATTCGATAAACTGAATAGTTAATGGCAAATCTTTAGTTAAGTCTATAAAATCAGTTAATTCTTCCAAATTAATTTCTTTAATTAGTACAGCATTAATTTTAACATTAAAACCTTCACTTAAAAGTAAATATATATTAGAAAGAACCTTATCGAAATAATCCCGTTTTGTGACTATAGCAAATTTATCCCTGTCAAGTGTGTCCAAACTAATATTTATATTATTAAGTTTAGCAAGCTTAAAAGTATCAATAAATCGATCTGCTATTATACCGTTAGTTGTTAGAGCTAATTCAACAGGCAAACTACTTAATTGATTTATTATATATTTAGCATCTTTACGAACCAATGGTTCTCCACCTGTTAAACGAATTTTATTAACTCCAAGCTCTACGAATTGACGAGTAATACCCATTATCTCTTCATAAGTCATTAAGTTGGATTTTGGTGCCAACTCAATTCCTTCTTCTGGCATGCAATAAAAGCACCTAAGGTTGCAGCGTTCCGTTAACGAAATTCGGAGGTAATTGTGTATTCTATTATACTTATCAACTATCATATATTATTGATTGCGTATTTCTATCATTTGTGCAGCAACACTCACTGCTATTTCTTCAGGACTTTTACATTTAATGGGTATGCCTATAGGAGTATATACCCTGTCTATTTGACTAAAAGTAAATCCTTTTTCTACAATAACTTTTTTAATTACCTCAGCCTTTTTCATACTTGCCATTAAACCCATATACTTTGAAGGTTTATCGATAAGTTGACTCAATATTAATATATCTAAAGCACGAGAAAAACTCATTATTATAATAAAATCTTTATGGGTGCTAGGTACAAAAGCCGAGACGTTCTTATAGTTAGTAACTATTTTCTTAGAAATATACTTATCATATTCTTCAGTTGATAAGTTCTTTCTATTGTCAATTAATATTACATTAAAATTAAGTAAAAACAATTGTCTACATAAAGCCAAACCTACATGCCCTGCACCTATAAGATATACTTTTTCCCTAACATCTAATAAAAATCTATATTCCCATTCATTCTGATTATTAAATTTGTATTGGTATCCTTTCTCTGGAGTGTTGTCTGTTGTTAAAAAGAATTGATTCTCTGAAGAAAAAACACAGCAATAATCTTTTTCTGAATTATAATTGTCAATAATTGATTTAATTATTGAAAAATGATCTGAAGCATTCAAAAAATACGTAATTAAGATTTGTTCTCCAGAACATGACAAGCCAGACCAAGCATGTTTACTAGCTTGATCATGGACAAGTTTCTTGCATGTTACTTCGTTATTCCCTTTTATTAATAATTTCTTACAAGCTTCAACCTGTATATATTCCATGGCACCTCCTCCAATTGTACCAATCATTGTGTCATCGGATGCTAATGCCATTATGTGTCCTTGTTTTCCAGGACTACTTCCATGACTTTCAGGCACCATCATCAAAGCAACCTTAATACCGTTATCAAGTTTTTGATAAACAAAATTCCAAAGTATAATAATATCCATAGGATAAAAATTATTTCAATCTACGTCCCTGAAGTATTTTAAGAAAAGAACGTGACTGTATTTCTTCTAAAGTTAAACCGGTAGCTAAGGCTTCATCTTCAGATATAGCTCCACTATTTAATCCCTTTAAAAAATAATTCAAAAGGCCTTGTCCAGTAGCAGCATCATCAAATATATCTGTAGTTAAGGTGGCTTGAGCTGCCTTACTAACAAAATTAGATAAACGACTAGCAGCATCTGAATAGCTTTCTAGAAAAAATGCATATACTGCAGCGTAACGTGCAATAAATTGAGCTGGATGTAAATCCCACCCCTGATAAAAGCCATTCCATAAAGAGTGCCTGACATGATCATAACCCATTTTCCATGCACGATGCACAACATCCGTATTTTCTTTAAGCTT
Source organism: Saprospiraceae bacterium (assembly GCA_022448945.1). Taxonomy (GTDB): domain Bacteria; phylum Bacteroidota; class Bacteroidia; order Chitinophagales; family Saprospiraceae; genus Aureispira. The sequence continues at coordinate 90,984 of JAKVCV010000014.1, forward strand.
GTCATAGCTGAGATTTTCTCCCTTATGCGGTCCTACTGGCATAACATTAGTAGCCCCATCGGATAGCCATATTCCAGTATGAGCTAAAGCAACCTTAGTCATATGGTGTGCAAAATCACAAACTGGATGATCCATCGTTTGATATTTTGCAGTAATATTACAAGAAGCTGTATAATCATATGTACCAAAGTGACATGCAACCAAGCGTCCCTTTCCTGCTTTAATAAAATTCATCAATGGATTTTTACCTTCCTCAGTCATAATTGACTGGGTGGTTTCAACCATCATTTCCATTTTAAGGGTTCCAGAAGGGATATGATTAACATTCTCGAGTATTTCAAAAAGTTGAACCAATGCTTCTACCTGAGCGGTAATTTGAACTTTAGGTAGCATAACAATAAAATTTTGAGGCAATTTACCTCCTGTTATATTACATAAAGTACTTATAAAAATATCTAATGTTCGAATACCACGTTCTTTTAAGTCCTCACTAAAAGGTTTTATTCTGATTCCAATAAAGGGTGGCAAAGATCCTATTTCCATACCCTTGGCAACTTCTTCAGCAGCACGAATTGCTGTCTCATCTTCTTCTTCATCGGACCTATTCCCAAATCCATCCTCAAAATCAATTCTAAAATCTTCTAAAGCTTCAGTATTAAGCTTATTTACTAATTTATTATATACTGTATATGCTAGCCAATGTGTTTCTTTTTTACGTTGTTCTTCAGAAAGATTATCTAATCTGTTTTGTAAAGTTTTCACTTCTTCTACATCTTCTGGCAATGATTGCCAACCATCTAATTGAAGTAACCTTCCAAGTATACAAAAGTTAGGAGCATAGTATGCTAAATTTTTTCTTGCCCCTTCAGCTAATTTATAAGCAATATTTGCATCAAATAGATTAGCACCACCATAAACAGTATGGACGGGTTGACGGTCAGGTCTGTCACCATTGTAAACCTTTTGGAATGCAATATTGTGTTTACTTAGATGGTTAGAAATCTTATTTAGTTGATCTTTGTTTATTGATAAATTCATAATAATGTTAATGCAATCATTTTAAATAAAAAGTTGTAGCAATCTTAGTTAACTACCTCTATATGTTGAGTAACCAAATGGATTTAATAATAGAGGAACATGGTAATGCTCTTTATCAAAAGTCTCAAAAATAATTTCTACTTTAGGATAAAAAGTCTGTGTTTTAAGGGATTTAAAATAATCTTCAGTCATAAAAACCATTTTGTATATACCAGGCTCCAATAAAGTGTCATTATCTAGCAAATCTGATACCCTTCCATCATTATTCGTAATTCCTGAGCCAATAATAGTCCAGTTTTCTGAATTACTTTGGTGTAATTCTATTTTTACTCCTTCTGCAGGTTTACCAATACTGGTATCGAGTATATGTGTAGTTATCTGACTCATGATAATAATTTTTGAATTCTAAGTTTAGTAATTTTATGTTGTTCAGCTGCAGCTATAAGCAATTCTTCTTTCCTATTATTTGGTAACCTTTTGAGTAAGAGATTCAACATTTGTTCAGCTGTTTTACCTGTTGCAAATACAATAAAGATAAATCCGAATTTAATTTCATAATCAGAATTTCCCTTAGCTAAAGCGTTAATGGTTTCCATTGATGCTTGTTCAACAAGTTGTTGTTCATTGCCCGCCCATTTTTTAGTAGCGTTAAACTTTTTAGCTAATGAGTCTACGTCTCCAATTTTTGGATGTCCTGAAAAAGCTTGCAAATAATCTTCTTCCTTACATTGAGCCCAAATTTCATCTGCAGCCTGATTTAAAGATTCTATACTATTAAATGGTCTTCTAGAAGCTAAATTCTTATACCAATTACTAGAAGCACAACATTGACTAAATTTGTCTTCTAAAGTTTTTATTGAAACATTATTTAGTTCTTCGAGTTTCATAAAATATCTTTCTTTTAATAAAAATTGCTATATAATGTTGCCATATAATCGCATTCTACTAATACCACCATCTGGGTATATATTTAATCGAACATGTGTAAAAGTTTCATCATTATCAATCAAATCAAAAAAATGTTCATTATGAGCCGATAGTTTTTGTTTAGGTAAAATTTCATTCCAATTTAAAGAATCGATATTATCTTCAGTAATCATTTCTTCATCAGACAAATTAATTGCATCAATAGAACAAGTGTCAGGATAATTACCTTTAAAATGACAAGTATCAATCAATGCTTTATTTAACCTTCCTTCTTTAGCCAATTTAACAACTACCCAATCGCGATTGTTTATCATACGATTTCTTTTTGTCTCCCAGCCATCACCCATGTTTGCTCCTCTATTAGGCATAATTAAATTATCCATATGGCTAAAAAACATATCATTACACAACACTGATTTAGCCCCTAAGTTAGCAGAAGCTAAATCAACAATTTGATTATTGTCATATAAACTCCAATCTACATGAACATGACCATAAACTTTAAAACGTGCTACTCCTCCATCTGGATAAATATGTAATTTGAGGTGAGTATACACATAATCTGAAAACATATCAACATAATGCTGAGATCCGGGATTTAATGGCATCTTTTTTACTAAATTGTCCCAGTCATCGTATTTTAAAATTGTGTCAATGTCAGTATCTAAGGGCAAACAACAGCCTTCCACTGAAGCATACGGAGGATGATTACCTAAAAAGTGGTTAGTATCTATATCAAATCCCCTCAAATTCCCTGGTGCACCTAATTTAATTATACAAAAATCGTGTCCCTCTGTCCTTTTACGTCTAGATTCCCAACCATCCATCCATTTACCGTTTTCAGTATATTTATCTTCAATGAAAATTCCCCTTCCTGGTTTGAGTAAATTATCCATAGAAGCAAAAAAATCATCTGTACAATATATTGCTTTTGCTCCAAAATTTTCGGCTGCAAGATTCTGTAAATCTATAAAATCCGGTCTTATCATGTTTCTATTAGTTTCTCATTCGTAATCTATAATCAAAAACTCTTTTTTAAAGACCACAAAAATGAAAAAGGATTTTTGATTTATGAAATTAATTTAGATATATTTTATTCACCAATTATCAATGTACCTTCTTGTTTTTTTATGAGTTCTTTGCCATTCCAAACTAAGTTTCCTTTAACATAAGTATATTTTACCCTTCCTTTTAAATGTAATTGAGAATATGGAGATATTTTATGTCTGGCTTGAATTATTTCAGGTACAACTTTAAACGTTTCATTAGGGTCCCATATAACTAAATCTGCATCATAGCCTACTTTAATTTTTCCCTTGTTCAACTCTTTTCCAATAAATTTAGCAGGAGATTCACACAAGATTTCTTTTAATCTTTGGAGTGTTAAACCATATTTAACACCTTTCGTCCATAAGGCAGATAATGTGAATTGAATTCCTGAAATTCCACCCCAAGCATCTTTTAAATTACCACTATCTAATTCCTTAATATTTGGTGGTGCAGGTGAATGATCTGAACCAATAAAATCTATAGTTCCATTAATTAAAGATTCCCAAAGCAAATCGTTATTCTTACTACCTCTGATTGGTGGGGCACATTTAAATCTAGTGTCTCCATTGGGTATATTTTCAGCATTAAAGAAAAGATAGTGTGGGCAAGTTTCAACAGTAATAGGTACGCCCCTTTTTTTAGCAGCAAGAATTGAATCTAAGCAATCAGCAGAAGATATATGTACAATGTGAGTTGGATGATTGAATTCCTCAGCCATTTTTAACATCAATTCAATAGCATCATTTTCCCATTTCTTTGGCCTTGATTTTAAATATGCCATATAGTTAGATGGATATTTATCTAAATCTGAACTATTAGTTGCAGAACCAATTTCGCAATGCGCTAAAATAGGTAAGTTGCTACCTTTTAGCGCATTATATGCAGCAATTAATGTATCTTCATCTGAATCAGGAAATTCATCAATACCACTGTGTATAAGAAAAGCTTTAAAACCTAAAACTCCAGCCTGGGCTAATGGGATTAATTGAGAGATATTTGCAGGAATAATCCCACCCCAAAAACCGCAATGCATATGAGCCTTTTTATCAGCTACTGCAATTTTCTTTTTAAATTCTTTTACATTAATTGTAACTGGGGTGGAATTTAAAGGCATATCCACTAATGTAGTAACACCTCCTGCAACTGCAGCAGTAGTTCCTGTGTCAAATCCTTCCCAATCCGTTCTCCCTGGTTCATTTATATGAACATGAGGATCTATTATACCAGGCATCAATACATAATCCCCATAATCGTGAAAAATATATTCTGGTTTTTGTGATTTTCCTATTTCAATATGTACAATTTGGCCATTTTCGATATAAATTGTATATGGACCTGCATCATTAGGTAACAAAACTTTAGAACTATAAATTGCTATTTTTGTATTCATATATTTATTCTTTGCTAATTATCAATCTAGCTTTGCTCCTTGCATAATCCAAGTTTCAATTAAATCACGCTCTTTCTGAGTCATTCTGGTTTTATTACCCTGAGGCATTGTTTTAGTAATAATTGCCCTGTTCATAATTTGATCTTTATATTGTACGATCTGTTCTGGAGTATCGAACATAACACCACCTTGAGCAACTATAAAAACATCATCTGTAGGTATTTTAGAATGACATGATTGGCAGCGTTTTTGAACAATAGGAAATATAGTTGAAAAACTGACTTTTTCAGCATTAATTAAATCTTCTCTAGATAAAGGTGCAGTTATATAAATAGCACTAATTATCAAAGAAATACTAACTGGAATAATCCAATAGTTTGTTTCACCACGTTCCCACTGATTATGAAAATGTTTGATACCGGCTCCAGCTAATGACAAAAGCGCTAAAATTATGATATTATGTTCATTTCCAAAAGTACTTGGAAAATGATTACTTATCATTATAAACAATACAGGAAGAGTGAAATAGTTATTATGATATGAACGCCAACCCGCTTTTTGACCAAGAGATACATCTGGTTCTCTACCTTCTTTTGCAGCAAAAACCATTTCTTTTTGTGCAGGAATAATGCAAAAGAAAACATTGCCTGCCATCATAGTGCCCATAATTGCACCTAAATGAATATAGGCTGCTCTGGGATTAAAAAATATCGATAAAACATATGCGACAATTGCTAAATAAATAAACATAACTAGAAAAAACAATGGCCTTCTCTCTACAGCCAACATTTTTGGATTTGATAGCAATTCATAAAAAGCATATGAAATTAAAATTGAAGAAATGCCAATCATTACTCCAAGAACAGGAGTCAAATGCGTTATTTCTGGATTAATAAGAAAAGATTCTGCATTAAAATAATAAACAATTATCAATAAACAAGTGCCTGTAAGCCAAGTAAAATAGGCTTCGTATTTAAACCAATGTAAATGTTTTGGCATTTTATTTGGTGCTCCTTTATATTTTTCCAGAAAATAGAAACCACCACCATGAATCGCCCAAAGATTTCCTTGTAGTTCATCTCTTACATTCGATCTATTTAAGGAGTTTTCAAGAAAGACAAAATAAAATGAAGCACCAATCCAGGCAATACCGAAAATAATATGTAGCCACCTTATAATTAAATCCATCCACTCCTGTAAATGTGCTTGCCATGGGGTACCTTGAACTTTTATATATATAAAATAGGAAACAGTAAAAAAGAAAGCTAAAAAGCGAAACCATTTACCCAAAAAAGACATATTCAAAGCAAAATCTTTATCTTTTTCGGTTTGGCGTATAGGGTCTTGAGCATATTGTTTAACTAAACGCTTACAGATTATTGAACCAAAAACACATAGAATGACAATGATCCCTATCATCGTTTCCACTATTCCCATATTCTTATATATTTATGTTTAGATCTTATAAAATTAAGCAATAAATTATTGTTTATGTGTTTTTTCAATTCTATTGTTAATTATCACGTTACCATTTTGATTCTTATTATCATCATACAAAGCTAATAATACCCTTTCATGCGTCATAGGAGCATGAAATAAACCAATAGCATTAGGATTAAAAGCTTTAATAGCATCAGTTATTGCAAAATGTGAACCTATACCGTACATGAGTGGTGGTTCACCCACTGCTTTCGACTTTAAAATCGCCAAATTAGGATTTTCAGTTTCCAGAAATTTAATCAATATTTCTTTAGGAGCAGAAAAAACATCAGGTACCTTATAAGTCGAGAGTGCAGAAGATAATAAAAGACCTTCATCATTATAACTCAATTCTTCCATTGTTAGCCATCCAATACCCTGAACCAATCCTCCTTCAACCTGGCCTTTATCAATTATAGGGTTCATAGACTTGCCAAAATCATGAACAATACTAACTTTATCAATAACATAAGTCCCTCTAATACAATCTAAAGTGATTTCAGTTATAGCAGTACCATATACATGATATGCAAAAGGATGCCCCTTCTCAGTAGTTTTATTGAATTTGATTCTTGGGGTTGCATAATGTCCTTTTTCAGATAATTGAATCCTTGCAAGAAAGGCATTTGAAATGAGTTTCTCCCAATTCAATTCTGTTTTTTTATTCTCTATATAAACCCATTCATCCTCAAATTTAATATCGTTTAAATCTTTAACATTATAATGCTTCTTTATGAAAGATAACAACCTGTCTTTTATACTATTACAAGCAATTTGGAGGGCTTTGCCATTTAGATCTGCTCCCGCACTTGCAGCTGTTGGTGATGTATTTGCTACTCTTGTTGTATTTGTAGTTTCTATTTTAATTTTATCTGGAGATAATGAAAAGGTTTTAGAAACTACCTGTAGCATTTTCGTATTAACTCCTTGTCCCATTTCAACTGCTCCAGTGCTTGCACCTACACTTCCATCCTGATACACATGTACCAATGCTCTTGCATGATTCATAGGGGTATTGGTAAAAGAAATACCAAAACAAATAGGCATAAAAGAAATACCTTTTTTAAGGTATTTATTATTTATATTAAATTTTTTAACTCGTTTACGTATCGCTTCAATTTCAAAATCCTTTTCTGCTTGATTCCATGTGCTTTGAGCTTCACATCCTTCAATAATTTGTCCATATGAAAATTCTTGGCCTTCCTGTAAGAGATTACTTTTTTGTATTATAGCCCTATCAATTCCTAATGCTTCAGAAGCTTTGGTTATGGCTGCTTCAATTACGAACATACCTTGAGGACCTCCAAATCCTCTAAAAGCAGTATTAGGTGGTAAATTTGTACGGCAACTAGTTGCAGAAATTTTAATATTAGGAACAAAATATGTATTGGTTCCATGAAAAAGAGTACGCTCTAAAACAGCTGGAGATAAATCTGCTGATGCTCCTGCATTTTGATAATAATCAGCTTGATAAGCAATAATTTTATAATTTTCATCCAAACCAATTTTAAAATCTGATGAATATGGATGGCGTTTACCAGTCATTCGCATATCCTCTTCTCTACTGATAACTAATTTGACAGGTTTATTGCTTATGAACGCTCCAATTGAAGCGAGCACAGCAAATGGTGTTGCTTGATCCTCTTTGCCACCAAATCCTCCACCTAACCTCCTTACGTCAACCTCAACCTTGTGCATAGCAAGTCCTAAAACACGGGCTACACCTCGTTGGACTTGAGTTGGTCCTTGAGTTGAAGAAACAACACGAATTGAACCATTTTCTACTGGAAATGCATAAGCACCCTGCCCTTCTATATACAAATGCTCTTGTCCGTTCGTATAAGCTTCACCTTCAAAAATATGAACACATTGATTCCAAGCTGTATCTATACTCCCCAATCGAAAGGTTCTCACTGGTCCAATAATTTCACCTTTTGAGGCGGCTTCTCTTGGGTCAACTATAACAGGCAATTCTTCATATTCAAATAATATTTTGTCAAGAGCTTCTCTCCCTTGTTTTTCAGTATTCGCCAAAATCATAGCCACTGGTTGTCCTCTAAAGTGAACTTCTGCTTCTGCTAATGCTGGTTCATCCGGGAAAATTCCTCCAATTTGATTTTCTCCAGGAATATCTTTATATGTAATAATATATTTTACCCCTGGCATTTTTTTTGCCTGAGAAATGTCAAGATTTATGATTTTAGCATGAGCTATAGGTGAATCAAATATTACACCATATAAAGTGCCGCCTAATATTGGAAGATCATCAACATAAATTGATTCACCTCTTGTATGTGTATAAGAATCAATGTTTTTCATTATTTCAACAATTATATAATTCTGGAAAGAACTTCATATAATGCGCAGTTAATAACTGTCTAAATAAAAGTCGTTTATATCTAACAGAACCTCGAACATCTCCAATCGGTGCAACTTCAGATTGAGCAATCTCTATAGATTTATCTAAAATTGATTTATTGGGTAACTTCCCAATAAGAAATTTAGATGTTTCAAGTAAATATTTTGGTACAGGGGCTAGGCCACCAGCAGAAATATGTGCCATAGAAATTTTACATTGCTCATCAAAATGTAAACATATAGCAGAATTAACAGATGCAATATCTAGATATGTACGTTTTGAAACTTTTTCAAAATTAAATAGGTACGAAGATGTAGGTAAAAGATAATTGATCTCTTGAACAAATTCATTTTCTTTTTTGTCCAATGTTTTATAACCCTGAAAAAATTGATTCAATGGAATTTCGCGCAAAGCTCCATTATCATTTAAAACAATATTACTATTTAATGCTAAAAAGAAAATTGCTAAATCTCCAATTGGTGAAGCATTTACCAAATTTCCTGCTATTGTAGCCATATTCCTGATTTGGAGTGAAGAAATTAAATTAAAAAACTGATCTGTCTGCGGACATAATTCTTTAATTACAGTAGATTGTTTTAATTCTTCAGTAGTAACAGAAGCTCCAATATGGCACCTACCCTTATCTTTCCATATTCCTTTTAAATCAGAATGGTGTAAAGTATGTATTATTTGTTTATCGAACATTTCCTCAGGTCTCTGTACATATAAATCTGTTCCACCGCCTACAAATACACTTTCTGTATTGAGTATATTTGTTTTTTGAGATTCATTTTTAAATTCATCAAGCCTTTCTTTTATAGTATTGAAATAATCAGGTAAGAATTTTTTAGAGACTAACCATTCAATAGGCCGAACATCATCTTTGTCTACTAAACTATCGACTATAGTACCTATTGCACGTTCTATAGATTTGTATCCTGTACATCTACAAATATTCCCAGCAATAGATAATGTCCCCTGTTCCTGATTTTTTGCTTTATCTGAAAGGGCAAAACCACAAAGTGAAACTACAAAACCAGGAGTACAAAAACCACATTGAGTGCCACCGTGATCCGTTATTGCTTTTTGTGGAACATTTAAACCTTTGATATTCAAACCTTCAACAGATACTATATGTTTGTCTTTTGCATTTCCAAGTGGCATTAAACATGAAGTGACCGATTCATAATTAAGTCCATTATCATCTAGCGAGCCAACTAGTATAGTGCATGCTCCACAATCTCCTTCTCTACAACCCAATTTTGTGCCCGTAAGTGATTGTTTATATCTTATGAAATCTGCCAATACCATTCCTTTTGGCAAATTTGTTTCAACTAATTCATCATTTAAAATAAAACGAGTCATAAATTTTTTAATTTCTAAAAAAGTGTCTTGCTATCTTATTTCAGCTGCAATAAACAACCAGTATAAACTTGTAATTTTAACAAGCAAGGTAACTATACTTTTGCTGAAATTATACTGATTTATAATAAAATTCTTTTCCTGATATAAGCTTAGCCAATAAATTTAAGAATGAGTAAAATATTTTTAAAAATAACCAAATTTTTTTATATTTTAAGTAAATATTTATATTTTTATATTATGTTATGTACCAAATTAAAAACTATTCTTTATGAAAAAGCAAAACATTAACAGAGAATACAACTTCCCAGATTCTGATTTATACGCACAATGCAAAGAACGTATACAATATATTCTACGAGATCTAAAGGAGTTTGAAAGTTATGCATATCATCAAAAGAAAATTGATGAATTCTTAAATTTATGTAAACAATTTTCAGATCTTCCTGATGACGATGAACTGATAGGGAATCAAATGGAGGCTACAGATAAAAAGAATATTGCAAAAGAGAAATTAAAAACTGCAATTCGTTCTGTAATGACTAGAGTTTCTAACAGGTACCATGTTCGTTCTGGTCATTACAGGAAATTTGGTACTGTTAAAATGAATGACATGAGTGATCCAAAACTATTATTATGCGGTAGAAGAGTAGTCAGGGTGTCAAATAAGTTATTGGATTTTCTTTCAGAAACAGGTTTAAAACAAATACACATTGATACAGTACAAAAATCTGCTGCTGCATTTGAAAACGCTATTCATATTCAACAGGATAAAGTATCAGATAGAGATATTTCTGTAGAAAAACGTATTGATTTAGGAAATAGACTATATAGAGAGCTTGTACACGTTTGCAATATTGGCAAAGATATTTGGGCTGAAAAAAACAAAGCTAAATATGAAAATTATACAATTTACGAAAGTAATAATGACCAAAAAATTGCACGTAAGAAAAAGGAATCTGAAAAAAGATAATAACATTTAAATACAAATTCTTTGTTTAATTATATTTGTAATTATTAGATTTTAAATCTGCCAATTAAAAAAATAATCAACTATTAAAATTTGTTCATTTAGTTTTTGTTTTAAATTAAAATATGGAATTATTAAAAATCAAAAATATATCACTTGGATTTTAAATATTATGAAATAGCAAAAATTAAAACAGCCGATGAAGATCTCGACATAGAACTTCACAGACATTTGTTTTATGAGTTCTTTTTTTTCTATGGAGGGAGTGGAAAACATATAATTGATTTTCAGGAATATGACCTTTCGCTTCCCTGTATTCAAATAGTGAGCCCACATCAATTACATCAGGTTATACAATCATCGGATTCTCAAGGATATGTTATAAAGGTAAAACCTATTTTAATTTCTTCTTACCCTCGTATCAATAATTTCCTGAACAACATACAATACAATCAACATTTTAATCCAGGTGTTTTAATCAAAGAAAATGAGCAGAGACTACTTAAAGAAAACTGTCTTTTTCTTAATTCACACAATAACAATAACGAAGATTCCATTTTTGCATTGTTATCTTTTATTAATTTGTATATCTCTATATTAAAGAAAAATCAGAAAGAAAAAGATACCTCAGATAACAATATAAATAATGTTATTTTTACAGAATTCATGCAACTTGTTGAAAATTACTATTTGGTAGAAAAAAGCGCTGAATTCTATATGAATAAAATGCATGTTTCGCTAAACAAGTTGAATAATATAGTAAAAGAAAGAACTGGTATGTCTGCAAAAAAATTTTTAATTCAACGCGTTTTACTTGAAGCAAAACGTTTGGTAGTACATAGTAATAAATCTGTGAAAGAAATAGCCTATGATCTTGAATTTTTGGAACCTGCTCACTTTACCAATTATTTTAAAAAACATATTGGCACCTCTCCTACTAACTTCAAACTTATGTTCCAATAGATTTTTAAAAACTACTTCAACCACTTCTTTCATATTATAAATTAGGCACAATATCCATTTTGCGCATTAGAAAAGTAGCATTCTTATTTTTTGCTATTCCTCGATTCAACTTATAATCAAAACTCAATTCATCGTTTTCAATTATGCTCTCAAAACATAAATTTTGAATTTCTTCTGGTAATTCATTCTGCATATTGCCCAATTCAAGATCATGAGTAGCGATTAATGCCAGGCAATTAAAATTTAAAAAATGACGAACTAGTAATTGCGAACCGAGTAACTTGTCTTCAGAATTAGTTCCTTTTAAAATTTCATCCAGAATAATAAAAGTTGGTGTGCCATCTTTCAACGTATTAATGATATGTTGCAGTCGTAATAATTCAGCTTGAAAATAAGAAATATTTTGACTGATTGAGTCCTGCACCCGCATCGAAGTCATAATGTTCATTAAAGAACATTTAAAAGAATCTGCACATACAGGTGCACCACATTTTGCCAATAAAAGATTTATAGCCACACAGCGAAGAAAGGTACTTTTACCCGCCATATTAGAACCTGTTACTACAAAAACCTTGTGACGCCCACCTAATTTTGTATCACTACAAATCCTTAAAGATGAATTGATCAATGGATGTCCCAATGCTTTTGCTTCTATGAATAATTTTTCAGATTTTTCAAACTCAGGAAAAGTAAATTCGGGGTTGTTATATTTAAAGGTAGCTAAGCTAATTAAACTATCTAATCTTGCAACCGAGTTGAGCCAATCAGATAAAAATTGTTTATTTTTCTTTTTCCAACCCTCAAGGGCAAATAAACAATGTACATCATAAAGAATAATCATATTCAGTCCTAATCCTACAAAAATATTGAGTCGCTGATCAAAAAATCTAACAATTGAGGAAAGTTTTTCAAATGCTACCTGAGCTTCAGCTCCAGTAGATTTTATTTCATTTAGTATAACTGCTTCTTTAAAATTCTGTGCAGATGATAAGTCTAATAATGAAATATACATTTTAAGTATATCCTGGCGTTTCCCGATCTCAGTATGCTCCTTCCCTACATATTTACCTTTAACACCCAAAAGTGCAAAATTTATAAAAGCCATTAATAGTAAAGGGGCATAGTCTAAATAAAGGACAAAATATATCAATGCATATACAGAAATCAATGGTAATACAATTCTTATAATTTTCCAAAAATTAGAATTTACAAATGCAAAAGGTGCTTCAGCCCATTGTTGCAGATAAATAATATCATCAATAGTGTCTTCTGTTATTAGGCCATTGGCCATAAAGTTCTGCCTGAAATTAATATTAGGTGATAAAACTTTTATTGCAGCCTGTTGCTCTTGGATAGCCTTTACTCCAGTAAGATTCTTATTAAAAAGATCTGCCAATGCTTTTTTTCCTATGGAAGTAGCAGTTCTGTTTACAAAGGCAAAAAGGCTGTTTTTGCCAAATAGGTCCAGATCTGCACTATAATTATGATGAGGATCAACATATTCTTTACCATCATCAAATTGTGCCTGATTCGTTTCAATTGCTAGAAGTTCTTTTTCGTTTATTTGAACCAACTGATCAATTATTTCTTTCTCCTCTATATGTTTTTGATGAACTTTTACTAAAAGAGCAAAAACAGGTACTACTGCTAAAAAGCTCCACCAATAATACATGGTTTCAAAATTAGAGCCACAAAATTTAATGATTAGAAAAACCATTAACAAAAACAAAATCACCCTGAGATTGCCAATCGTACTCGTAATACGGATTTTTTGTTGCTGATCATTTAGATTCTGTACTAATCTCTCTTTATATATTTTTTCTAAATCCATAGTAAATATGATAAATTGACTCTTTTTTTATAAATTGCCTTTCTCCTGTAAAAGTCTTACAACAAGAAGCATCAAATATCACAAAAATAACCATTAAACCATGCTAATACCAACAAATATTATTACCGATAGTATTGAAATCAGACGTCATATACATCAATTTCCAGAGATTGGGAAAGAAGTGCATAATACCGTAAAACTGGTAAAAAATGAAATGGAAAAATTAGGACTTGAAGTTTATTCCAATATTGGTAAAAATGGCCTTTATGCTGATTTAAATATACAAAATGCTAAGAATCGAATTGCATTAAGGGCAGATATGGATGCGTTGCCAATTCAGGAGATGGGAGAAAAAGTATACAAATCAAAAATTGATGGCATTTCCCATATGTGTGGACATGATGCTCATACAGCTATGTTGATAGGTGCAGCTAAAATTATAGTACAACACAAAGAGAAACTTAAAAGAAATATTCGCTTTATTTTTCAACCTGATGAGGAAAATATACCAGGAGGCGCTCTACCTATGATTGCTGATGGCGTATTAAATGGAGTAGATGAGATTTACGGTCAGCATGTATGGCCTACACTTAATACTGGTAAAATAGGAATCTGTAATGGCCCAGCAATGGGACAGCCCGATATCTTAAATATAAAAATTATAGGCAAAGGTGGGCATGCTGCTTTTCCACATAACACTATAGATCCTATCCCAATTGCGGCAAATTATATCAGTTCTGTCCAATCTTTGATTTCCAGAAATATATCACCATTGGAAGGAGCAGTAGTTTCATTCACAGTAATAGAATCTGGTTCAGCACATAATATTATCCCAGAATTTGTTTTATTGAAGGCTTCTATCCGTACACTTTCTGATCCAATAAAAGAAAAAATCAAAAAAAGACTATTAGAAAAATTAGATAATATATGTGAAGCATACAACGCTACTTTTGAATTTGATTATGTAGAAGGACACGCAATTACTTATAACAATCCAAAAATTGCTAGGCAATTAGCTAATATAATTCCTGAAAATAAAATCATATATCCACATCCGCCATCTATGGCTGGAGAAGATTTTGGTTTTTATTCACAGGAGATTCCTGCGTGTTTTATCTTTCTGGGATGCAGAAACGAAGAAAAAGGTATTACTGCTATGCTTCATAATCCATATTTTGACATTGATGAAACATGTATCAAAGAAGGGATTTCATTATGGTATACAATAGCTATGCAATAAAAATTGTCTTTTTACTATAGCAAGTATATGCTTCCTATTACTCTTCAATAAATAAATAAATAAATATTTTACAATTGTTTTTTTATATAAAATTAACCAATTAGTTAATTTTATTTATCTTCGTGATGCAGAAAAGATCAATAGAGTAATTCAGCTACAATATTGAATTCCTAATAACCAATTTTAAACCTAATTAAAAGAAAAATGAAACATACAGAATTTGGCTGGCATAGTCCGAGTAATGTAAAAATCTATGCTCAGAGCTGGTGGCCTGATGATCAAGCAAAATTAAAAGGTATAATTTTATTAATTCATGGCTTAGGTGAGCACTCATCTCGCTATGAACATGTGGCTGAATTTTTTACTCATTATGGTTTTGCTGTTTTATCATGTGACAGGTCAGGACATGGAAAATCTGGAGGCAAGCTTGGTCATATAGCTAAATATGAAGAGGTATTTGATGATATTGTTAAATTACATAGTGAAGCGAGTCGAAAACACTCTCAGCTTCCTGTATTCTTATATGGCCACAGCATGGGTGGTGGTATCGTAATAGATTACTTACTAAACAAAAAACATACTGGACTAAAGGGAATAATTGCTACTGCACCACTTCTTGAACCAGCTTTTAAGCCGCCATCTGTTCTGTTATTTATTGGAAGAATAATGCGTTCGATATACCCAAGATTCACACAAGACAATCAATTAGATGTTAAAATGATATCAAGAGACGAATTGGTAGTCCAAGCATATACAAAAGATCCTTTAGTACACAGTAAAATAACTTCAGAAACTGCAATTGGTATGCTTACATCTGGTGAAAATAGCCTTAAAAATGTTGGCAAGATAAATTCTCCTCTATTACTTATGCACGGAGATAAAGATGGCCTTACTTCACATAAGGCAACACAACAATTTGCCTCAAAAGCAAGTGGAGATGTGACACTAAAAATGTGGGAAGGGTTTTATCATGAACTTCACAATGAACCGGAAAAACTGGATGTTCTTGAATATATTTATCAATGGATATTACAAAAACTATAGAAGATTTTTTTTAATTGTAAAAAATAAATCACTTTCTATATTTAATTCATACATTACACTATAAACCAATACATTAATTTAATACAAACACTAGATTTTATGACTGCAAAAGAATTTATAATGGGTTTTCCGGAAAGAGTTAACCCAGAAGCATTAGAAGGAAAAGGAGATACTTGTTTTCACTTCAAAATATCAGGCGATGATGGTGGTGACTTTACTGCTGTAGCCACTAATGGACAATTTAAAGTTGTAGAAGGATTAGAAGGTGAAGCTAAATGCGTTATTTCTTCAACCGATACAGTTCTGATGGATATTATCAGAGGAGACCAGAACCCAATGACAGCTGTTATGTTTGGGAAATTAAAAATTAGTAACCTTAGTGAGATGACAAAATTTGCAAAACCTCTAGGGTTAATGTAAAATATTGCCATTAAGTTTTAAAACCCCTATAGCAGCATTGCTATAGGGGTTTTTTATATTTAAAAAAATTAAAACCTAAATCATCAAAAAAATCAGGAGACATTGGATTATCATTGTACCATCAAGAATAGCTGTAAAATAGTAATCATGCTTTTGAGATGGTGTAAAGGAAATACAAAAGCCAGTAAAAACTCCTGAACAAGTTAATGCTAGTGCGATATTATTAGTATAAATTTGCCATACTAAAGCAAACCATATAATTAAAATTATATAAATTAAAATAATCGTATTCTTAACACCAATTTTTGCTGGGATTGTCATTACATTATTATACTTATCAATTTCCCAATCACGTAAATCAAAAGGTAAAGTAATTAAAAAAATAAATAAGAAACGTTCAATTAGCATTCCTATAGCCTGCCCTTCTATTGGAATTTCAAATTCTATAAGTGGAATATAAACAGTAACATAAGACCAAACAAAAGCGATCAGGAATATTTTAACAAAATGCAAGTCTCTTAGTCTTAGCCTTTTAATACCTAAAAAAGGAATAATATAAGCAAGAGATAAAATTGCAGGAATTAATAATCCTAACTTAGTTGAACTTTTAAGATAAAAAAAGCAAAACCCACCTCCAATAATTGAAATAAAAATATAGATAAGTATATGACTCTTGTACTTTGAAATGACATTAAATCTTTCAACATACAAATCTTTATCTAACTTTTGAACACTCATTACTCGATGCAATGCATAAATACAAAGTGTGGAAAAAAAAATTAGTCCTAATAAAGCAAGGTTTAAATATACATTAAGATCTAAAATATACAAGGTTTGTATAGACATTGCTACAGCACATAAAGCAATATACAAATTACTATACAACAGGAAATTTAATAATTTCACCACAACTTCATTTTGTCAAAAGAGAAATATAGAAATAAATTACCTAAACTAATTAACTAAAATACCTGAAATCTTGTTGATCTTCTATACTTTGTAAAGTATGATAAATTAATTGAATAACTGCTTTAACATCATATTTATGAGCCATTTCAACAGTTGTATGCATATATTTTAATGGAAGAGAAATTAACGCTGAAGGAACACCACCGTTAGAGTATGCAAAAGCATCTGTATCAGTACCTGTAACACGTGATGAAGCACTTAGCTGATAGGGAATATCATTTGCATGCGCTGTTTCTCGGATAAGTTGTAACAAATTGTTATGTACAGCTGGCGCAAAAGTTAAATCCGGTCCCTTCCCGCCTTTAATATCACCATGTTTTTCAGAACTAACTAAAGGGGTATTAGTATTGTGAGAGACATCTGTAATAATAGCAACATTAGGTTTAATTGATTGAGTAACCATCTTGGCACCATTTAATCCAACTTCCTCTTGGACGGCGTTAACCACATATAAACCAAAAGGAAGTTTGACTTTATTTTCATGCAATAACCTCAGAACTTCTGCAATACAAAAACCTCCAATTCTGTTATCTAGTGCACGACCTATATAGTATCTGTTATTCAAGATTTCAAAAGTATCTGGATAAGTAATAACGCAACCAGGATGTATTCCCATTTCCGTTACTTCGTCTTTACTATCTGCCCCTACATCAATAAAAATGTTATCCAATTTCGGACTTAATTTAGCATCATCTCCTTTCCTGGTATGAATTGCAGGCCAACCAAAAACACCACGAACAATTCCTTTGCCAGTATGGATATTTACCCTCTTAGAAGGAGCAATGATATGGTCAGAACCTCCATTTCGAATTACTTTGATATAACCTTCAGAAGTTATATAATGTACATACCAAGAAATTTCATCTGCATGCGCTTCTATAACGACTTTATAATCAGCTTCTGGATTCACAATTCCATAAACTGTACCATAATTATCTACCTTATAATCATCTATATAAGGTTTTATATAATCTAACCACATTTTTTGTCCAGGACTTTCAAATCCAGTAGGTGAGAAATTATTAAGGTAAGCTTCTAAAAATTGTTCAGATTGTTTTGTAATTATTGACATATAAATAAGTGTATTTTTTCAATGATATATTGGGTTCAAATATACAATAGTTTTGTTAAAAGAAAAATAATAGGTATTGGTGAAAATTATAAAAAGAACAACATGCATGTAATTCTAAAATTGAGTAGGGAAATCTCGTTGGAGATATAAAAAAATATCATCGTACAAATAGCCGATGATACATTTTATTATATATACACATTAATTAATCCCTTAAATCAACTTCTTTTACTCCTGGATAATTTTCCTTATTAAACCTAAAACTAGTTTTTGAGGGTTTGGCATTGTTGATGTTTTTAACGATAAAAGTCATCCTACTCCCGTCGTCCTGAAAAATCTTAATAGAAGATATATTTGTCTGATTTTTATTAACCTTTATTCTTAATTTCTTAAAATCATATTCAGAATCAAGTGGCTTAAATTCAATGCTATACCCATGCGAATCTTCACCTGTAATGGCATAGAAAAATTCATTATCATTTTCATCAATATTAAAAATTTGAGCAGGTGTAAAACCAGAATCATCCTCTGAATCATAATCATTTACCTGAACTTCATTTTGTTTTTTTATATACATCCAAACAGTTTTGGTATCATTTATAATAATATTACCATTATTAGTAATTCTGTATTTATCACCCTGCTGAAGAATCTTACCTTTTTGTAACTCTTTATCTTCTCCATTCTCAATTTCTAATAAATATTCAATTTCTATTGCATCATATGTACTAAAAGTCTTTTTGAGATTTTTTAGAATTTTAGTTGCTTCAGGATCAGATTTTTCTTTAAAAGTATTTTGCCCATTAGTGTATAAAGATAATAGCAAACAAAGAATGGTAATAATATAAAAATTATAGATTTTCATCATTATGTAAGTTGAATAAGAAGATTTTGAGAAAAAAAATAAGAATTCTGGTACTTAAGGTGTACTCGATATCTTGTTAAGAAATAAATACTAATAATATTAAGTTGATGTAATTGTATTATGTTTTTTGTCAAATCCAATGCCAAAAGATGATTTTATACAAAAAACTATACTTATTTATGCCATTGGTAATACACAAAACAATAATAGTCAATCTTAAATAAGTGATTTCACTCAATATAAGCTAATATATAAGGTCAATTGAATATTGCAATTTATGCGTATATGATATATTAAATACTATATAAATCAAATTTACTTAAAAAACCTAAAATTATCCTAAAAACTTGCAATTATAAAGTAAATGAACTTACTTTGTATTTCAAAGTACTTTTAAAACATACATTATGGTAGTATTAACAAAGAAAGAACAATTGCAGGAATTATCAGAGATCCGTTCATTAATGGAGCGGTCTAGTAGGTTTATTTCATTAAGTGGTATGTCAGGAATTAGTACTGGAATTTCAGCAATAATCGGTGCATTAATAGCATATTGGCGTATAAGTATATATTCGCATAAAGATGGAGGTATTTATATTGATTCAGTAAATACATTAATGTGGGAGTTAATAATAATTGCTTCCGTAGTGTTTATTGTGGCTGTATGCGTTGCTATCTTTTTTACAATCAAAGAATCAAAAAAGCAGGGTCAGAGCATTTTTGATAAAAGTAGTCAACAACTTATCACAAATTTATTAATACCACTTGTTACTGGTGGAGCTTTTTGTATTATCTTGATTTATAATAATATGCTTTGGATGGTTGCTCCCTCTACTCTAATATTTTATGGGCTTGCTTTAATTAATGCTAGCAAATTTACACTAGACAATATTAAGTATTTAGGTTTTTGTGAAATAATATTAGGTCTATTAAACGGAATATGGATGAGCGCTGGAAATGGTTTGTTATTTTGGTCTATTGGGTTTGGTTTATTACATATTATATATGGTGTTTTCATGCATTTTAAATACAATAAAGGATAGCTACTTATTATAATTATATGATAGAAAATCTAAATAAAGTATTTGAAAGTAGAGTTAGATTAGGTATAATGTCTATCCTAATGGTTAATGAGTGGGTTGAATTCAAAACACTAAAAGAACTTCTAAAAGTAACTGATGGAAACCTTGCCAGTCATCTCGGTGCATTAGAAAAAAAACATCTAATAGAAATAAATAAAGAATTTGTTGGCAAAAAACCTAGAACAACTTACAAGACTACATTAGAAGGAAAGGTTTTGTTTAATAAACATTTAGAGGCTTTGGAAGCATTAATTAAAAAAGGAGAATAATTTTTTTTAAATAAATACTTTGAATTACAAAGCACTTTTATTTGCAATGATTTAAATATATACAAAATGGAACTAACAAAATGGCACTTATATGTTGCAGAAAAAATCAGGATATATGTATTGATATTTATGCTATTTATCCTTCTAGACAATTCTACAATATTCAATATAGCGATAACTGATACTTTTTCAATTTCTAGTAATTTGAGCACATGGTTGACTTACAAAACAATGGGGCCACATTTTATAGATAGTTTTAACTATTATCTAGTGAATATATATTTGTTACTTAGTGTCCTTCTATTTGGGATTTTTAAGGCTCCATACCGTAATATATGGATATTAGAATTTAGTATTCTATGTACAACACTAGTTATAATTATTAATAGCCTTTTGATTATAGAAAATGATCATTACTATATAACAATTATAAATGCTTCTTTTCAGAGCATCAAATTAATTCCTTTAATAATAGCCTATCATTGGACTAGGAAATTAAGAATTCCTCTTCTTATTTAAATCTTTATATAATTATTGAATAAGAACACTAATTGAAAAGTAGTATTAAAAACTTAAGAATCCAATTTATCAAATGCGTTTTTACCTTTAATAAAATGTTGCCAAACTATACTCTTAGGGTATACTCCGGAATTTCTAAAATATGGTTTTTGGTAGCAATATTTTTCAATTAAAATAAGTTCCTCTTTTCGTTTGCTTTTGTAATATTTATATTGACTAAAAAATGACCTATGCGCACGAATTAATGCCCAAAAATTTGCAAATTCGAATTGAAGCAAAAATCTTAATCCAGCTATTGCATCCAATAACAACCGAATTAAAATTATTTGATTAACTTTTTTTCTATCAGTGTTTTTATAAATAGTAGCTAAACTATTTCTGAAATTCAAAAACGCCTTATGAGGACTATGTTTTGGTAAAGTCCCCCCTCCTACATGCCATACAACAGATTCGGGACAAAAAATAATTTTATAATTCGCTCTTTTTAGTCTCCAGCACAAATCAATCTCCTCCATATGTGCCTGATAAGCTTCATCAAATCCACCAATATGATGAAAAAGATCAGAGCGTATAAATAATGCAGCTCCAGAGGCCCAAAATATTTCTTCTAGGGAATCATATTGCCCTTTATCCTCTTCTACCTCTGCAAATACACGACCTCTGCAAAATGGGTAGCCCCATTTATCAATCCAACCACCAGAAGCTCCAGCATGTTCAAACAATTTTTTATTTTTATACATTCTAATTTTAGGCTGGCAAGCAGCAATTTGATGATCTTCTTCCATAAGATTAATTATGGGATTGATCCAATTAGATGATACTTCTACATCTGAATTTAATAAAATATAATAATCTGCTTTTATATTTTTTAAAGCCCTATTATAGCCAGCAGCAAACCAATAGTTTTTTTCCAATTCAATAAGAAACCTAGGAGTTGTTGGCAAATTATCGATGGTTTCTGAAAGACTTATAAAACCTTGATTTTTTAGATATTCTACTGAATTATCAGTGGAATTATTATCGGCAACATAAATTGCAAGATTAGGGTATTCAGAACGATAAACAGAAGGAAGAAAAGTTTCCAAATAGTTATCCTTCATTCCATTATAATTTAATATAACGATAGCAACTTTGGGTATTTTGATATTGTTGTCAGTCATAATCCACAGGTATATAAAAATATCGTTTATGTACTATAGAATAGAAATTAAAATAATTCAATTCAGTACTTTTTGAGCCAAATCTTTATCTTTTTGAAGTTGAATCTGTAATTCTTCAAGACTATTAAATTTTTTATCAGAACGTAGAAATTCAACAAAATCAATTTTCAATATATGCCCATATATATTTAGATTAAAATCAAAAATATTAACCTCAATTGTTTGCTCTAGATCTTTATTAATTGTGGGGCGGTTACCTATATATAACATACCATGGTAAGAAGTATTATCATGATATACATGAACAGCATAAATACCTGCTGGAGGTATTAATTTATGTTTATCTGATACTTCAATATTCGCTGTTGGAAAGCCAATTTTGTTACCTATTTGGGTCCCTTTAACCACTTTACCTTGTATACTGTATACATGGCCTAAAAGTTGTGAAGCTTTACTGACTTCACCTCTGTACAATGCATTTCTAACTTTAGTTGAACTGACAGCAATATCAGCAACTTCCTGTTTAGAAATTTCAATAACTCTAAATTTATATTGTTCTTCAAATTTTTTTAAATAAGAAATGTTTCCCTCTCTATTTTTACCGAATTTATGATCATATCCGATAGTAATAATACTCGGTTTAAAATTGGCAACTAAAAAATCAACGATGTATTGATCTGGACTTTGCGCAGCAAATTTTAGTGAAAAAGGGACAATTACAAGTACATCAATCTTGTATTCTTTAAGCAGCGATATTTTTTCCTCTAAAGTATTGAGCAATCTAAGGTTATGACTATCATTTGAAACAATTAATCTAGGATGAGGATAAAATGTAATCAATACTGATTGCCCACCAATAGATTTAGCTAAATCATTAATTTTTTTAATGATTTTTTGATGACCTATATGCACCCCATCATATGATCCAATAGTCAAAACAGCATTTTTAATTATTGGCAAATTATCTAAATCCCTGTATATTTTCATTATAATATTAAAAAGTTAAGAAACTTAAACCATTAATAATTATAGGCATAATAGTATTTAATTATATTATTAATTCAAAGGCCTGATCACAACGTTCAGCCAATTTTTTTGAATCAAAAATTTGAAAACCAAACTTCTTATATAAACTTATTGCTTCAGTTAAAACTGCAGCAGTTTCAAGTTCAAGTCTGGAAAATCCATTTTTTTTAGCAATTTTAATCAATTCAGATAAAATAAATTTACCAATACCCTTACCTCTGAATTCTCTCATAATATACATTTTACGAACCTCAGCACTTTTATCATTAATTTTATACAGACCTCCAGTAGCTATTATCTGACCTAAATTATTAAATACAATTCCAAAAAAACCTCCATTGTTAAAATAATTAAATTCAATATCCTCTAAACAACGATCAATCGTTCCTGGTTTTAATCCGTATTCAATCAAGACAGAAAATATTAGATTTTGGATTTCTGATTTATGTAAGTTAGTTGCCGGTTCAAAGATATATTTTACAAAAGATATTTCCATAGCCCATTAATATTGATGACTACTTTCTTCATTGATTTCATTGTGATGCAAATGTTCCTGTGTTGGATAGAATTGAATATAAGCTCCAAAGGCCCATCCCTTTTTACCCGTTTTAGTTTCTATTTTTATCCATGGAGCTGAAAGTACATCACCAGCAGAAATGGAAATTTTTTCCATTCCAGTACGTTCTCCCAAATCAATTACTTCCTCACCAAATTTAAGATAAGCTACTATTTCACTGCCTCTTCTAGGCTCCTTTCTCATTCTTAAGCTATCTATAGTAATGTATAAATTCTTTTTAAAAGAAGATGTATCAATTCTTCTAGTTAATAATTGTGGGGTGTCATTAGTATTTAATTTTTCTTGTTTATCATCATTAAGAGTAGTTTCGGTTGTAGAATCATTCATGCATTTGGTAAGACTATAAAACAAAAATACAAGGCAGAAAACACCTATACCAAACATTTCTAAATTATTTAACATACCCTTTGGGGGTAATTGCTGATTATCCTCCTCAGTCTTTTTTCGCCTGGGTCTGTTGGACATATTATATAATTTTAACTTAAAGAAATCTGAAAGCGTGAATATACTCAAATTTCACTTTATGTATCCTAAATTTTTGCAAAAGTAATTGAATGTTAAAACAAAAATAACAAAAGCTTTGTACCAAAGTCGAACAAATAAAAATATTTTTTTACTTGTTTTCTATTTGAAATAACAAGGTCCTCTTGCCCATTTTATTATATGGCAATTACTTGGTTGTACGACTATTTAGGTTGAAGTTGTAGATTTGGTTTTTTTAATATCTGATATATATAATTATACCTCAATTTTGATTCTTTTTTATTGATTCTGTGTTTTAATTAAATCTGAATAGAGTAAAAAGAAAAATACATAAATTCTAATTAATGCTAATTATTTAAATTTTAATAGAATTAAACTTATTGTAGTATTAAGAACTAATTAAAGAATAAACATAAAAGAGTAAAAAAATATAAAATTGTTAAGGAAATGTTAAATGTCACAAATGAAACGATGTTGCATTTAGCAATCCGTACTTTCGCATTCCATTATTTTATATTCATTAATAAAAATCGATAAACAAAATGAAAACAATGAAAATTACATTTCTAGCATTAATAGTTGTTCTAACTATTTTTTCTTCTTGCGAAAAAGAAGACCCGGTTATTCCAAATGAAGAGGAAGTGATTACAACTCTAGAATATACTATGGTAGGTTCAATGGGCGACACCGCTGTATTTACTTGGCGCGACTTAGATGGCGATGGACCAAATGCTCCGGTTATTACACACGATACGCTTATGCCTAATGCTACATATACTGGTAGTTGCACACTATGGAATGAAACAGAAACTCCTGCTGAAAATGTAACTATTGAAATTCAAGATGAAGCTGACGAACACCAATTCTTTTTTAGCACAACTGTTACTGATTTAGTTTTTGGATATGCAGATACGGATTCAAATGGTTTGCCAGTAGGTCTTCAAACAACAATAACAACTCCTGCTACGATGGCGCACGGAACTTTTACTGTTACTTTAAAGCACGAACCAGTAAAAACTGCTGCTAATGTCTCTTCTGGTGATATGACTAATGCTGGTGGCTCTACTGATATAGAAGCTACATTTGATGTACACATTCACTAATTATTACAAAGACGTTTTAAAATACGTTTTTATATTTATATTATTAGTTCTTCCTTTTTTTGGAGTATCTAATCATAATTGTAATTATAAAATTACAGGTTTTGTTATAGATGCAGAAACAAAAAAAGAAATTGAATCTGCTAATATTACAATATCCAATGTCTCTGCACATACTTTAAGTAATCAAAATGGTATTTTTGAATTTAGTGAAGTATGTGCAGGACATTATCATATAGAAATTTTTAGGATCGGTTATCAAACAGAAGAAATTATACTAGACGTTGAAACTGATACCTTACTCAAAATAGCGCTAAAAGCTCAAACTAATCAATTAAATACTATCATTGTAAATGATAATTTGCCTCTTTCCCATTTACCGATAAATAATAGTATTAGTAGTGATGAAATAATTGAAAATGCTGAAAAATCATTTGCTGAACAACTAGAAACAATAAATGGTGTAAGTATTTTAAAAACTGGTGCCAACATATCAAAACCTATTGTTCATGGTTTATTCGGTAATCGCCTAAACATATTGAACAATGGTATTCTTCATAGTGGACAACAATGGGGTAATGACCATAGCCCTGAAATCGACCCATTATCTTCGTCAAAAATAAGTATGATCGAAGGCGTTCAAACATTAGAGTATCCCGGTTCTAATTTGGGTGCAATAATTCTTACTGAATCAAATAAAATCGGGAATGAAAAAAGAATTCACGGACGATTTAATTATACTTTTGAACAAAATGGCATAGGGAATGGCATAAATATTCAACTTAAACAATATACTCCTTTTATAGCATGGAAATTTAATGGCACCCTAAAAAAACGTGGCGATAAAAATACGCCAAATTACTATCTTAGAAATACTGGTTCAGAAGAAGCAAACTTTTCTATACAATTAGAAAAGCTTATTAATGATAAATGGTCAATAGATTTATTTTTTAGTAGTTTCAATACTAATATAGCTATTCTTCGTGGTGCACATATAGGGAACTTAAACGACCTTTATATAGCCTTCAACCAAACAATCCCATTTTACACCCAAGACAATTTCAGCTACGAAATTTCAGCACCAAAACAATCTGTCAATCATCATCTTTTAAAAATTCAATCGAATTATTTCATAAATGATAATCAATGGTTTCAGGTACAACTAGCAGGTCAAATAAATAGTAGAAAAGAATTCGATATCAGAAGAAATAACAGGACAGAACGTCCTGCATTAAGTTTGTTTCAGTATACAGGTTTCTTATCAACAAAATATTACCATAAAACAGATAATAATTGGTTTTTTAAAACTGGCTTACAAATTAACATAATTGACAATACCAATGTCCCAGAAACGGGTATATTGCCTTTGATGCCAGATTATCAAAGTTTTCGTAATGCTGCATTTATTACTGTTTCAAAACAAGTTAATCAAACATTATTTGAAGCAGGTATACGCTATGAAAATATCTATCAGGAAGTCCTGGATATTTCACAGAGTTTTCCTAGAGAAATAATTAGATATAAAGACTTATTTCATAACGTTAGCAGCATTGTTGGATTACATCATAAATTTTCAGAAGTACTTGAACTTCAATATAACCTTGGATATATAAGAAGAAATCCTGCTGTAAATGAATTATATGCTAATGGACTACATCAAGGAGTAAGCAGTATCGAAGAAGGTGATGTTAACTTAAAAACTGAGGCTGCCATAAAAAACACTTTAACATTTAAATTAAAGATTAAAAATCGTTTTGAACTCAAGCTTCAGGGATACCATCACTATTTCAATAATTTTATCTATTTACAAGTGCAACCTAAACCTCGAGTAACTATAAGAGGCACATTTCCGGTGTTTGCCTATCAACAAGACGATGTTCAAATATACGGATTTGATGTCAGTACATATTTGCGTATAATAAATGGTTTTGATCTTCTAGTTTCATACAGTTATCTACGGGGAGAACATATTTATCAGAGCTTGCCCCTTGTATATATGCCACCTAATAATATCTCCGGATCTCTTAGCTATTCTCTACCAAAACCTATTAAATTGGGTAAAAGACAGTTAGAAAACACTCGATTTGTGCTTAACAATCGCTATATTTTTAAACAGAATAATTTGCTTGAAGAACAAGACCTTATAGCTCCTCCTCCAGGATATTTTTTAATGAGTTTTAATCTATCTTCTGAACTTCAGTTAAAAGATGTAAGAATTTGTCTATCTTTAAAATTGGAAAATGCATTAAACACTACTTACAGAGATTATTTAAATAGGCAAAGATATTATGCTGATGAGCCTGGTATTAATTTAATATCAAGTCTTAAAATCCAATTTTAATAATGAATCAAGAAACAAAAATCAATCAACTTTTAAAAAAAAGAAAACTAAAAAAAACAGATGCTAGAGTAGAACTGCTTGAACTGTTAATGAATTATCAGACAGCGATACCATTTTCTATCATTCAAAAAGAACTTAGTTCAACAGATCGTATAACATTATATAGAACATTAAAAACTTTATTAAATAAAGGTGTAATTCATAAAGCGCTATATAATGAAAAAGATACATATTACGCACTTTGTGGAAATTCATGTAGCAATATAAGCCACGCACATAATCACATTCACTTCAAATGTAATAAATGCATGCAAGTTAGCTGCCAGGATTTAGAAAAAGAAATCTATGTATCTATTGAAGGTTTTAAAATTGATCAAATAAACATAACAGCTTCTGGCATTTGTCAACAATGTATCTAAAAGACTAAATAATCCCCTTACAAGTCAGATGATTTATTAAGCTAAATTAAATAATATACCGCTTTCCCAAAAAAGTTCTTAAATTGAGGACATAAATTTATAACTTAATAAATTCTTCCTCTATTCAGCTTTTAAAGAATAATTTTATCCTTTAGAAAAAATGGATTATGATAAAGCTTTCTTTTAAAAACCCATACCTAATACTGGTATTGACAGTCATTGTAATTGTGCTTGCTGGTGTGTTAATACCCAGAATGTCTGTAGATATTCTGCCTACTTTCAAAAAATCTGCGATGCAAATCCTCACGCTGTATCCTGGTATGCCAGCAGAGGTCGTCGAAAAAGATATTACAAGTCGGATGGAAAGATGGACTGGACAATCTCCTGGTATAGAAAAACAACTTTCTAAAAGCATCATGGGAGTTTCTATGGTTACAAATTTTTATGGAGAGGATATAGATCCCGCAGAAGCTATGGCAAATACTTCAGCTTATGCAATGAGTGATATGTACTACCAACCTCCAGGAACCCTCCCTCCTATGGTTCAACCATTTGACCCAACAGCTAGTAAACCACTTATGTTACTTACTGTAAGCAGTAAAGAAAAAAGTGGAAAGGAACTTTACGATATAGCTTACTACAATCTAAGACAAATGCTTAGTGGTGTACCAGGAATTGTAGCACCTGCTGCTTATGGTGGTTCAAAAAGACGTATACATATATATGTAAACCCGTCTAAACTTGAAGCCCTAGGGCTTTCTCAAACTGAAGTTAATGAAGCAATACAGAAAAACACTACAATGATTCCTTCTGGTATTGCCGAAATAGGTATGATGAATTATGCTATTGATGCAAAAGGGATGATAATTGACGTGAAAGATTTTAACGATATTGTTATCACTTACAAAAACGGGAAACCTATTTATGTAAAAGATATTGGAAGTGCTGAAGATGCCTCAGTAATACAGACTAATATTGCCCGTGTAGACGGAAAGGCACAAGTTTATTTGCCTATTTTTAAACGCCCAGGAGCTAATACCATAGCATCTGTAGAAGGTGTAAAAAAAGCTTTGCCTGCACTAAAAGAACGTATGCCTGATGATGTAAATCTAAATGTTATATTCGACCAAAGTTCTTATGTTCGTAATGCCATTTCGGGACTTACATATGCTGGTTTAGGTGGACTTACACTTGTGATAGTAATTCTATTATTATTTTTAGGATCCTTGCGCTCTGCTTTAATTGTTGCGCTAAGTCTACCTTTATCAGTTTTATTTGGCTTTATTATCTTATCCCTTACTGGTCAATCGATTAACAGTATCACACTCGGTGGTTTTGTTTTGGTTTTAGGACTCCTTGTTGATAATTCAATTGTAGTTTTAGAAAACATAGATCGGCATCTAAATATGGGTAAAGATTCCTGGGTAGCATCAAAGGATGCTGTAATGGAAGTTGCCACACCTGTTCTAGCATCTTCTTTAGTCATAATTGTTGTGTTTTTTCCAGTTATGTTTCTGACAGGAATTGCAAAATTCTTATTCTCACCTTTAGCCATTACAGTAGCAGGTGCTATGGTAGGTTCCTATATTTTTTCATTGACTTTTGTACCCCTTCTTGCTGCCTTGCTATACGCTTCTAAAAGAAGAAAATCTAGGTCAGAAAAAAAGGAAAATATTTTTCAACGTCTAATTAGCTTAATAAGAAAAGGGTATACTTTTAGTCTAAAGGGTGCATTAAAAACTTGGTGGTTAATCCTACCAATTGTAATTGCTCTATTTATATATTCAATAGATGTAATCAAAAATCTCGGTTATGAACTATTCCCTGAATCAGATGTCGGTCAAATGGAAATATTAGTACGCCTAGAATCAGGAACGCCACTCAAAACTACTGAAAAGACTATTAATTTGATGGAGGGAGTAATTCGAAAAGAATTGGGAGCTGAACTTCAACAACTTATCTCAAATATAGGCATCTTCTATGATCTTCCTGCTGCCTACACGCCGAATTCAGGCACACAGGATGCTTTTATAGGAATTCAAATGAAAGAAGATCATAAAGTTAGTACTGCAGAATATGCACGAAGACTGCGCAACAAATTTCACAAAATCTTTCCGGGCGTAGAAGTTAGTTTTAATACTGGGGGCTTAATTACTGCTGCGCTTAATGAAGGTAAACCTGCTCCAATAGATGTACAGATAATAGGCAATAACCTTCAATCGCTGAGAAAAATTGCTGAAAGATTACAAGATACTATCGCACTAATACCATCAACAAGAGATGTTCGAATATTACAAAGAATCGATCAACCAACTAAAGATATTGATATTGATAGAATTAAAGCAGCAGAATTAGGTGTTGAACCTGTTGACGCAATTAAAAACATAGTCTCTACACTAAACTCATCTGCTACTTTTGATAAAGCATTTTGGATAGATGAAAGAAATGGGAATCATTATTATGTCGGTGTAACATATCCAGAAGAGATGATTAACGACGACCATGTCTTAAGTAATGTATCTGTTAGTAGTAACACTCACGACAAAACGATTCCATTCAGAAACTTTTCAAAAATAAGTGAATCAACAAATCCTGTTGAAATAAATCACTACAAGTTACAAAGAGTTTTTAATGTCTATGCAACTATCGATGGATCTGATATTGGTGCTGTATCTGATGAAATCCAAAAACGTATTGATGCAATAGATTTACCCAAAGGATACAAAGTTAGCTTTAGTGGAGAAATAGCAACAATGAAAGAATCATTTGGAGATCTTGGACTTGGGTTGTTGCTTGCAGTAATCTTAGCTTTTCTTATTATCATTCCTTTATTTCGTTCATTCCGATTACCATTTATTATAATACTTACATTTCCTTTAGGAATTATTGGTGTTGCACTATTAATGAATGCAACTGGAACCTACCTGAATATTCAGTCGATAATGGGAATAATAATGATGGTTGGAATTGCTGTATCATATGGAAATATTTTAATTGACCGTATAAACGTATTAATGAAAGAAGGGAAATCAAAAATAGATGCAATACTTGAAGGTGCCACTGATCGATTTCGACCTGTACTAATGACAGCTGGCACAACTATTTTTGGACTATTGCCTACTGCATTGGCAACATCTGCAGGTACAGAAGCAAATGTTCCTTTGGCTATTGCAGTAATAGGTGGAACTTTCATGGCTACATTTCTTACACTATATATTATCCCAATATTATATTTGTTAATTGCGAAAAACAAAATAGATTAATAATGAATAATAGCATAATTAATACAATAAGTCTGTTAATACTAATTAATATCTTAAATGTATCCTGTAGTGATCAAAGTATGGATAAATCCTTAACAAAAAACACTACTAATGATAGTTTGAAAATTCAAAATGTAGAAGTTTTAAACCCTTTATTTCGCTCCTTTAAAAGTGAATTATTGATTACAGGAACTGCAGAACCAAACAGAAAAGTTATGTTGCATGCAATGCAAAGTGGTTCTCTAAAAACAATTTACAAAGATATAGGTGATGCTGTGAAAAAAGGGGAAATATTAGCTGTTTTGGAAAACCCTGAATTTAGCTGGAAACAGAAAACGTTAAAAGTTGAATTAAGAAGCAAAAAAATTATATTCGATAGACTAAAATCCATACAGAAAAAAACACCAGCTCTAACAACCTTACAGGAAGTAGATGATGCTGAAGCTGCATGTCTTCTGATTGAAGCAAAATTAAAAAACATAGAAGAGCAGATGGCGTTTCTAGACATAAAAGCACCTTTTTCAGGTATTGTTACCCAAAGATTTGTAGATGATGGCGCAATGATACAAAATGGAATTAATAATCCTAATGCAACCGCATTATTTGAAATACAAGAAATTAACCCTATAAGACTTAACATTCCATTACCAGAAACAGATGCTCGATCAGTAAAAAAAGGAATGATTGCGAATGTTTCATTTCCAGAACTTCCTGAAAAAACTTTCACCGCCAGAGTTAGTAGAACAGCAAATTCGCTTGATCCTAAATCTAAAACAATGCGTGTTGAAATTGATATTCCTAACAACAATAAAGCCATCAAACCAGGAATGTATGCAAAGGCATATATGCAATTAAGTATTAAAGAAAATGTACTTTCGTTACCGATGACTACTCAAGTAATATTACAAAAAAAACCTTACATAATGACTGTTGAAAAAGGCATAGTAAAGAAAATAGCATTAATAAAAGGACTTTCCGATAAGGATTATTTTGAGGTACTTAATAGTGATATAACAAAAGATGCTCAAGTAATTATAAAAGGGAAAGGTATAGTAAAGCCCAATCAGACTGTAAATCCAGTAATGAAATAAGATGAAAAAAAATTATATTAAAATAGGAGTATTATTGTTTATGCTGTTTTCAGTACAAGTTGGTACTACACAGGACAGTATACAGCTGATAAACCTAGAAACTGTATTAAAATTGGGTGGTGCTAATAATCTGACTATACAAAAATATAAACAGAAACAAACACTTGCTTATGCAAATTTATCTAAAGCAAGAGAATGGTGGTTACCCGATTTTTATGCTGGGACTACAATAAATCAGTTATGGGGTGCCGCAATGAATGGCAATGGTCTTTTTTTTCAAGATGTAAACAGTCAAAATTTTTGGACTGGACTCGGTGTAAGTGGCTCCTGGAATTTTGCTGAAGGGATGTTTAGTACAAAAGCCAAAAAATTAAAAGCCCGGGCACACCAATACCTTACAGCAGCAGAAAAAAACAAAGTGTTATTACAAAGTATAGAGGCATACTATGATTATCTTTGTGCTCAATTATATTACATGGCATATGAACAACTTTTAATTCAAAATGATACAATAATTCAACAAATAAAACTTCAAGTAACTGCAGGCCTTAGATACGAATCTGAACTTTTAATTGCTAAAAGCAATCGCAATCATCTCAAAGTTGAAAGATTAAATGCAAGTATGGAACAAAAAGAGAAAGCTGCAGCTTTAATCCATATATTAAATATTCCTCCTGACACAAAACTATTTAGTTCAGATAGTCTACTCGTTCCAATTGAATTAGATAAAGAAATTGAAAATCAACAAATAGATGATTCTGTTTTTATCAATAGACCTGAATTTACTGCTGCTAATCTAATTTTGCAGTCACTTGAAATGGAAAATAAAATTTCTACAACTGCTTTATGGCTTCCCGAATTAAAATTTGGGATATATGGTTCTATGTTTGGTGATGTTTTTACCCCTTTATATCCTACAAGTGGTTTGAATTTTTCTTTAATCTGGAAATTACCAATGGGTAATATAACATATAATGGAGATCAGAAAATTTACAATGCAAAAATAGATTTACATAAAACTGAGGTTGATGAACTTAGAGCTATTGTAAATGAAGAATATATAAGATCTCAGGGTATAATGGAAACCGCACGTGTTCAGATGAAAATAGCTTTAGAAGGTAAAAATTTAGCAGAAAAAGCATTAAAACAATGCCTCCAACGTCAAGAACTTGGTACAGTTTTACCTTTTGAAATATTGCAGGTGCAAGAAGTTTATATTAAAGCAAGACTTGATTATTTAAATTCTGTTTCTAAATATAATAAAGCACAG
This sequence comes from Saprospiraceae bacterium, assembly GCA_022448945.1. Classification (GTDB taxonomy): domain Bacteria; phylum Bacteroidota; class Bacteroidia; order Chitinophagales; family Saprospiraceae; genus Aureispira. Next base: position 124,563 of record JAKVCV010000014.1, read on the forward strand.
TATCAATTATATGTAGCATTAGGTAATGATCTTTAGTTATAGATTTATATTTCTTTAATTAAATTGATATCAATTCGTAAAATAGAAATTAAGAAAAATATGTAAATTTATGAATATGCATTATTATTCCAATGAACAAAACCTACATAAACAAGAACTAAATGGAGTAAAAACTGCTTATTAATAAACACAAAAGATTGTAATTTGATTAAAAAATGAAGATTGAAGTCAAAAAACACTTAAGATATTTTAATATTGTAGCTAATATGAGATTTAAGCTAAATAATACCCAAATATAAAATGAATCAAAACTTTGAACATTTGGTAATAGGTGGTTTGCAAAGAAGTGGCACCTCATTATTAAGAGCAATACTTGGTAGCCATAGCGAAATATCAATTTATCAATGGGACCTTGTTTTACTTACCAAGTTCTCAAAAATATACAGTGACAAAGTATTAAATACCAATACAAGAAAAGAGTTGATTTCTGATGTTATTAACCACTCAAAACAAAAAGCTGCTGATACAAACTTGCATGAAAATGACTTCAAGCATTTAATAAATCTGGAGTCATCATCTCCTGATTTTTTCTTTGAATTTTACAGTAATTTTTTATCCTTATATCTTAAGAAAACCAAAGGGTCCTATGTTGGCTTAAAAACGCCAGAAAATGAATTTTTTGCTCCAATTATCTATAAAAATTTCCCTAAAACTAAATTTATTCAAGTTATAAGAAATCCTCTAGATATCGCTGTATCATTAAAAAGGATTAAATCTGACTTATGGGGTGGATCTGTAAACTATTTTTCACATATTCAAAAATGGAAAAAATCAGTTGAAAGATCTAAAATAAATTCTATCTTATATCCAAATCAATATCTTACTATAAAATATGAAGAATTGATTAGTAATCCTTCAGAAATTGTAATAAAAATATGCAAATTCCTGAATGTTGATTTTCAAGAAGAAATGTTAAACATGAAAGATCATCCCGGATGGAAAGGCAGCAATTCTTCGTTTCAAAATGAAAATAAAGAATATGTTTTCAAGACAGAATCCATAAACCGATATCAAGATCTTTTACCAGAACATATTCAATCTTATTATTTCTATTTTTTGTATGAAAATTTAAAGAACTTTGGTTATGTTTCTAAACAAGTTAAAATACCATATATAAAAGTTATCCATTATAATGCAACATGCACTATAAATAACATTAAAGAAAGGTTAATGGACATTATTTTAAGAAGCAAGTTATACCAACCTTTAAAACTAATAAGAAGGAAATATATAAGAAATTAAAACAACTATTCAGGTGTCTTAAGGTAGAGAATCCTTAGCTTTCTTTTTATTAAAGAATGCAATGATGGAACCTTTAAAATTTTTAATTAAATCAAATAAATAGTTAAATTGATTTATTCCTCAATGCAAGAACTAGAAACAGCCATATCAAGAATTAAAGAATACGAGAATCAATCCAAATCTGTTAGAGTAAACGCTTTTTATGGTATGAATTTACTATTAAAGAGATTATTAAAACTTCCAAAATGGATACCTTTTGAATACAGTACATATATAGAACATTCAATACCTTATGATGTAAACAATATTGAATTTATTAAAAAAAAACAAAAGGACTTATTGTTAGTCAATACCAAAGAACGAAAAAAAATAATTTATAATTCTCTTAATAAAAAAAGCTATGTACTGGGGCCATTATTTGTTCATTATAGACGAATTAATAATATATTTCCAGATCCAGATCGTACTGGCACATTAGTTTTTCCGGTTCATTCTACACATTTAATTAAATCAGAATGCAATTGGGATGAATATGCTGAACAACTACTAAGTCTTGATAACAAATTTAAACCTATAACTATTTGTTTTTATTGGAAAAATATTTTGGATGGCGACCATTTGCCTTTTCAAAAGCGCGGTTTTAAAATCACTACAGCCGGCCATATTTATGATCCAAACTTTTGCATAAATTTCTATAGTCTATTACGTAAATATAAATTTACATCTTCTAATAAATTTGCATCTCCAATAGTCTATAGTCTAGAAATGGGTATTCCCCATTTCCATTATGGACCAGAATCTAATTATAAATATTACGAACTAACAAAAAAAGACGATTTTACAGATGTAGAAAACAAAATAAACATTGATAAAATATTAATTGAATACTATAAGCTTTTTAAATTAAATGATATACCTACAATTAATTCATCCCAACTTGAATGGCTCGATCAATTTATAGATGAAAAAAACTGGGAAGATTTAAATTTCATTAGAAAAAAAGTATACAGATCATTTTTNCCAGTGCTNATCAAAAAACTTATACCATTTCTTAAATAATTTAAATAATTTTAATCGATAATATTCCATTCCTTGTTTTACATTCAAATAAGTCTTCTATCTTTATAGAATAAATTTATAAATATCTATTGAACTATATAAAATGACAACAACTAATTTAGCAGACCTTAACAATAAATCCATCTTAGTAACTGGTGGAACCGGATCATTTGGAAAAGAATTTATAAAAACTATATTAAAAAGATTTCCCCAGATTAAGAGGTTGGTAGTATATTCTAGAGACGAACTCAAACAATTTGAAATGTCTCAAATTTATTCTCAAAAGGAATATTCAGCTATCCGATATTTCATTGGAGACATTAGAGACCTTGATAGATTTAAAAGAGCTTGTGAGAATATTGATATAATTATCCATGCTGCAGCATTAAAACAAGTTCCTACGGCTGAATACAATCCAATGGAATGTATAAAAACAAATGTTAATGGTGCCTATAATGTGATTCAAGCGGCAATGGATTGTGGAGTAGAAAAAGTAATAGCACTATCTACAGATAAAGCTGCTGCACCAATAAATCTTTACGGAGCAACTAAATTGTGTTCTGATAAACTATTCATAGCTGCAAATAACATGAAAGGGAAACGCAAGTTATCCTTTTGCGTTGTACGCTATGGCAATGTTATGGGATCAAGAGGTTCTGTAATTCCCTTTTTTATGAATAAACGATCAGAAGGTGTACTTCCTATTACTGATGCGAGTATGACCAGATTTAATATTTCTTTAACTGATGGTGTAGAAATGGTAATTAATGCAATTAATAATGCTTGGGGAGGTGAAATTTTTGTTCCTAAAATTCCTTCATATAAGATTACAGATGTAGCCACTGCTATTGGCCCCAATTGTGAACAAAAAATTATTGGGATACGCCCTGGCGAAAAGATTCATGAAGAAATGATCACTGAGGCCGATTCTTATACAACAGTTGATTTAGGTAAATATTATGCCATTCTACCACAAGTGCCTATCTGGGATTTAGAGGAGTATAAAAATCATTTCAATGCAAAATCGGTTGAACCTGGTTTTAAATACAATTCTGGAACAAATACAGAATGGATATCTGTAGAAGAAATACGAACACTTATTAAAGAACATGTTGATGCTAATTTCAGCGCTTAGATTAGCAAATTTACAATTAACTGACCTTTTGAGAAAGACATCTAGATAAACTGTTATATGAAAATTGGTATCATCACTCAGGCAAGAATGACAAGTACTAGACTACCTGGTAAGATTCTTAAAACGATCAATGACGTGCCACTGCTAAAATACCATGCTGATAGGGTTCGTCAAAGTGGATACCCCTTCTATGTNGCTACTACAATCAATGAAACAGATGATACTATTGTAGATTTCTGNACAAAAGAAGGTATCCCTTTTTACAGAGGAGATGAGCATCATGTATTAAGCAGATATTACTATTGTGCTAAAGAAAATAACCTTGATGTTATTATTCGAGTAACCTCAGACTGTCCCTTGGTAGATGGTACACTTATCAAATCTGCTTTAGATCAGTATAAAGATTCTTTTGGGCAATATGACTATGTTTCCAACTATATAGAACGTACATTTCCGAGAGGGTTTGATTTCGAAATATTTTCTTTTGCATTTTTAGAAGAAGCCTTTAATAAGGCTACTTTAGCTGCAGATATTGAGCATGTAACACCATATATTAATCAAAACAGAACCAAGAAAACAGTATTTTATAGTATTTTAAACAAGGACGATAAAAGTAATTATAGAATAACAGTCGACACTCCTGAAGATTTCGAACTTATAGAACGCCTAATAGTTGATTATCGCGCTAATGAGTTACCTGCATCAGGAATTATAGCAATATTGGATCAACATCCTGAGCTTGTAAAAATAAATGCTCATATAGAGCAGAAAAGTTTATAGTGTTATATTAAAACTTATCTATTTAATCAATTTTCCATTAATTAATTAAGCATGTCTATTAAACGTTATGGTAAATCCAGCTCAGCATTATTAAATCAAAAAACATCCTTTTTTGCTGAGAATGAGAAACATCTTAAAAATCAACGTAGAATTGCTGAAATTTATGTAAAACAACCTAAAAGAACAAATTGTAAAAATTGCAATAAGGAATTAGGCACAGTTACTGATCTTGTCAAAGATGGCGTTGACTATATAGTTTGCGATTATTGTGAGCATTTGAATGGGATATATGAAGATACTAGTGATTTTTGTAATGCCATGTATACCAATGACTCAGGAGAAGAGTATGCAGCAAACTACCAATCTGCAGATGTAGACAGTTATAATTACAGGACATCCAGCATTTATTTGCCAAAAGCAAATTTTCTCTACACTTCTCTACAATCCAATAAGCTAAAACCCAACAATCTGGAATACCTTGATTTTGGAGCTGGTTCCGGTTATTTTGTTGCTGCTTTAAAAAAAGCGGGTCTACAAAATGTTAATGGTACAGAGGTTTCAGAACATCAGGTTAATTTTGGCAATGCAATGATCGGAGAAAATGTACTACGTACACACAATATTGAAGACACCAATAAAACAATCAGAGAAAGTACTGCTCAGGTTATATCGATGATAGGAGTTCTTGAACATGTACAAAAGCCGCGTGAAGTTCTGGAAGAAATTAAGAAAAATGATCATATTAAATATCTTTATATTTCAGTTCCTACATTTAGCTTGTCTGTTTATTTAGAACAATTATCTCCAGATGTTTTTCACAGGCAATTACACGGTGGGCACACTCACTTGTATACTGAAAAATCATTGCAACACCTTTCTAAGGAGTTTGGATTTGAAATAATGGCTGAATGGTGGTTTGGAGCAGATGCCGTAGATCTTTTCAGACATGTTGCTGTTACTCTTGAAAAAACAAATGCCTCTACTAAATTGCAAAACAAATGGAAGAAAGATTTTATCCCTATCATTGATGCAGTTCAAATAGAAATAGATAAAAAACACTATTCATCTGAAGTACATATGCTTTTCAAAAAAATCTGAAAATTTATGGCGGTTGATTTTTTAATTTTGGGAAGTACCGGAATGTTAGGCCAGGCTTTAATGAATACATTAAAAGCTGAAAACCATTCTGTTATTGGTCTGGCCAGAAAAAATGCAGATATATGTATTGACATTACTGATGATGCACTTCTTCTACAAACATTAAAAGCAATAGCACCCCAAGTTATAATAAATACAGTAGCTATTGTCAACCTTAGCTTTTGTGAACAAAACCCTGATCAAAGCTATGTGTATAATGCAAGAGTTTCTTCTGTTCTAGCTAATTATTGTGCTTCGGAAAGCATTAAATATGTCTATATTTCTACAGATCATTATTTCTCTAAAAATAAAAATTTTAAACATTCAGAAAATGCTCAGGTAAACCTCTGTAATGAATATGCGCGAACCAAATATATTGGTGAACAGCTCTCATTAACCAATCCTAATGCTTTGGTCATACGTACTAATATTGTTGGATTTAGATACAATCCTGATACTCCAACTTTTGTAGAATGGGTAATAAATGCACTTGAAAAACAAGAAAAAATGATCTTATTTGACGATTTCTATACTTCTAGTTTGGATGTCTATAGTTTTTCAAAAGCATTGTGTATATTGATAAAAAAAGATGCTTCTGGTCTATATAATTTAGCAAGTTCAGAAGTGTCTAACAAAAATCAGTTCATTAGCAAATTAGCACAAAAGCTTGGTTTCTCACTTAATAATACTTCAATTGGTTCTATGGAACAATCCCTAAGTGAGGTACAAAGAAATAATAGTTTAGGTCTAGATGTATCAAAAGCTGAAAAGCTACTTAACTTTAACCTACCTAAACTTTCTGATGTTATAAATAATCTAGCAACTGAATATTTAAATCGTAAAAAAATATCATGAAATATAATAAAGCATTTAATATTAATAAGAATAAAATATCATTGGATTCTCCCACCTATTTTATTGCTGATATTGCAGCAAACCATGATAATGATATTGAAAAAGCAAAAGAATTGATATGGTTAGCAGCTGAAGCAGGTGCTGATGCTGCAAAATTTCAACATTTTACTGCTAAAACAATCGTCAGCGACTATGGTTTTAAATCACTGGGCGGCAAAATGTCCCATCAAAGTAATTGGGAAAAATCAGTATATGAAACCTATGAAGATGCTTCTCTTAATATAGATTGGACAGATACATTGCTCCAAACCTGTAAAGAAGCTAATATTGACTTTTTTACATCCCCTTATTCTATTCCAATTGTTGACACAGTAGACCCTTATGTGCCTGCCTATAAAGTAGGTTCAGGTGACATTACCTATATCGAAATCATAGAACATATGGCTCAAAAAGGAAAACCTGTTTTATTAGCAACTGGAGCTTCAAACTTTTCTGATGTAAAAAGAGCCGTTAATTCTATTCTAAAACACACTCGTGATATTGCATTAATGCAATGCAATACCAATTATACCGCATCAGTTGAAAATTTTAACTACATCAATCTGAATGTTCTAAATGCCTACAGAAAAGAATTTCCAGATATGATCTTGGGTTTGAGTGATCATACTAAAGGAGATACAACCGTTTTAGCTGCCATTGCTTTAGGAGCTAGAGTGATTGAAAAACATTTTACAGATGATAACAACAGAAAAGGTCCTGATCATGCATTTTCTATGAATCCTAAATCATGGAGAGCTATGGTAGATAGAAGTCGAGAAGTAGAAATGTCAATGGGGACCGGTATAAAAATCGTTGAAGGAAATGAACAAGAATCTGTTATTTTGCAAAGAAGATGTATTCGGTTAACAAAAAATCTTCCTGCTAACCATATTATTACAGAAGGTGATATCGAATCATTAAGGCCAGCACCACTAAACAGCTACCTCCCTTTCGAAAAGGATGAAGTATTGGGTAAAGCACTTAAAAAGGCAAAAGATCAGGGCGATGCTATATTTAAAGGCGATATATAATTAAGAATTATAAACGACAAATCTATCAATCATGCTAAGCGGAAAGAAGACTTACTTAAGGGCTATAGAAAAAGACGATTTACCAATACTTTTAAATTGGAGAAATAAACCTCATATGAGAAAATTTTTCCGTGAATACAGGGAGTTAGGAGATGATCAACAAATGACTTGGTATCAAAATATTGTACTTGGTGATGATCGGGTTAGAATGTTTGCAATTCTAAATAGCGAAAAGCAATTAATCGGAGCTTGTGGCCTATGTTATATCGATTGGGTAAATCGAAATGCTGACTTTTCTATTTACATAGGTCATAATGATATTTATATAGATGATGATTTAGCTATTGATGTTTCTAATATAATGATAAAATATGCTTTTGAAGAACTAAATCTTCATCGTTTATGGGCTGAAATATATGATATAGATAGTTCAAAAACAAAAATGTTTAATACCCTTGGTTTTAAATTAGATGGCAGACATCGCGAAACTCATTGGGCAGAAGGAAAATGGTGCGACTCTTTGTTTTTTGGTCTTTTGAGTACTGATAAAAGATAAAACTTTTGATAAAAAACTTTTTGAAATTTAAGAGTATTTAAAAATCAATTAAATTGTTAGGAATCTTGAAATAATTAATCGAAATAAATATTAGCAAAATCTCAAAAAGCACGAATCACAATTAAATAGTAAAGGCTTCTTATATTAAATCATGTATTCAAGAAAAAAAAGCAAATAAATTGATATCACAGAAACAAACAGCATTCTTTTATTTTTTTTAATTAAATCATTGGTTTTTAAAACTTTGTTTTAAATTTTACGTAGATAATTTGAACAAGTCTTTTATAAATCCTTACAATCAAATTGCTATGAAAATTCAATCTTTTATAACTATACTCTTCTCAATATCTCTACTTTTTAGTTGTGGCGAAAACAATACAGCCACTCATTTTGTTGAAGACCTCGATATTTCAATGAATTTAACTACAAGAGGAGAAGGCAACATTGCCAAACATCTTACAAATCATACATTCTTTAGTCAATTTGATAAACAAAAAAATCAGATTATTGAAAAAGACATGGCAGATATCTATATAGCTCAAGCATTAGAAAATTCTAACCTGTATCAATATAAACAAAATGCTAATTTGAAATATTCTTATGGTGATATCTTATACCAATCCACCAAATGTGTTGCCGTATCATTTAGATACAATAGTAATAATAAACAAAATACACTAAATGCTTTGTTTATCGCTACATATAACCCTTTGGATGATTCATTTATAGATGCCCGAATGGTAAACTGTTACTCAGAATTTGATTATTTTGATACTAAGGGCTATAATTTAAGGGAAATTCAAACATTCTCAACAGAAGTTGTCAATAATTCTGAAACTGTACTAGAAGTTAAATGCAAAAATAAAAAGCATTTCTACAACATTAATGAAAAAATTAGTGCACCTTTAGATGACAAAGAAAAGATTTTTTTATATCGTATCGACAAGAAAGGTAAATTTACAAAGGTAAATAGTTAATGAAATTATTGAATCTCCGTGTTATTTTTATCCTGTTATCCTTTGGTGCAGTAAGTTGCGCTCAGATAAGTAAAGATAAAAAAGATAATAAATCTAACGACATCAAAAGCAAGTACACGAATTCCCTAATCAAAGAAAGCAGTCCCTACCTATTACAACATGCCCATAATCCTGTAAATTGGCACCCCTGGGGAAAAGAAGCATTGGCAAAAGCTAAGAAAGAAAATAAAATGCTGCTCATAAGTATAGGCTATGCAGCATGCCATTGGTGTCACGTAATGGAGCATGAAAGCTTTGAAGATACCCTTGTTGCGGAAATAATGAATGAACACTTTGTTTGCATTAAGGTAGACCGTGAAGAACGACCTGATGTTGACCATATATATATGACAGCGTGCCAACTGGTGACAAAACGCGGTGGTTGGCCACTAAATGCTTTCGCCTTGCCTGATGGCAGACCCTTCTATGCAGGCACTTATTTTACTAAATCTGATTGGACAAATGCATTAATCTACTTTAAAGACCTATACAGAAATGATCATGCTACCATACTAAAATCTGCAGAACAAATTACGGAAGGAATTTATCAATCAGGTCAGGTGGGGTTAAACCTTAACCCCCAAAATTACGCACTTGAACAATTAAATATATCTTTTGAACAGTGGAAATCTTCCATAGACTTTGAAAATGGTGGTTTTGATAGAGCACCAAAGTTCCCACTTCCAATAAGTTGGGATTTCATGCTTCAATATCATCATGCAAGTGGAAATAAAGAAGCACTCAAAGCATTAGAACTAACATTGGATAAAATTGCATTTGGAGGAATATATGATCATTTGGGTGGTGGTTTTGCTCGTTATTCTACTGATCACATTTGGAAAGTACCCCACTTTGAGAAAATGCTTTACGATAATGGTCAATTGGTGAGCCTATATGCACAAGCCTATCAACTCACTAAAAAACCCCTCTATAAAAAGGTTGTTTATGAAACACTTGAATGGATTGAAAATGAAATGACATCAGTTGAAGGTGGATTTTACTCATCACTTGATGCAGATAGTGAAGGGGAAGAAGGGAAATTTTATATTTGGAAATCTGAAGATATCAAAGAAATACTTGGTGGCGATGCTCAACTTTTTATGGATTTCTATAATTGTTCAGAGTCTGGAAACTGGGAGCATAAAAACAATATCCTTATACGTCAAAAAACTGAACATGAATTTTTAAAAAATAATGATTTAACTGTTGATGAATTTCAACAAAAAATTAATACAAGTAAGAAAAAGCTACTAAAAGAACGAGAAAGACGTATTCGTCCAGGTCTTGATGACAAAATTCTTACATCCTGGAATGCTTTAATGCTAATGGGATATTTGAAAGCTTATAGGGCTTTTAACGAGCCTAAATTTATAGATGCTGCCCTAAAAAATGCAAACTTTCTACTAAACAAGACTATTCAACTAGAAGATTATAAGATCAGTAGAAATTATAAAGATGGGAAAGCTGTTATTTCAGGATTTCTTGACGATTACGCTTTTGTTATTTCTGCATTTTTAGAACTTTATCAGGTTACTTTTGATGAACAATGGCTATATCATGCAAAAGCACTGACGGAACATTCAATTGATAATTTCTTTGACTCAAATTCAGGAATGTTCCATTATACCCCGAAATACAATACAAGTTTAATAGCTCCCACAATAGAAATAACAGATAATGTAATTCCTAGTTCAAATTCAGAAATGGCTAACAACCTTTATAAACTTGGATTATATTTTAATAATAAAGATTTCCATAATAAAGCAACACAAATGTTAGCTAATGTAGCCAATACTATATATCAAAATCCAGGCTATTTCGCAAATTGGGGAAAACTGATGTTGCATTTAATTAAACCACCATATGAAATTGCAATTGTTGGAGATCAGCATACTCATATAAGAAGTGAAATTGACAAAAAATACTTGCCTGATGTACTATTAATGGGTGGAAACACAGAAGGCAGCCTTGATTTACTTGAAGGGAAATTAGTCAAAAACCAAACTACAATTTATGTTTGTCAAAATAAAACCTGCAAAAGACCTGTAACAAATACAAAGGCTGCATTTGAATTAATGAATTAGCCCCCTTTCTGATGAAATATTTATCGCTAATAATTACTTTTTTTTTGATTGTAATTACTTACAGTTGTGATTATGATATATCTGATGTAGCTAAAATCGAAATTAAATCAAATAAGAAGATCCAAGATAAAATTGACAGTTTAAATATTGATCAATTTATTCTCCAATACAAAAAAGCGCTACCTGCAGAAATTATTCCTATCCATTATTGCAAAAAATACATTAAACCGGCTTTAGAAAAAGAAGAGTTACACCCGTATTTACCTTTAAAAATAGCAACATATAATTTTGGCCAAATAGAGTATGAAGATAAATCAATTGTAGTTATTTCATTTTATTATAAAGCAATATTTAATTTAAACATCTTACAAGCTTCTTTTCTAGCTTCATATAACAAATCAAATGAGGAATTCATTGACAGTAAAATGTTTTTTGGAAGTTCTTTATTTAACTTTCAAAAAAGTAAAGGCTATAACTTAGGTTTTTCTTTCCGCTCAGAAAAAAGATTTACAAATAAAGACAATATTATTTTTATCCAAAATAGTATAGAAAAAAGAACCTATTCTGAATTTAAAAAAGGAATAAAAAGAAAAAAAAATAGTATGATAAAAAGAAGGTTTATCCTATACAAAAACGGAAAATTCGAATAAAAAGGATCAAATATTTCTTATATTTCAAAATAAAAATAGTGTTTTTAAAGAAAAAAATTATTTAAGTATTTTTGACTAAAATAATAGAAAATGTACCTTTGTGCCATTGCAAATATTAGTGACTATTTTTTTTAATATTTTAAAACTTACTCAAATTATGAACTATGATGTGATTGTTATCGGGAGTGGACCTGGAGGATATGTAGCTGCTATTCGTTCTGCACAACTTGGATTTAAAACCGCTGTAGTTGAACGTGAATCACTAGGAGGAATATGTCTCAATTGGGGTTGTATACCAACAAAAGCCTTACTGAAAAGTGCACAAGTTTTTGAATACATTAATCATTCTGAAGATTATGGTATTACTACAACAAATGCCAAGGCTGATTTTGGCGCAATAATTAATCGTTCCAGAGGGGTTGCAGGTAAAATGAGTAAAGGAATTAAATTTCTGATGGGTAAGAACAAAATAGATGTTATTATTGGTAGTGGGAAATTGATTAAAGGAAAAAAAGTATCTGTAACGGACAATAAGGGGAAAATTAAACAATATGGTGCTAAGCATATTATCCTTGCAACTGGCTGCCGTTCACGCCAATTGCCTGGTATATCAATAGATGGAAAAAAAATTATAGGTTATCGTGATGCGATGTCATTAGCTAAACAACCTAAGAAAATGGTTGTTATAGGTTCCGGAGCTATTGGTGTAGAATTTGCGTATTTCTATAACACCTTGGGTACTGAAATTACTATAGTAGAATACATGGATACTATATTACCAAATGAAGATGCTGATGTTTCCAAAGAAATGAAAAAAGTCTTCAAAAAATCTGGGATGAAGATAAAAACTGGTTCAGCAGTAACTACTGTTGATACAAAAGGAAAAGGATGTAAGGTTACTGTGAAAAACAACAAATCTGGCAAGGAAGAAATCATTGAATGCGATGTAGTACTTTCAGCTGTCGGTATTGTGCCAAACACTGAAAACATAGGACTGGAAGATCTTGGTGTAAAAACTACAAAACATGGCTTTATTGAAGTTGATGAATTTTATCAAACTAATGTCAAAGATATATATGCAATTGGTGATATTTTAACAACGCAAGCTTTAGCACATGTAGCCAGTGCCGAAGGAATTACTTGCCTTGAACAAATTGCTGGACATCATCCACAACCAATAAACTATGAAAATATACCTGGGTGTACTTATTGTATTCCTGAGATTGCTTCTGTAGGATATACTGAAGCCAAAGCAAAAGAAGCAGGCTATGAACTCCGAATAGGTAAATTCCCCTTTTCTGCATCTGGTAAAGCTAGTGCTGCAGGTGTTAGTAGTGGATTTGTTAAAGTGATTTTTGACAAGAAATACGGTGAATTTTTAGGATGTCATATGGTTGGTTCAAATGTTACTGAAATGATCGCTGAAGTGGTAGTAGCAAGAAAACTGGAAACTACAGGAACAGAGATCATCAAATCTGTTCACCCCCATCCTACTATGAGTGAAGCAATAATGGAAGCAGCTGCAGACGCTTATGATGAAGTAATACATCTTTAAAAAAAACACTAGTACCATCTGGTACTAGTGTTTTTTTTAAACGGAGGCTTAAATACATTTCAGGTAAATATAAATAAAAGAATTATATTTCATCCTGTGGCTTGGGAGTGTCATCATCAGGATAATCAATTCTAATGTGATTGATACTTTTCAGTAATTTCTTTAATACAACTTTAATTGTTTCAAGCTCTCTAAAAGTAAGGTTTGAATCATTTAATTGCCCTAATGCTATTTTACCATCAATAATATTTTCAACAAGGGTATTAATATCCTCTTCAGAAGGAGATTTCAAACTTTTTGAAGCAGCCTCCAGTGAATCAGCGATCATCATAACCGCCTGTTCTTTGGTTTTTGGCCTTGGTCCCGGATAAGTAAAATCAAGGGGATCAATATCCATGTCAGGATTGTTTTGCTGATATGTCCTGTAAAAATACTCGACCCTGGTAGTACCATGATGCGTGGTGATGAAATCTGTCAAAACTGAAGGCAATCGGTATTTCTTTGCCATTTTATATCCCTCGGACACATGAGAAATTATCATTTTAGCACTTTCGATATTCGTTAAATTTTCATGTGGACTGTCCTGCTCCTGATTTTCAATAAAATATTTGGGATTAACCAATTTACCAATATCATGATAGTAAGCAGCAGCTTTTACTAGCAAAGCATTACCTCCAATAGCTTTTACTGCAGCTTCGCAAAGATTGGCTACCTGTAAAGAATGTTGTAATGTACCTGGTGCCTCAATTGATAGTTGTTTTAATAAAGGATGGTCCAAATCTGCAAATTCAACTAAAGTAATATCAGAAGTCAAACCAAAGAACTTTTCAAACAAGGGAATTAGTGGATAAGATAGCAAGGTTAAAAAGACATTACAGAGGATCCAGCCTAACATATACCACCGAACCCCTTCTTCTATTACAGTACCATTTACAGAAATAACTGGGAAAATTGATCCGGTATGAATAAGTTCTAAGCTCAAAAATCCAGCAGTATATGCAATTCCAATATAAAGAAGAGAAATAAAAAAATCAGATAAATATCTTGTTTTCATCTTAGTTACAACTGCTACCATCCCAATCAGTATATGAATTAAAATAAATTGATAATCCAGTGCCAAAAGCATACTCACTAAAAGGATAATAACAACATGTGTAAACAAAGCTAACTGAGCAGAAAAGAAGTTAATTATAATAATCGGAATGATGCAGAATGGAATCATATACAGATCTAAAACATAAATTCCATTTACAACATATGCAAAATAAGAAAAGCCTGCAATCATCATTATAATCAATGAAAAATGCCTGACATTGGCAAAAACTTCAGGAGAATAAAATTGAACAAAAAAAGTAAAAATACCAATCAAAGCAATAGTAATAGCGAGATATGCAAAATAAATTAAAAGACTATTTTTATTTTGATTAATCTCTTGATTATATTTTGTTTTATATGAGATCAATTTGTCATAAGTCTCAAGATCAATTATCCTATTTCTACTAACAATAGGGTCTCCGGCTTTTACCATCCCCCGATAAGGTGAAATGTTATTAAATGCTTCTGTACGACTTTTGTTGGTTACTATACTATCGAAAGTGATATTAGGTACTTCAAGAATAGTTTCGAGAATTTCAAGTAAAAATTTTGAATTAGTCAACTGATCCCTAACTGAATATAATTCATCAACTACATACTGAATTGCTATCTTTTGGGTCATTACATCATTTGATGAATATTCTCCCAGACCAATATTGCCATCCAATAGTTCAAAAACAATAGAATCTTCATGAAATTCAAGGTCTACAGGGAAGTCTATTAATCGTTTATCATAGATATGGTTTAATAATTTAAGTCCCGTATTAATATAAACCATAGAATCAATACCTGAAACAGAATCTAATGAATTTAGAGCAACTAATTTTTGATTGAATTTGCTAATAAACTGTTCTTGTTGAAATGTTATAATTCCTTTATCCCAACTAAAATATGGAATTAAATGTTTTTCAATAACAGCTCTTTCATTTGCCAATTCTTCTGCATTTTTTTTAATAGGAAAATCAAAAGGTGCTTGTAAATCAGCATGCGCCCATCGTTTTCCTTGTTCAAAATCGTAATCAAACTCCAAATTGGTTGGGAAAAATATACTAAGAAATAATACTAAAGCGGCTAATAAGAAAAAACGAACGACTTTAGGTGGGCTCGTAAAAGTATTCTTTAAGATCTGTAGACTCATCTTTATGATGTATTTGTCGTTTTATTTTAAACTATATGTTAAGCAATTTAATAGTAATTAATAATTATTACACATGAATCGATAAAAAATAACTTGAAAGCAACAAAACAAATTAAAATTTAGACAAATTCCATTAGATTTGTATTTTAAAATAAGGATTATTTAAACAGTGCTTATATGAAACACTATACTATTATTATACTTTTTTTTATTTTAATCCTACAAGGATGCGATATTCCATCTATAGATCAAACAAAAATATCCAACAAAGATTTTTTTGATCTCAAATTATTTTTTAATAATGAAGCCGAATACCTTAAATCTAAAAATATAAGAATAAAAAAGATAATCAAACATAATAATACAATAGAAGAAAATATCCAACAAATTGATGATTGGGAAAATGAGCTAAAAATATTCAGTGATTGTGACATAAACAAACCCTCTTGCAAAAACAGATATACAGTAGATTCTACATTGTCAAATAGTGGATTTATGACACTTCATTATGAAGCAAATGATGAAAAAATGCAGACTAAGGTTATTGATATACAAATTTCAGAAAATAATGTGCATTCAATAATGATAATAAATAAAGAAACAAATAACATTTTTGAATCTCAACAATATTTAACTTATATACCTGGAAAACGCTATACAATAGATAAAATACAATCTGTCACTTTGTTTGAAAAAGAAAACTATAGTATTGATGTTCAATTTATAGAATAATAATCAAACTGAATGATACCTAAAAAAACAAAAATATCATTCTACTACACCATATTCAGAAATTCCAGCCAATTCTATAGTCATATCCCATAATCGTTTAGCATTATCCATATTTCGTGCAATTATTGTAGTCTTAGCTTTTTTTTGACGTACAAAATAACAGCCTGATTCTTCATTTACATCAGTCGATGTTGCTAAATAAATAGATGTTCTTGCACCTTTTGTTGGAGAAGAAAGAAATGGACCTCCAATTTTTACCAAAGCAGAAAAGAAATTTGTTCCAGAAGCTCCAAAACCAGAATATATGATCCCCGGATGAAGACAATTTACAGTGATATTGTCAGCTTTCAGTTTTTGAGCTAATATTGTAGTAAAATAAATATTATATAATTTTGAAAGTGAATAAGACTTTAATTGTTTGTATTTAAGACTAGTTAATTGCAAATCTGACCAAGGAATATTAAATACAAATTTATGTGCTAGAGATGCAACATTTATGATTCTTTTCGTGGTACCTGCTTTTAACAAATCCAAAGAATAATGAGTAAACAAAAAATACCCCATATGATTTAGTCCAAAAGTTTTTTCCAAACCATCTTCTGTGAGCTCATGTTGACCAAAAATAGCCCCTGCGTTATTAATTAAAACATCTAAATAACCAAATTTTTTACGAATTCGCTTTGTGCATTCTAGTATTGAACTGTGTGAAGACAAATCACACAATTCTAGAAATATATTTTCATTCTTGCTTTTAAAAATAATCTCTTTTCTTGCAATTTCACCACGTTCTTGACTTCTACAAACCATTATAATAGTTTTTCCTAATTGCGCCAATCCAATTGCTGTAGATTTTCCAATCCCTGAATTAGCACCAGTTACTAATATTATTTCTCGGTTAATCATAAAAAAATTCAAGCGTTAATAAATTAAATACCTAAGTACTAATTACTAATAAAAAATATTGTTTATTGATGTTAATGTATCACCATGCAAAATACAAAATATTGGTTACAAAAAAAGAAAAAAAACAAACTTGAACTTTTTTATTCAATTCAAAGTTTTTATCTTTACATCGTTTTAAAAAATGGTGCCTGTAGCTCAGTTGGTTAGAGCATCGGTTTGTGGTACCGAGGGTCGTGGGTTCGAACCCCATCAGGCACCCATTTTTTTATAAAACTCTTTCGTAATAACGGAAGAGTTTTTCTATTAATATAACCACTTAAAAACCCTAAAACAACAAAATATAATAGCCTGTTTTCTGCCAAATTCAAAATAAAAACTAAATCAAAATAAATATAGCAAAATATACAATATTTTGACTATAAAAACTTAATTACCAGCTATTTACGATTTTACATATTGGCATAAAATTTGATAAAACCATTTATGAGTTTGATTGAATGTTTCATACTTATACATTATAAATACACACCCTTTATACAATTATAATTTTCCTAATATTTATTTTTTAACAAACCCAAATAATATGAGATCTAAAATTTACTTTTCTTTAATTTCTATTTCCATTATTCTCCTTTTTTCAAGTACCAAAATGCTAAGCCAGTGTAATTATATTGTAACACTTATGGATAGCTGGGGCGATGGTTGGAATAATAATACAGTTGATATCTTAGTCAATGGAACGCCTGTTCTTGACGATCTCACGTTATTAGGTGGATCCAGTGGTTCTATTACTATAGCTGTGAATACAGGCGATAATATTACAACGATATGGAATGGTGGTGGCTCATGGCCTACTGAATGCTCCTATACAATAAGTAATGCCTCAGGAGTACAAGTAGCTGCAGGCAACTATGCAACAAATATTTCAGCATTGTCAGTAATATGTCCAACATGTATACCTTCTGCAACACCTTACTTTAATAATTTTGATGCTGGCTTCTATACATGCTGGTTTCAGTCAGCAGATGATGAATTTGACTGGAATCTAAACGCCTTCTCTACGCCTTCATCCGGAACTGGCCCAAGTAGTGACATGACAGGTTCTGGTTATTATGCATATATTGAAACTTCATACCCTAGAATAGCTGGCGATCAAGCAATAATAATTTCTGAACCGATTGATTTGTCATCCCTATCAATACCTCAATTAAGGTTTTATACGCACATGTATGGTGCATCTGTAGGTTCATTATCAATAGATATCTCTACAGACAATGGCAATACATATACAAATATTTTTTCTAAATCCGGGAATCAAGGTAATATTTGGACTGAAGAACTGGTAGATATTTCCTCTTATACTGGTGTAGCTACTTTTAGAATGACAGGAACAAGAGGTTCAAATTGGGATGGTGATATAGCATTCGATAATTTTGAAATAAGAGAAAACCCTATTCCACCTTGTGGTTTAGCATATCAATATTCTCAAAACAATACTACATCTACTTCTAATGCAACTTGTATAGTGAATGAATCAGGTATTGAATGGACATATTACTATAATAATGCTAGACCAGATGAATTATTATTTGCTATTGCTCATGATCCAAATAATTTAGGGAATAATTCATTTACTGCAACAGTAGATATTGATGTGACTAATGACCCTGTAAATCCTACTGATTTTATTTCTGGAGTTTTTAAATCTGAAGATGTTATGAATCAAACATGCTATATAGCCATGGGAAGACATTGGAATGTTACTACTTCAGGTGCATTAATAGATCCGGTAAACATCAGATTTTATTATCACCCTGATGAACTTTTAGCTGTAACAGATGCTGCCAATACTTGGATGACAAATAACAACAATGCTCCATTTGCTATTGGTGTTGGAAATATTGAATGGTTTAAAACAAATGGAACTAATTATAATCCAGCTTCTGTGATTACTCCTGCAGCTTTGACCAACACAATAGATTTAACTGCATCAGCAACAAGTGGCCTTACTAGTTCAACTGGAATAAATTATGTACAAATCAATGATGTTACAAGTTTTTCGGGTGGTACAGCTGCTGTAAATATCTCCAGACTCGGTGTGCTTGATGTCACATTAACGAGTTTTAAGGCTGAAAAATATGAAACAAACAAAAGTCTTTTAACCTGGTCTACCGAAAGAGAGGAAGATATGTCTCATTATGAAATCCAGAGAAGTACAAATGGAATTCAATATGAAACTATAGGCACCACAATACCTAAAGGTGGCGTTGGCATAAGTGCTTTTTATCAATTTATTGACAATAGTCCTTCAATTGGATTTAATTATTATAGATTAAAAATGGTAGAAACTAATGGGCATGCAGATCTTTCCCAAAGTCGAGTATTAGAATTTAATGGTTCATTGAGTGATATTAATATAATGCCTAATCCTTTTGTGAATGAATTTAATATTGCTGTTAATTCTAATAGAAATGAAAAAATTGATATTATAATATTTAATTCTCTAGGACAAGCATTTTTTGAAAAATCCTATGAATTGAAAACTGGTAATAATACCATCAATATTAAATTGGATAAAAATTTATCGTCAGGAACTTACTACCTAAATTACTACAGTAATAATAATATTATCTATAAAAAAATAATAAAAAAATAGTATTAGTCTATAACCAATATTAACATAAAATGTCATAATTAAATATATAACTCTTTCGAAATTCGAAAGAGTTTTTTTATATTATAAATTAATATTAAAAAAACACTTACGATAGTTTTATAGATATAAATCAAAAATACATATATTGTAATGTCCAAATAATGGAAAAAGTTCATTTTTTAGAATATATACGTTATTTATTTAATACGTATACAATTGTTTATCAGTGTATTAAGACCGATAATTATTTGGCTTAAAATTAGTTGTTTCTATTTTTAGGTAGTATCATCCAGTCAAATATTATTGAATATAATAAACGAAGCATATTTAAATTCTTTGCTTTTGTACCCGTATGTACCTATAATACATTAATTAACTAAAGTTATTTCTATGAAAACTAAAATTTACTTATTTTTTTTATTAATACCTGTTATATTAATTTTATTTTCTACGAAAACAATTTGTCAATGCCCAATCACTGTTACAGCATCCATTAATAATGCAAGTTGTAATGGAACTAATGATGGCGAAATAACTTTAAATGTAACTGGTAGTAGTAACCTAACTTATGAATGGGCTGGTTCCAGTAATACTACTGCAACTGCTTCTGGACTTAGTGCTGGTACTTATAATTATACAGTTACAGATAATAGTGGCTCATCATCTACTCCACCTCCATCTTCATATCCTATATTACGTCTAGGTATGAGTGATGCTAGCAACACGCTTAACACGCTCGTTTATTTCCATAGTATGGCAACTAATGGATATGATTTTGCTATGGATGGTCTTTATTTAGCTGGATTTACTTCTTTTCAATTCGCAACATTGGCTGGAACGTATCAATTAGCTATTAATGGATTACCCCCAATAAGTACCTCTACTGTTATTATTCCGCTTTTTACTAATACAAGTGTAGCTGGCAATTATTCTATTGAACAGACAGAATTTTCTAACTTCCCAGCAGGAACTCAGCTTATTTTAGAAGACCTCTTGTTATCAACAACACATGATCTTACTTCAGGGGCATACAATTATACTGGAAACCCAAGTGATGGAACAAGTAGATTTAATATATCTATTATTCCCAATTCGACTACTAGTTCTGCTGGTTGCTCAGTATCTGGAACCGTAACAATTACAGAACCTTCTGCAATTTCTGTTTCTGCTAATGTTACTCCTGCAAGTTGTAATGGGACTACTGATGGTGAAATTAGTTTAAGTGTTACAGGAGGAAATAATCATATTTATTCCTGGACTGGCTCCAGCAGCTCTTCTGCAACAGCTACTGGACTTAGTGCTGGTACTTATAATTATACAGTTACGAGTGATGGTGGTGCAGGGTGTTCTGAACCTGGATCTGTAACTGTTACTGAACCAGCAGCTATAAGTATTGGTGAAACAATTACTAATGCTAGTTGTAATGGTAGTTCAGATGGTGAAATAAATTTAAGTGTAGGCAGTAGTATAAATTTGATCTATGCATGGTCTGGCTCTAGTAGTAGTACCGCTGCAGCCACTGGACTTAGTGCTGGTACTTATAATTATACAGTTACTGAAAATAATGGCTCTTCAGCCTCTACCCCATCTTCATATCCAGTATTACGTCTAGAAATGAGTGACGGTAATAATAGTATTAACTCTGTGATATTTTTCTGGGCTCAAGCAACAAGTGGATTTGATGTTTTTTATGATGCTCTTTATTTGCCTGGGTTAACTTCTTTTCAATTCGCTACAATGGCTGGAACTTATCAATTAACTAATAATGCTTTACCGCCATTAGGATCCTCTACTGTTACTGTTCCTCTTTATACTGATATAACTATAGCTGGCAATTATTCTATTGAACAGACAGAATTTTCTAACTTCCCAGCAGGAACTCAGCTTATTTTAGAAGACCTCTTGCTGTCTACAACACATGATCTTACTTCAGGGGCATACAATTATACTGGAAACCCAAGTGATGGAACGAGTAGATTTAATATCTCTATTATTCCCGATTCAAGTAGTAGCTCTATTGGTTGCTCAGTATCTGGAACTGTTACGATTACTGAACCTGGCCCCTTGGCACCTGCTACTTTACCATTCACTGAAGATTTTAGTGGCATAAGTGGAAATGGAAATATTATTGGAAATGGTGTTATTTATTGCGGTCCTTCATATTCATGGACATTTCAAACTACCGACAAATCAAATGGAACAGCATCATGGGGTACAAATTTCCCAATAACTGGGACAACTGGATTAGCGCTATCAACAGCAACAAATAGTGCGATAGGGAATGTAACCAATGAGGCTATACTAACTTTAGACCTTAGCAATTATTCTTCAAATGCTGATCTTGAGCTTAGTTTTGATTATTATGACAACACAGATGATATGAATCCAAATGATAGGGTATGGATTAGAGGAAGTAATTCTGATTCATGGATTGAAGCATTTGATTTAACTGATGGCCCTAATAATGACTGGACTTCATCAGAAATTATTGATATTGATGCATTATTGTCTAATGCAACCCCTGTACAAACTTTAAGTAGTACTTTCCAAATTAAATTTGGGCAAGAAGACAATTCTTCTTGGGCTAGCGGTGACGGAATTGGGTTTGACAACATACATATACATGAATATAATTGTATTCCTATAGCACAACCTATATATGCTCCTATTAATGCTATAACTCATGCAAATAAAACATGCATTAAAATTGAAGCTGGGGTTGAATGGACCTATTATTATAACATTTCATCTTCAGAAGAATTGCTTTTTGCTATTGCTCATGATCCAAACAACCTCGGTAATAATGCATTTACAGCAGATGTATCTATTAATGTTTCTACGGAGCCATCAAATGATACAAATTTTGTAAATGGTATTTATAAAGCGGAAGACATCCCAAATCAGACCTGCTATATTGCATTAGGTCGTTATTGGAATGCAACCACAAATGGATTATTAGTTGATCCTGTAAATATTAGATTTTATTTTCAGAATTCTGAAAAAGATGCAATTACATCTGCTGCATATACATGGCAAGCAAATCACGATGCCGCTCCTTATCAAATAGGTGTAGGCAACATAGAATGGTTCAAAACAACAAACACGCAATATGATCCATCAACAGTTTTAACACCTAGTGCTTTAGTAGGTACTCAAGACTATACTTCATCATCTACTTTAGGAACAACTGCTTCAGGAATTAACTATGTCCAAATTGATAACATTACTAGTTTTTCTGGTGGTTCTGGAGCAATAAACATATCTCAATCGCAAACCCTTGATGTAACCTTAACAAATTTCACTGTTCATAAATTTCAAAGCAACAAAAGTAAGTTATATTGGGCTACTGAAAGAGAAGAAGATATGAGTCATTATGAAATACAACGGAGTTCTGATGGTTTAGCATATGAAACCATTGGCGTTGTTCAGCCAAAAGGTGGTATTGGGATTTCTGCAAATTACGAGTTTATTGATTTTTATCCATCTATAGGTTTTAATTATTACCGTTTAAAAATGGTTGAAATTACTGGACATATTGATTATTCAAATATTAAAGTTTTAGAATTCAAAGGCTCTTATAATGATATAAATATTATGCCTAATCCTATAGATAAAGAACTTAATATAGTTGTAAATTCAAATTTTGAAGAAACCGTTTCTGTTACTATTTTCAATACTTTAGGTCAAACTTTCTGCCATAAATCATTTACAGTTCAGAAAGGAAGCAATAGATTATTATTGACATTTGATCAAAATTTAGCAGAAGGAAACTATATATTATGCTATAAAAATTCAAACAATAATATTTATAAAAAAATAGTTAAACAATAAAGATATAACAATACTTATTAAAAAGCCAGCTGACATTATTGTGTCAGCTGGCTTTTTAATATATTCGAGGCTACAAAATAATTAAGTATAGTTAAACATCATTAAAGGACTTTTAAAATTCCGAAAAAAGTATTTATAATAAAGGAGGATGCAAAAATTAGGTTTAATTTTAATTTTTTATTTATCAGTTAATTGTAGTGGATTTCTTGGGCAAGAAGTAGGTCGACTTTCTATTAATGAAGTTAGTAAAAAAAATAATAAACCGTGGGTGGAAACTGCTATTGAGCTAAACACTGGGAATGATATAGATATTTGGTCAGAATTAGATATAGAATATGAAGGCATTCTTGAATTGAGTTTTAAATTAGAAGTATTAAGAAATGGAGAACCATACCGTCAGTTAAACATAAACCCAATGGATAAAAATCTTACGATGAATGAAATAAAGACTTCCATTATGAATAAAACATCGTGGAGTTTCTCTGCTAAAAATACTACTGTGAATATAGAAGAAGATGCAAATTATACCTTTAGAACTTTTTTATTATCATCGGAAAACCCCACATTAATTATAAAAAAAGCAGAAATTATATTAAGAAAATAATCCAAAAAATAAATTAGGAAAAAGTTTTAGAGAAAAAATAAATAAACAAAAAAAAGAGCAAAGAGAAGTAAGAAGGGAGCCCTAATTGAATTGTATACTCATTCACTTGAAGATCCATAAAACTTGAATTACCCTTTATTATACAATCAGGATTATATCCAAATAAACGACCCTTATTCTCTGTTTTTAATAATCTAGCCAATATATTATTTTTTATTGGAATACTAAATTGGCAATTATCACAGCCAATAATTGGATAAAAACCTCAACTATGTACAGATTGTTTACAATTGGGGAATGAAATTGATAAATTAACGCCAAAACTATATATCATAATAGTTATAAGTTACAGTTAATAAAAAAATACTTAGTCTAAAGTAATAAAAATCAATACCCATATATTAAATTTAGTGCTAATAACATGATCTATTGAAAAAAAAATACGAATATTACGTTCTTTGCATATAAAAATGGATTTATATTGTAAATTTATGCACTAAATATTAAATCTCCCTATAAAATAATCATCATAGGTGTCTTCAACTTATTTAGGGAACTGTTGAAATACCAACCTAACTATTTAAACAAAAGCAAAAGAATGAAAAATTTATTAGCATTATCCATGGTCTTCTTATTCATAACATCATGTACAACTGTCCCACCCGGCCACAAAGGTGTAAAAGTATATTGGGGTGGAAAAACTGAATTAGAATATATATTACCCGAAGGTATGGAAATGGGAATCTCATGGCTCTGGAACTCTTGTGAACCATATGACGTAAGAGAAAAAACCTTAGTTAAAAAATTTGTTTTCAATGATTCTAGAAATATGGAAACAAGTGTTGAAATTGCTTTAGATTACAACTTGAACCCAAATGAAGTTAATCTAATCCATACAAGAATAACAGATATTGATACTAAGATACTTAAAACGTTAAAATCTGCTGGCAAAGAAGTTGTACCTCAATATACTGCTTCAGAATTAAATTTAAACAAAAGGCAAGATGCAGAACAAGCATTAGAAGATATCATGAAAAAAGAGTTGCCTGAGTTTCATGTAGTTTTTGCAAGAGTTCAAATTACTGATGTTGACATTCCAAATGCAATTGCTGAAGTTGCTAAAGAAACTGCTATTCAAGAAGGAAAAAATGCGCTTGCTGCAAAAAAAGAACTAGAGCAAACAAATCTTGCTAAGGCTAGAATTGCTGAAGCAAAAGGTAAATTTGATGCAGCTGAGTATGATGCAAAAACGAAAGATATTATGTCTCAACCAAAAATGCTGGAACTTAAAAAACTCGAAATTGAATTAGAGTGGGCAAAAAAAGGAATTAGTAAATATGGCAATAACAATGTTTTTGGTGCAGGCACAGCTGTACTTAAAGGCTTGAACTAAAAAAATATTACTTTTTACATATAAAAAAAGGCTGTTAGAAATTCTAACAGCCTTTTTTTATGGCTGCAAGGTTAATACATTGTATATCATATACCAAGATTAAAGGGTTATACAATCTAGAT
Source organism: Saprospiraceae bacterium (assembly GCA_022448945.1). Taxonomy (GTDB): domain Bacteria; phylum Bacteroidota; class Bacteroidia; order Chitinophagales; family Saprospiraceae; genus Aureispira. The sequence continues at coordinate 150,236 of JAKVCV010000014.1, forward strand.
AAATTAAAGGTTTAAAAAAACCTATAGAATTGAATACCTAATAATTTGATTTTAAATTATTTGCTCTCTGCAACATTCCAAGATAATATCGATTATTACGATATTTATTCAATAAATAATCAGTTTTATAATCTAACAATAACTGCTGTTCAATTTCAGGTGTAAATATATCGCATTTACCTATAAAAACACGTTTAATTTCAAGAGGTTCGGGAATAATATTGATTGGGATTGCAAGAGCTACTTCCTTTGGGTTAAGAATATAAAAGATTCTAAACCCTCTTTTAGTAAAATAGCTACTTTCCAAGGTTTTAAACATTGCAATAACTTCATTTTCATATAACCCTAATTTCATCAATGCTTTTTGAAACTCTTTCAATTTTGCATCTACAAATGCATAGGATGATTTTGTTGAACTAATATTTACAGTCTCATTTTGTTTTAAGCCCCCTGTCCACCATACATTTGGTCCATTTTCTGTATTTTCAAATACAAACAAATATGGTATGTCTATTTCTCCAGAATTTATTATTTTTAATTCCTTATTATTACTAAAATTAAATTGAAAAGGAATAGTAAGATTACCTATCGCACTATAAAAAAGAAAATTTTCAATTTCATTATTTACCATAATTTTATTGGCACCGGTTGTTCTTGAATTTATCCATGTTTCCGTTTCCTGTTCATTTGATGAAGAAAATTTAATCTTTGAATCTGGTGTTAAAATTTGAACATTGTTCCAACTTATAAGTCCATTAAAAGGAATTGAAAAATTAATATTGTCTATTTCGGTGGGTAATTCATCTACACTATTACATTGTGGATACCATTTATTAACTAAACCGTAAGAGAATCCAACATCCACAGATACTTCTTTAGCAGTTTTTGAATAAAAAGAAGTTACTGAACTTTCAATATTTAGTGTTACATTTTTAAGTTCAACTAAATTTTGTTCTTCCTGTTGATTAAATAAATTATAAATAGCATCGGATAGTTTGTGTCTATACACAAATTTAGGTACTGTTTCATCTTCAGCATAAAGACAACTTAATTGGGATCCATCAGATCCATGAAGTGTCCCAAATATTGCCCATTCATGAACAACAAGATCTTTTACAGGTAAATTTTGACTAATAGCTGAAAAGCTAAAGATTAATAACAGAAGTGGTATTAAAAGAGGATAAAAAAATAACCTATTATACATAATATTGTTATTTATAGTAGTACGTCAAAATATAAGTTTGAAAATTCGTGTTACTAAAAACTTATTAAATAAATAATTGTTTTTAGCTGGTTAATATTACAAAACTATATTGCTAATATAGATAACTATTAAAGTAAAATATTCAAAAGACAAACATTTAAACTATTTAAATGTTTTTGAATTAAGCACATCTTTTAGCCATTTTGGACGATTAGTAGTGATTCCATTGACACCAAGGTTAATCATTCGATGGGCTATTTTAGGGCTGTCAACTGTATAGCACCAGATATCTTTTCCGAATTTATTAAATTTATTAACAAGGTTATTATTAATTATTTTATGATTTAGATCTATACCATCAAGTGGTCCTTTTAATAGCTCATCTATTCGTTTATTAATATCCATTTTCATATGAGCCAAAAAATAACAAGGTATTTCCGGAAATGCCTTTTTAATTGCCATTATTGTTTTATATCCAAATGAGATAAAAGAAAGATTACCAGTTTTCCAATAGTTATTCAAAACTTTTTTCAGAGGATTTAAAATCTCAGTTCCACATTTAATCTCAATAACCAATGTAACAGAATCCGGAAGATTTATAAGTAAATCTTTAAGTAAAGGAACTTTTTCTCCTTTGAATTTAGGTAAATTGTTATTTGTTAACTCAATTGAAAGGTCCTTAAATTCTTTATAGTCCGTCTCTTTAATTTTATAATTTTTTTCTAATAAACGGCCTGTCGTTTTATCATGAAAAACTACAACCTGACTATCCTTAGTAATCATTACATCACATTCAGCAGCTTTTACACCCATTTTCCATGCTAAATTTATAGACGCACAAGTATTTTCAGGTGCCAAAAAGGATGCCCCACGGTGTGCAACATAATTGAATTGCGCATGAATTAAATATGGTAAAAACAGACAAATTTTAAGAAAATAAAATTTCATATTGTATGATTAATGATTATCAAAATTATTTCATATGATTTTCTAAATATATAGTTTTAAGGATTTATTACACTAATTGGGTTTAATAATGAGAAACAAAAAAAGTCTGTAAAAACAGACCTTGTATAACTAAATCATGAAATAACATACTTTATATGCTATAAAAAATGTTAGATTTATTTAGCTTTCTCTTTTTTAGTTTCTTGAAGATTGGCATTGAGTGCTTTTAGTTCTTTAGCAAGAAAACCTACTTTAACCTCTAGTGATTTGATTCTTTTTTCCATTTTTGAAAAAGCATCATTCTGTGGAAGATTCAATTTATCAAAAGCAGCATCCACCATTTTTTTAAATCTATTTTCCATGTTCGGACGTTGAACTTCTGCATTTTTTACAACATCATCTACTACTTTTTTTCCCTCTTCTTCAGAAATCTTTCCTTTTTCTACTAATTCATCAATAGAATTTTGAAGTTTTTCAGTAGTAGCAGCAACAAAGCCTACACCTGTATAAAGTACTTTCTTAATTATATTTTCCATTTTCATCATATATTCTTATAAATGGTCTATAAAACCAAAACTGATTGTCAATCCATTAAATAAGAACTTTTTGTCTTTTCATTGGACCGACAATCAATTGTGAACAAATAAATTTAGTTCTTTGAAGTCTTATCTTTCTTTAATACATCTAGACTATCTTCTACCAATTTACTCAATTTTTCTTCTAGAGCAGATATACGTGTTTCTAACTCTTCCTGTTCTTCTCTTTTGGAGCTTCTGAATCCAGAAAAAGTATTGTCTACAACTTCTTTAACTTTTGATTCAAATTCTCTTAAGTATTCAAACAATGATCTAGAGTCTTCACTTTCGGCAGCATTACCTTCAACTACTTCATCGTTGTCTTCATTCTTTTTATCAAAGTATAATTCAACTTCGTCTTTTACAACTTTAGCTACACTTTTACTAATAGCTACTACATCTTTTACGGTTTCAGTCAAAACATTTGTGATTTCCATTACTAATTGATTTTTGATTTTAAAAAAAGGGATGATAAGAAATAAATTTATTATCATCCCGATGATTGATTGTTGATGATTGATTGTTTTGAATGTTAATTCACCACAAATGTAATACAAATTTTCTGGAAAAGCCAACCCGATTTATAATATTTAGATAATATTTAATTTTATAGATAATTTAAATATTAAATATAACTTTATTGTGGTTTTAATGAATTTATTTTAAATAATTAATGCAATATTATTTTATATTTAAAATCAAGTGAATAATATAACTAATCAATATTTTTTTTATTTATTAAAAGACTTTGGCTTGATTTTTTATTGGTTAAATTAAAAAAGAAATAAAGAGCAGACGTTGAATTGTTTTTTACAATATTTAAACATAGGAATGGTTTTATGAAAATTATAAAATTTCAATTAGACATAAAACATGAGAAAAAATACAGACATTTGTATAATTATTAAATAATTATCGAATTTATTAAAATGGAAGCTTACGCAACAGCACTACTATATGCCATACCAAGTTTCACACTGCTGGTAATAATAGAAACACTTTTTATTGTATTTATTAAAAAATTGGATATCAATCATTTGGATATAATATCAAGTTTAAGCTCTGGTATTACAAATGTTATTAAAGACTCATTAGGTGTGCTATTGATTATCTTATCGTATCCCTGGTTAGTATCAAAAATTGCAGTAATCAATATTGAAAGCATTTCTTATAGTTGGATTATCTTTATTGCTTTTATTACTTATGACTTTGCTAGTTATTGGAATCATCGACTAAATCATAAAGTCAATATTTTCTGGAATAGACACGTAATACATCATAGTAGTGAAGAATTTAATCTCCCTTGTGCATTAAGGCAATCTATATCAGTTATTCTAGGTTTCTTTGCTGTTTTTCTCATCCCTGCTGCTTTATTAGGAGTTCCAGCTAAAATAATTGCATTGATAGCCCCAATTCATCTTTTTATGCAGTTTTGGTATCATACTGTTCATATACCAAAACTTGGGTTTCTTGAATATATAATTGTAACTCCTTCTCAGCACCGTGTACATCATGCGATAAATGAAGAATATATCGATAAAAACCTTGCTGCCATATTTTGCATTTGGGATAGAATATTCGGAACTTTTCAGGAAGAGCTTGATGAAGTCCCTCCTGTTTTTGGAGTACTTAAACCTGCTGAAACCTGGAACCCTATTTTAATAAATTTTCAACACACATGGAGGATTATACAAGATGCATGGAGAACAAATGACTGGAAAGCAAAATTCACAATCTGGTTTAAGCCTACAGGATGGCGTCCTTCAGATGTAGAAAAAAAATATCCTAGAAATAGCATTAAAGATGTCTATAATTTTAAGAAATACAATAATAACCCAAGTAAAGCATTGATTATTTGGTCATATTTTCAATTGACATTTACTGGATTCTTACTAATGTTTATGTTTTATAACTACCCAGTTATAGCAAAAGAAGGAAATCTAATATTAATTAATGGTGCAATTATATTTGCTGGGATATATGGGTATACTACAATTATGGACGAAAAAAAAATTGGTTTATGGGTTGAAATTATACGTTCTATTGCTGGTCTATTTTGTATTTATTATTGGGGAAATTGGTTTGGAATTGATCAATATATACAATACGGTTCGATTTTGGTTGTTTTTTATTTTTGCTTGACTATACTTGGCACATATTATTTTACACAAATACAATTCAAAAAAGCAGTTAAACAACAACAAATTAATATGGTAGAAGATGAACTGAAACAAATATAAACTATCCCTAATGGCACAAACTTATATGATGCTTATTCAAAAAAAAAGAAGGGCCTTCCCTTGCAATGGAAGGCCCTTTAAACAGTACAAAAATTGCTAAATTACAAACCTATTATCATATAAGAATGTTTGTTAAGAAGCTGGATGAGAAGGTAGTCAATCTCCCCACCCGTTCTTAAAACGCTTAAACTAAAAATCAAGTTTCTTTATTAAAGTATTTTTAATTTAAATTTGTGTTAAATTTTTAAATATCAATCTATAAATTAAAACCTATATCCTATCGTACAATAACCACCTAATTGAATAATGTTAGTATGATTTTCCTGTGCTGTAAAACTTGTGTTTCCTCTAAAAATATTTGTTAGACCTATATCGGAGCGCAAACCCAATCCTATAACAAATTTATCAATTATTATTTCTTGTCCTACAGCTATTTTAAATCCAAAATCAAAATGATGATGATCTTGCAATCTATCATAACGCAAATCTCCATCATAAAACAATTTAGCTTCCCTTAAAAAACCCAGATAAGTACCTATCTGAGCCACAATTTTAGTATTCAGTATTTTATTGTGATTTGTACGCCATAAATCATGCTTATAAGCAAGGGACACTCGATTGTATTTCATTAACCATTCTTTTAGATAATAAACTCCATTTTCATATACCCCATACGCCTGTCTATTGTCAGCATTAATAGAAAACTCGGCAATTATAGCCCCATGAGGGATGATTTTGTATGACGCCCACAATCCATAATTAGCAGCTAGACCATAATAATTTTGAACTAAACTATTTTTATCAAAACCTTCTTTTGTCTCTTTGTTTAATAACATAGTTGAGTTAATTACAGTAAATACTCCTGCCTCAAATTTACCTTTGATATTATTAGGAGTGCGCTTGTTTTCTAAACCAAATTCATCTATTATTAAAACAGGTCCTATATCATTAGTAACAGATAATTGTCTATCGTTAATGATATACAAAGGGTCTGAGTTAAAACCTATAACACTTGATTGACCTGAAATTGCAATTGAAGCACCATTGTTCAAGTTTTTATCAAAGTCGTCTACCAATAAATTGTGATCCTTTTTGCTATCTTTTAATGATGAAAGATTTGCATGACTATGCGCTATATTGATATCAGATGTTGACTTTTGCTTATTGGTTTTTATTTCGATATTTTCAGTTTGAACTATAGGTGATTCATTTAAATCAAAATTAGTTTCGTTGTTATTGTTTTGTGTTTTAACTGAAATTATTTCGTTCTCATTTTTTGATTTAATTGTTATATTATTGACCTTATTCGTTTTTTGAATAGGCATTTTGATACGCTTAATATCTTTTTGCAATCCATCTTGTACAATAGGTATATAATCAGTGTTTAATGGTTTTGGATTATAATCGCAGGATCTAACAAACAAAAACAAAATAGAAGCGACAGCCATAAACTTAAACATCCGATTCCTCCAGTCACTTATAACAGGATTAATATCCAATGCTTTACTAATTTTATTCCAAGTAGCATCAATATTTAATTGTTGGCTAATTGCATACCAAACTTTATTTGGAGCTTGAGCTGCTTCTTGATTTTGATAACTATATTTAAGTTTATGATCTAATGAATCATCAAAAGTTTCTTCTTCACTGTATAATTCATCGTTTATAGAATCCCACAAAAAAGATGGAGCAGTTTTTTGAGTAACGTTAGAATAACTTTTTTCTAATTTTTCATCTATTGAATCATCTAATAAATGTTCCTTACTAAGCTTAGATGAAATACTATCCCATAAATGATCAGGAGCGTTCATTTGCAGACTGTCAAAACAATCTTTTAGTTTAGAGTCAATATGTTTATCTAAATTATTTTTCATTGTTTTTTACTCAGCAATTGTTTTAATAGAGTTCTAGCCCTATGGAGTTGAGATTTGGATGTACCTTCAGTTATATCAAGTTTTTCTGCAATTTCTTTATGTCCATAGCCTTCGATAGCATATAATTTTAACACTATAGCAGCCCTTGAAGGGAGTGATTCAACGAGTGAAATTAAATCCTGAGCATTAATTTGTTCCAAGATATTACCGATTTTAGGGCTAACTACAACCTGAGAATAAGACTCTAATTTGTCTTCATGTCTTTTTTGTTTTCGATAATGATCAAGTGCAGTATTAACAATAATTTTTCTAACCCATCCTTTTAGACTACTATTAAAGTTAAATTGCTCTAATTTTCTAAAAACTTTTATAAACCCATCCTGCAAAATATCACAAGCTTCATCTTCATTCTTATTATATGAAAGGCAAACACTAAACATCTGATCAGCATATTTACGGTACAGTATTTCCTGGTATTGTCTTTCATTGGCAATACATCTGCGGACTAACTCTTCTTCCGAAATATTAATATTGTTTAGGTTTTCTTTCACATTTTTTAATCATCCATGCCCTTGTTTGATAAAAATAGCTTTTTGTTTGTCCACACTTAAAGCGGCAACTACAGTTTTATAAATGTACTGATTAGTATTATCGTTAATCAAAATTACATTTCTACCATCTATTGGTACTAATTTAGCATTTTCTATGGAATTAATTGATACACCCTTAAACCAATTCGAAGGATCTATCCAAATAGTAGCATTAATTCTGTCAATTTCAACAAGGTCTATATCATTATTATTCCCAATATAATTCTGACCTACTATTTCAAATGTTTCTGTTTCATTAAATTCAAAACGTACAGGTATTAAAACCCCAGATTCATTCTGGAATTCACCTTTAATAACAAGATTTGGCAAATTATCTTTCATTGATAAAACATCAATGTTTATAGAGGAATATATTCCTTGAGGAATATCAAAAATCAAATCTTCCTTAATTGGCTTGTTTGAATTTGTAATGATTTTTGACTTAAGGGTTTTGGTAAAGAAAACATCTGATCCATTTATACGGTTACCATCAAAATTAAAAGATTCTATGTCAAGATAGCCAGATTCAAAAATTAGTTTTCCATCAGCAATACTATCTTTAGTTACATCAACATTAAAAGTAATTTTCACAGGTTTTTTCCATTGGTGAACCTTGCTACAAGCAAAAACCCCTAGAATTAATATACAAAAAAATTTTAGTCCCATTTCTTTTCGTTTTAATTAAGACGTAAACAAAATTAAAATGGTTGTAATGTATATTTGTTTTAAAGAACAATTTAAAACACATGTTGTTAATCAAACAAAATTGCATTAAGATAATTCAACTCCTAATAGTATTATAAGAGACACAAAGAGGTAATTCAGCCTATTATTCGGAACTTAAATAAATATTGAATGTATGTACTTATAAAAAGTAGGGCTTCAAAAGCATTTTTTTAAACATAAAATCCTATTTTCGCAAATCGAATTTTAACATTTTAAAGCGTCCAAACTTAATCTTGTTAAAAAGACAAGAAGGACTAAATCAATAAAATAAATAATGCAGCATCAATATATTCAGGATTTTGCTAAATACAAAGACGGAACCGAAATAACAGTTAAAGGATGGATTGATAAAGTTAGAAACAGTAAAACCAATCATTTTTTTGATTTTCGTGATGGCACAGGTTTTACACAATGCGTTGTTTCTTTAGACGCGGTTGGTGAAAAAGCATTTGAAGAGGCAAAAAATCTAAGTTTAGAAAGCTCTGTAAGTTTTTCAGGTAAAATTATTCGAAATGAAAGAAGTTTAGGGGGGTATGAAATTCAAGTCAGCAATTTTGAGATATATCATTTAGCGCACAATTTTCCAATTACAAAAGACGATAAAGAACACGGACCCAATTTCCTTGAAGAACACCGGCACTTATGGCTAAGAAGAAGAAGACAATGGGCTATCAATCGGGTTAGAAATCAATTAATAATGGGTATTCATGAATTCTTCCAACAAGATGGATTTATTCAAATGGATGCACCTCTTTTAACTGGTTCTGCATGTGAAGGAACAACAGACTTATTTGAAACCGATTTTTTTGGACAAGCTGCGTATTTATCACAATCAGGCCAACTGTATGCTGAGGCAATGTCTATGGCAATGAATAAGGTATACACTTTTGGGCCGACTTTTCGTTCTGAAAAATCTAATACACCTAGACATCTTGCAGAATTTTGGATGATTGAACCGGAAGTTGCCTTTGCAACCAATGAAAGTAATATGATTCTAATAGAACGCTTTATTAAACATGTAATTGCTCGTGTATTGGATAAATGTAAATTTGAATTTGAGCTTTTAGGTCGTGATATATCACAATTAGAATCAGTAGTTAATAATGATTTCCCTCAGGTAACTTATAGTGATGCTGTTAAGATTTTAAATGGTGATTTACTGATCGATGGTAAAAATGCCATAAAACTTCAAGAACAAGATCTTGAAAATGCAAAATCACTAATAGATAATAATAAAAATGAAATTGCAGAGCGGGAAAAGGCAATTAAGGCGGGTATGAAAAAAGGAGCACGAAAACACAATGAGCAGGTTATAGCTAAATTGAGTTCAGATATAAAAATTGCAGAAGAACAATTGAGAAACATTCCTAAGTGGATCGAATCGGCCAAAAACTTCAAACAGGGAGATGATTTTGGTTCTTCAGATGAAACTGTCCTTACCAGAGTTTTCTCAACGCCAGTATTGGTTTATAACTGGCCAGCAAAAATCAAGGCTTTCTACATGAAAGAAGTTGAAGGGCAACCAGATTATGTAAAAGGAGTAGACTTGCTAGCACCGGATGGATTTGGTGAAATAATTGGTGGTTCTGAAAGAGAAACCGATATAAACATTCTGCTAAAAAAGATAAAAGAACACAACCTAGATCAAGCAGATTTTGAATGGTACTTGGATTTAAGGCGATTTGGTTCAGTACCTCATGCTGGTTTTGGTCTTGGACTTGAACGTTTGGTCAGATGGAGTTGTGACTTACACCATGTAAGAGAAACAATACCATTTCCACGTCGATATGGACATATTAAGCCATAGTAGACATTGTGTATGCATTTTAAATTTAATTATTTTTGGCAGGGAGTATTATTATATTCAGTATATTTTTGAAGCTTTTGTGCATCAAAGGGTCTAGACAAACTACCCAACAGTGCTCCTTCTGGCAATGCATTCCCTCCAATCATATAAGACATATACGCCATATTGCTATTCTTTTCTAAATGGAGATCCTTTATGACTAGTGTGCCATCTGGTTGTTCTGAATGCCCCATCATAGCTGCACCACGATTCAGCATCACCCCATCTTCTATGTGTGTAAATTTAAATTCTCGAATTCCAGTTCCATTAGCAAAATAAACATTTTTACCTATAGTTGATCCCATTCTCCGAAACAAAAAATTCTGGAAATCAGTTCCAGCAAAAATATCTGTAATTAGAACAAATGGAAGGAGATGATTTGATAATAAATGCCATATGTTAAATGTCCAACTGTCCCTGGTAAATCCCTTGAAATCATATTGTTTATTTTTGTTAATAAACAAACTTAAAAGTTCAGCATCTAAACGCAAGATAGGCAACATAATAATAATCAAACCAAAATAGATTGAACTAATCAAGCAAAAACTTATACAAGTTCTTTGTATAAAACCAATTTCAATATCAATAGACGATATTGAACCAAAAACAAATAAATGATTAAAAATGATAACTCCTGTGATTATCAAAAAAATAAAATAATGATTAATGAGGTCTATAATTCGATTTTTAAATAAAGAAAAACCTGATGCAGAATGCGAAACCGTATTCAGTTCTCCAAAATCAAGTGACATCTTTTTTGCAGGACTTCCCACCCAGACTTCTTTGGAATTAAGGTTGCTTGAACTGCCATAAAAACATGAATTGCTTGCTAAAACAGAAAATGGCTTCATATTTAAAGGCGCAACAATTGTGGAATAAGCACCAACATATGATGTGGTTGAGACATGTATTTTATTGATTTCTAATTGGCCGTGTTTTAGGTGTACAAAATCTGCATAAGCAGCAGGGCTGTAAAAAGAACCATTATCCATAGAAAGTTGATCTGCATATGTTAGGTCTAAAAGTGGTATATCATTAACTGAAGAATAAGCCAATTTTGCTCCCATAGTTGTAGCAAAAAACCAACGAAAATCCCTTGGGCAAAATATTGTTAATCTGGCAACAAAAGCAGTAATATATCTAACAAAATGGATCCTAAAAAACTTTTGATTTTCATTCATTCCAGACCTTAATTTACCTAATAAAATCCATTTTAATAATGAACAAATGATTATAGAAAAAATAGTGCTTAATAAAAAAACAGGCCATAAGCTTAAACATATTATAAGCGCATACTTTGCTGAGCTAAAAAATTCAGGCATTACACCTAGCAGACTATAAATACAGCAACAAAAGGAAAACAACATATAAGGAAAAACCAAAACTCCTAAAACACTATAGAAAAATTTTTCAGAACCTATTTCAGGAGCATTTACCCCTTTTTCGTTATGTCTTAATAATTCTAATCGCCCACTACCACTTGCGCTAAAATTTTCAGGCACCTCATTACCCATACTCAAAACAGAATGCTGCATTAAAATTCCATTAGTTCCAACGCAAGTTCCTGGTTCAACTATTGATCTAGCCCATACAGAACTTCGGGACTCTAAAATAACAGGTGCTAAAATTAATGATTGATCTAAAAAAATATGACATTGAATTAACGCCCCTGCCCTAACATAAGCTCTATCTTTGATAGTTAATAAATCTGCATCAATTAAAGATAGCGATGGATTTAATCCATCTATACTTAAGCTTGAACCTATATGAACCTTGGAGCCTAATAAACGCATCAACCAAAAAGCAATATGACTTTTACGTAAAGGGAACCATACCGTTTGCTGACCAAAATTTAAAAAGAGATTAACAATCCACCATTTTAGATGAGTTGGACCATAGATTTTATACCTACCTGGTTTAAGCACTCCTACAAGTATCCATTTTAAACTAATAGCAATAAAACTATAGCTCAACCCATATGCTAACCAAATCAATGGCAACCCAAAAACAAGCCCATTAACTGAAAAAGTATTCCAAAGAATTTTACCGATTATAAAAGCAAAATTTGCGGATAGTGCAATTCCAAAAAACAAAGTAAAAATCCCTAAAGACTGTATTAGCCATACAATAGGTCTTGGAATGTTAATCTCTGTACTTCTTTTATCCTCAAGTGTCATTATAAAGTCACGTCTACTATAAACATCCTGATTTTTATTATCATCAACATTGATTTCTTTTTCATCACTCAATTCTAGTGTATCAACTTCTTCATGCTCTTTTTCTACTTCTATGTGATTTCCATTAACAACAGCAAATAAATAGGATACAATATCACCAACTGTTTCCAATACCAATAAGCTAATAATATCTACTTCCTGTTCAATATCTATTGGTAAACGATTATTTACTTCAGCTGCTAATTGGGCAAAGTGTAATGAAGAAAGTCCCAGAGATTTAACTTGAGTACTAAAATCCATATTTCCTGGTAACTGATCTGAAACTTCTGCAAGAATTGACTTTAGGTCTTCAAGAATTTGAATCTTTGTTTTACCAAAAAATTTATTATCAGTTTTTAAATCAACAAAATAATCCTCAAAAGGCTCAGGCTGCGGTATAGGACATTTTAGTATTTCATATCTACGTTGAGGACCAACAATAGCGTTTGCAACCTCAAATCCAGTAACTAAAGCATCTTCATGAAGCGTTAACCCCCTACTCCAGCTACCACAAAAATAGACTGAACTTTGTCCTTGCATATGTTTTAATTCACTTCTTAATCTTTGCGTTTTTGGAGTCACTCTAAGGTGATCAAATTGAAATTTATGGCCATTGACTTTAGAATTTTCTGACGCAGCATAATTGTAAGTTGCAAAAATTGGAGTTTTCCCATCACGATTACAGTGTTCCATAATAGTTATAGGAACAGTAAATTTATTTCCTGGGAAAGGACTTCCTTTATCGGGAAGTTGGGCATTAAAGAGTTTCCAATCATTTTTATTTTTAGGCATAAAAGAAATATCCTGATGAACCAGAACAGTATCAGTTGTACTTTCAAATTGAGACAGTATATTTCTTTCTTTTTCTCTTGCAGAATTACCGAGCACATTTAATGCTAAATGAGGTTGTATTGCTAAAACCAAATTATTAAAAGACTTAGTTTCTACCCTTGAATTAATACGTATATCAAGTGTCACATCTGTTTGAGACCTTTCTTTTACCTTAACAGTAGAACCCGTAAAAATCTTAACACCTTTTGAAATCAGAAGCGTATTAAAGGCAGATATATATTCTTGTATATTTAACCTAAATAATTCTATAGCTTCATCATCTTTCCTGTGTGCATTATTTAACCACATCCAAGCTAAAATTCTCACTGGATAATTAAGATAATAGTCAATGTTATGTCCTGCAAAATAATATATAATTCCTCCTACAAAATAAGTGCTGATAAATTCATCAGAAATATCTAACTCATCAAACAACTGTCCTACAGTTTTATCATCAGCATTTTTATCCTTAAGTGCTTTTGTGAATTCAAGAATTACTTTTTTGCTTTCCTGTAAAACAGATTCACTAAACTCTACCTTATGGCCATCTTTTGTATACCATCCTACAAATGGCGAATCAAACCATTCCAATGATTTGCCCAAACTGATTGGTTGCACATCAAGCTGTTTAATTAGCCTCCATAAATTTGGCCATTGTTTTTCGCGAAAAGAACCAAAAGCAGGATCTCGAAGATGTTTACCTCCAAAAACTTCTTTACTCGAAGCATGACCTCCTAATTGAGATGACTTTTCATACAGGGACACCTTATAGCCAAAATCTGATAATGCAAGTGCTGTAGCCATTCCAGATACACCACCTCCTACAACTGCTATCTCTAATTCTATGGGTGCTTTAAAAGGATAAGGCAAAGTTTCAACCTTATTTATTTTATTCCTTAGTCGTGCACTTGCTGTATATGCCCATGCACGAGCACGATTTAGACGCCCTAAAGGTAAATGATCAGGATGTGCTACATTATAAGGATTAAATGAAATGGTTTCTTCAATGTCATTTGAGGTTCCTTTTAACAATAATTGACATTTTGATATTCTTAAAACAGCCACCTTATACCATTGACTATTCCATTCTACCCGCTCATCACTTATAGGCATGGAGGTTTTGTCTTCATAATGATTTTTTGAAAACTGAATGCAAAATGAAAAATCAAGATCTTTTTCAAGATGATTTAATAAAAAATTTAATAATTCAGTACGATAAAATGGCTTTTTTTTGTGTGCAATTTTTTGATATTTTATATAATTTTTACTACTAAGCAGATTTTCAACTTTAAAAGAATTTCTTAATGAATATTTTACCGCTCTATCTGTTCCCCAGCTAAATGCAGAAATACTATAATAATTCATTAGTAAAACTTGATCTTCATCCTTATGGTTTTCGAATAGTTGTACTGCCTCTTGATTAATATCTAAGGTATCTCCAGGAACGAATAATTTTGGATTATTTGTAGGGAAAACAGGTGTATTATTAAGTAAAAAATCTTGTACAGTGTTCCCTTTCGTATCTAACAACTTCATACCCAAACCATGTACCTGTAACTTATTGTCATCTTCTAAAACCTCAAAAGCACCACCACCACTTCCAGAAAATCTTAATATAGCTTTATAATTCTTAGAAAGGTCACTAAAAATTCCTGTCCGGAGATCCTTTTCAAGAAAATTATATTCATTTGTTTTCTCATCAAACTCTTTAATAATAAACTCGCCTTCTAAGACTCCATATGAACGAGGATGTACACCTCTTAAAGCAGTTTTTTGACCTCCAAAAGGATGTTTTTTGAACCTATAATTCTTGATCTTTGTATAATATTTATCTATAATGAAATCAATATCTATATGTTCCTGCAAGGGGTTGGTTAATGTATCTAAATATGGACAAACGGAAGGTGTATATTCAGGTATTTGATTAGGGGCTGAGAAATATAAATCTAATTGATCCTGAATTTGTTTTGTTTCAATTTCTGTAAAGGAAGGTATAATTTCTGAATCAATATATTCAATAAAATCATCTAGTTTAAATTCAGTATCTGATGAACAAAAAAGAAACAATAATTTTTGCAGAATAAAATCAGGTTGCATTTTATATTTATCTGCATAATAAAAAATTATTTGTAATGTCTTATCTTCTTTTTGTAGGTCAGGATTAAGTAATAGAAAATGGTCTAAATGATACTTTTTAAAACCAATATCCAAATCTCGAACAGCAAGAACTATTTTATGCAAAATATTATGTTCTGATAAATCATAAGTTTTTGCATAAAACCTTATCACAATTCTATAAACAATAGGAATTGCTTGAGATAACGTGCCTAAATCCTTAATACTCCTATTCATATTTTTTTAAATAGTTCTTTAGAGGAAAAACTTCTTAACTCAAGATCAAAATTGTGGTCTTTTGACGAATCAACTAGGATGTCCTTGATATTCACATCTGCCAAATTAAAAGATGATGTTTCAAGTAAATTAACAAAACCATCAATTAGCCGTCGCATAGTTATTGAATTAAAAACATCTTTTTTAAATTGCCATTCACCATCCATTCCATTTTTAGTTTCATTGATGTTCAAAATACTTTGAGAAAACCTAGGAATCTCTGTAACCCCTCCCTTGTTAACATTAAGAAACTCTGTTGTAAGTCCTTCAATTTCAATCGTTCTATTTTGTTTTAATGATATTGTTTGTTCCCAATTTAGGACAGCAAAGTGCATTTTTGAACGATCATCATCATCTATATCAATTGATTCACTAACTATTGAAAATGGAATAGAATATTCAAGGCTCTTATACAAAATATCATGAACATTTATGACTGATTCTTTAAAAGTACCTTTACCACCTACAGGCAGACGCAAAACCATTGCTTCAGCAAAACAACCTATTAGATCTTCTGTTTGTTTTGTTCTTGCAGCAAAAGGTACGTGAATCAAAATTTCTTTCTGGTTTACTAATTTGCTAAGAATTTCTGCATATGCAGTTAATATGATAACATTTAAAGAAGTTTTTAATGTACGACTTAAAGATTTTAAAGCTTCTAATGTGCCTTTGGTTATCGTAAATTCATAACTGTCAGCTAAATTCGACCTTTCACCTGACAAACCAGTTTTTTCTTGCATTCTTAAAAATGGCAATGGAGCAGAAAGTTGTTTTCTCCAATAGCTAATTGCTTCAGAATAAAAGCCAGCATTATAACAGTTTTTTTGCCAATGAATAAAATCAACAAACTGAATTTTTAGTTCGGGTAAACCCATCTTATCAATAGGAACTTTATTTTTAATCCCATTGTATAAAAGTGCAATTTCCCTAATCATCATACCTATTGACCAACCATCACTGACGCAATGATGTAAAACAATTACAAATAAATGCTTATTATTTCCTGCATTTATAAGCGCTGCTTTTAATACTTCAGTTTTTACGTCTATGGGAGTTTTACACAACTTTTCAGCTAAAGCAATAGCTTCCTCATCAGTTGCAACATTATAAAGCTGAAAGAATTCATTAGATACAGTTTTTTGTATAATTTGATTAAAATCACCAACATTATTAATATAAAATTTTGATCTTAGAACAGAATGTCGGTCTATTAATTTTAATATAGCAGCCTTAAGTGTTTCAACTGATACATTTCCTATCAACCAAAGTCTTGTAGGAATATTCCATTCACTACTCTTTTGCATTCCAACAAAATGATTTGTCAATATTGGCCTTTGCGAAAATGAAACATCAAAATATTCATTATCCATTTCCCAATTGTTTGCACTTGAAATTACAGCTTCTAAACTGGGAACTTCTTTAATTATTTCATTATCACTTTCACCAATTCGATTAAGAATCTCAGCACTTAATTGATCAAAGTTTTCAATAGAAAGCAAAAGCTCCATACTTAATCCTTCCCCACCAAGTTTTTCATTTATCTCATTTACAAATCTGGCACCATCCAATGAGCTTAATCCAAGACTCTGAATTTCTGTTTCAGCACTAATATCATCTTCCGTGTATTGTAAATCATTTAGCATAATATTTAATTGCCTAATAATATCTTCCTGTGTTCTGGGGTTTGTTCTTTTTTTATCACTAGTACTTAAATCTTCAAAAGGTTCCGGCAAAGGGACTCTAGCTTTTATTAAGGGATATCTTCTTTGTGGGTGAAGGATTCGATTGGCAGCTTCAATACCACTTACAACAGCATCTTCATGAAGTGTCAACCCTCTTAACCAACTGCCACACAACTGTAATCTATTATTAGGAAGTAATTCCTTAATTTGTTTTCTAAGCATTTGTGTTTTAGGAGTAACCTTCAAATGTTCAAAAGTAAATTTTTCATAAGGTTCATTCCCTTTCCAGTTCGATGCTTCGGAATAAAAATAAGTAGCTATTATAGGAGTTACACCATCATTATCACAAACAAATGAAGTAGATACTGGAATAGTTTCTTTATTGGTTGGTAAATCTAAGTATTTATCAGGCAATAAGAAATTTAGCAATGTAGCGTCTTTTGGTGTGGTGGGCAACCATGTTCTATCCCGATGCAAAACAACTGTATCGGTTGTAAACTCAAATTGAGAGAGTAGATTAAGTTCCTCTGAAGATGCAAAACCATTTAATACTTTTATAGCATGATGAGGCTGAATTGCTAATATTAAATTAGAAAATAACATCTTCTGCCTATCAAATTGAAGACAAAAGCCCTCATCAGATCTGCTCTTTACAATAGGCGATTCAGATAAATAAAACTGTACACCATGATTTTCTAAATGCTGTCGAAAGCAGTCCATATACTGTTTGTTATTAAGTCGATATATATCACTATCCGCTTCTATTTCAGCAGTAATCCCAACAAACATCCAAGCAACTAGTCTTAGAGGATAATTGAGGTAGTATTCAATACTATGACCAGCAAAATAATGAATTACTCGTCCAACAAAATAATTACAAATAAATTCCCGACTATAGTTTTCTTCTTCAAAATAGTCTCCAATACTTTTGCCATCTGAAGCTGAATCTTTCAATGCAGTTAGCATATCCAAATAAAATTTATTTGCTTCTTCTTCTAGGTGTTTATATGAAAATTTATGCCCATCTCTCGCAAAATGACATATAGGATCTTTTTTTGAATAAAATCCATCAAAATCTATACACTCTAGAATCTTTTCTGCACCTATCAAATCCATTATTTTACAAGCATTTGGCCATTGATTTTCCATAAAGGATCCAAATGCAGGTGCCCTCTGATATTTATCAAAAACCTTTACACTACAAGCATGACCTCCTATTATTGATTTTTTTTCAAAAACACTAACATTGTACCCCCTTGAAGAAAGCGCTAAAGCAGCGCTTAAACCACTCACACCCGCACCAACTATAGCAACTGAATGATGATCATATTTTTCCTCTGTTTTTATTAAAGTTCCTACTATGGGATATTTTTCTTTGAATTTATGTTCCCAATTATTCAAAACTTCTATTTCCTTATCAGTGAGATCATTAAGGTTTTGGTCAGATAAATCATCATCAGAAAAAGACATTTTTGCAAGACCTCTTGATGCATCTTTACCTGCAAATAAATGATATGGACCACCAGCGCCATAAAAATTATATGAAGTAGAAACATCATAGACATTACCTAAAAGAGCAATATAAATAGGTTTACTATTATCATTGCCATTATATTTTGATAATTTTTCTAAATTAAACGATTTTAGAGATTCATAATCATTAGTTGATTTTGAACTAAATGACCCAACTTTTAAGCCATCTTCAAAATTAGGACAGCCATACCGATCTCTAAAATTTGTATTCCACCATGCAGGCTGAGCAATATTCCAGTCATATTCTAGAAATAATGTAGTAGCTACAGTTTTAACTATAGTCATTGCCATTTCTTTACCTGGACAAGCTCGACCTTCATTAACATTTCCTATACCAAAAGGCATGAAAGGTTTATCTTTATGCAAATGCTCATTTCTAGGAGGTAAGAAGCGATATGGATCAAAAATATTCGGATTGTCAAAATAACGTGGATCACGATTAGTATACCAGGTATTAACGACAATATTATCTCCTTCTGACACTTTTAGACCAGAAATTTCCATTGATTGTTTAGCTCTGACATAAATATGTCCTACTGGTGGATGGAGACGAATTGTTTCAAATATACAAGCTTCTAAAAATTTCAGACTTTCAATTTGGTTTTGATCATAAGGTAGATCTAAAGTCTTCAGTTCGTTTAGTAGTGTTGTTTTAATACTTGGTTCAGATGAAATATGGGCGATAAAGTTTGAAATTGTTGTCTTTAGTGCAGGTAATGCTGCAAAACAGCCCATACTAATAATTAAATCTGATATTAATTTTTGTTCTAAAGGATCTTTATGATTTGGGATGTATTTACTCAGTTTTTCTTTTGCCAATAGTCCTTCTTCATCTGCATTTTCTCTAACAACTTCTGTATTCAACAAACTTCTTCTTCTAAATGGATCAACTCCAAAAAGAACATCTCTGAAAAGTTCATGTGATTGAGGTACTGATTGGCCTATGAAAATTTTACAATACATTTCTGCAACAAAAGAATCTAATTGAGGAAACCATGAAAATTCTTTTTGAACCTTCCATTTTTCACCATAATTCCTTGTAATATCCAAGGTTGATTTTAATACACCTTTATTCGAATTGTCTATTAGTTCAATAAGTCTTCCTTTTAATTTTTTATGAATCTCACCATTTGCCCAACGAGAAAAATTATTCTCATTAAAAATTTGTGCGTTGACTCCAGTAAAGTTCCACACAGGCATGCGATAAAACATATCTTCATCAAAAACTAAAGAAAAATTTTCCGGTCCTGTCAAATATATCCATTCATCATATCCCTTTCCACATTCAGCAAAATACACCCTAAATGCTCCAGGTGAAGGAACTCTAGAAACAAAATTGTTGAAATCTAATAGAAGATTAGAAAAATCACTATCCACTAATTTTTTTGGAGTGATTTTAGATTTAACATCAACAATTAGATCTGATTCTTTCTGATTTGATATCTTTTTAATTTGAACCTGGCCTTGCCAGAAACCATTAGGTATTATACGAAGGGTGCCATTTTTAAATTGTTCTTTAACCAAAAATCGACGTAACTTACCACTAGAAGTTTTAGCAATTGACTGTTTTTTTATCAATGCAATAGCATAAATATTAATCTTGAACTCTGCAGCTATCAGTTCTTTTAATTTTGTGAAAGCTAAATTGGGGTCTAAATTAGAATTCTTAACTTCTGCAACAATAACTAATTGTTCTTCCTCAGTATTTGGATCTTCAACAGCGATAGCTGCTATTCTACCAGCTCTTAAAAAATTTTTTGTTTTAAGTGAAATACTAAGTTCTATATCCTCTGAATAATAATTTTTACCTGCAATTATAACCATATCCTTTATCCGACCACAGATATACAATTCATTGTCAGAAGATGATATAAAACCCAAATCGCCAGTACGAAGGTAAGTGCGATTATCAAAATTAGAAGAACCGGGTAGTGTTACATTAAAAACCTCCTTTGATAATTGTGGCATTTTATAGTATCCAATTGCAACGCTTGGGCTAGAAACCCAAATTTCTCCTACCCTGTCATTGGAAAGTGTATTTATAGCTACACCTTCAGTGTTGACCTTTACGATTTTAACATCTATGCCATGCCATACAGTTCCACATCCTACAAATTCTAAAATCCTATCATCAACATTTTTTTCTTTACCTTTAACTACTTCTATTACTCTTCCTTCTGATTCTAAAGGTTCTCTATAAACTGTAAGTGTGTTAAGTTCTTTATGAAGATCATTAATGGTGACACCAACAGCATGTTCTGCAAGACCATATGCTGGGCAAAAGGACCTATATTTAAAACCACAATTTTTGAATTTTTCATAAAAGGAATTGATCGTACTTAACCTTACTTTTTCAGCTGCAGTCATAGCAACTTTCAAAGTTTTGAGATCCCATTTACCATTTAAACAATCATCTAATTTAGTTTTTTTGATCAATAACTGATATGCAAAATCAGGTCCAAATGTATGTGTACCTTTATATTTGGATATCATATCGAGCCATAAGGCGGGATTTTGAATAAAATACATTGGAGAAGTAACAATACCTGTCCCTCCCTGGTGTATTACATTCATAAATCCACTTATCAAACCATAGTCATGAAAATGTGGTGCCCACCAACAGCTAACTAATTCTACGCCACCTTCAAGCGCTAAATCATTCATGCTTAATTGATGCTCAAGGTTTTCAAAAGTAGTCAAAGAGCCCTTTGGATCACTTGTTGACCCACTTGAATACATAATAAAAGCAGGTTTATTTATTTCTTGTGGTCTAAGCTTTTCTGAAAATACTTTATTAGGTAAATTACTTGTAGTTATCCAATTAATAGAATCAATCTCTAAAGCATAATTAGTTTTATCTTGATTATCCTCTGCGCCAAAAATAGTAGATGAAACACCTTTCTTAAATCGATTGATCTTATACTTTAAAGCAGTTTTGAGCACTAATCTCTCAAACAAAGTATCTCTTAATACATACTTTGCTTCTGAATTTTTAACAATCTTAAAAAATTTTTTAAAATCCGAATCACTGAAAGGTGGTGTGATCGGTACAGGTATGATACCTGATATTAGGCATGCCCAAAAAGCAAGATAAAAATCTGCACTTGGTGTATATGCTAAAACAACATTATCTCCGCGTTTAATACCCTTAGATAATAAATGATATGCAATGTTTTCTGATTTTTTTTGAAATTCTACATATGTATATTTTTCTTTTTCTGTACACTTTATATTTACCCAAACAAAAAAATCTTTTTTGGGAAATATTTTTACAAACTCATAAAACCTAGGTACTAAATATTTTATTTGTTCTTTATTTATGATTTTCAATCGTTTAGATATTTATCCTACAGGATATATTTGGGATTAATATAGATATTAGATGCTTACTAATATAAAAAAAATAACAGTAATAAACAACAATTGATTAGAGTAGCATAAGTAATACATATAATGATGAAAATTAATGTAAAGCAATGTATAATTTATGAGATGTTGATCCAACTATTTTTCTCTTAAATCATGATTAAAGTTCGTTTTTTTAAATGGTGAACTATCTACATGTAATTTTATAAGTTTTCTTGACATATGTATGGACACAATTAAAATTACAAAAGCCAAAATAGCCAAACCTAAAGTATTTTCTGAAAACAGAAAAAAATCGTATGCTCCATGCACAAAAGCAGCATATAGAAGGCCTTTGAACATAAGTTGAATAGATTTGTATTTATCTTTATGGAATTTTGCTAATCCAACATGGTAACCCATGATTACACCAAAAGCAGCATGAGCTGGTACGGCAGTAAACATTCTATAAAAAGCAACAGACATACCAAGTTGGCTGACATACAAAATATTCTCAAGGATTGCAAAACCCATACCAATTACTACAGCATAAACAATACCATCCATGGGTTCATTAAATTCAGGTTTGGGATACATGTAAAACCGTAAGAAAAGAAATTTTGCCAATTCCTCACTTAATGCTACAGAAATAAATGCATGCACCATCAAAACTAGTGTATCTGAAGAATTACCTGGATTATCAACCCATATTAAAGAATCAAAAGACAGAGTGCACAAAACTGCTGGAACAGTACTTAAAGCACCTAAGAGGACACATTTAAATATAAAATGTTTAGGTTCCTTATCATATTTATCTTTCTTATAAATATAAATAATGATAAGAATGCCAGGTAATATGGATAAAAAAAGGCTAAGAATTTCGTGCATTGAAAGACATATGTGTTTATAAAAACATAAATTAATTACTTTCAATATAGATTAAAACGATGTAAAATTAAAATCTAAAATTAGATTATTATACTTTAATATTTTTCCAACGAGCAGACCATAGGTACCAGACTGAAGTAGCCAATGAAATGATCCAGTAATAAAATTCGGCCATCCATGCTGTTTCCAAACTACAACCTATTAAATGAACAACAACATATATATATATTAGGTAAAAGACAACACAAACAATTTGAAGCATAAGGGCCTGATTAGTTGCTCCAGTACCTACTAGACCATTAAAAAATATTGCCCCAACAGAGAACAAAGCTAAAATAGCAGTTAAAACACCTGTTAATCGCAAGGACTGTTCTATCAGATCAGGATTGTCTGTGCCTATTCTAAGAATAATATCAGGAAAAAGAAACAACGCAAGCGCGCAAATCATTGTTACAGAAAAACACAAAATAGCAGTTTGAGTAGTTACCCAAAAGACTTCTTCTAATTTATTTTTACCAATTAAATTGGATACTAAAGTGTTAACACTTGAAGCAAAACCCCAACAAGGAATCATAAATAACAAATAAACAGCTCTCATAATATTAGAAATAGCCAATTCTGTTTCCCCCATATCCTCAACAATTACAAAGAAAATAAACCAACTCCCCATTCCTACAACAGACTGTAAAACTATGGGAGTAGAAAGTTTTAATTGTAATTTAATGATCGTTAAATCAATACGTGGGAATTTAAATAGACCATATAACCTATTTTTTTTATCCCAAACCATATAAACAATAAACACCGAAAAAGCAATTCCTTCAGATACAGTACTAGCTAAACCAGCACCTGCAATACCCATTTCAGGAAAACCCCATTTCCCATAAATTAGGCCATAATTGAGTATTGTGTTAACTATTCCAAGCACAACTGCATTATATATAATAACCTGAGTGCGAGCAACACCTGTATATAATGCAACAATTATTACACCTGCATAACTAAAGAAAATACCAAATGAACGATAATCAAGATATGCGATACATGCAGTATAAATATCCTTATTATTTATAAATAAACCAAAAAAGAAAGATGCTCCAAATTGCATAAAAAGGAAAAGTACAAGGGCAAGAGACAGCGCAAAGGCCAACATTGAATAATAAATTGGGCCTATTTCATCCAATTTTTTTGAACCTACTCTACGAGCTACCATTATCTGACCAGCTTTGGAAAAACTATAGCCTATAGAAGCAATCATCAAATAAAAAACTCCAACTAATCCAATCGCCCCTAATTCAATTTTTCCAACCCTACCCAAAAAAATAGTATCAGTAAGGGTTATTAGATTCTGCACAGCAGAACCAATCATTATCGGAATGGAAAGTTTAAAAATATCAGTATATGAAACACTAGTCTTCAATAATTCTCATTTTTCAGAAATAGATACTTAATTATTTTAATCTTCAGAAATCAGATCCTGATATTCCATATATTGTAGATTAATATCTTCAATATATGCCCTTATCTCATCTCTACCAGTATTTAGTTTGGATGAAGTTATAAAATAAGTGGGCATTTCAGTCCAATATTTTAAAAATTCATTCTTAAAATCATTTAAGAAGTTTTTATTCTTAGAAGATTTTTTCTTATCGTTTTTTGTAAAAACCAAAACAAAGGGAACTCTATTCTGTCCAAGCCAATTGGCAAAATCAATATCTTTTTGTTGCGGTGGAACACAGCTATCGATTAACAAAAAGGCACATTGCAAATTTGGACGGTTGACCATATAATCATTTATCATTTCTCTCCAATGTAGGCGTGTTCGTTTAGCAATTCGAGCATATCCATATCCGGGCAAATCAACCAAATACCATAATTCATCAACATTGTAAAAATTAATTGTCTGCGTCTTTCCTGGTTGAGATGAAGTTTTTGCAAGATTTTTATTATTACAAATCATATTAATTAATGAAGATTTCCCAACGTTTGATCTGCCTATAAATGCATATTCTGGGCGATCAGGTTTAGGACACTGGCTAAGCTTTGTATGACTTGAAATATAATTTGAGTGATAAATTTCCATCGCTATAATTAAATACTAAACTACCTGAAAAAGAAAATTTACATAATTACAAAAATAAAATAATACCGGAAAAATATAATTTGTTGCCAATTAATCAAAAATAGATATTATTTCTATCAATTAAAGTATTAAATTTGTGGCATAAAGATAAAAGGATTTGTCAAGGTCTTTAGTTGTATAAAGAACTTTTTATTTATTCTAACTATAGATCTCCTTTTTAATTAGATAAAACTCTAAATTTCGTACAATATATAAATATTAGATGAGCTTAAAAGAAGTCAAATCGGAATCAATAAAACCCTATGATGAAATTGAAGACAAAAAGGGTCAGGTATCTTCAATGTTCAATAATATTGCTAAATATTACGATTCATTAAACAGAATATTATCCTTAGGAATCGATAAACGCTGGAGAAAAAAAACGATAGCTTTACTTCTTGAGGATAAACCACAAAATATTCTAGACGTAGCTACTGGAACTGCTGACCTTGCCCTAGAGGCAAACAAGCAATTAAAACCTAAAAAAATAACCGGTGTCGATATTTCAGAGAAAATGTTGGAAATTGGACAGAAAAAGATAATAAAAGCAGGGTTAGAAAACGTTATTAGTTTACATGAGGGAGATTCTGAAAACCTTCCATTTGAAGATAACACCTTTGATGCAGCAATTGTTGCTTTTGGTGTAAGAAATTTTGCCAATGTGCAAGCAGGATTAAAAGAAATGGTTCGAGTTTTGCAGAAAGATTCAAAAATAGTAGTTTTAGAATTTTCAAGACCAACAATGTTTCCCTTCAAACAGGGTTTTAACTTGTATTTTAAATATATTTTACCGTTTATAGGACGGCTAACTTCAAAAGATAAAAAAGCCTATGGGTATCTTTACGAATCAGTGCAAGCCTTTCCAGAGGGTGAGGACTTTTTAGATTTATTAACTAATATTGGACTTAAAAATACATCATGCAAAAAACTATCATTAGGAATATGTACAATCTATTCAGCTGTAAAGTAATTCTGATAGTGCTATTCTGTTTTTTAACCACATTAGAATCCTATGGCCAAAAAGGTTCCTTTAATTACGACAACAAGTTTTCTAAAAAAGACTATTACTTTGGTATTACTTTAGGCTTCAACACTTCTCGATATAGAATTGAAAAACATGAATTGCTAATTAACAACGATTCGATAATGGCAGTAAATGCCCTCTATGGACCTGGTTTCAATTTAGGAATTGTTGCTAATATTAAATTGGGGAGATTTTTTGATTTTCGGTTCCTTTTGCCAACGCTTTCTTTTGCCGACAGACGTGTACAATACAATATGACTGACAATTCGGTTATTGAAAAGAAAATCGAATCTGTTTTCTTAGAATTTCCAGTCCACTTTAGGTACAAATCCAAACCATATAAAGACTTTAGAGTGTTTGTAGTGTCAGGTATTCGATATAGTATAGACCTTGCATCAAATTCAAGGTCCAGAAAAGCAGATGATTTACTAAAACTAACACAACATGACTTAGCAATTGAATTTGGACTTGGATTTCAAGTGTTTTTCCCATATTTTATACTTTCTCCCGAAATTAAATTTTCTTATGGGGTGCTTGATTTACATGCCAGAGATGAGAACTTATCTTTCTCCTCCACGATTGATAAACTTTTTTCAAGAGGTTTTGCTATTTCACTGCATTTTGAAGGTTAATGAGATATATGTTCTTGAATTCTCTATTTTAAGATTTTAAAAGTTTGTGACTATCGAACTAGATTTTACATTATTTAATCAAAATAAGTATTTTAGATTGTATCTAATAATTAATCATTTTTTACTCATAAATTTTAAGCCAGTTTACTTGAAGTGAAAAGTCCTCAAAAATTTGTATTGGTAATTGTTTTAATGCTAATAGTCAACCTCCTGTGGACTAATCATTCAGTAAGTCTATGGGATGAAGATGAAGCTGCTTATGCAGGATTTGCTATTAACATGATAGAAACGAGTGACTGGGTGAATCCTGAGTATAAATGGTCAGATATTCATCGCAAAACTCCATTTCATTTTTGGACAATTGCCCTTTCTTTTAAAATATTCGGCATTAATGAATTTGCACTTAGATTACCTTCTGTTTTAGCTATCATACTAACATGTTTAACTGTTTTTTTATTTGGGAAAAATATCTTTGGAGAAAAATCTGCTTTATATGCATCTATAATTTTAGCTACATCTATTCAAGTGCCATTAATGGGGAAAATTGCATTGACGGATGCAACACTCCTCTTTGCTCAAACTTTATCAGTTCTTTCATTGTTTAATTTTCTGAATAATCCAACTTGGAAATGGAATTTTGGATTTTGGTTTGGCATTAGTCTAGGAATTTTAACTAAAGGGCCTCCTATAATTATACTAACTGGAGGTATATGGTTAATTTTATTTTTATTTCATCCAAATCGTAAAAATCTAATAAAAACTCATCCATGGTTCTACGGAATTATTGCTTTGTTACCATTTATTTGGTGGTGCTATCTCTCCTACTCGCATGATTATGCATTGTGGGAAAAAACAGGAATAAATATAGCTTTTGAAGAATGGTGGCAAATAGAAAAAGAAGGTCAAAAAATCCATCTTTTGCCTTTCTTATGGGAATGGTACATTATGAAACGTATAGGCGGATCTGTATTGGATCAAACCGGTTTTCCAGGTTACCACTTTATAGTTCTTACGATTGCTTTTATTACATGGCTTCCTTACTGGTTGCTAACAATTTTAGCAACTTTCAAAAAGTTGATCAAGCCTACAGAAAAAAACATACTACTTATATCATGGATCATAATGGGTTGGTTTTTCTGGGAATTTATGAATAGTAAACTCCCTTCTTATTCTTTAGCTGCACAACCTGCATTGGCGCTATTCATGGCAATTGAAATTTCAAAAAGAGAAAATCAACAATTAAATAAAAAATGGTTGCAAACTGGTCTTACATTATATGCACTTATTTTTGTATTAATAATAATTGGAGTTCCATTTTCTGGATATTATTTTTTTGGCAACTGGACCTTAGCTTATTTAATACCAATGTCTTTAATTCTAACCTTGCTACTAACTCAAGTAGTTAAAAACAGAAATAAAGATCTAATGTTATTTCAATATCTAGCTTTAACAGGTGCTATTTTTATGTTTTTAGTTTGGGCATGTATCAGCCCTGTTCTTGAAAAATCAGCAGTAAAATCATTTGATCAGGTTATTGAAGCAGCTTATAATGAAAGTGGTCAAAACAAAAATGCACGGATAATTTTCACTGGTTTTGACATAAAACAAACAAAAATTAGCTTAATATTTTATGCTGAAAAACAATTTGGGAAATATGAAGAAATGCATGTTCCTGAGGCTATGATGGCTTTCAATAATAAACAAAATACAGTATTAATTATTGGTCAGAAATACATAAAAGATTACGAAATAGCATTTAAGAAAAGAGGTATTCCTTTTAATCCTCAAAAAATCCTTCATCGGTCTACTGATGATTCACTTAAAGAACATAATTTTTGGGTAATAGGCAATAATAAGGACTAATATATATCCAATTCTTCTATGCAAAAAAATCAATACACTTTATAGAGGGGTCATCTTTCAACTTTTCATAAATATATGCCGCTGCAGCGACATCCTGTATGGCTGTACCAGTCGAATCATAAATAAAGATATCATTTTCATCTTTTCGGCCATTTATGGCGCCAGTTATAAGTTGACCAAGTTCACAATAAATAGATGAAGGGTTGATAAGATTTTTATTTATTGCATGTTGTGATTCGCCAACTTTAATTACCTGACTTTTTATATCTGCTACAATTTTAGAATCCACCATTAAATAAGGATCTAGTTCATTTTTACCTGGTGAATCAGCACCTACTGCAGCAATAAAGGTCCCTTTTTGTATCCAATCTCTTTCTACAAAATACTTAGTCGAAGGTGTACATGTAACAATAACATTACTTGATAGACAGGTAGTTTTAATATCATCTGTTTCAATTGGTATATTTATTTTCTCCTGCATTAGTTGAACAAAATTTGCTAATTTTTCTTTATTCCTTCCTGCAACTTTTATACATTCAATATCGGCAACAGAAACTAAAGCATTAATTTGTGCTTCTGCTTGACTACCGTATCCAATTACACCTAAACGAATAGGAGCAGAAGGTTTTAAATATTTTGCAGCTACTGCAGTAGCTGCTGCAGTTCGCATTTTTGATATTAAGGAAGAAGCAAATATTGCTAATGGATATGCATTGTGTGCATCAGATAAATAAATAATACCCAAAATATTAGGTAAATTATGTTTCTGCTGATTACTAAAAAAACCACCATTTGCCTTAAGTCCATAATAAGCCCTTTCACCTAGTAATCCTCCTGTTTTTATATGATATTCACCTTCGGGAGCATTAGCATGGATTAAATTAGTAGGAATAATTTTATTTTCAGCCTGTAGAAGGTGTGCCTGTTCAACTGCATCTATATAATCCTTCATGGTTAACAAATGCTGGAAAGAAGATCTGTTAAACAAGCGTGTTTTTCTATTTTTCACAATCCAAAAAGTTTGTATAATATTTTAGTAAGTTTAATAGCGCCAATGACAAAAAGCACAAGTACATTGATCATAAATACATAAATCCAACGATAGGTCTATTAAATTAATTATTCCAGATTCATCAATGTTACTTTTAATTTCTTGGGTAACCCTTTTACAACCATTTCATAGGAATGGTCAATGAGATCCTTAAGCATACTATTTAAAAGACCATTTTCAAAATACACTGTATTCCAATGTTTTTTGTTCATATGAAAACCCGGTATTATTTGCATATAAGCTTCCCTGAGTTCTATAGATTTATCAGGGTCACATTTAAGATTCACTCTAAAAGTTTCGCTATTTAAGGACGTCAAAGCAAACATTTTACCCATAACTTTAAATACCAAAGTATGCTCGTCAAAAGGCAAACATTCTTCAGTGCCAGCTTTAGATAAACAATACGATCTAAATTCTTCGATGTTCAAAACCTTAATTTAGCTTTTTAAATAAAATTAATAATCCTATTTATTTTTAAATAGTTGCATTATATTCACAATATTAACATGAAAACAAAAATTATTGTAATTATCAAAAGCCAAATTAAATAAAAGCAAAAAGATAAATCAATATATCTTTCATAGATTTTAATTTAACAACTGATTATAAGACCGAATTATAAGACATCAAATCTCATAATTATAAAATCAAAACTTAATTTCCTTAATTGAATGGTATGATTTATTGACCAAAAAAAACTATAAATTATTTAATTAAAAATGGGTAATACATACTTTTATAAGCTTTTAAAGCATAATATGTTGCTGTTTATTTTAATTATAGGTTTCATTACATGCCAATTGATTTTCACTTATAAACAAGTAGAAACCACACCATTTTTTAATTACGGGATGTACTCGGAAAATTGCTTGCCAAAAAAAACATATCAAACGATAGCTATATTTGAGAATGAACACAAAATAGTACAGGATCAACTTCCTGTTTTTTTAAAATATCAACTTAGAACCTATTCTAAATTAATCGCTCAAGATAGTATTGATGATGTTGTTAATACAATTGAAAATCGATTTGGCAAAGAAACCAACCTAAGTAACTACCTAATTAAATATCTAACAAATAATAAAAGATCAATAAAAGAATTCCCAAAATGGGTTGAAGAACAGCTTGACAAAACAAAGTTGTCCATTAAAATTGAATACTACGAATGGCTTAATGAGAGTTTTGAACTGATTAATTCTAAAAAACTACATTAATGGCTGATCTACTCAAAAAAGAACAAATCCAAATTCAAAAAACAATCTGGTTTTTTTTACTTATGAGCTGGATATTTAGATGGTGGAGTGGCGTTTTATTTTACCAACTTAACAATGCGCCATTTGTAAGCGTAGAAGCAGATAATACTTTTTGGCTGTTTCATGCTCTACAGTTTCCATATTTTTCAATTCACTATTTTTATATTGGAATAATTTTAGATTTATTGTGGCTAGTTTTTGCTATAATAGGTCTTACGATAAAACATAATCGTATTATTTCTACATTGATGTGCTTGCTTTTTATCAATTACTTTATTACATTTAATTCGGTATCAACACATCATGAACATATTTTAACAGGACTACTCTTTTGTATTATCTTATTACCTATCAAGGATCATAAAAATTTTGTTTTGGTTTTTGCAAGTATTAGATTCTACGCTGTTTTTACGATGTTCTCTGCAGGGTTATGGAAAGTATGTAGAGGAAGTGTTGTTAATCCTTTGCAAATGACTGAAATATTAAAAACACAACATTTAGATTATATTGTCAATTACCCTGAATCTTATTATACTAATTTTATAAATTACCTTATAATTAATCCCAACATCAGTAACTTCTTTTGGCATTGTTCATGGTTAATAGAAGTAGCATTTATAATTGGTTTTTTGACTAGAAAATTTGACAAAATTCTTGGAATAGGAATATTATTATTTTTCTTCTTTAATTATTTATTAATGGATTTATTCTTTATTGAATTTTGTATATTCACAATTGCATTTTATCCTTTTAAAGGGGTGTGGGATTATTATAACACGAAGCTAGCTATTTCAAAATCTATCTAATATGATAAACAATATTACTATATCTCTAAAACCTTTATTTTTATTAGCCTTTATTTGTTCACAAGCATCCGTTTTTGGACAATCTCCCGCTCAAATTAAAAAATCTGCTGACAAATTATTTAAAGTTTTTGCATATGAAAATGCATTAACTGATTATAAGAAAATTGAAGCTAATTATATAAATAATATAAACTTGAAATACCAAATGGGGGTATGTTTTTTTCACTTAAACCGCCTAGATGAATGTATTGAATATCTCGATTTTTATACAAAAAATTCTTCAAGTTTTAAAGTAAAGACAAATTACTATTTAGCCCGATCCTACCATTTACAACATAAATTCAGAGCAGCGGCATTATATTATAAGAGACACTTAAAAAGCTTAACTAAAAAAGATCCTGAACGCGCTAAATTCAAAAATCTAATTTTACAATGTACCAATGGACCAAAAATAGAACAAATCAATTCAAATGCAATTGTATCTTCTCTTGGGGAAGAAATAAATACTTCATATGATGAATATAAGCCTTGTTTCAATCAAAGGTTTCCAAATATGGTTTATTTCTCTTCCAATAGAGAAATCATAGATACCACTTCTGGGCCAAACTACTCTTTTCTTGAAACAGATATATATAAATCAGAACTACTTTTTGGAAACTGGTCCAATATAACCCCCTTATCAAACCGATATAATTCAAAATCAAATGAAGAACTTGTTTGTTTTTTTGATTATGGCTATCAAATGCTATTTCTTAAAGAAATATCTGAGGGGCAAAAAGAAATAGTAAAAGATAATTTTAACAATAATTCTGATAACATAATCTTACCTTTTGCACTTGGTGCAAATTCTAATCATTGGGATGGCGATCATTTTTTTGCGACAGACAGTATGATTATATTCTCCAGTAATCGTCCTGGTGGATATGGAGGTAAAGACCTATATTTTTCTGTACTATCAATAGACAATACTTGGTCTAAAGCAGTAAATCTTGGGCCTAAAATTAATAGTATAAATGATGAAATTTCGCCTTTTTTAGCTAGAGACGGTCATACATTATATTATAGTTCTAATAACATTTCCAGTATGGGTGGTTTTGATATATACAAATCAATTTTTAATGATTCTACAAAAAAATGGTCAACAAATAAAAACCTTGGAACGCCTGTTAATTCTGCTGCAGATGATAAAAATTTTATTATTGCAGATGATGGACTTAAGGCATATTTTGATTCAGACAGAATAGAGGGCAAGGGTGGTTTTGATTTATATTCAGCCTATTTCAGAGATTTTATAACTGAACATTTATTAAGTCAACAAAATAATACTTTCATCGATGTACTTTTAGACACCAATAATGTACTCGTAAAAAATAATAGGCCAAGAAAAAATAGATATCCCAGAAAAACATACAATAGTGCAAGAACCAAAACTATTTATAACTTTACCCCCATATACTATAATGCTCAAACTGGAGAAAGTGAAGGTTCGAGGAATACAATAGTTATGCTATCAAAATTATTAAACACACATGAAGATGCTATAGTTGTACTATCGGGGCATAGCGACAATACAGGAATACCTTTTAATGACCTATTTCTAAGTATAAAACAAACAGAACAATTAGCTAAAGAATTAATTAAAAATGGTGCTAATAATAAACAAATTTGGCTTCAAGGCTATGGGCAAAATTACCCTGTTGCAAATAGTCTGAACTTTGATAAAAGTCCAAACCAATTGAGTAATAAAATGAACAGGCGCATTCAGGTGAATGTTTTTAATATCGAGCACTTAAATGATATCATGAAAGTCAATTATATAAATCCCAGAATTAGTGATGCTTTACAGAACGATGCATATAATGATTTTAAAAACCAATTAAAAGGTTTAACCTATAAGATTCAAATAACAGAAACTCCTAACCTATATAACCACTCTGCTTTTGATGAATTATCACACCCTACAACAGAAAAACAACCAAATGATATTAATATAAAATATTTAGTAGGTCTTGAAAATTCCTTCAGTGACATTAAATTAGTATATGATAAAGCAATTACCATGGGTCTTGCTAATGCAAAAATTATACCTTATATCGATGGTTTAAGGATTACTGAAAAAGAGGCACAAACTAAAATCTCAGAATATAAAGATTTAAGTGATTTTCTAGAATGGAAAGCGAAATAATAGTTTTTTTATTAATTATAAAAATATAAAAGTACGTGCTGTGCTCTTTGATTTGATCTAAAATCCAGATTTAAAGATTTTAAAATAGTAACTGAAGCATATCAAGATAAAACATATCTTTATAGAAATTCCTATTAAACCCTTTTTTGACCAGTTATAGTGATCATTTTATTTATTGTATTATCTGAAAGAATATTAAAACCATGTCTGTCTAACATCTTTAAAATCATATCTTTTGTTATACGTACTTTTTCATAGGAACTTATCTTTTGGATCCATTCATTATTTATATGCTCATAAACCAAATCTGTAACTCTGACTTTTGATTCAAAATATTCAAGATAGCAAGTGAAGATTCGTTTTGCATCACTTTTAACAGGAATAAACCTCATCGTATCCGTTAAGACAAAAGAATAATCCCGAAACGAAAAAATAAACTTACCTTCAGGGCTTAGTGCTTTTTTAATATTTAATATGGTCTGTTCTATCTCTTCTTGCGATCCTAGATGAGCTAATGTATCTCCACAACAAATTATTAATTCAGGATTCTTATCACTAAAATTTGATATATCCTTAAAATCAGCATTAATCGTCTCAATATTTAATCCATCGATTTTTGATTTGAGCTCATCTAATAAAGTTTTATTAAAATCAATTGCTACAACTTTAAATCCTAATTCAGCAAGAGCAATAGATTGAATTCCATTACCTGCACCCAAATCAAGTGCAAGTCCGGAATAAGTAGGTTGAATTTCTTGAGATTTACAAAAATTTAAAAACTCATTTTTCTTTTGGTCAAAATCACCTATAATCCAGGAATAAAAAAATCCAAGGTGATTATCATAGTGTTCTTTTGTATTCATTTGGGGTTGTTTTTTTGGTATACAAAAATAAGATTTTATAGACCAAATTCAATTTTCATGGAAAATAAATTCTCATACTTGTAAAAGCGAGTGATATTAACTAAAATTTAATGCGTTATCAATGATTAACACTTAAGAAAACAATTTATTATAGATTATAAAAAGGCTTATATAATAGAAAAAAATTAATTTATATTTGATTAATCCGTCTGTGACTTTTGAAGATCAAAAAGATAAAAAAACTTATATTTCAATGAAAATTCTAATTTTTATATAATTTAGTTAGAATCTATGAAAAAAAATGACCCTTACGCTTCTTTAAGATATACGGAATTCAATTTATTCCTGATTATACGTTTTGCATTGGTTTTTGCCTGGTCAATGCAATTTATTATCATAGAATGGGAAGTTTACCGCCTTACCAAAGATCCTTTATCTCTAGGAATTATTGGATTAATGGAAGTAATTCCTGCTTTCAGTATGGCCCTTTTTGCTGGACATATTGTTGATCAAAAAGAAAAAAGAAATTTATTAATTATCTGTACGTCTGCTTTTTTGATACTTAGTATAGGATTTTGGTATCTTACTGCTCCCTCTATAAATCAACTCTTATCCTCAAACAGTATTTTATTGTTTATTTATAGCCTTGTTTTCTTAGGTGGAATAGTGCGGGCATTTATTAGCCCTACGATATTTTCATTAATGGCTCTTGTCGTTCCAAAGAAGTTATACCCGAATGCAGCTGCCTGGAGTAGTTCCGTTTGGCAATTGAGTGCCGTTTTAGGTCCTGCTCTTGGTGGCTTTACGATATTATGGATGGGAACACATGGATCTATGTATATTATAATAGGATTTATAATTTGTGCAATTCTAATAACATTAAAAATATCTCGAAAGCCAATTATGAATCCCAAAATTGGGGAACCTGTTATACAAAGTCTAAAAGAAGGAATAAAATTTGTTTTTGGTACAAAGGTCATTTTCGGAGCACTAACACTTGATATGATAGCCGTACTTTTTGGTGGCGCAATAGCACTCTTGCCTATTTATGCAATGGATATTCTCCATGTAGGACCAGAAGGTTTTGGAATTATGCGCGCAGCACCTGCAATCGGGTCTTTTTTAACCATGTTCGCTGTTGCCTATTTTCCGATCAATAAAAAAGCTGGGTTTAAACTGTTTGTATCTATATTCTGTTTTGGTATTTCAATTATTGTTTTTGGATTATCTACTGTCTTTTGGCTATCAGTACTTGCGCTCTTTATAAGTGGTGTAACTGATGGTATTTCGATGGTTATTCGTCAAACAATACTACAATTGTATACACCAGATAATATGCGAGGTAGAGTTGCTTCTGTAACAAATATGTTCGTAGGCTCATCAAATGAATTAGGAGCTTTTGAAAGTGGCTTTACTGCAAAAATTATGGGCACTGTAACAGCTGTTGTATTTGGAGGGACTATGACTTTAATTACTGTAACTATCACAGCCTTTACATCTCCAGCACTTAGGAAATTGGATTTTACAGCGCAGTTAAAAAAACAGAAATAAGATAAATTATTATTGATACATTTAGTTAGTTAGTTTAGAATTTCTATAACATGATATAAAAAATATCAAATGACAGATATACAAAAAATTTGTAGACCTACCCTTCTCCTCGATAAAGACCGTTGCCTTGCAAATATTAAATCCATGCATAAGAAGGCAATAAATAATAATATAGAGTTAAGACCACATTTTAAAACACATCAATCTCATGAAGTTGGCAGGTGGTTTCGTGATTTTGGTATTAATAAAATTGCAACATCTTCGCTATATATGGCTGAATATTTCGCAAACGATGGATGGGATGATATAACAGTTGCATTTCCTACTAATATTCTGGAAATCAAAACTATAAACACTCTAGCTGCCAAAATAAAACTTAACTTATTAATACAATCAATTTCAACACTAGAGTTTTTAAAAAAAGAATTGAGATACCCTATTAACGGTTTTATAAAAATAGATATGGGTTATAATAGAACAGGCATTCAGGCAGAGGACTTTAAAACTCTTGATAGTCTTATTCTTGGTATGAAAAATTCTAATAATATCAATTTTGTTGGTTTTCTTGGTCATTCTGGACATAGTTATAATGCAAAAGGAATAGACGAAATTAAGGAAGTACATCATGAAGCATTAGACAAAATGAATACTGTATACAATCAATACATCAAGGAATATCCCAACATAAGTATTTCATTGGGAGATACGCCTACCTGCAGTCTTATGAACTCTTTTGGATGCGCAACAGAAATTCGACCTGGTAATTTTGTTTTTTATGATTTAGTACAAGAACAAATAGGGTCATGTCGTACTGAACAAATTGCAGTAGCATTAGCTTGTCCTATTGTTGCAATTCATTCTGAAAGAAATGAAGTGATAATCTTTGGTGGAGGTATACATTTTTCTAAAGATGTTTATCTAAATGAACAATATGGAAATTGCTATGGAATTGTTGTAAATGACAAAGGAAATAGTTGGTCAGAACCGATAGATAATGTTTATCTAAGTAAAATTTCACAGGAACACGGAGTAATAAAAGGATCAGATGTATTTATTAAAGAATGTAAAATTGGAAAAATATTGAAAATTCTTCCTGTTCACTCATGTATGACTGCTGACTTAATGAAATGTATGGTAACCACTGGCGCCAAAAGAATTGAAATGATGAGATATAGAAACTAAGTTGAATATAAATCCCTATCTAATTATGATTTTAATATCTTCTTAACAAATTAACATATAAATTTGACAACAAATTATAGAATACCTTCGTTAAATTAGAATCCAACTACTAATCACTAAAATAAAGTTGCCTATAAATCAAGGACTTATACACTAGGAATCTAAAAGAAAGGGAATCACTATTAATTTATCCCCTGAGCTAGTTGTATATGGTAACAATATTTTTTCAACTCTTTTTCTGATAGATTTTTTACTGTTTTCTGAATATTAATTTGGAATACATAGCTATTTTTTTCATCACATTTTTTTAAGTCATACAATTCGTAAGGAAACTAGGGACTTTGAAACGATTCTGACTTATTAAAATCATGTGGGTAATAAAGAGCTATGCCAAATCTATTCTCAAACTGCATTACGACTATCCGTTACTGGATAGTCGTTTTAGTTAATTAAAATATAGAATCCACATTAAGCGAATTAAACATACAATTCTTCCATTTGAATAGCTGTTATCATAACTTCGCATAACTTTTCTAAATCTTTAGGATGAATTGTATAGGGTGGCATTATATATAATAAATTTCTGAAGGGTCGTATCCAAATACCTTGTTCTACAAAAAATGCCTGTGCTTTCTGAACATCTATTAATTCTTTTGTTTCAATTACACCAATACCTCCCAGAACCCTGACGTCTCTTACAAATTTAGAACCAATTAATTTATTTAGTTTAAAATTAATTAAAGTTTCAATAGAAGCAATACGTTCCTGCCAAGGAGAATTAACCAACAAATCTAAACTTGATGTAGCAATAGCGCAGGCAAGGGGATTACCCATAAAGGTTGGGCCGTGCATCATTACACCAGCTTGACCATTACAAATTGTATTAGCTACCTTAGAAGTGCATATTGTTGCTGCTAATGTTAGATATCCACCCGTCAATGCTTTTCCAACATTCATAATATCAGGAATAACATCTGCATGATTTACAGCAAACATTTTTCCTGTTCTTCCAAATCCAGTAGCAATCTCATCAGCAATCATAAGTAGCCCATAATCATCACATAGCCTACGAATTATTTTTAAATAATCTGGTGAATAAAACCGCATTCCACCTGCTCCTTGTACAATTGGTTCTAAAATAAAAGCTACAGCATCTTTAGCATTTCTCTCAAAAAATAATTCAATTTTCTGAACATCATCATTATTGCATGTAGCATTAAAACTTTTTTGGGGAGCATCCATAAAACAATGCTTAGGCATAAAGTTACTGAATAAATGGTGCATGCCTGAAACTGGATCACATACAGACATAGCACCTGTAGTATCTCCATGATATCCTTTCATAATTGTAAGGAAATTTGATTTATTGGTCTTACCTAATGCCTGTTGATATTGTATTGCCATTTTCATCCCTACTTCTACAGAAACAGAACCACTATCACATAAAAATACACGATTTAAACTATCTGGAGTTAATTCTACAAGTTTTTTACACAGATCAATTGCTGGCAAATGCGTTAATCCTCCAAACATAATATGAGACATTTTATCCAACTGGGTTTTGGCAGCACTATTCAAAATAGGATGATTATAACCATGAATAGCAGACCACCAACTTGCCATACCATCTATCAATTCTTTACCATTGCTTAATTGAATTCTAGTACCTTTTGCAGAAACTACAGGATAGACATGTAACGGATTAGTTAATGAGGTATATGGATGCCATATATGATCCCGATCAAAAGCAAGAGCATCTTCATCAATAGTTGATGTGTTTTTTTGAGTAGATTTTGATAATTTAGGTGTCAAAATATTATTTTCAGTTTTGAAAAAGATAAAATACAACACAAGATAAGCTTTTCAAATAGCATCATTAAAAACTTCAAAAGTTATTTGTATTTTACAGTTATAATAAATTTATCAAATATAAAAATGCCTTTAAAAGAAAAAATAATAAAAGTAGCTCCTATTTCAGGAAATATAGGAATCATATTTATATCAGTATGTTTTTTTGTTGCTTTATTAAACTACAATAATTCTAATTATAATTATTCGATTTTTAATCATTTTATTTCTGAACTTGGACACACAGGTAATTCACAATTATATTATATATTCAGTTTAGGTTTATGTGTTGGCGGGCCGCTACTTGGCCTTTTTATAATGGGCCTTGGTTTTCATCTTGACAATAAAATTGGTTATATAGCTTCAGTCATAGGAGTTATTTCGAGTATTGCATGTGTTTTTGTAGGTGTTTTTCCTGCAGACATATACCTTAGGCCTCATCTTTTGTCTGCACTTACATTCTTTTATGGTAATCTATTAGCTACAATTATCTTTTCTATAGCTATTTATACAGACCAAAAAAATAAAATACCCAATTGGTATATCATTCCTTCATTTCTTGTAGTAACTGCAGGATTTATCTTCCTTTCGCTACCAAAAGATTCTGTTATAGAGTTTTTTAAAGATCGAAATGCATATATCAGACCTGATTATTGGGCAAATCCAATCTTTGAGTGGTTAGTTTTTTTCACTTTGGCATTATGGATAATTCTTATTGCTAGACATCTGAAAATATACAACGAATCTAATAGCAATTAGCAAAACTAATTAATACCCACATTTATTATTTTTATTATTTTAAAGAATAACCTATCTCAGGTGTTAGAGGTACTTTTGAGCGGGCGAAATGACCAGTACCAAATGCAATTTCTTTTCCTTTGTAATCAATAATTGATGATTCTGCAATCCATAAATTTGTGGAAGAAAATTTAACTTTACCTATTGCAGTAATCAGACCTTTGCTAACTGGTCGAACAATGTTTATAGAAAAATTTGTCGTTAAAACAAAGACATCATGAACAATAGAATTTACAGCAAAAAAAGCTGCATCATCTAGTAATTTGAAATAAACGGAACCATGTATTGCACCGAGGGCATGATAATACTTAGGCCCTATTTCAAGAGAAACTGTAGCTTTAGAAGCTTCAATTTTAAGCGTAGTAGTTTCAAAAAAAGAAAGATTTATTGAGGCTGACTTCAGATACATTCTCTCCAATTTTTTATAATGCAATTCCTTATCTGTCATAAGTATAATTATATAAATCTTTACAAACTACCATTTTAATCCAGGATAAGCACGTTGCATCCATTGCATCTCAGTTAGAATG
>JAKVCV010000015.1 GCA_022448945.1 Saprospiraceae bacterium
AACAGAGCCAAAAACCTTTAAATAATTAAATTTAAAATTGCCTCCAATAGCATTTTGATCTTTCATGATTAAAATAAGCTTTTATTTATTAAACTATAACTAGAACTATGTCCCAAAACACCAGATCTAATTTTAAAGCGAGTTAATAGAAATTGTTTATTAGATTTTTCCCTTTGTTAAAATCTTAAATTTTCTAGAACGATATTTAATTTCATTTTTTTAACACACAGATCTTTTCCAGATAAAACAGAAAATAATCAGGTATTTTGAAACATCTAAAATAGACTTTTTTTTAAAAAACTAAATATTTGTATTGTATTTATTAAAAAAGAATAAGAGTAAATATAAAATGGCATATATTCAAAACTATCATATGAAAGAGAAGTGATTTTTTACTCTTAAAACAGAAAAGTCAATTATTGGAGTTCAGATAAGAAAACATCATATTGCCAAAAACTTTTACCATCCCTATCGTAGAGTTCCAAGCGACATTTACGATTTACATCCTCTCCCAGTAGATGAATTTTTCCAAAATTCTGTTTTCTGATCAAAGTATTTTCAACACGCAATATATTTTTTCTGGTATAATTAGGATTTACAATTGCTGTAAGAGGAGAACTTGTAATTTCAAAGAGTGGATAAGTACCTTTACGCTCTAACTTTACCAATTCTCCATAATGCCGATCTCCACTAATTAAAATCACACCTGAAATCTTATTTAGTTTTAGAAATTCCAATAGATCTTCTTTAGTAGTTCCAAAATCTCCCATATCTTCTTCTGAAGGGTTATCAGTCAATATTTGCATTCCTGAAAGAATAAATTTAAAATTTGC
The DNA here is from genome assembly GCA_022448945.1 of Saprospiraceae bacterium. Lineage (GTDB taxonomy): Bacteria > Bacteroidota > Bacteroidia > Chitinophagales > Saprospiraceae > Aureispira. The sequence continues at coordinate 834 of JAKVCV010000015.1, forward strand.
TTTAGATTCCAAAAGACGTGCCTTTAACCACTCAAACTGAGCTTCACCCAATAAACCAGATTCATTAGCATAAAACCGTGTGTCAAGCATAAAAAAATCAGCATCAGAATGGCTAAAATGTGTGAAGGTGCCTTCTACCGTATCAAGACCATAGTAAGGATTGACCCAATATTGTTTAAAGATGTCCAAAGATTCATACTTAGACACATTGCTGCCATCATCATTATTGGATCCAAAGTCATGATCATCCCACATGGCATATTGAGGACAACTTTTCATGAATGAATTTAATTTAGGTTTTAATCGTGTTTTTAAATTCTTTTTATGCATCTTTTCGGCGCTTTTCCACTCACCCAGCAAATAATACACATTATCGCCCAGCCATATCATAAAATCTTTTTCATGCTTGGCCATTGAATTAAAAATCAATTCCTTCTTTTTACCTGTTAGCCATAATATAGGATAGGGAAATACACATGATCCGAAAAGAAAACATATATCTTTAGTTTTGGCCTTTGGTTTTTTTACATCTAAAACCCCCTTTACCATAACGAAAATATCTTCAACTATCTTGGTATAATTAATTCTATTAATACTAAAACCCGTTTTTTGAATAAAAAATTGTTGTAAATCAACATTAAACTTACTTGTCCATCCACCATTTAATGATGTATTTAAATCTGGTTTTACTAACATCCAAAAATTACTTGTGCTATCGGTATAATGTCCATAAACAGGGCCAGCAACTACTTCAATATTTTGCGCTTTTAAAGAAATGTTTAAAACAAATAAAAAAAAGAAAAAAAGGGATTTGGTCATAACCTGGAATTATCGATTATAATTTAAAATTCAGCAATAAATAATAAATTAAAGTGAATGAAAAAATTCTTTATCTGTAACAAGTTTTCTAATGAGATTATTTATAATAATACCATAAAACATGAAAATAATGTAAATATTTTTGCAATAAACGAATAAAATTCAAATATATAGAATCTTAGAATTATCCAGACAAAATTAATTAACTTTGCCTAAATATCCAGATCAGTATCACTATACTACTGTTTATTACCTTAAATTAATATTCTTATTATAAGGAGTTACAACCCAAAATAAAATGCAAATTTTAGTTTCTTTCTCAAATGAAGATTTAGATCGACTTTTTCTAACTTACAAGCGCAATTTCTCAAACTATCAAAAAATAAAATCAAAATTTATTGGAAAAAATGCTGCATTAAAATATAATAAAAGCAGAAAGAGTAGCATCCTGTTTTTTATTGCTTTGACTTTTATCATTATAGTTAGTTCTATATTTTCAATTATAGGTGCCCTACCGAATAGTTTTGCTGCACTTTGGATAATTTGGAGTATTGCTTTCATATTGTTCATGTTATGGTCTTATTACAACTACAAGATCAACAATCAAATTTTAAATAAAAACAAAACCTTTTTTAGCAAATTTGAAGAATTAGCAAAAAAACATGAAACGCTAGAAGAATTCAAAAAGCACTGGTAAACAATTCAATACAAATAAGAAATAAATAAATGTAATATTTTTGCTTATTCTTATTTGGATTTAGTTTAAATAAACAATAGTTTTGCGTCGTTAATTCAATATTTAAAAACTTAAAACATTAGTAATGAGACATAACTATTTAATTCAATTTGCCTTTTTAGCTTTAGTTGCAATTGGCTTTTCTTCTTGTGAACAGACAGAAGATACTGGATATACGATTCCATCAACTTACAACTTTGATAACGTGAGTTACAGTGGTCAAACAGACCGTTTGGATATGCTAGATGAAATCGTTAACTATATAAAAACTGCACATAGTACAAACGCGAGTGCAATAGATGCGCAAAAACTTTTGGATATGTATTCGAATTCTGGGTCTCCTGGATGGGCTGGAACATATACTAAACAGTTGAAAGATAAAACATCTGCTGATGTACAAACAGCTTTTGAAACTTATTTAACTGCTGCTGCTACAGCAAGTCAATCAACTGCAAATGCCGCTAGCAATGGAACTGCTGGAATTGTAACAAAAAACGATAATAGTAGTAGTTATTTATTGAATGAAAATGGTATGGAATTAGCCCAAATCATTGACAAAGGTTTAATGGGGGCATGTTTTTACTACCAAGGAACTAATGTATATCTTGGATCTGGTAAAATGGATGTAGACAACACCAATGTAGTACCAGGAGAAGGTACAGCGATGGAACATCATTGGGATGAAGCATTTGGATACTTTGGTGCTCCAGTTGATTTCCCAACAAATACTGCAGATGCAAGAGACTGGGCTAAATATTGCAACAAACATGAAGACCCAGATGAATATCCTTTAAATGCTAAAATGATGGATGCATTTCTTAAAGGTAGAGCAGCAATTTCGGCTAATGATTTAACTACACGTGATGAACAAATAGCTGAAATTCAAAAAAATTGGGAACTTGTTGTTGGTGCTACAGCGATATATTACTTGAATAGCGTGATTGATGGTTTGGGCACTGATCCAGCATCTGACCACCATGGATTATCTGAAGGATTTGCATTTATTATGTCATTAAAATTTGGCGCTACTGGATCAATTACTAGTTCAAATGTTGATGCTATTTTAGTTAATTTATTTGATAGTGCTGACCCTCTTCAAGCTAATGTATATAATGCAGCTAATGCCACTAGACTGGAAGCCGCAAAAGATGCTTTAGTAAGTTACTTAACAGAATTAGCAGCTTGTAAAGATACTTTATAATTTTTACCGAAAACTTTGTATTTTAGAAGCACAGTTTGTCTCATCACACTGTGCTTCTTTTTTAATTTATATTATTACTTAATTCTTCTTTTAAGCTTAATAAAATAATAGCTATGTTAATATCAAGAATGAAATATATAACAATCATTATTATTACAGTATTTTTTTCAAACTGTACGACGCCATCAACCAATAATTGTGCAACCGATTTTGATCAATTGAGTTTGTTAGAAAACATTGGTAATAATATTATAATTCCAACCTACCAAAAGCTTTCTACCGAAGCGAGCAACCTAGAACAATTAGCAACTGATTTTACTAATAATCCTGACCAAACAAATTTAATTAATCTAAGGGGACAACTACAAGAAATTTGGTTAACATGGCAAACTGCATCTATTTTTGAATTTGGTCCAGCGGCCAATGAAGAACTTAGATCACATATGAATAATTTCCCGGTTTTCACCACACGTCTAGAGAGTGCCATTGATTCTGGTAGCTATGATTTAACAACTGAATTTTATTCATACGCAAGAGGCTTTCCTGCCATTGAATATCTTATTTATGGAACTGACACAACCTATTCAACGGTAATACAAGAATTTTCAACTAGCACAAATTCGAATAATCGCAAACAAATGCTTAAAGACTTAACTGCACTTATACAACAAAAATCGAATACTGTATATGATAACTGGAAAGCAACAGGTGCAAATTACCTCAATACTTTTACTACTACTGAAGGAATATCCAATGGAAAACCGATGAGTGATTTAGTTAACCAATTAAATATGAATTATGAGTTAATTAAAAACTACAAACTTGGAATTCCCATTAGTGCTAAAACAAATTATAATCCTTTACTTCCGCAAAATGTAGAAGCATATTATAGCCGAAAATCACTTGATTTAGCTATTAAGGGAGTAGAAGCTTCTAAAAACGTCTTTATTGGATATACAAACAACAATGACAATATAGGTCTTGATGATTATCTACAGGCAACTAATGCAAAAAAAGGTAATGAAGATCTGCATACCGTAATTATTAATCAATTTGACCTTGCTTTATCCACGCTTAATGCTTTATCCCCAAGTACACTTCACGATGCTATAAATAACAATACAGAAGCTGTAAAATCTGCATATGCTGCGGCACAAAATCAAATGGTAAACACAAAAACAGATATGCCATCAGCACTATGTATAAGCATTACATATGTTGACATTGTTAATGATGGAGATTAAAACCCACAATTAAAGGGAATAATTAAATCTATGTATGATTTTTTAATAAATGGATGGTTTTAAAACTTGGCTCAATGACATAGTTCTTCAAGCTTTTATGCCTGAAAACATTCTTAACACATTCGGGTTAAGTGCATTTTTACACCCTGCAAAAAGAATTTATTATCCATATCTAATAAGTGCACTAATTCTAGCGATTGCTTATTTTTTTTACACTAAAAAACGTTCAGGACTAAGAAAAACTAATTTTATCTCTTACTTGTTTCCCAAAAAAATATGGGGCCATAAATCGGCATTAATTGATTATAAGATCTTTATTTTAAACAACCTGATTAAAGCATTTCTAATTATACCCTTTGTGATTACAAACCTTGCCTTCGCATATATTGTTATAGGATGGTGGGAAAACATAATAGGAATACAAGATAATTTACATTGGTCAAAATTAAATATTGGACTTACCTATACACTGGTATTTATGTTAGTTTCTGATTTCAGTCGATTCTTATTACATTTCTCTTTACATAAAGTATCTTTCTTATGGCAATTCCATAAAGTACATCATTCTGCAGAAGTACTGACTCCTATGACCTTATATAGAACACATCCTATTGAGGTATATTTATATAAACTGCGCAGTATATTAGTGTTTGGTTTAGTAGCGGGTTCTTTCTCTTTTTGGTTTCGTACAAGTCTTGATCCTGTAACGATTTTACATATTCACATTGATGTTTTTTTATTTAATTTAATAGGTTCAAACCTACGTCACTCACACATTCCAATTTCTTTTGGGAGAACTTTAGAACATATATTTATTAGTCCTGCACAACATCAAATACACCATAGTAAAAACCCTAAAGATTTTAACAAAAATCTTGGAAGTTTATTTGCTATTTGGGATTGGCTTTTTAAGACTTTATCGATTAGTCATTCAGATCAAAAGCTAAAGTATGGAATTGAAGAAAAAGAACAGAATGACTATACAACACTATGGCAAAACATTTGGATGCCTTTCAAAAAACTGGTTAACAAATAAAATGTAACTAAAAATAAAAAAGTATCTATAAAGGAAAATAATAGACTAGGTTGCCATCTTGAATTTGATAATCCATAACCCTTGGCCAATTACTCCTTATTAACTTTTTCTCCCAATTGTAGAATGCTTTATTAAGATCTTCAACTATATGAGGATTTTCATCTGACAGGTCATTAATTTCATACTTGTCTGTTTTTACATTATATAAAACTGTACGATTTGCAAAATCATCTCGTATTAACTTCCATTTTCCCTTACGTATTGCTTTATGATATTCTGAGCGCCAAAAAAGCGTTTCATGTGGCACTTTATCAAAATAATTAGAATCCAATAAATAAGGCATTAGATTAACCCCATCAAAATCACGATCATCTGGTATTTGTACATTAGCAATTGTAGTAGTAGTTTTAAAAATATCCAACGCACTAACAGGCTTTTCATAAATCATACCTGCTGGGATTGTACCCTTCCATTGCATAATAAAAGGCACATTAATACCACCCTCAAAATTGGTGAACTTCCCTCCTTTTAGCGGACTATTGTCGGCGGCACCTGTATATGTGGCACCTCCATTATCACTCAATAAAAAAACAAGAGTATTTTCCTCTAGTTTTAATTGTTTTAATTTGTTCATTATAGTACCAACAGCATCATCAAGGGCATGAATCATGGCATAATAAATTCTTTTCTCAGGTGATTTTACATGCTTGTATTTATCATAATATTGTTTAGTAGCTTGAAAAGGGGTATGGGGCGCTGAAAAAGGAACATAAATAAAAAATGGTTCATTTTGATGTTTTTGTAACCATTGAGTTGTTTCTTCTGCAATTTTGGTTGTGAGATAGACCTCTTCTTCAATAATAGTATCGTTTTTTCTAATAGCACAATTTCCAGAACGGCCTTTACTCCAAATATGAGGGTCTGAAAAATCCTTTAATTTTTGATTTACAATTTCTGAATTATCCATTGGAGCATACAAACTAAAAGCTTCATAAAAACCATAATGATAATCAAAACCTCTATTAATTGGTATTGCAGTTTCATTATAACCCATATGCCACTTTCCAAAAGCAGCTGTACTATAACCTTTGGTCTTTAAAATTTCTGATAGAGTAAATTCAGTTGGTGGCAATCCCTGTTTATGTATATCCTCAAAAGATGGAACAGCCCAATCTGAATGTCGAGCTACTTTCCAATCACCAGTATTCAATAAATTAGCATATACAAAATATTCTAAACGATTTTTAGGATAACGCTCATGAATGTTTATTTCAAAACCAAATCGCTGTTGATAGCGCCCTGTAATCAATCCAGCTCTTGACGGTGCACAAATTGGCGAAGTTATATACGCTTCATCAAATCTAACTCCATTAGTTGCTAAAGCATCAATATTCTTTGTAGAAACATTTTGCCCTCCATAACAAGAAACATCCATTAAGCCTAAGTCATCTGCCAAAATAACAATCACGTTTGGGAGAAGATTAGAGTCTATATGTGGCTGTTTTAGATTAAGAAAAGCTTTTCTATAAGCTATCTTATTTGAATCAAAAACAATTTTATAGGAAGGGTTACCTAAAGGCCAAAGACTATAAACCAAGCAAGTAACAAGGGTTAAAAAAAATAAAGTCAGACCTTTTTTTTTAGTTTTTTTCATAAAGGCAAATTTATATAAAATCCTTACTGAATAAACTTAATTTAACATATAAAAAGAGAAATCTTAAAAGAAACACACCTAGCCCCAAAAAAAAATTAACAATCGGCAATATCAAGATAATCGGGTTTATCTGCAGCAGATTTATGAATAAAGCTGTTAACTATTTCACCTTTATGTAACATAAAGATTCCAGGCATTTGCTTAACATTACCTAAAGAGGCCTGAATTAAACTACCATTTTTTTGTCTAACTAAACGCATCCATACTTTTAGACCATATAATTCTCTAAAACCACCTTTTTGTAATCCAAAATATTCATATAAAGACATATCAGGATCGGAAATATGTTCTTCACCTTTTAATCCAAAAGCATCTAAATACTCATCCGCAGTTTGCTCATCAGCCATGTGTATAAATACCAATTTCACTTTCCTAATATCCAAGTCATTTTTAATTAAAGCAAAATCTGCCAAAGCTTCTCTACAAAAAGCACAACCAAAATGTCTTAAAAAAATCAACATAACATTTTTTTGCTCGGCAATAGTTCTGAGATCATTACCTTTATTAGTAAACACAACTTCTAGTACTTCTAAATCCAATTTCATTATTAAGTCTTTATAGGTAAAATAAAATCTACCAGTTTCTTTCTTACCTTTCAAAAAGAAACCTTAAAATCATAAAGAGCATTTTATATTGAAAAACATTCCATTAAAAAGCAACTTTCAAGAAAACGTAAAATACAACTTTTTACTTACATGTCGATTTGATTTATTAAAAAAACATAAAAATATCACAAAAAAAAAAGTCCATTTGCGAAACACAAATGGACGATTAATTTATTTCATAGTAATATATTATTCAACATCAGCTGTTTCTTCAGACACATCATCCTGAGGTATTTCTTTAACTTGGACTATTAAAACATAATCAATAAGAGAAATTTCCCGTGCAACTTCAATGGGGGCATTAAGTAATACATCTGATTCCAAAACGATGCCTTCACTTTCGTCATCAAGTTCAAATTGTTCAACAATTGATAAATCATATGATTCTAATAATGCGTTAAATGTTTCATTACCTGTAGTAGCATATCTACCCGTATTGAAAACTTCCGCCCATGGAGCATCTGATGCATAAAGTACAACAAGATTTACTTGTTTACCTTCTAAGTCAGCTAAATTATTCAAATCTACATCTGCTTCACCATTCTGAAAAGAAGCAAGGCTATTAAAATAATATGACTTAGATGTAACCTTTTTAACAATACTTCGTGTATGGATATCTTTGCTATCAATGATTGTTTCATGATGAGCAATCTGAGTATTTTGATCAGTATTACAAGAAAAAGCCATAACAACAACTACAGCTATTAGATTAAAGGAAAAAAAATTAGAAATACTTTTCATTATGTTTTAATTTGGAGATAAAAAAATGATTACATATATAATGTTGGATTAATAAGAACTGTTACAATTGATTTTTTTAATAAAAAGATGAAAGAAAAACTTAATATCATCTATTTATTCGGAGGCTCATAAACTACATTTCTCAAATTTTTAATTTGGTTAATAATATTTAAAATGCAAATATCTTAAAAAAGCCTGATATTTAAAAAACAAATATCAATAATTAATCGTTAGCTGCTGTTTCATTAACAATATTATTATCCGATGGTATTTCTTTTAAGTGTACCATAAAAACATAATCGATCATTGAAAGCTTTCTTGCTACTTCGATGGGACTTTCTACCCCACGCCCAATAGACTCTAAAATGAAGCCCTCTTTACTATCATCGACATCAAATTGTTTAATTATTTCCAATTGATAAATTTCCAATAAATGATTCAACTCATCATTCCCAGTAGTATCATATCTGCCGGAATTAAATGTTTCTGCCCATGGAGCACTTGCTTCATATAAAACTACAAAGTTAACCTGTTTCCCATTAAGGTCAGCCAAGTTATTAAGATCCATGTTAGAATTTCCATTTTCAAATGATACTATACTATTATAATAATAAATTTTAGATGCAACTTTATTTGTATAGCCTCTAGTATTAAATTCAGTAGATTCTATATCTGACGTATTTATTTTTGAAGACTTTATATTATCACTTGAGCAGGAAACAATTACAAAAGCTAAGGTTAAGATAAAAGCGAATCCATTGATTTTGTTTCTGTATATCATTCTATTAAATGGTTATTATTTACAAAAACTATAGTGAAGGAAATAAAGAAATCAAAAAGTTTATATTTTGTTACGGATATAAATAGATTAATACATCAGTTAAAACTTATTGAGTGGTCATCATTATAGTGAAAAATGTGTAAATACTTCAGTAAAGTAAAATTGGCAAAAACTCTTCTATTTGTTTATGCTTTCGAATAGCAAAATGTTACCTAAAATCATATAAAAAAAATACTTATTGCTGTATTAATTACCATAAAAAAAATGATTTGAAAAAATGCACTTAATTAATAATACTTTTTTTGTTGAATTTAGAAGCTATAATTACATTTGCGGAATGAATTAAAATCATACAACTTAGATAAACGTAAACATTAACATTTTATTGCCACTAGTTTTTTTACTTTTTTGGACATAAATTAATAATAAATCAGAGATTGGCTTTGACAATTAAGCACCAAAATAAGTTTAATTAAGGTTTAACATCCTTTATAAGAATATCAAAAACTAGATTACATTTTTTCTTTTATGCGTAATCATTTTCAATCCATAAATCCTGTCGACAATAATGTAATTGGTGAATATTATATTGAAAGTTGGGCTGAAGTGGATACCAAAATCCAACAATCTGCTAATGCTTTTAACGTTTGGAAAAATCAATCATTTGAATACAGGTCTTCTCTTTTTAAGAAAGCTGGACAGGTACTAAACAACAACAAAAGTGAATATGCACTAAAAATAACTCAAGAAATGGGAAAACCCATTGCTCAAGCAAGGGCTGAAGTGGAAAAATGTGCTTGGGTATGTCAATATTATGCTGAGCACTGTGCTGATTTTCTTAAAGATCAAATTATTGAAACCGAATTTAATGAAAGTTATGTAACCTTTCAACCATTGGGTACTATTTTACAGATTATGCCATGGAACTTCCCATTTTGGCAAGTTTTTAGGTTTTCTGTTCCTGCCTTAATATCTGGCAATGTAACACTTCTGAAACATGCTCCCAATGTTATGGGATGCGCAAATTTAATTCAAGATGTGTTTAAACTAGCAGGATTCCCAAGCGGGGTATTTCAGAATATATCTGTTAGAATTGATACAATAGAAAAAATATTGAAGCAACCATCGATACAAGGAGTTGCACTTACCGGAAGCCTTAATGCTGGTTCTGCCGTTGGAAAATTAGCTGGCAAACAAGTTAAAAAGTGCATCCTAGAACTTGGTGGGGCTGATGCATTTATAGTCCTTGAAGATGCTTTATTAGAAGATGCAGCAAGGTGTGCTGTTCAATCAAGGATGCATAATTCTGGCCAAACCTGTATCTCAGCGAAGAGATTCATAGTAGTTGAATCGGTGGCAGATAAATTTAAAGCACTAGTAATCGATGAATTATCTAAACTAATTATAGGTGACCCAATAAACCCTAATACAAATATAAGCCCTTTGGCACGACTAGACCTTGCCGAAAAGCTAGAAATACAGGTTCAAAGATCAATAGCAATGGGAGCTGTTGTGGATTTTAAAGGTGGACACAAAAAAGGCACAAATTATTTTTTCCCAACACTTCTTACAAACATTAAAAAAGAGATGCCAGCATACAATGAAGAAATGTTTGGTCCAGTAATTGCTTTATTTGTTGTTAAAAACTCTAAAGAAGCTATTAAATTAGCAAATGACTCAATCTATGGCTTAGGGGCAACTATTTGGTCTAATAACACTGAACATGCCAAATCAGTTGCGATGCAACTTGAAGTTGGTGCAGTTGCTATTAATCGAATAATGAGTTCGGACCCTAGAATACCATTTGGTGGCATTAAAATGTCAGGGATTGGTCGAGAATTGGGTAAAGAAGGGTTAATGAGTTTTGTAAATGTAAAATCAGTAATTATTGAGTAGCAATAAAGCCATGAATAGCATTTTCGATTGCCTACTTAAAAACAACATATTGAAATATTGTATAACAAATATGATTAATCCTAAACCTATATTGAAGTTCTACACCAAGTATCTGTGTTTTTTTTTATAAAAATAGAACTTCTATGAAGGAAATTACGTATATAGTCCGAGGCAATCTGTTATGACTTAATGAGGCACAGATAATTAAACCATTCTGTTTTAAAAATGTTATTAAACCCTATTGCATTTACAGACCAGCCATTAGATTCTATAAACACAAATAATTAATTACTATTATTGATGATTTAATCACACTACAAAAACGATTAAATCACTTAATTAAGTAAAACTTATAAAATATGCAAGAAGCATTTATTAAGTTATTCAATCAAGCCGACCCAATTCTATATATTATTCTTGGGGTATCTTTTTTACTTGGATTATTAGTTTGGGCATTGGCAGCGCATCTACCTGCCTACCGAAAAAACAAGAAATTAGTATTTTCCTTAGAGAATAATATTTCAAATATATCTAAAGAAAAGAAAGCGATTTCAGAACGATTAACAGTTACTAGTGCCCGGCTTAATCGTACAAAAGAAGAATTAGAAACATCAGAAGCTAATCTTAAAGAAAAACAAGAAATAACAGATCAACAAAAATCAAAAATTACAATAATTGCTAACCAATTGGAATTATATAAAGATCATGCGCGCAATTTTAAAGAGTCTAAGGAAAAATTGATGGAAGAATATCAAAGTCTTACTACAATGAATTCAAATTTGAAAGAAAAAGCTGAAGAACTAAAAAGCATTATTAAGGATGTAGAAAAAGAAAAAAGCATTTTAGAAGAAAAAAGCGCTAAGGCCATTGAGGCTTTAAATGAGACTCAAAAAAAATTAAAAAATAATACTGGAGACCCTAAAACGACTAATAAACCAGAAGGCAAACTAAAAAATGCCCTAAAAGAGATTGCAGAACTCGAAAAATCAATAGTCAATCTTGAAAATAATAAAGAAACATCCGAAAGAGAAAATCAAGATTTGAATAACCAAATCACCCTTCTTAAAAAACAGATTAAGGAATTGGAAGTGGAGCGTAGCAACTTAAATGCTCAACTCCAACAGTATCCTAAAGAAGCTTTGGAAGAGCAAAAAAAATAAAGGGGATTTAAGAAATGATGGTTGATTTATTAAAGCATGCTAAAATAGGATAGAAATAGATTCTCTAAATGAAATACAGTCCTCCTAAATCTTACCATACATATTTTTTGATATTAAATTGTTCCAAGAACTTCTAAAGCAACTCCATTCACCACATATTTTTGCTTCAAGTACTGACAGAAAGTGGAACAACCCCTACATCTATAAACAAATGATTCCAACTGATCTAAATACTACAATTAAATATCAAAAATTTATAAAAAATCTATTTTTTCCTATATTCAGTTATACCATTAACTATTCTTATAAATATTAATAATAATAAATGGAAAGTACTTCAACCGTATTTTTAATAAGGCCTCATTCTTTTTCGCATAATATACAAACAGCCAAATCTAACGTATTCCAGAATGATTTAAATGAAAAAGATAACATAATTCAACAAAAAGCTCTTATTGAATTTGAAAATTTTGTTAAAAAATTAAAATCAATAGGCATCGAAGTTGAGGTCTTTGATGACAACCAGGTTCCTGTCAAACCTGATGCAATTTTCCCAAACAATTGGATTTCTTTCCATGCTAACTCAACTATAATTTTATATCCATTATGTACATTAAACCGGAGGCCTGAAAGAAGGTCTGAAATCATAAACAATCTTAAACTTAAATATCAAATAACAAACCTGGTCGACCTTTCTTTTTATGAAAAAGAAGGAAAATTTTTGGAAGGAACAGGCTCTATTGTATTTGACCACAAAAACAAAATAGCATATGCTTGCCTTTCGCCTAGAACAGATCAAATGGTATTTGAACATTGCGCTAAGATTTTAGGTTATAAAGCAATTAGTTTTCATGCTTATGATGAAAATAAAGTTGAAATATATCATACTAATGTGATGATGAACATAGGGGAAGGTTTTGCAGTGATATGCCTTGAAAGTATTAGTAGTACAACAGAAAGAAAAACAATACTAAGGTCTTTGATTGAATCAGGACATGAAATTATTGAAATCGACTTTCAACAAATGAGTAATTTTGCAGGGAATATGCTTGCTTTATCTGTAAATAACAATCAAATTCTGGTACTTTCAGAAAAAGCAATGCACTGTTTAACTAGTAATCAAATAAAGAAATTAAAAAAGTATTGTAATTTACTTCCTGTATCTATACCTACAATTGAAACGGTTGGCGGAGGGTCCGCACGTTGTATGATTTGCGAAATTTTCTACTGATAAAAGTCATAATTAGTTTACTTTATTCAACTTATATCTTTCGAACTTCAAAAAATTAAGATATTTATTCTCATACGATCTTAATATGGTTTGACCAAAGTGATTATCTTTTAATTGGATGGGCGGCATTATAGTGTCGTAAGTCGGCTGAACCTGAAAAATAGTATGGCGATACTGAGCAGATTCTTTAGACAAATGAGCTGGAAAATTTACCCCATATTTATGCATCATTCTTCCAAAAAACAACATCAAATCAAAGCCAACAAAACTAAATTCTCGACTACCAATTCCATAAACAGCCTTATAATCATTATTAAATTTACGTACACCTGAAGTTTCTTTATTAGTATAATACGAACTAGAAAAATGCAAATTCAAGGATTCGAAATATTCAAAATTTACACGTGTATAATATCTCCATTTATCCATTCCTATTACAACAATCTGGTAACCATTTTTAGGTTCTACTTTATCTACCAATTTTTGAATTTCTCTCATAGAGTTATAGATAAAACCCTCGTTTCTATATGATGGGACAACAATAATATTAAGTTCTTCTTCATTCAAAAATGGTTTAAGGGTGTCAATATCTATTGTAGTTGTCGGCATAATAAGTTCGGGAATCTGAGCAATTGTATCATTTTTATATACTGAATAGCTCTTCTGCAACATTCTAATTCTCAAGCTGTCTTCTTTCAGACCTAAGATCAACAGATTTTTTTCTAGAGGTTCTCTTATTACCTTTTTATCACGTTCTATCTTATGAAGATGTGCAATAATTAAATCACTATGTACTTGAAATGAAGGATTCACCTGAATATAATACGGGTTGTTTGTAGTCAGATCAGCTCTAGAATTAAATGGAGAAATCATTGGTTTCTTATGCTCTTTTGCATATTCAGCTACAATTTTTATAGCATTAGAGCCCAAAGGCCCAATAATCAAATCCGCTTCCTTTAATTCCTGTTTCTGTAGTAGACTCCTAACAACTCCTGTATCTCGCTCTGAATCAAAAACATCAACAAACAAGCTAACACCTTCAGCTTTAAGGCTATCCAGCGCTATTAAAACGCCTTCATAAAATTCGACTGCCTTAATAGACTTTGGTGGAATTTCTTTGGTAGGGGCAGGGACAAAGCCATTACTCATAAAAGGCATAATAATAGCTACTTTATAAGCCAATTTAAGGTTAATAGTAGAATCAATTTTAGTTATAGACAAAGTAGACGCATCATTAAGATCTATTACTTGAATAGTATCGGCTTTAATTTGATTATTACCAACTTTTTCAAAACATACAACTATGAATCTAAATTCACTTTCCTGAACAGTATCACACCATATAATGGTATCACTATTCGAGCTATTATTAACACCGATAGCGTTTGTCACCCCAATATAATTTTCCGGTTTTAACGTATCTTCAGGATTTGTATTTTTAGCTACAACTGGATCCAAATGTGTATTCTGATTGTTGTCTGTAGTTATATTACGGGAAGGGTTACAAGATGCAAAAAATACGATCAACATTAATGAAAGTGCAAAGAAGACTGCTGATGCAATGAACGATAGGTTTGAATACTTCATTTTATAATTGACTATTATTTAAGTTCCTGTATCAAATTATATTATAAGACCTGTTTATAATTCATTAATGCGAATGTTTATAAAAACTTTAATTACCCAAAGATATATAATTTTGTATTATTGAACTAATTAAGTTCTAGCAAAAACATGTAGTAAAAATCCTTCTTTTTGTATATAATGAAGTAACACCAAGACCATGAACTACTTTTCTGATTTTAATATTAAAACACTTATTAAAACATTTTCTGAGGGTTCAATATGCCTTTCGGATCAAAAGTTTTTTTGATATCACGCATCAAATTGAGTTCTATTTCACTAAATACAATACCCATATATTTCTTCTTTACGAATCCTATGCCATGTTCACCAGAAATAGTTCCCTTTAAAGTTTTTACCAAATTAAAAATAGCATAAATCACAGAATCTATTTCTTTATCCCAATATTCATCAGACAATTTTTCCTTCAACAAGCTAATGTGAATATTACCATCACCTGCATGACCAAAGCTAACACAATTAACACCAAACTGACTGCATATATGGTGAATTCCTTTGAATAACTTTGGCAATTCTCCACGAGGTACTACGGCATCTGCTTTTTTAACATCCGAATACAGTTTAACAGCTTGACTGATGTTATTTCGGATTTTCCAGAGTTTTTCTTTACTTGGTGTATCATCAGCAAAAAGGATTTCACCACATTCATATCCCTCGACAACTTCCTGAATTCTTTCACAATCGTGATATAACTTTTCAAGGTGTCCCCCATCTACTTCAAGAATCAAATGCGCTTGAACTTTATCATCAGGTTGCAAAGAATAATCCTGAAGATAATCCAAAGTTATATCAATTGCACGCCTATCGATATACTCAAGACATGAAGGAGTAATACCTCCCTTAAATATAGCAGCGACTGCTTCAGCTGCCCTATATGATGAATAGAATGGCACTAACATCAACAAACTATGTGTAGGGTATGGAATTAGTTTTAACACTGCTTTAGTAATTATACCCAATGTTCCCTCACTTCCAACCATTAGTTGGGTTAAATTATAACCTGTAGCATTCTTTAATGTATTAGCACCTGTCCAAATGACATCACCATTCGACAAAACAACTTCCAGATTTAAAACATAATCCTTTACTACTCCATATTTAACTGCTCTTGGACCTCCAGCATTTGTAGCAATATTACCTCCAATAAAACAACAACCACTACTCGCTGGGTCTGGAGGAAAATACAATCCCTTTTCCCGTACTGCCATTTGCAAAATTTCAGTGATAACAGCTACCTCAGTTGTAACCTGTAAGTTACACTCATCAATTTCAATTATTTTGTCAAATCGCTCCATTGATATCAATAAGCCACCACAAACAGGCAATGCACCTCCTGCCAAGCCAGTCCCTCCCCCTCTTGTTGTAACAGGAATATTATTTTCATAACAAAATCGCATAATCAAGCTAATTTGTCTTACATTATCTGGCAAAACAACTACTTCAGGAACGAAAAGCAAGTTTTCTGTTCTGTCTTGACCATATTTTTCCAATTTATCCTCGGAAAGATATATTTGTTTTTTTCCTACAATTTGTTCAAGTTGCTGAATATGTTGTTTACTTATACTGTTATATGACATATTTTAACATTATTTAAAAGAGGCCTTAATGCAAATTGCATTAAGGCCTCTTTTCTATGATAATTAAAAAAACATGAATAAATTACATTCTTTTCAGCAAAAGTTTACCAATCTCAGGATCTGCCATAATAGATTTCAAATGTGAAGCACTTACAAGATCCTGAGCCATTGACAAACGGATATCGTTAGGGATAAAATCAATTTTAATAAATTCCTTAATGTTTTGCAATTGTTCCTTGTTAGGTTTAATATTATTAATTACTAAGTAATTTACCAAACGCGTACATAATGTTGCCAGAATATCTACCCGCAAAGTACCTTTCATAACAATCCCTTTAAGGTGCTCAAGAACATCATTATTAAAATTGGTAGAATTAATAATTTGTTCCGGTGTCACCAATTTACTCAAGTTGTTATTGATAAAGGCCATAAAAGAGGCTACTGTGTTTGAATCCAAACAAGAATCTGCCAACATTTGAATCAAACCCAAATTTTCAGTTAAATCTTCAATGGAGGCAATAGATTCAAAAAACTGAACTAATGTTCTTGGAGTAGTGCGTTCCCCAGTAACCATTTCAGGGTAGGTTAAAACAAAGTTGATGCCTCGCTGATCCACACCATTCTCTTCTGCCCATTTTGCCCATTCTTTGACATCAAAATCCATTGTAATGTGCATCATGCGCGTTAACATGGCATCATCCATAGGAGTAACTGAATAATCACCACCGTCAGGATTTGCAGTCAAAATAATTTGCCATTTATTTGGCAATTTCCAACTAATCAACTCATAATTTTGAAGCAACTGCATTATACCTCTCAGTATTCTATCATCAGCACGATTAGCATCGTCAATAAGTAAAATACCAGGACCTTCTTCTTTAGGAACCCAATCTGGAGCAATAAACTTTGTTACTCCATCTATTATTCTTGGCATTCCTACCAAGTCACCCATTTCCTCAAATTGAGCAGGTGCAATATAAGCAAACTTAAAGCCCTCCGTTTCTGCAATAAATTCAACCAATTGTGTTTTACCTATTCCATGTCTTCCCCATACACAGATGGGGGATTTTTTTCGACCATTTTTTTCTGAGTTTTCATTAGTTTTTATGGAATGGGTTAAAAACCGGTGCACTTCTTTTGCTGTAGTCTTGGTGCCATAATAAAGGTAATTGTGCTGTGGTTTACTAGGTGTATTAGCCATTTTTGGGGATAATTTGTATATTTTATGTTAAAGATTAGAGCATCAAAAATAAAATAATCGGGTCTATAAAAAACAATCATTTGCTTCTTAGAAAACTTTGGCAAAGTACACTTTTTTTTTTTATTTACATAATTTGAACCTATTCCATAATAGGTTTATTTTTGTCTTTATTTAATATTCGTCAATTGATTAATTAATGAAGTTTTCTCCAATTATAATTGTTATTTTAACTCAATAAAAAAAAATCTTTCAATTGCATAATTTGTTCTTTTGTGTACCTTAGAGTATTATTGTGAAATACTCAAAAACAACATTATATGCACCATGTATCAAGTGAGCTATTGAACATAGAAGATTTAAGTGATATTTTCACACAAAATCAACCCATTACTATATCAGAGCAAAGCAAAAAAGTAATTACTGATTGCTATAATTTCTTACACCAAAAAGTCAATAATTCTGACAAATCCTATTATGGCATCAATACTGGATTTGGTTCGTTATGCAATATAAAAATTGACACACTAGCGCTAACGGAGTTACAGGAAAATTTGGTAAAATCTCATGCTTGTGGCATTGGAGATTTAGTCCCACAAGAAATTATTCAAATCATCCTATTTCTTAAAATTCAAAGCTTATCTCTAGGGCATTCTGCTGTTAGTCTTATTCTGGTAGAACGTCTAGTAGATATGTATAACAAAAAAATACTTCCTGTACTTTATCAAATGGGTTCTTTGGGTGCTTCTGGAGACCTTGCACCATTAGCACATTTGAGTTTACCCCTTATCGGAGAAGGA
The DNA here is from genome assembly GCA_022448945.1 of Saprospiraceae bacterium. Lineage (GTDB taxonomy): Bacteria > Bacteroidota > Bacteroidia > Chitinophagales > Saprospiraceae > Aureispira. Next base: position 19,217 of record JAKVCV010000015.1, read on the forward strand.
GAAGTTTATATGCAAAATGAACGCATTGATAGTGCATCCGCTATAAAACACTTTGGATGGAACAAAATAAAACTTCAGCCGAAAGAAGGATTAGCCTTGTTAAATGGTACACAATTTTCAACAGCATACGGTGTTTGGGCAATTATTAAAGCCCTACGACTTTCGAAATTTGCAGACATGATTGCCGCCATATCTATAGATGCTTTTGCTTGTGTAACTTCACCTTTTGATGAGCGTCTTCATAAAATTCGCCCCCATAATGGTCAAATAACTACAGCAAATAACATTCGAAAACTATTAAATGGTAGTGCCTTAGCAGAAACACCTAAAGATACAGTACAAGACCCATATGCCTTTCGCTGTGTTCCACAGGTTCATGGTGCTACAAAAGACACAATTGCTCACACTAAAAAAGTTATAGAAACAGAAATCAATAGTATAACGGATAACCCTAATATTTTTCCCGAATCTGATGCTATAATCTCTGGTGGAAATTTCCATGCGCAACCCATCGCTCTTGTTCTTGACTTTTTGGCTATTGCAATGTCTGAATTAGGCAGTATTTCTGAACGAAGGTTATATCAATTGATGACAGGTCAACGTGGCTTACCTCCTTTTCTTACGCCCTCCTCAGGTTTACATTCTGGTTTGATGATCACACAATATACAGCCGCAAGTATTGCCAGCCAAAACAAACAATTATGCATGCCTGCAAGTGTAGATTCTATTGTTTCGTGTAATGGCCAGGAAGATCATGTAAGCATGGCTGCAAATGCAGGAACAAAATTATATAAAATAGTAGAAAATGTAGAACGCTTACTAGCAATAGAATTACTTGCTGCTACTCAAGCTTTATCTTTCCGCAAACTAAAATCATCTCCAATAATTGAGGAAGTTGTTTCTAAATTTAGAAAAGAAATACCTGTAATCCAAGATGACAGAGTACTCGCCAAGGATATGGATAAAGCTCTAAATTTTATAAAATCATTTGATATTAATAAGTATTTATAATCTTGACCTTATAACTAAATCAATGTACTTGTCTATTTCTATTTTCAACCTCAATCAAATAAAAAGTTATCTATCGATAATTTTTTTAGCTGTTTACTGTATTAGTTGCAATCAAAATAAAGCACCTAAAGCAATTCAAAAATATATTTTTATGGGGCACACTTATGATGAAGAAAGTGATGATAGTTTTGACCCCCGCATGTACAAAATGGATTTTAATATATTTGATGAGATATGGTTGGGTGGTGATTTATTCAATCAAACAGACCAAGATCAGGCAACCTTAGATAAATTAAACAGAGAAATGCATGTAACAAAAGATCATGTTTACTGGGCAATAGGAAATCACGATTGTCATAACAGCAATTATGCCCTTACGGAAAAGCTAATGTCTAACCGAGTTTTTTACTCGGATACACATGATGGCATTACTCGTCTAGTTTTAAATACATCGATAAATGTTGTCTCTATCCCTCAACTTTCAGGTCGCTGTGATTTGTTAGATGAACAATATGAAATGATCGAAAAAGTATTAGATACCATTAGCACAAAATCTTCTAGCCATCTTGTTATTTTATCTCATCAAACACATTGGGGTTCATTAGACACGAGCTATATAAGGCTCTGTCATTTTGATGATCAGGATTATCAATGGTCTTGTAAGGAAGGGCAACATGATTTTGAAACAGTGATATACCCAAAACTTGTAGAAGTACAAAAAAGAGGCATACAAGTAATATGGGTTGCTGGTGATTGGGGCGGCATGTCAAAAAAATATGAAATGGTGACTCCAGAAAAGGTAATATTTTTAGCCTGCGGCTTATTACAAAGCTATCCCGACGGCAAAAAAAAATGGCCTACAATGCGTCAAAAAGATAAGGATGAGTTTTTGATTTTCACACATAACATTCCCGAAAAAAAATTAACATGGGAATTTATTGTATTGGATGAATATGTTAATAATTAATGTTGAATTATTTAAAATTCAACTCTACCAATAGTGCATTATGATCAGAAACTCGCTCATTTTTTGTTTCAATAATTTTGGTTTTAATACCCCATTGATTCTTTTTCTGATTATTAGTCTTACACAATTCTTTTATTCCTAGAGACAATAGAACATGGTCTATCTGTTCCATCTGACCTTTATAATTATATGTCCATCTGATAGTATTATCTTCAAAATAATCACTATCTCCTGTCTGTATCAACTCCTCATTAATGTCATTAAAACCTCTTATTGTTTTTAATACAGGATGCCTTTTTTCACTATTTAAATCCCCCATAACAATCACATGATCACCTTTCTGAATATAGGGGATAATAAGTCGTCTTGCTATTTCAGCCTGCATATGTCGTTTTTGATCACTATCCTCCCCTCCTCTTTCTGATTTTAAATGAAATATAAATATATGAAATTCTATTCCTTTCACAGTCACTGAAGCTTTCATTCCCTTACTGATACCTGTTTCATCTACTTCATCATCATCAGATTCTATAAAATACAAACCACGGTTAGGAAATGCCGGCTGAATATCTTTTAATTCATATTTAGATAGTAATGCAACATGCTGTCCTGTTTGATTATCTTTTGATTTGCATACTTTATAATATCGATAGGTCAATCCTTTCGTATGTAAAGAACGGACCAATGCATTAACCTCTTCATCATTGCCTACTTCTGTCAAACCTATTATATCAGCATTGATAATTTTTATTTGTTCAGCAACTATATCTATGGATTGATCAAATCTATCCTGACGATAATTTTCTTCTTTCCATAATTTAGTCTCTGGACCTTTAGCATATTTGATATTATAGGGCAGCCCATATTTAATATGTACTTTTCTTTTAATTAAAAACTCACAATTAAAAGTAGCAATTTTAAGGTCTTGACCAAGTAAAATTTGTAATTGTAAAAAAGCAATTAGGACAATAATTATTCGTAGCATAATCCGCTATTTAAAAACTAAAAAATGATATTTTATACTTAGCAATAGAAGCATTTATGAGCTTGTTTTCAATAAAACGACTGCAACTATTTATCTAATTTAGCAACAGCATTTTGCAACCATTCAAGCCTTTTAACCATAGATCTGTTTAAGGTAAGTAAATAATCAGATTGCAATTGTGACATGTCTTCCAATCTTTTACGACCTTGAGTATCAAAATTTACCGTACCATCAATAATATATGCTTTTGCCTGAGAAACTTTATCGCAATATTCAAACACAAAATTCACTTTCCCAGACAACCTTCCATCTTTGTCAAAATCTTTCCAGGCCTTATCAAGTACTGACTTATTTTTTGCCTCTTTTTTAGGCCAATGCTCTAGTTTTTTTATGAGATCGAGCAAATCATGTCCTAAATCGAGATCATATTCTTCACGAACTTTTTTTAATTGGTCTAAACCATATGCCCCACTTAAACATGGGTCGGTGTAAGCATCCAATAAATAGGCCTTTATTTCTAATATTCTATCACAAGGAAAATCATATTCATATTCAAGGTCATAACTCACCTCATTATTTGTCATAAAATAATTCCATGCTAAATTAAGATCATTAATTTCTTTGGTTTGTTTCTCGACCAAATCAACAAGAAACTCCAATTTTTCAATTGTTTTTTCGTCTAATTCTGGATCATATTCCACCATTACTTTTTCTATATCATCAAGGCGTTTTTGACCTTTATGACAACTATTAATAGTACCGTCTATAATATAAGATCTGATCTCAGAAACTTTGTTACAATGACCAAATTCAAAATCAAAATTATATTCGATAGACAGGTGGCCATCTTCCAAAAAATCTCTCCAGGCACTAAAAACAACGGCTACACCCTTTTCATCATTGCTAATCAGACTTTTTAACTTTTTGAACTTGGTTAAAGTAACTGAACCCATATCGGGTTTATACTGCTTACGAATGCGGTCAATATTATTAAGTGCATCCCTACCGTTTAGACAGGGTTGACTCAATCCATCCATAAGATATGCCTTTATTTCTGCCTCTCTATCACAACGAAAAGTATGTTTATAATTTGCTGTTGTTGGCAAGATATCATTAGGAATAAATACTCTCCAAAAAGAATTTAATATCACCAAATCATTTTCAATATAGCCTACTTCAGTTTCTATCCAATTAATTACATCTATCATATCAGATGATAAAGGATGTTCATTAATTTTCTGTAATGCTTTGATTTTTTTCAGCATTTTAGTGCCTTCACCACAAAGATCAAATGTTGCTTTAAGAATACAGGATTTAAGATTAGGTAAAACATTGCAATCAAAAACAGGAAGCTCACCCTTGAAACCTGGCGAAACACCTGTAATGACATATGTATCCCAAGCAGTATTCAACTCATCAATCCCCTCCCAGAACAATAACATCTTTTCCATTTCTTGACTCAGTCCGTCTATAGATTTATAATCAAAACTTGTTGCAATAAGTTTACGCACTCTATTATCAAATTGGTCTCTGGCATTATCAAAATCATTATCACAAAAATAATCTCTGGCAACCAAATAAAAATACTTACACAATGTACCCTTCTCGCAAACTGTTTTAGCATCAGATATGGCAAAAACTTCTTCTCGTGATACTGAATTTTTATCATTTAAAAACTTATTCCATATAGGAGCAAAATTCTTATACGCTTTTACCTTGATTTTGAATTTATCATAACGATCTATAAACCCAGGTATCTTATTCTGTGCTTCTTCACCGATTGATTCTATTCTGTCTATCATCTCCTGACAGGATTTAAGATTATCAGCACAAAAATAGGTATTAGCATACATCAAAGCATATTTTAAATAATTGCTCTTATGACCTATATCAGGTTCCATTAATTCAGAAATATTTGATGTCTTCTCTTTCCTTAAAAACTCCTGCCAAGTTTCTTCATAATTCACCAATTGAGCATTTATAACTGGCATAAAAAAAGAAATATAAATTACTACATTAATAAAAAGTATTTTTGATAAATTCCTCATATCTTCTGCAAAAGTGATCATGATTTATTGATAATAATTTATTATAAAATATTGTGGCACAAAATAAAGATTCTATATACAACGCCTATGCCAAATACAAATTAAGATAGACGTTAAGCTAATATTCACGATTTATCTCCATTTACATTGGGTTATACACACTAATGATATTATTTTCGTGAATCTTGATATACTATAGTTTTAAATAATAGCTTTCATAAAGTCAAACTATTGTTTCTTAGTCTAGTAGTCCATTGCAATTCCAAGTTACATATTAGATTTAAAGCTAAAAGTAATGTTTCTAATCACTTTTGCCAAAGAATCTATACCAATATCGTGCGTAGATGGATTTCATTCATAAATTTAATGAGATTTACCATATTTTCTGGCACCATAACGATAACCACTTTATGTAACCTTCAATATAAATATAAAAACATTCTTTACAACGCATTTAGTAGTCAAAATATTTGCTTAAGACTTGAGAATATACCCAAGTAGGATTTTTTTAATATTATCGAGCACCCATTTTAATAGGTTTATAAGCCGGAGAAAAACTAAATTTATTATTTTAATCTTAGTTATTAAACCCTTTTAGATTTCTATAAAAGAAGGATTAAATTGCAATTTAATACTGTAGCGTAATGTTTACTGATAGTCATCTACTTAAACTCTGACAATAAAAGCAACATCAATTGATAAGAAAACCAATATATATACCTTTTATACCATTCCTTAATACAATTTAAGTATATTTGCCCTTCAAAAAACAGTAAAGCATTTTAATTACGTGTATGTATTATATTTAGGTATTTCAAATTTATAATATAAAACAATCATAAATTAACTTTACTGAAAGACAAAAAAATTATCTATCCATTTAGTTTAATAAAATATTTTAAGCAATTATGAATTTCGAAGAATTATTAGATAAATTCAGCAACACCATTGACTTCAATTTTTTTATTCTTAATTTAATTGTAGCTACAATTCTTTCTTTAATTTTAGGACAATTTTACATTCGCTATGGTAATGCAGTTGCGAACAGGCAAAAATTCGCAAGCAATTTTATGCCCTTAGCATTAACTACATTTTTAGTAATCACTATTATTAAGTCTTCAATTGCCTTGTCTTTAGGGTTAGTAGGCGCATTATCTATTGTTCGTTTCCGTGCGGCAATCAAAGATCCTGAAGAATTAATTTATTTGTTTTTGGTAATCAGTATAGGTTTAGCTACAGGTGCCAATTACCCTATACTTGCATCAATTGCAGTTTCACTTATTCTTATCCTTTTGTTTGTGAATTACAAACTACAAAGCCGAAGTATTTATACAAGGGAAAATATGCTTTATGTAAATATATCTTCAGATGATACCGATGTAAATAAATTTGTTAATACTCTACAGGCAAACATGGACTATGTAGAATTGAAAAGAATGGATAGAATGGCAAAAGGTATTGATGTTACATTTATTTGTAAAGCGCCAAATCTGGATGCGATAACTCTTATGCAGGACTCAATAGTTAAAGTAACACCAAACACAACTGTTTCTATAGTAGACCAACCTGATTTAATTGTCTAATCATGATTCTAAAAAATCATTTGATAATATCCAAAAGAATAATTAGTACCAAAATATTAAAAATTGGAGGTATATTGGCTTTAGTTATTCTATTGGTTGTTTCTTTCTTTTCTATTCTTAACAAGTTTTCGAATACAGGTCATACAATTTCTGATTCAAACTTTACCTTACTAGGCGATGCAGAAGTGATAGAAGATGGAAAGTTTCTTTATGATGACAAGATTATCAATGGAGCAAAACAACAATCGCGTGATTTTGCTTTTTCAGGAAAACACTCTATTAAATTAAATGCTCCCAACAATATTTATGGGTTTAGCTCCATAGTAAAAAATGTGCTGCCTGGAGATCAAATAATTGCAAGGGTCTGGACCTATTCACCAAATGAATTATTGGGTTGTATTGTAATCAACAGTCTTGACAATAACAAGCAGATATATGAACAGAGCACTAATTTTATCTCTGAAAAAAATGGTTGGAAACTTTTACAAACTATTGTAAAGATAACCTCGCCTATTCAAGATAGTTCACTAAAAATATACTGTTATAACAACAACAAAGAACCTATCTACTTTGATGATATTGCGTTCTACAAAACCAATAAACCATTATCAACCTGGGAACCAGAAAAAATTCGAATCTTTATTAAAGAAGGAGAGTTTGCAAAACTTAAAAACAAACGCAACGAAGCTTTAAAAAAAGGAATTCTAATGACAACTGATGATTCCTGGGCAAAAGCTGCTATTTATCCAGAGAAAGAAGGTGATGACAAAATAAAAATTTCTCTTCGATTAAAAGGAGACTGGCTGGATCATTTACGTGGTGACAAATGGTCATTTCGTGTAAAGACAGAAACCAATAAAGCTTGGAAACGCTTAAAAACATTTTCTTTACAAGATCCTCTTACAAGATCTTATTTAAAAGAATGGTTACTTCATAAGTTTTTCAAGAAAGAAGATATCTTAACAACAAGGTATGATTTTATAACAATGTCTTTGAATAATAAAACCCTCGGGCTTTATGTATACGAAGAACACTTTCTCAAACAAATACCCGAATTCAACAAAAAGAGAGAAGGGCCAATTATTAAATTTACTGAAAATGGTCTTTGGGAAGCACGACTTCAGGCGCATAAATTAGGCCTTAGCATGCACCATGGAGATAATAACGCTAATCCCGATATACGGCCTTTTAGTGAAAGAAAAACATTAAATGACGCTAACTTGTCAAAACAATTCAAAATTGCTCAAAAATTATTGTATCAATATCAATTTGGTCTAAAAAAACCCAAAGAGATTTTTAATCTAGATTTATTAGCAAAATATTATGCTATAATGGATGTGACTGGAGCCCATCATGGAGTGATATGGCATAATCAACGCTTTTATTATAATCCTGTTATAGGCAAACTTGAACCTATTGGCTTTGATGGTTATGATGAATATGGGAACACTTGGGTAAAACATCCATTTATTGGTTATAATGCATCAATAGAAAAGAAGGAGGGAAAAATATGGCATGAAAAACTATTTATGGATCACGACTTCCTTAGAAAATATATGTTCTATCTAAATAAATTTTCAAACAAAAAATATATTTCCAATTTCATCAACTCCTATCAAAAACAAACTTTTGACAGGCTATTTTATATTCAAAGTATAAACCCATCTTACAATTTCTCTTCAGATTACCTGGTAAACAGATCATTAAAAATCCAGGAAGCGATTCAACCAAATAGTTCTTCTATTCATTCTAGAACTGTAAAACCCGGCGTTGTTGCAGTTTATAATAAACACACAATTCCTGTAGAAATTATTGGAACATCAAATTCAAACAATGGTATTGTTACTAAATTGGATACACCTACATTAATATTTACAACAGCTAATTATCAACTTCCTAATTACAAGAACCAAATTGCAATCCCCGAATCTGCAAAGTTTCTAGTATATTCAGTTCCTGGACTAACAAAACAATATTATGCCCCCATAAACCCCTGGCCTGTTCCAAATGCATATACCCCCATGCAAGAACTTAAAGGAAATTTAGTAGAAGGCCATAGTGCATACTACTATAATCAAAAACAAAAAAAAATCATATTCAAAGATTCTGCTTTTATTACAAAACCAATAATTATTCCTAATGATCATGATGTTCTAATTGAAGGTGGAACATATATGGATATAACCAAAAAAGCTTTTATTATTTCATATTCTTCTGTACACTTCATGGGATTAGAAGATGAACCTATTTTAGTAACTTCTAGTGATAGTAGTGCTAATGGTATAACAGTGTTACAATGCAGCAAAAAATCAATGATTAATTTCACTACTTTTGCAAACATGAACACTTTAGCATATAAAGGATGGAATCTTACGGGAGCTGTTACATTTTATGAATCTGATGTTGAGATTCATAGGTCAGCATTTACAATGAATCATTGTGAAGATGCACTTAATATAATCCGTTCTGATTTCCTTGTTGAAAATAGCACTGTGAGCCATACCTATGGAGATGGTTTTGATGCTGATTTTTGTACTGGAAAAGTTGTTGGTTCCAATTTTTACAATACTGGAAATGATGGAATAGACTTTTCAACAAGTGCAATATCAATAATAAACACAGAAATTAGACAAGCTGGAGATAAGGGAATATCTATTGGTGAAGAAGGAAGATCCGTTATTATTAACACATTAATAGATGGTGCTGTAATAGGAATAGCTTCTAAAGATTTCTCCGTTGTAACAGTAAAGTCTACAAATCTTAAAAACTGTATAAACGGATTTTCTGCTTATCAAAAAAAACCAGAATATGGAGGTGGACGCATAATTGTTGAAAAATATAATGCTGAAAATCTTAATGTCTTATATAAAATTTTCCCTGGGTCTACCCTGAAGCTTATAGAAAAAGAAATAACAGGAAGCTGATTTAATGTATTAGTCTATTAAAATTCAATATTTCTAGTAACACTGACTATTTAAAAATTATATTTTAATGCGTTTTGAAAGAAAATACAGAATAGATAATTTATCGATGTACCACATAATGCAGATTATTAAATCTCATCCGGCATCATTTTATAAATTATACCCTAACAGAACCGTAAATAACATCTACTTTGACACCCCAAATATGACGTGTCTGAATGACAATCTAATGGGTATTAACATCCGAAAAAAATACAGGGTTCGTTGGTATGGTGATGATATAAACACCATTAATTCTCCAAATTTAGAAATAAAATATAAAAAAAATGAACTTGGAGGAAAGACTATTTTTCCTGTCAATTCTTTTTTATTATCCAATGTAAAAGAAATTCAACAACAAGTAAATACAATTATTCCTCATCAACACACGCTTCAACCTACATTATTAAATTCTTATAATAGATCCTACTGGGGAACAAAAGACTTGAAATTCAGAATCACTATTGATACAGATTTACGATTTCATTCATTGATACATTCACGTAATTTCTTTAAATATATTAATACAGACAAAGTCGTTATTGTAGAACTAAAATATGAAAAGGCTGATGAAAAAGAAATCAAACGTATTACAAGTTTTCTGCCTTTTAGGCTGTCAAAGAATAGTAAATATGTTAATGGCATTATGATAACCAAATAACATAATAAAACGCCCCATAGCTAATAAATTAATTCAAGCTTACTTTTGATCTTTTTATACCATAAGTGATGATTATAAAGGCACATGAAAGAATAAAAAAAAACCTAAACTACTCCTTTTACCTAAAAGGAGTAATTCTAACTTGCCTTGCATCTATATTAATTTATGGAATATATACCTTAATTAATAATCAATTATCTACAACAGATTTACCAAAAGAAAAATTTATAAAAATAGCGGATGCTGAAAAAATAAAAGATGGAAAACTTATTTTAGGAGATTTTAAAGCCTCTTCAGCAAATTCAAGGTCTAAAGACTATGCATTTGATGGGAAATATTCTATCAAACTATCTAAAAAAAATAATATATATGGCTTTTCTACAATTATAAGGAATATAAGGATTGGCGATATTATAACCGCTGAAGTTTGGTCTTATTCTCCTAGTCATACAAAAGGGAGTTTGGTGATTTCAGGCTTAAATACAAAAGAACTATATGCTCAAAGTAAAAACAATCCTATAAAAAAATCTAAAGGCTGGCAATTACTAAGAGTTTCTGTAAAAATAAAAAATCCTATACAAAACAACTGTATTAAAATTTATTGTCACAACCCTAATGATGATGCTGTATACTTTGATAATCTGGCCTATAAGAAAAAATCAAAATTTAAATTTTCATCATCCTGGAAACCTCCAAAAATACACATAATTGTAAAAGATAATGAATATCAAAAACTAAGATTAAAAAGACAAGAAGCAATTAATAATGGCGTTTTAATTACTACTGATGACTCTTGGGTCAAGGGTTTTATTTATCCTGAAGAAAAAGAAGAAAAAATCAAAGTATCTCTAAGATTAAAAGGGGATTGGACGGATCATCTGCTGGGAAATAAATGGTCATTTAGAGTAGCGACTACACCTGAAAAATCTTGGAATAGATTAAAAACATTCTCACTTCAGAATCCAATGACCCGCTCTTATTTATTAGAATGGATGCTTCATAAATTTTACAATTATGAAGACATTTTAACTACTCGATATGAGTTTGTTAATTTCAAACTTAACCATAAAAATTTAGGCTTATATGTCTATGAAGAACATTTTCTGAAACATTTACCTGAATACAATAAAAAAAAAGAAGGACCAATTATTCGTTTTGTGGAAACTGGATTTTGGGATATTATTCTACAACAAAAAAAATTAGATGCTGACAAAAACGGGGCCTTACTTCGTGGAAGTCCAGAAATTAAACCTTTTGGTGAAAATAAAACTTTCAAAAATCCTCAGTTAGCTGAACAATATATTATTGCTCATAATTTATTGTACGAATATCAATATGATTTAAAAACAACTAAAGATATTTTTGACCTTGACTTATTAGCAAAATATTATGCTATTGTAGACATTACAGGTGCATTCCATGGTGTAACCTGGCATAATCAAAGATTCTACTACAACCCTATTATTAGCAAACTAGAACCAATTGGATTTGATGGTTTTGCAAATGGAGGATTATCAAAAATACCTAAAAAAGTATTTACTGGTGCTAACTTATCTACAAAAAATGGAGACAAGACCATGTACAAGAAATTTTTTCAGGAACGAAATTTTTTAGAAAAATACTATTCTTATCTTGAAAAATTTACAGATAAAAATTATCTCAATAAATTTATTCATTCTATATATCCGGAGCTTCAGGAACGACTGCTTTGTATTCAAAAAAGTAAAGAAGATTATCATTTCTCGCCTAATTATATTTATAAACGCGCTGCTAATATAAGACACCATTTGTATCCCAATTCTGCTTCAGTACAAACTAAAACTGTTAAGCCTGGAATTATTGCAGTATGTAATCGCCTTCAGGTTCCAATTGAAATTATAGGTACAAGTACCAATAATAATGATAAAGTTAATTTATTAGATTCATCAATAATTGTGTTAACGACACCTTTTAAAAACTTACCTGATTATAGTTTACATATATCAGTACCAGAAAAAGCAAAGTTTTTAGTTTATAGAGTCATTGGATTAAAAAAACAATATTTTAGTAATATAAATTATTGGCCAATTCCTCAGGCTTTTGCTCCTGTACAAGAATTAAATGGTAATTTAATAGAACACCACCCTTCTTATCATTATCAGCCTAATAAAAAATTAGTTGTTTTCAATAGAAAAACAACAATAGATGCTCCAATAATAATTCCTAAGGGCCATATTGTAATGTTTAAACCAGGAATAACGATAGACATTATAAAAGACGCATTCATATTATGTTATTCCTCTGTTCAATTTTTAGGTACAGAAGAATACCCTATCACTATATCATCAAGTGACAATAGTGCTCGTTCTTTTACGGTGCTTAATGCAAGTGAAAATTCCAAAATTCAATATACAACCTTTACAAACCTTGGTGCTTTTTCATTCAAAGGATGGAAACTATCTGGCGCTGTCAATTTTTACGAATCAGATGTAGACATAATGCACTCTAACTTTACCAAAAACAGTTGTGAAGATGCATTAAACATTGTTCGCTCCAAATTTGATTTTCAGCACAATACCATAAGTCATACTTTTGCAGATGGTTTTGATGCTGATTTCTGTTCTGGTATTGTTTCAAATTGTTACTTTTTCAAAACTGGAAATGATGCAATAGATTTTTCAACCAGTAAGGTTACTATCAAAGATTGTAATATCAAAGATGCTGGTGACAAAGGTGTTTCGATGGGTGAACAGGGAGATGCTATAATTATTAATACTACAATTGATGGGGCCAACATAGGAATAGCATCTAAGGATTTATCTAAGACAACTATAAAAAAAGTAAATCTTATAAACTGCCGAACAGGATTTGCTGCTTACCAAAAAAAACCAGAATATGGACATGCTTCTTTATATGTACAATCATATACTGCAAAGAACATAGAAAAACTATATAAAATAATGCCAGGTTCTTATTTAAAACTCATAGAACAGGAAATAAAAGGAGATTAAACAAGTATGATTTTAAAAAAAAATATTGCGATATCAAAAAAACTTAAAACCCGTAAAAGGTATAAATGGAAAGCAGCTCTTGTTATTATTGCAACAATCTTAGTCGCTCTAATATTGTTTTATTTCATTGCCTCTTTAGTTCATCAATTAAATTCAAGTCTAATAAAAATAGCCGATGCAGAAGAAATTCTTGATGACAAATTTCATTTCGAAGGATTTTTTACAAGTGGTATTGAAAGCCAATCAAATGAGGAAGCTTTTGAAGGTAAATATTCAATCAAGCTTCTTAGTTCAGGACAAAAGAGCGGTTTTAATTACCTTATAAAAGATGTATATCCTGGTGACAGAATAGAAGCAGAAGTATGGTCATATTCAACCAATGATAATTTTGGTAGTTTAATAATTTCTGGCGCTGATAAAAAAACACATTATGTTAAAAATAATGGTTTTGATAGTTCTCTAAGGAATTGGAAAAAGCTAACAGTCACATATAATGTAATGGATTCCATTGAAGATAATACCTTAAATATATTTTGCTTTAACGAGCTGAATACACCTGTTTTTTTTGATAATTTAGCCTATTCAAGAACAGTATTTAATAATTCTAGGTGGACACCTGAAAAATTGCACTTAAATATTAAAGAAGGTGAATTTGCGATATTAAAAAAGAAAAGGAATGAAGCACTAAAACAAGGTATTTTGGTGACTGAAAAAGATTCCTGGGTTAAAGGAGCAATTTATCCAAAAGATGGAAATACTGAAAAAATTGGGGTTTCTTTACGGCTAAAAGGTGATTGGCTCGACCATCTAGAGGGCAACAAATGGTCTTTCAGAATAAAAACTCAACCAGATAAATCATGGAAAAGAATCAAAACCTTTTCTGTACAAAACCCTAAAACGAGGGGCTATCTTAAAGAATGGGTTCTTCACAAATTTTTTAACAAAGAAGATATCTTGACACCAAGATATGAATTTATCAACCTGGTTTGCAATAATAAAAACTGGGGACTTTATGTTTATGAGGAACATTTTACTAAACAACTCTTAGAATTCAATTTGAGAAAAGAGGGTCCTATTCTTAAATTTTCTGAAACCCATTTTTGGGAATCAAAGATTCATGCATCTAAAGAAGGAGCAACTCCGGATAGCATTCCATCAACCATCAGTTATAATATTCTCCCATTTTCAGAATCAAAAACAGCTGCATCACCAATACTTTCAGCGTATTATAAAACTGCTCAGAACCTTATGTTTGAGTATCAATACGGATTAAAAAGTGCTAAGGATATATTTGATCTTGATATACTAGCAAAATATTATGCTATTGTAGATATTACTGGTGGCCATCACGGTATAATTTGGCATAATCAGAGGTTTTATTACAACCCTGTTACGAGCAAATTAGAACCTATAGGATTTGATGGTTATGGAAATGTTGCAGACTCTTGGTTAAAAACTTCATTTATTGGTGAAAACCAATGCACAAAATTTGGTGATAAAGAATGGCATAAAAAATTGTTTTCAGATTTTGATTTTTTAAAGAAATACAATGCTTACCTGTACACTTTTTCACAGGAATCTTATATAAAACCATTTTTAGATTCTATATCGGAATCCCTCAATGAACGGACAATTTACATTAAAAGAATTGTCCCTTATTATCAATATACTACAAACTATATTTATCAAAGAGCTGCAAATATTAGAAATGCACTTTTCCCTAAAAGTACTGTATTGCAATCAAAAATAGTTAAGCCTGGTTTGATTGCTGTCTGCAATCGCCACTCTACAGCTTTAAAAATTATTGGCACAAGTAAGTCACAAGATGGACAGCCCATATATTTGGACAGCACACATATAATCTTTACTACTCCATACGGAAATTTACCTGACTATTCTCATCAAATTCAAGTACCGAAAGATGCCCAATTTTTTGTATTCAAAGTCCTTGGTTTAAAACAACTTTTTTATGCAAAAATAAGTAAATGGCCTGTCCCTAAAGCATTTACTGCTGCTCAGGAATTAGAGGGCAACCTAATTATCGATCATCCTAATTATTATTATAACGGATTAACAAAAAAAGTTGTATTTAAAAAGAATACGCAAATCAAACAACCTATAATAATTCCTGAGGGCCACAGTGTTTTAATAGAGCAGGGAAGCACTATAGATCTAATAAACAAAGCTTTCTTATTATCTTATTCCGCAATTAAATTTTTAGGCAGTAATGATGCTCCAATTAAAATCATCTCTAGTGATAAAACATCTATGGGGATCATAATTTTACAAAGTAAAGACAGATCTATAGTAGAATATACTAGTTTCACCGATCAAAACACTTTAAACTACAAAGGTTGGACTCAAACAGGAGCAATAACTTTTTACGAATCGGATGTTGATATTCGTTACTCTGTTTTTGCAAATAATTACTGCGAAGATGCACTAAATATCATTAGATCAAACTTTACCTTTGAGAAAAACACAATCAGCAATACTTTTGCAGATGGTTTTGATGCTGATTTTTGTACAGGTGTAGTAAATAATTGCTATTTCTACAAAACAGGAAATGATGCTATAGACTTTTCAACTAGTACTATTGAAATAAAAAATACAAAAATAGCCAATGCAGGTGACAAAGGTATTTCTATAGGAGAAGCAGGTACTTCAACGATAAAAGATTGTGAAATTTCCAGCTCTGTAATAGGAATTGCATCAAAAGATCTTTCACGAGTCACTGTTGATAATTTAAAAATAAAAAATTGCGATATTGCATTTGCGGCATACCAAAAAAAGCCTGAATATGGAGGGGGATATATATACGTGAATTCTTATATTGGCGAGGACCTAAAAACTACCCACAAAATTCTTCCTGGTTCTTTTTTAAAATTATTGAATTTAGATATTAATGGAGAATAAACACGTTAAAAAAAATGGTGTTTGATAAAAATCAAACACCATTTTTTACAAATTGCATTTTAATAAAACTATGATTTAGCATCATTATCTGTAGTATCAGTTTTATCAACTTCAATTTTAATAGTGTCTTCGACCTTTTCTTTTATTTCTATTTTTTCTTCTTCTTCTGGCATCAAACCCATTTCTCTTTTTAGGTCATCTAAAGCAGAACTGCCATGTATTCCAGTATCACCAAGTGCAGCATCTATTTCATCATCAATAGTTTTAGACTCATCAGCCATTTCGCCATAGGCGTCAGCAAGTGCTTCTTGTTCTTCAACTTTTTCTTTCATCTTTTCCAACATAGCCAATGTTCCACCAGAATCAATATTTGCCAACTCTTTATTTAACTTCCCTGTAGCTTTACTAACCTTATCACGTGCAATAAGCGTTTTAAGTTCATTTTCCCATTTAGCAATCTGACTTTTAAGTGTTCGAATCTTGCCTTCCATTTTAGTAACAAGGCCTTCAAATTTTGTTTGATTTTCTAATGAAATCTGATACAATTTTAGCGTTTCTTCTCTGCGTGACATTGCTTCAGCTGCAAGGCGATTGGCATCTGCTTCATCTTTCCTTCCGTCAACTGCCATTTGCAACAAAGCTTTAGCTTTTTTCTTATAATCGTCGGCCGCTTCCTTGTGATTGTTTGCTTCTCTTTTCGAACGAATAGCTGTTGCCTTAACTTCAGCTAAACTTTTTAAACTATCGTCAAGATCTTTTTTCAAATCACGTATACCTTGTTTAGTCATTGTAATTGGACGTTCTAATTTATCGACAGCGTTATTAGCTTCTGCCTTGCCAATTCTAAATAATCTTTTAATGAATTCCCACATAATAATATAATGAGTTTAATTAGTTACAAATTAGTTTTGAATTTAAAAAAATCTATTAAGATATAGTTTCGTTAACTGCCCAACTTAATAGTTCATCTGTATTTTCAATCAATGCTATAGACAAAGCATTTAGAGACCCTTCGAGTTCATTTGGATCCAGATTAGATAATTGTAATGTGTCCCTGAACAATAACATAGAAGCGTCCTCATTCAGAACAAATGCACCATGCACTACTTCTCGGTTAATTTGTAATAAGCGTCTATGAGCATTAGTTTCGTTTGGGTCCATATTAAGAATATGTTGTTCAATCACTAAAATCTCACCCTCACAATCCAACATTGTATTCATCAAACCTTTGCTTTCGTTTGTAATAATTAGAATCCCTTCAGCGACATCTTCTCTAACAATTTCATGCCCCATTTCAAGCAGATAATCTTTTACTTTATCAAAGTAGTTCAACATCATAATAATAATAGGATTTTTTATAGATAAAAAAGTTTATAGTTAATCAAACAAGAATAATGACCCAAATCGACTCTATTTCATTTTATTCCTTGTCCTAAAGAGCCGAAAATTACAATTTTTTTTGCTAATAATTCAAGTTTCTTCTAATTTAAACTGTCAATTCTATTCATTTTGTCTTACAAAAACAAAAACTTATGAATATACACTTGTAAAAAGGTCAAAAACAACTACTTTTGTAGTATAAGGATATCCTTAATTTCATTTATATTGTTTTTTTCTTATAATATATTTTCTCTTGGACAACACATCATTACATATAGAAGCTATAATTTTTGCTAGCGATTCTCCTATTTCTCTTAAAGAGATACATCAATGTATTGAAACACTTCAAAAAAAGGAACTTGACAAAAGTACGTTACAAAATAAAATTACAGCATTACAACAAAAATATCTTGCAAATAATTTTTCTTTTAATATTGTTGAAATTGCAGGTGGTTATCAGTTTTTGAGCAAAGTAGAATTTAGTGACACATTAAGTACTTTAATTCAACAAAAAAACAAAAAGAAGCTCAGTAAATCAGCACTTGAAACACTATCAGTGATTGCCTATAAACAACCGATCACAAAAGGAGAGATGGAACGTATCAGAGGCGTAAATTGTGATTATGCTGTACGAAAGCTACTGGAAAAAGAACTCATTAAAATAAATGGCAGATCCAAAGATGTGGGTAGGCCTTTAATTTACGCGACATCTGACAAGTTCATGCAACATTTCGGACTAAAATCTATTAAAGAACTTCCTAAATTAAAGGAATTCAAACATGAAGAGAATCAAATAGGAACACCCATAGAATAAGTTCATAATATTTCTACCGTAAAACAACATTCTTCCAATTAAATCATGGCAAAAGCAACTGAAGAAGCAATCAGGTATTCCATTTTTAATGCCCTGATTTCTGGAGTCATTTGTGGGTTTATTGCATTTTTAATTGGATTCCTAATAACAGAAGAAATTATTAATCATAATTTTGAAAGTTTGTTACCCTATATTAGCATTGGAATAATATTAAGCATCCTCAACTTCAAACATCTTTCTAAATTGGCGTTTATTTTATTACCTCCCGCTTATGGAATTAGTGGATTTGGTATTGTTGCAGGTCCTATCTTCATGTATAAAATGGGTATAGATAAAAACAATATATCTGAAAACTTAGCTATCCTAATTGAAAACATTCCATTTTTAATCTTTGCTACATTTCTTTTCAACTGGTATAGTGCTTTGGCAGGGAAAAAATCATTTATAATATATGCTGTTTTTGCTATATCTTCTGTAATGATCTCTATACTTATTTTCAAAAACTGTTATGAGCAGTATATATTAGAGGCTATTTATTTAGGTTTAGGAGCATTCTTTTTCAGCCTCTTACACGTAAGATAGTTATAAAGTAGATTGCATTTTACATTAAAACACAAACTTTAATTAAAAAAGCGCACTAAATAAATATATTTAAGAAAAATAATTAGCAATACGTTTGCAGAATTAAACTGCTTGTTTCAAAACAGTTAGTTTAATCTTACTTAATTTAGCCTTTGCATAATCAGCAGTAACCACAAATTCTTTAAGATCTGTTTGTGAAGGCATTTCAAACATTGCATCTGTCATGATAGCTTCACAAATAGAACGCAAGCCTCTGGCGCCCAAGCTATATTCAAGCGTTTTTTCAACAATTAAATCTAGCACATCATCCGTAAAGGACAACTTGATACCTTCCATATCAAATAGACGAACATATTGTTTAGTAAGTGCATTTTTGGGCTCGGTAAGAATTCGACGGAGCGCATTTTTATCCAAAGGATTCAAATAAGTTAATACTGGCAGACGACCCAAAAGTTCAGGTATTAATCCAAAAGATTTCAAATCCTGATGAGAAATATATTGCAACAGATTATCAAGGTCTAACTCATCAAGATCATTACCTCGAAATCCTATAACCTGGGTATTTATACGCTTAGCAATTTGTTTTTCAACACCTGAAAAAGCACCTCCGCATATAAACAAAATATTCTTTGTATTAACTTTTACCAATTTTTGTTCGGGATGTTTTCTACCTCCTTGTGGTGGCACAAGAATATCAGTACCTTCAAGCATTTTAAGTAAAGCCTGTTGCACACCTTCGCCTGAAACATCTCTAGTAATAGAAGGGTTATCATTCTTACGTGCAACTTTATCAATTTCATCAATATAACACACACCTCTTTCTGCAGCTTCAATATCGTAATCACAGGCTTGAAGCAATCTTGTCAACATACTTTCAACATCTTCACCAACATAACCCGCTTCAGTAAACACTGTTGCATCAACTATAGTAAAAGGGACATTTAACAATCTGGCTATTGTACGTGCAAGTAAAGTTTTACCCGTTCCTGTCCGGCCGACCATTATAACATTTGACTTTTCAATTTCTAAATCTTCGTCTTCGCTATATTTATTTTTTTGAGTTATCCTTTTATAATGATTATAAACCGCAACCGCCAAAATCTTCTTACTATCATCCTGGCCAATCACATACTCATCCAATAGTTTTTTAATCTCAAGCGGTTTGAGGACTTTCATTTCGGCCCCATCAATAGCATTAACCTGAGGATCCTTTTCGCTATGAAAAGGCATGATTTCTTCATCTATAATCACCTGAGCTTGCTCAACGCAAGATTCACAAATATAGGCGTCAACTCCTGAAATCAGTACCAAAGCCTGATCTTTTGGTTTATGGCAAAAAGAACATTTTGCTCCTTGCTTGGTCATTATACAAATCTTTTAGTTAAAGAAATAAAACAAAAGAGAGATACTATGTTAAGGCCATTTAAGAATAAAATCATAACTATATATTGATTTTATAATCAAACCATTACATATATATATCTGTAATCGTTAATCAATTTACTGAAAAACATTGCAAAGATAGTCTTATTAAAAAAAATAAGCAAATAAATGGGAGTCGTTTATATGAACAAACAAAAATAAATCTTAGTTCATAACTATTAAAAAAAAATTATTTCTTCTTACGTTCCAGCACTTCATCCACTAGTCCATAATCTTTAGCTTCAGTTGCTGTCATCCAATTATCTCGTTCACAATCTTCAGAAATCTTGTCATAATTCTGACCAGTATGATTAGCAAGAATTTCATACAATTCTTTTTGCAATTGTTTAATCAAATTATACGATATCTCCATATCTGTAACTTGACCTTGCATCCCACCTAATGGTTGATGGATCATAACCCTACTATGTGGTAAACAACTTCGTTTACCTGTGGTGCCAGCAGTAAGTAATACTGCTCCCATAGAAGCTGCCAATCCTGTACAGATTGTAGCAACATCTGGAGTAATGTATTGCATAGTATCATATATCCCCTGACCTGCTATTACAGAACCACCAGGACTATTTATAAAAATTTGAACATCTCTTTTAGGATCAATTGACTCTAGAAATAACAACTGCGCCTGCACAATATTTGCGACATAATCATTAATCCCTTGTCCCAGAAAAATAATTCTATCCATCATTAATCGGGAAAAGACATCCATCTGTGTCATACGCATTTCACGTTCTTCAATAACATATGGAGTAAGACCAGTAATATTTGGCATAGCAAACTGACTAGTTTTTTCTGCATAAGTATCTACGTGCATACCTGTCATTCCCATATGCTTCACTGCATATTTTCTAAATTCACTTTTATTAAACATATCTTTATTATTTTTATGTATTAAATAACAATTAATCCTTACTCAAAATTTTCAATCCTGAGAATACTCAAATATATATCTTTTCTTTTGTTTTCCTAATTTTTTTGATAATGCCTTACTATATATTCATCTTGAACAACAGAAAATTATTATAATAGTATACTAATTATTAAAATCATAATTTTGAATGCGCAATTATTAATTAATTTTGTATCAATAAGTAGACACTTTTATTTAGTGTTTTAATTTTTACATACAGAAAAAAAGGCGATATAAAGTCCTTCTATTTAAGCAAAACATTGTAAAACAGAATCTAAAATCAACCAATCAATACATCCATAAAATGGAATTGCATTGCTAAATTGACATCAAGCAGAATATGAAAAACTCGATATCTTTACTTTTTTGTTTATTAATCTTTTCTTTTTTACAAGCACAAACCCAAAAGAAAATTCTTTTAATCGGAATGGACGGATGTCGAGCAGATGCGCTAAAAATTGGATCAACCCCAAATTTAGATAAAATAATTGCCAAAAGCTATAGCTGTTTCAATGCAAGAACGATTGTTCCTACAATGAGTGGCCCTGGTTGGTCTTCAATGCTTACTGGAGTCTGGTATACTAAACACAGAGTCAATGGAAACCTTTTTATAGGTAACAAATTAGACAAACATCTAGATTTATTTAATTATATAGAAGATAAAAATCCAGAATTATATACTGCATCAATAAGTCATTGGGCACCAATCAATGAAAAGATTATCAATAAAGTTGATTTCAAGACCAATCCTAAATCAGATGAAGCAGTAGCTGAGGCCGCTATAAAGTTATTTAACGAACAAAATCCTGACGCTGTTTTTTTGCATTTTGATGATATCGATCATGAAGGACACAGAACTGGCTTTAGCCCTACTAATCCACTATACTTAAAACAAATAGAAAAAGTTGATTCTCTTATTGGGAAAGTACTAGATGCACTTTATAATCGAGATAACTATGAAAAAGAAGATTGGTTAATCATATTCAGTCCAGACCATGGAGGGATTAATAAATCACATGGTGGCGGAACAGAAGTAGAAAGAACTACATTTATCATTGCTAACAACAAAAAAATTAGCTTCTATGAGGCTAACCCTATACCAAAAGAACTAAAGCTAAAAAAAATAATAAAATTCAGTTCTAAAAAAGATCAATTATCAATTCCAAAATTTGACAATATAAAAAACGATGAATGGACTATTGATATTACTTTTAAAATAGAAAAATGGCAGGCTGACATGTGCCTTCTTAACAGTCCTAATATGATTATTAAAACACACCCAAACGATGGTAACACATGGGTAGCATTGGTTGGAAATACGAAATCAGCAATTCAAGGAGATAGCATTAACAACAATAAATGGCAGAAAATCAGTGTGAGTTATTCAAAAAATGGCCTTATTTCTATTTATCAAAATGATAGAATCATTGGTGTCTGCAATGCTAAAAATAGAAGTATACTTAAAGATTCCTTAATACTTAATTTTAGTAAGAAAAATAAAAAGAATTCAATGATATGGTATTTAGCATCATGTAATTTATGGTCATGTAATACTCATATATCAAAAGAAATTGATTGGATACCAAATGAAAACAAAATAAAATTAGATTTAAGTAAATTTTTGGTGTTCAATTTAAATCACCATTCCAACAAAAAGTTAAAAAACAAAAATCATATAAAAACTAAAACACCTATTATGTATAATAGTTATGATCATTTTCCACAAATGGTCGATATTACACCTACACTATTAATGCACTTAAATCTTGATGGGGTAAAAGATATAATAATAAATAAATTTGATGGCAAACCCATCAATACATCTCCTTAAGACTTCTTAAATTAAGATTTTTAATTTTCTGGTATTAAATTTTAAAAAAAAAACAGGTTGCAAAGACATATTCTCAATTTATTTTATCTTTGAGTCTTTATCTATAACATTATTGATCAAACATGAATAAAACGGCATTAATAACAGGTATAAACGGGCAAGACGGTTCTTATTTAGCCGAACTTTTGATCGAAAAAGGCTACACTGTTTGGGGCATACTCAAAAGGAATTCTGTTGCTGAAAACCAAACTTACCGCATTGATCAATTCCGTAACAATCCAAATCTAAAATTAGAATATGCTGATTTATTAGATTTAGCTTCTTTAGTAAGGGTATTACAAATTGCAAAACCTAATGAAATTTATAACTTAGCTGCGCAATCACATGTTCGTATTAGTTTTGATCAACCAATATATACTTCACAAGTAACTGGTATAGGCACATTAAATTTACTTGAAGCTGTTCGATTAATTTGCCCAAATGCAAGAGTATATCAGGCTTCATCTTCAGAAATGTTTGGAAATAATATTGATGAAGATGGATATCAACGTGAAACCACACCTATGAACCCTGTTTCACCCTATGGCTGTGCCAAGGTCTTTTCTTATAATATCTGTAGGAACTACCGAAATTCCTATGGCTTGTTTATTTCGAATGGCATTCTATTCAATCATGAATCACCTAGAAGAGGCTCAAACTTTGTTACAAACAAGGTTGCAAAGGAAGCTGCAAAAATAAAACTTGGTCTTTCAGACAAATTAGTCTTAGGAAATACTGAAGCAACAAGAGACTGGGGACATGCTAAGGACTATGTTAAAGCAATGTGGTTAATTTTACAACACGATCAGGCTGATGACTTTGTTTGTGCTACAGGTATTTCTCATTCTGTTCAATACTTAGTAGATTATGTATTTCAATCTTTAAATTTAGACCCTCAAAAACACGTATCAACGGCAGAAAGGCTTTTCCGCCCTGAAGAACTTAAAAATCTAAAAGGTGACTGTTCAAAAATGAAAAATATTTTAGGATGGGAACCTGTTTATACATTTGAATCAATGATGGATGAAATGGTTCAACATTGGTTAGATTTTTATTCTAAATAATATATTCTTAGCAATTGAACGTAATATTTAGTTTCCATATATTCTAAATTAGTTTCATCAATTGCATATAATCATAATAAATTCATATGCGACTAGTAACAGGAGGTACGGGAATGGTTGGTTCTGCAATTAAAGCAGATCTAAAAATTGGAAGTAAAGATTACGACCTGACCAATTGGGTAGCCGTAAATGATTTATTTGAAAAACACAAACCATCAGAAGTAATCCACTGTGCTGCAAAAGTTGGAGGAATTTGGGGCAATATGAACTATAAAGGTGATTTTTATAGAGAGAATATTCTAATGAATACCCACATCATAGAAGCGGCTAGACTACATGGTGTAAAACGACTGGTTGCCTTTCTTTCAACTTGTGTATTCCCTGATAATGTTGAGTATCCTCTATCCGAAAGAAAAATACACATGGGGCCTCCACATAATTCTAATGATGCATATGCATATGCTAAGCGGATGTGTGATATTCAAATCCGTGCCTATCGCGAACAATACAATTTAAATTATATTTCTGTTATTCCGACAAATATTTACGGTCCTAATGACTTATTTGATCTGACAAATGGACATGTTGTCCCTTCATTAATCCATCGTTGTTTTTTAGCCCGCGAACAAGGTAAAGATTTAGAAATATGGGGAACTGGTAAACCACTAAGAGAATTTATTTTTTCTGAAGATGTTGCAAGACTTTCCGAATGGGCTTTGGATAATTACGAAGAAGATGAACCAATTATTTTATCTACATCTAAAGAAACAAGTATAAAAGATTTGGTAGAAATGGTTGTTGAGTTACTCCAATTTAAGGGAAAACTTATCTGGCTCAAAGAAAAACCTGATGGCCAATACCGCAAACCCAGTGACAATTCTAAGCTCAAATCATACCTTCCAGATTTTAAGTATACACCACTTTACGAAGGATTGAAAAAAACGATATCATGGTTTGAAAATAATTATCCTAACATAAGAAGTTAATTTGAATATATTCAAAACTACCTTATAGTCCCTCTCTTTATAGCTTTTAGAAGAAAGATAAAATGTCGCCAAACGGTTGTAAAAACTCCATAATGAGCACATAAAATTTGAAATCTTTGAATTAAAGAAGCCTTTCTATTAACAGTAGAAATTCCACCTTCAACAAAACGACACATATAGAGGCCTGTATCACGAAATGAGTTTGATCTTTTTAAAACATTAATAGCCCAGTCTAAATCACCGGTAATTTCATATTTTAGATTGTATTTTGGCACAATACTTCGTTTTACTAACATCGCCTGATGACATATCACCATACCATCCTTAAGCGTTCTCCAAGACAATTTATGCGCTTGGGGATGTGCTTTTCTTACTTCATGTTTTCTTTCAACACCTGACTCATTAACCAAAATAGCCTTACCATATACAAAATCTTCTTTCTTATGATTTTCCATAGCCAATGAAAGGGTATTGGGTGCATAAATCTGATCATCTGCATTAAGATACCATATATATTCTCCGTTAGCTTTCTCCAATCCTTTATTCATTGCATCAAAAACCCCAGAGTCTTTTTCACTAATAACACATGCAATATTTGATTTATATTGATTAACTATTTCAAGGGTTCTATCACTAGAAAGTCCATCTATAATAATATATTCAATATTTGAATAATCCTGTTCAAGAACACTTTTAATTGTCTTTTCAATTGTCTTTTCAGTATTATAGCAAACTGTAATGATTGAAACTTTAGGGAAAATATTACTCATAAAAAAATATCATGATTATATTACAAGGTATGAAATACAAAAGTATTCAATATGAAGCCGTAGCTTCACTTAATAATAAATTAAAACAAAATTACAATAAAGAGTTCAATAATTGAAGAACTGAAATACTTTTGTCTATCCTTTATAAAAATAACTATCTTTGTATTAAATCAATAAAACAGAGAAATTAATGAACCCAATCTCAAAAATATTCCATTCACTCGATGACAATTTACCTAAATTTAATTCATTAGACGAAGGAATTGATTTCCTAATGAAATACCTTTATCGCTTCAGTGAAGACCTTTCAGAAGATAGGTTTTATATCAATAAACGATGGCTTGAAGTGCGAGACGATATCAATTTCCAGGAATCATTATTACATGTTTTCGAAGAAGATGGCAAATATTTACGTATTCTTGAAGGAGATATTTCAACTGGAAGATGGGAATATTCTCATGGTGGATTAATTCTGGAATTCAATGGATATCAAGAACTTTATGAAAATACCTTTTTAAATGAAAAATTCTTTATCCTACAAAAACATGGGGACCACAGTTCTAAAGGCGATAGAAGTAAATACTTATTTATTGCTGATGAACAATTAGCTAAAAAACTAAACTGGCCAGAACTCCTATTAACAATGTATGATATTTACAAAAGCAATACCCAATATCTTTTCATTGTTTTGATATTCATTACAATCATAAGTATCATTCTAATTCTTTCAATCATGTAATAAAAATGGAGTGAGACCAGCTGGGTTTCACTCCATTTTTCATATAAGTACTTGCAACTATAAAAACTTACTTTATCCCTAATTTTTTTGCTATTTTCTTTGGTAATGCATCTTTATGCAACATTATATTCATCGTTTTATAGCGCACAAAAGCTTCTGAAGCGTAAAAATATCCAGCACAATGATTACCCGTTCCCCAAGAATTTTTCACTCGAAAATATTTTGTTCCATTCTGATCTTTAACCAATCCCGTTACGTGCATTCCATGATCATCAGTTGTTTCGTAATTATCATAAGCAACTTGACGCATTTCCTGAGTGATTGCCTTCTCTGGCACTGGTTGAGAAAAAGCATCCCCAATTTTTTCTGCTCCTGCATCACTAAAATATTTATTATCACGACCTCTTTTTCGGATTGTTGAAGGGTCTTTGGGAACAATAGCCAAACCATCTCTAAAAGAAAAACCACTTTCTGAAACATCAGAAGCCCATGCCCAAGAAAATCCATTTTGAATAGCATATTCAGCAACTTCCATCAATTCATCAATTGGAAGATTGTGTACTTGACCAAAAGCCCAATTGTCTGGCACTGCCAATACAAATTGTTCATAAAAAGGGTGATGTGTGAAAGAACCCAACACAACATAATCATCCATGTTTAAGCCCAATTCTTTAGCATATGACTTGCCATCATACTGTTTGCCATCTACTTCAATTGAAGTTGGCTTTTCGCCTAAATAAGCATCTAAAACACCATCAACGGCATCTGTCCAAACTGGTGTTAAAACCCTGTTTTGAGGGCTTTCTATAACAACATCAACAATTGCTTTGAGCATCTTATCCATCTCAGAGTGATTGTGGGTACTACTTCCATAATTCAAACCTTTATAGGCCGACAATGGTACAATTCCATACTTCTTAATAACATATGGAATATCATGGAACGCACCTCCAGCACTAAAATTAAAATTACCATGCATCCTAACATAATTAATTGCTTTGTCATGATAGGCATTACGGACAATCCACATTTCAGATAATTCATGCTTTCCTTTTCCCATTCGTAGCAACTCTGATTCAAGAAAAGAAAGGGCTGAAAAAGTCCAGCAAGTTCCAGTCCTACCCTGACTTTGAACTGGTGTAGCTTCCAAATCATTAATGACAGTAAACTGATAATTACTACCTTCTTTATTGGTTAGTTTTTCGGTTTCTTGGGCTGTAAGCGTAAACGACATTATACAAATCGCAAACACAAGTAATATTGTATTATACATATATAAATGGTTTTTAAATTATTTATTTAATTCTTTTTATGTTATTGGCAAAGTACAAAATTTTACAGATATAGCGCCAAGATTGATTTAAAGAATTAAACATTTAAGATTATATTAAAACAATTCATCAATCTCATTATGGTCAATCTACTTTTAAAACTTTAATCCCTTCACTAATGCCATTTGACGTCTGAAGATTAGAAACGATGCCATATAGAAAGGCTATAATAATCAGCATTGTTTTTAACATGATAATATAATTTTGTTTCAAAAAAATAATTTTTAGTATACTGCAAAAAACAAAAAACATCTATTTGGATATCGTTAATGGAATATTAATTTAATGATTTTTTTATTAAATTTAATTGCGATTCTTAAATTTAATTATGAATTTTAATTAATATTGGATGATATTACCTAGCACAATTATTCCGTATATAATTACTAGATAATTAAATATTATACTAACCTAAATATAACTGCATGAGAAAATTAATCTATTCAATTTTTATATTACTATTTCCCATTAGTATCATTGCTCAAAGCAATGAAGATTCTCATTTTATTTCTTCCAATGGAGTTATATATGCCAAAAATGTAACCGATGACTTCATATTTGGAACTTATAAACTTGATTTTATAGCTGGAACAGAAAAGAAAATGCTTTTTAATCAAATGAAAGGATCTTTTAGAGCTGGTGGCGTATCTAATACAGCATGGGACAAGGTTAATACAGGTTCTCATTCATTTGCAGCAGGATACAATACTTGGGCATCTGGAAACTATTCTACAGCATTCGGATCTGGTTCAAAAGCAACATCACCTTTTTCGTTAGCTGTTGGATATAGGGCAAATGCCAACGCTGCTTCTGCAATTGCAATAGGAAGGTCTACGACAGCATCTGGCGAACAATCTGTTGCTCTTGGTTATAAAACCAATGCTACCGGCAAATCTTCTACTGCTATAGGCAGAGCCTCAACAGCCTCTGGAATCTATTCAACTGCTATGGGATATTACACTATGGCCTCTGGTGACTATGGAACGGCTATGGGATTTTCTACCTATTCTACCGGAAGCTATGCTACTAGCATGGGCTATTTAGCTGTTGCTTCTGGGAACTACGCTTTTTCGCAGGGATTTTCTACAGATGCCACAGGAAATTATTCTTCAGCGTTTGGATACCAAGCAAAAGCAGGTGGTGATGCTTCATTAGCTGTGGGATTTTACACTTCTGCACCATCATTTACAGAGGTAGCAATTGGAACATATAACACCATATATACTCCAGTAAGCACTACTGATTTCCATGCTAACGACCGTGCTTTTGTAATCGGAAATGGAACTGCTGAAAAACCTAACGATGCATTTTCAGTTTTCAAAAACGGACATGTTGGAATTGGAACAAAATCACCTCCTGTAGCTAATCTCGACATTAGACAAACAAGTGGAAACGGACAAAATCCAGGAACTGGGGGAATTAATTTAACTAATGGAACAGATCATTGGAGGATGTATAACAGTAAAAATTATATCAGATATAATTTTTCCTCAGATGGAATTAATTACAGTCCGAAAGCATATATTTCTTCTTCTGATGGCAGCTGGAATCAAATAGCAGATATTAGACGCTTAAAAGATGTAAAACCAATTGGTACAATTTTGTCAAAAATCAAACAATTAAATCCAATCCTATTTCATTATATTGATAATAAAAAAGACACACCTTATTCTTTTGGATTTGAAGCAAATAAAGTTCAAAGTTTATTCCCCAATACTGTATCACATGAAATCGATGAAACATTATTGGGAATTGATTATAACAAATTTACTGTAATCTCTATTAAGGCAATACAAGAACAACAGATAATTATTGACAATCAAAAAGCTGAACTTGAAAGATTAAAAAAAATGCATGAATCTACCAACAAAGAATTAGCTTCACTTAAAAATGAAATACAAGAGATTAAAACACAATTAAAAGAATCAAATTAGTAGTATTAAATACTCTAAATCTTTTTCCCTTCCAAAATTTATCCAAAATAGATATAAAAGTCAGCTGTTTTTAGCTGACTTTTTTCATTTATAGCACCTTATAAACACGTTTTCTATTAGAAAAAAATCATCATTTTGATTTTGAAAACCGCTTCATACCTAAGAAAACGACTCAATATTCTATCCATTTTAAACTTTTTTTTCAGACTTAACTTTTTATTGACATTCGTCAATGGATAGGCTTTCACATTACTATAATTTTGAAGTATATATATAATGATTACCCCACCCCCCCCACTAAGTCCAAATATTTTTGGATGTCGTTTGATATGATTTAGAAAATTGAAAAAATAATAAAAACAAACTTTTAAATATAATAGAATCTTTACTTGAACTTACAAATTACAAAAATGATTACAATGTTTAGCACTCATAAAAATCATCAAATCTCAATCAATACAATGATACTAAAATCATTCTTGATCCTTTTTGCCATTTGCGCAATGAGTAATTTTAGCTTTGGACAAGCGAGTATTGACATACTAGGGAACACAACTTTAATTGCTAATGGCCAAACAAGTATTAGTACAAATGACTATACGAATTTTGGATCAGAAAGAGTCTGTTATGGAACTACAACACATACTTTTACCGTTCAGAACTCTGGTAATATCCCATTGAACATTAATTCTATATCAAGTTCCAACCCAAACTTTACAATATTATCTGCGCCTACTAGCATTGCTGTAGGAAGCTCAGATGTTTTTACGGTTGGATTTGACCCATCAATTAATGGAAGTATTAATTCAACAATTACTATAGCAAATAGTGATGTACAAAATGATCCTTTTATCTTTAATATCGAAGGAATTGGAATAACCCCAAGCACTGATATTGTAAGAGGAACATCAACGAATTTTGATGGTATCGATGATTACATAGATTGCGGTATGTCTATAAATAATAAAATAGACAATCAAACAAATTTTACTGTTGAAGCTTGGGTAAACCTAAACAATGTAACAGGTCAATATAATATTATTTCTAATTCGGCTAGTGGTGTTAACAATGGTTTTGAATTAATAGTCAATAATGGAGTTGTATATTTTACTTACCGCGACAATACAGGATCAATTATTTCAAGTCCTACATTACCAATCTCTGCTGGTGAATGGCATCACGTAGCTGGAGTTTTAAACACTACAAGTATAAATGTTTATGTTGACGGCATAAAAGCTGGAAATAGTATAATGTCAACTGGAATTAAACCGAGTACATACCCACTAATAATAGGTGGAAATAGTACATTAGGAACATT
This sequence comes from Saprospiraceae bacterium, assembly GCA_022448945.1. Taxonomy (GTDB): domain Bacteria; phylum Bacteroidota; class Bacteroidia; order Chitinophagales; family Saprospiraceae; genus Aureispira. Next base: position 50,479 of record JAKVCV010000015.1, read on the forward strand.
TAATATAGACGGCAAAATTGATGAAATAAGAATCTGGGAAGTTTCACGAGATTATCAACAAATAAGAGAAAACATACATCTCAGTCTTGACGGTTGTGAAAATGGATTAGTTGCTTACTATCAATGTAATAGTACTGGATCTACGCTTATAAATAATTTAGGTACTGGTCATAATGGAACGCTAGTCAATGGCACTATTAAAGCCTCATCTGAAATTAATTTAGGTAACGATGTTTCTGGAAATTCAACAAGTGAAACGATAGCATCAATTCCAGGTGGGGTAAGCCTTCAGAACTTTAATGCTGCAAATCTCAGTATGAATTTTGTCAGACATTCAGGATTTGAAGATGTTACGGTAACATACCAGGCTTTCACTCCAAATACAACTAATGGTTCCTCCGGAGTATTAAATTTAGACAATTCAATATGGACAGTTAATAAATCTTCAAAAACAGAAGATATGCTTGTCGATTATACTTTTATTTTTCCACCTAATACGTTGACAAGTACTGAATATAGTAAATATGGTTTATATTGGAGAGCAATGAATCAAACTGGTGATTGGACAAAAATTTCAACCGCACATTCTGCCACTACAAATTCTGTAGGATTTGGCAAAATTGCGCTTGAAGGACAATTTATGGTTGTTCAGGAATCTGAAACTATGGTATCTGATGTACGTGGAAATATGTATGAATTTGATGGAATAGATGATTATATAAATGTTACCAATACTCCTTCTTTTAATTTTGAGACTAGATTTTCTTTAGAATGCTGGTTCAAAACCAATACTATTTCAAACACTAATAAAGTGTTAATAGCAAAGGAAGTAACAGACGATGCAGAAGGATTTACAGTATCTGTAGCTAACAATAACATATATTTTAATTTCCCAGGAATTGGATCTCTTACGAGTAATGGTATTCAACTAAATCAATGGCACCATGTGGTAGCGGTATTTGATTTTGGAAATGCATACTTATACCTTGATGGCGTTCTTGTATCTACTGGATTTTTTGAATATAATTTTAATACTACAGAAAATTTATACATTGGAGCAAGACACCTGAATTCGGGTGGTGGAAATATTGAGCATTTTGATGGTGCAATTGATGAAGTTAGAATTTGGAATACAGTTCGTACTCAAAATGAAATACGTGAGAACATACATTTAACTTTACGTGGAAATGAACCAGGATTAATTGCTTATTATCAATTCAATAATGATTTATCAGTTGGAACGACAGATGGAGTAATTGATGCAATGTCATTATCTAATGGAAGCACATTGGGCATGAACAATTCTAATTATTTAGGATCTGAAGCAGCTGTTGCTGGTGGAAGATCAGACAGAACAACTATTCCTGCTTCAGGACCACTGAATGTATATTTCACGAATACAGACGTAAAAATAAACTTCAATTCAACTACACCAAATGGAGAAATTGTTGTATATCGATTGGAAACTGAAAAGCCACATGGTTGGAATACTATTGGTGGAGATGTTGATAATGAATACTTTATTGTGAAAAACTTTGGCGCAAATCAATCTTTTAACCCGTTAATTGACTTAACGTTTAATAGATTAAATTATATCTCTCAAGATGATGTGGCATTAATTCAGTCTGCTTCACCATTAAAATTATTCAAACGTGGCAGCAATGACTATGGTGCAACTTGGGGGAATTCACAAGGTGGAGCCGAATCAACAATTGCTGGATCTGTAGGATCTGCTACTTATGATCCTGATAACAATTTAACTTCTTTTTCGCAATTTGTTATCGTTAATTTCAACAATAATTCTTTAATGTCCGTAGAATTATTGGACTTTGAGGCAGAACGTAAAGATGTTGATAATGTAGAAATTAGCTGGACAACTTCTAGCGAAAAAAACAGTATAGGTTTTCATGTAGAAGTAATGTATGATGGGTCTCAGGAATTTAAAAGCATTTCTTATAGCGATGCAAACGGAAATGCAAATACTGGTTATGCATATAATATAAATCATAGTAATAGTTTCCCTGGTGTAAGTTATTATCGATTAAAAATCATGAATTATGATGGCTCATTCTCGTTCTCTGAAATCAAAGCTGTAGAAGGAAAAGGAGAAACAGCTTCTTATGTCGATTTAACCTTTTATCCGAACCCCGTACAGGAAACGCTTAAGGTACGTTTCGACAAACTTTCTGATGATATCAATAGCACAGTGATTCAAATAATTAATCTAAATGGTAAAGTTATTAGAGAATCTACAAGGAGCTTAACGTCTTATGAGGTATTAGAAATAAATAACATTAGTGACTTATCTCCATCTGTCTACCTGATATCACTAAACTTGGATAATGGACAGAATATTGTAAAAAGATTTATTAAAATGTAAATATATTAGAATATAGTCTAACAGTGAGTAAATTTTAAATTGCAATAAATTACACTTAAAAATTACTAAAGAGATTTAACAGTTAGACTTAAAAAAGAATGAAAGAAAGAAGGGGATTTCCTTAATTGGAAATCCCCTTCTTTTAATTTAAAAATTAAGGAATAATTCAGGAATCAATAACAACAGATAGTCCTCTATTGAGCAAAGCCTCTTTATATGGTTTGAGCTCTTTTAATGATCCTGTTTTAACAGTCGCTTTACCTTTAAAATGGATAAGATAGCTTAGTTGTTCAGCCTGAGTTGTATTATGGCTGCAAATTTCAACAAAACATTGTATCACCCAATCAAAGGTATTCTGATCGTCATTATAGACTACCAGTTTGGAATGGCTACCAATTAACTCCCGTATGGCAAATTCTTCTTCCTTGTCTTGCCAGTGCGTGGTTTTGGTGTTTTCTAGCATGTTTTATCTATTTACTTGGATTAAATTATTCCAAGTTATTAAGAAATGGGTTATTTTTAGCCAAAAATAGCTCCTGCAATACAAGAGCTAAACAAAGTCGGGATATACAATATAATAAAAACAATTTTAAAAAGCAAGAAATCCGCAATAAACTTTAAGTTTAAATTAAAAAGAAAGCCATATTGTTGATTTTAAAACCGAAATGGACGTGAAAATTTGAATAAAATTTTCCTTCAATAAAGTATTAATCAATAGGAAATTTCAGTTCTTTTTTGGATTGAGAATTTATATCTGAAGATAAAGCATTGTTACCCATCCAATATAAAGATCCATCATGTTTTTTATGTATCACTTTTGCATTTTTAAATTGTAGCAACAAAAAACTAAGGTCTAAAACCCCCCACCCTTTCTTTTTACTTGAAAATTTAGACAGGCCTGGTCTGGCAGAATGATTTTTCATTCCTTGTTGCCATTCTTTGAAAAACAAATCAAGTGTAAAATCTAACCTGGAGGTTTCAGGATTAAAGATTAAGGGTGTAATATTGCTATTATATTGAACAGTCCAATGTGCAGTATTCAAAGTCAATGCCATTGATTTTATACCCATTGCTGCATTTTTATACCCTTTACCTTTATCTCCAAACATATAATGTTTTTCAGGAGTGTGATGATATTCATCTTTTCTTCCCCATGGATAATTTTTTGTTAATGTTTTAGATGTAGCTAATAAATCTGATTTATTAGCTGCTGCAATTAAATAATAAACTTTTAAATCATAAGTTGAATGTTGATTAAACCTTGAACACTCAAGAGACTGACAATTTACAACAAGAGCTACATTAAGATAAAAACGAATTTCATTAATAGCTGGAGCAAATTCAGCATCTTCCACGGAAAACCTAAGCATCTGTATTTTATCAGCACGATCAACAGCTTTAAGGTCAAAACCATTCAACATAGTAATATATTGATCTTTATCTTGTAAACCCTCTGGTGCAGTTACTGATACTTCTATACGTTTTGTTAAAAGTTGTTTTTCTTTGCCATAAAGCTTTATTGATACTACTCCATTATGAAATCCTACATCAGGAGTTTCAACAAAAGAATAATGAGATGTATAATGAGTACTATCAGCTCCCAACCCCGATGCACTTACATGAAATGATTGTATTTTGTCATTTTTAATATCAACATAATTCCCCAATCTGTTTATTCTATGATTGTAAGTCCAACTATGTTCAAACCCTCTCCATATAATAGTTTGATGCACATTTTTTTGAGCAACAAGTTCTTGTAAGAATAAACAAAATAGGAAAAAAAATAAAACAATATATCGTGTCATGGTCATACAATACGGATCTTAAAAAATCAATCTTCATAAGAAAAAAACTGCAAAAAATTTCTTCTGATAAATTGCATGAAATGTGATTTTCTTTAGCTAATTATCAATAAACAAATTCAAAAATATGCAATTTATTAATACCATCAAATCTAAACTGGATAAAGTAATGATAAGTAGCTTTTAAAACAATATAAATACAATGCTATAGAGATTTTGAATAAAAAAAACAAAGAACTAAATTACTATTCTTAAATAAATTTTATTTGGTTTAACTTTGGGACAATATAAAAGAACTCAGAATTAGATTTTATTCAGCTTTAATCATTTTAAATAAATATGAAAAAAATAATCTTTTATGCACTCATTATCCCCCTTATCATTAGTTGTTGGGATATTCAAACGGGAAAACCAATTACAGGGGTCGCTCCTGGTATTTGGCGAGGTCAATTTACAATAGATGGTCAAGCAATCCCTATTATGTTTGAAGTGTTGAACACCGATAATAATAAACAAATTGAAGTTGTCTTTAAAACTGCTGAACAACAACTTAAAGCTGATAGTGTTAGAGTATGGGGGGATACAATGTTTATCGATTTCAAAAAAGCTAATACTCAATTAAAAGTCGTTTGCCAAATCGACCAAATGGATGGCTTCCTATATGACAAATCTGGGATTGAATACCCGATTGTTTTTGCTGGTCACCATGCAATTTTACATCGTTTTCCTGACATTAGAAAGACACCCAAAGCAGATTTAACTGGAGACTGGGAAATTACAGCATACGAATCTCAAGACTCTAGAATAACAGGACGTCTAAGACTTGTAACACAAGAAAATAAAATAAATGGACTTTTAATGATAGATAGTAATGAAAAGATAACTATTGAGGGTTGTGTCCAAGGAACATCAATTTATTTATCAGGATTTAATGGCAAAACAGTTTGCTTATTAAAAGCTACAATTAAAAATAGCAAAACATTGGTTTCTGGGACATTGATAACAAACAAAAAAAGTTTATTTTGGGAAGCAACATCATCAGCAGGGGTTATAAAGTAAATGTTTCAAATTTATATATAAAATAAAATAGGCTGCCAGTAAAACCTAGCAGCCTATTATGTGTATTCTTTGTGAGAGAAAAATTATCTTACCTTAAAAGTTGCATCTCGATAACCAGGTCTCATTGGGGAAGTTTCGGTGCCTTCAAATCGATTATGGATAGCAATCAACTCAGATGGAACGAACAAAAAGACACAGGGTTGTTCCTCATAAATAATTTCCTGTATCTTGAAATACAATTTTTTGCGGACCTCAGGATCAAGTGTTACTCTAATTTCATCAATTATTTGATCAGATTCAGGGGTTCCAAAACCTAAACGATTTGATCCTCCCTCAACATTTCCGTCTGTATGCCATACCTGCTTCATCTCATCAAGTCCTGGTGTTTTTACCCATGCTAAAGCAACCATATCAAAATTTCGTTTGTCTGCATCTTCCAATAAAGTTGGAAAATCAACTGGAGTTAATGTCACAGATATACCAACCCTTGCTGCTTCATCCTTTAACAATTGGCCAATATTTTTACGAACCATATTGCCTTGATTGTACTTATATTCAATCTCCATTGTTTCCTTTTTGCCACGAATTGTCTTGTCTAATATATTATCACCATCAACATCTTTCCATCCTGCCTCAGCTAGCAATGATTTTGCTTTTTCAATATCATAAGAAATATCCTTTAATTCATTATTATAATATTTCTTTTTTGGATTTATCGGTGAATTAGTCTTAATCGCAAATCCTTCAAAAATAGAATTAATCATATCATCTCTATCGATAAGGTGAGCAATGGCACGCCTAACTCTTCTATCTTCAAATTGTGGCTTTTGAGAATTAAATCCAATATAGTAATAAGCAAACTGATCTGGAGTGCTCAAATCAAATTTACTATTGAAATTAGCATCTTCTTTAAGATCCATAAATTTAGTCGGCTGAATGCTACGAATTACATCCAATTGACCATCTTTAGCGTTAGTAACAGCAGTTGTAAGATCAGGAATAGTTTTATAGATAATTTTTGGAGGAAAAGCAACAAGCATTTGATTACCAGTTGTTTTATCACCCCACCATTCTTTTTTGCGTTCCAAAACAACTCTTTGGCCAGGTTCCCATTCGATAAATTTGTATGGCCCGCAACCGACAACATGATCTGTTTCCCCGGCAAATTTAGGGTTATTAAAAGCATTAGCAAATTGAGTAATACTCTGATTTTTTAACAAATCATCTAAATTATCAGGATTGCCTAAAGATTGAATTGTAAACTGACGCATAATACCTTCAGGATCATAATGATACTCAGGTAAAACAAAAACTTCTTCTCCACTGGACTCCTCTGCTCTAAAATAACGTTGCTTAGAATAAACAGTAAATTTCTTTATATTAGCCGGATCTATTACAACTTCATGAATAAATTCAAAGTATGGACGTATGTGTGCGCTATTTACTTTGGGATTTTTGATAGCCTTGATGGTAAACACATAATCTTGTGCTGTCACAGGAGTTCCATTATCCCAAGTTGCATCTGGGTGAATTTCAAATTCCAAAGACATTCCCCCAGCATATGGGCCATCATCATAAACTCTAATTTCTGGTCGGCTAACTGCCAATTGAGGCGCAAGCTCTAATGTTTGAAGGTCATAAACCAGCAACTTACAAAATATATTATTTTGAATGTATAATGAATTGGCAGCAAATGAAGTTAATGGGTTCAAACCATCGGGGTCCCCCATCTCATGAATTACAAGCTCCGATTTAGTATCACTTGTTCCATTATTAGAATTATTTTCGTTATTTGTAGTTGTTTCACAAGAAACTAACAAGGCCAATATACTCGTTGCAACACCAAAATTAGTTAAGAATTTAAATACGCTCATAAATTTATATCTTTTTATTTTTATACAATCAAGTTTTAAGTTAGTTTTTGTTTGTTGGGTTTTTTGACAAAAATGAGGTCTTCTAAATTGGGCGCCAAGATAAGCTAAAGAATTACAATTTTTATATTGTTTTTAATTATTTGAGGCAAATATAAATAAATATTTAGCATTATCCTCATATAAAATGTTTAAAAATAACCATTGTAAAATAAATATTCCTTTGGTGTTTTAAATAGATACACATGACTACTTAATATTTACTATAATGTTTTAAACACTAAAGTTTTTAAATAGCCAAAACACTCTTATCCTACAATTACATGAATTGATTGAATTAAACAGACTTTATATTAACAAGCTTTTTTGAAAAAAGATGTTTGAAGTTAAAACACTAAATTATATTGCTTCATTTAAGTGTTAACAATGGTAATAAATCCCGAATTTGGAGATAAATCATTACATGGCATGAGAACTATCCTAAGAGATATATTGCTAATATTTTTTAATAACAGAAATGGGATTTCAGTTATTAAGACTTTTGGGGGATTATAAGTTTATCACCTATAGCTATTGAATTGGTAGTTAATTTATTTACTCTTTTTATAGCTTCAATAGAAACGAGGTATAATCTATGAAGACTATAGAGTGTCTCCCCTTTATTGACACAATGAACAAAAGACCCAGAAACAAGAGCTTTAGAATTTGAGCTATTCTTTACACGATTCTGTTTAAATATTGCTTTTTCATTTATTGTCTGTTTATGAGAAATTGGTTTTTTCATACTTATATCTGAACTAAATGGATTGCTTTTAGTATCAGCAATGGATTTCAATGTTTTATTATTATCGTTATTAGTTGGTTTTGAACTAAAATTTGTTTGAGGAGTCTGATTATTAGACAAATTTGATGAAGTTTGACTCGAATTACGACAATCCATATTTGTTGATTTAGTTGTATTCATTTTAATGGTGTAAACATCATTTGCATAAATAGGATTGTTAACTTCAACTTTTTGTGATTCAGGACGACTTACTTCATTCTTTATAGTGGCAATATGGCTATGTGTAGTCCTTTGGGTATTTAAAACGATATTTTTAGTGCCAGAATAATCTTCTGGTAATATATCATCATGATTTTTTGAACGGAGTTTAGGTTTTGAAAAAGCTTTCCCTTTCAAATATATCTTCTCATTATTTTGAGGCTCTTCACCTTCATACATTAAATTTTTGGCAAGTAGAACCGACATCTTTATGCCATAGAATTGAGCAATCTCATACATCGTAATATCTTTTGTAACAAGAACATAAGATGCCGCCCCCTTGTAAGAACTTTTTTTGGGTTGAATATAAAGTGGTTGAAAATCAATTAGCCTATCCCCTTCTTTCAAATCATTAAATTTTAATAAACGATTATATTGAATTCCAAACCTTTTGGCAACTGCTAATGCAGATTCGCCCTTAAAAGGGATCGCATAAGTCGCCCCGTTTTCAATAAACAACCCAGGTTTATAAGATTTAAACAAAAAAGATCTAGGTTTCGCTCTAAGAGTGACTGAAGAAACATAAATAGCATTAGAGTTGATTTCATTAGATTTTTGTGTTGTAAAAGTTAATGGCTCTACTATACGATCATATTGGGTTAAATTATATTTTTCAATTGTAGTAATCAGTTTTTCTGGATATTTAGGGTCAGTAGCATATCCAGCCTTTCGTAAGCCTTTAGCCCATTTTTTGTACTCATGTTTTTCATATTCAAACAAAAAAGCATAGCGCTTTCTGTTAAGTAAAAAATCTGTATGATCAACATAAGAATCATTAGCTGATTTGTAAACTCTAAAGCAAGATTTCTGTGGGTCATCATCCCATTTATAATACTTTTTTCCTTTCCAATTATTACCACATTTAATGCCAAAATGATTGTTCGACTTTCTTGAAAGTTCACTATTACCAAATCCTGACTCATGAATACCTTGCGCCAAAGTTATACTAGCTGGAATCCCACTACGCTCCATTTCCTTGATAGCAATCGATTTATATGCATCAAGGTATTCATTTACTGATATTTTTCTTTGGTCATCTTTTTGAGAAAAAGACACAAAAGAAATAAAAAAGAAAATAATATATAGGATAATTTTAAGCATGTGTTTGATGTTATAAGGAAATAAACGAATAAATAAATTAATGTGGTATTTAAAACTAGCAAAATATTAAAAAAAGATGCCATAAATGAAGATTGCATCTTTTTTTAATATTAAACGAAAACTGAATAAATGATTTTATTTTAAGTAGCTAGTACCTCCTCCAGAAAAATTATTGTCATTACTACCTGTTAAAGGATTTTCTCTTAATTCTGGTTTGTTATCATTATTAGTATTCAAGAATACAAACTCCCCCAGCGCAGGCTCCTCTCCTTTTTTCATTTGGTTACGACGATATAATTTAGATAATTTAATTCCATAAAGTTGAGAAATATCATGTATAGTTTCACCCATGACAACCTGATGTAATTCTCTACCGCTTTTATAATAATTAGCTTTAGGTTCAAGATAAACATATGTACCAATGGGCAAATCAGTATAAGAAATTAAATCATTGTAAATCAAGAGCTCTGTCAATTCAACACCATATTCATTAGCAATTTGGATTAAATTTCTATTAGCAGTTATAATCGTTGCTTTAATCCCACTCTGATAAAAGACACCTTTGGAATCAAGTTTTCTGACTGGGAATATAGTAACTTTTTCTTTTACTGTACCATCCGGATTAAAATAATCACTTAAGGGGTCAGTTGATAACATATTTTTTTGAAGATCTGCAAGGCTATTCAATTGATCATGAAGTTTATTAATTACATCACTTTGTAATGCAAGTGTATTATCTAGAAGACCAATTTTTGCATTCAATTCTTGAGTGATTTTACCATGTTGATCCTGTAAATCAATCACTTTTTGATCTTTACTTTTCAAAAGTTCTTTTAGCTCTGCTTTATATAACTCTGACTTCTGAAGGATAGATTCTAGTGTTTGAATTTTAAATTTCAAAATATCTAATTCTTCATTACTCCCTTGATCTTCAACAATAGGATTAGATGCTAAAACAGTATTGGTATATTTGTCAAATCGCGCAAGATCATAATTCTCGATTGTTGAGATTAATTTAGTGGCATACCGTGGGTCCGTAGCATAACCTGCTTTAAGTAAACCTTCAGCCCATCCCTTATAATCTAATCGTTTACCTTGAAACAAAAATGCATAGTTTGAACGAGTTGATAAAAAATCAGAATGGTCCTGAAAAGATTCTTCAACCGATGTATAAGATCTAAAACATGATTTTATTTTCACAAAAGAGCCGTTAAAATTTTCTCCACTTTCATGAATGTATGTCTCTCCAGTCCAGCCTTTATGACATTTGATTCCAAAATGATTATTAGCATTACTAGCTAAAGCAGATGTGCCAAAACCAGATTCCAACATACCCTGTGCTAGTGTAATACTTGCAGGAACATTGGTGCGCTCCATTTCAACAATTGCCATTTCGTGATAATCTTCAATGTATTTTTTAACCTGAGGAGTAAAGGTTTCTTCGGAAGCAAAACCACAAAAAGTGGGGTTACTCATAACTGCATTGCCAGACAACAACACAGGTAGTGTCAGTGTTACAAAAGTGCTCAATTTCATCGTAAATAATATTGTGCCAAATTCAACAACAAAACTAATGAAGTTTTGCAAAATCGGTAAAAACAGCCGGTATAATTACTTTTTTTAGATAGAAAACCCAATTAAAAAGTCATTCAAAATGGCTTTTCAAAGAAAAACACTTTAGAAATTTTAATTATACAGAATACTTTAATGTGACTTGCAAAATAAGCCGGAGAAAAATTAGATAGAGATATAGATTAGGTGTTTAATTAAGTGCTCTTATACAAAAATAAATCTTATTAAAATCTCTTTATATTATAAGCCGCAAACATTATATAATATTCAAGATGTAATAATCAAACTTTAATAAGATCTAAATAAGTAACATAGCGCTTTTTTTATTTTTATCTATCATCAATTTTACCTGCCTACATAATTTGCATTGATAAATTGCATGTTAAGAATAATTTTTATTTTAATAGTATGTATAAAAAAAATAAATTTTCAACGGCAACATTATTAATTAGTGCGCACATATCAATAAGTGGTTTATTTCCCAAAAATAGATTGACAATGGGAATTTAATTGAAAAATTAAACCATCTTCAAATAAATGAAAGTTAAACCTACAGAAGAAAAATTTATTTTATTTTATGTTTACACAATCGAAATAAAAGAGAGAATATTTTAGTTTTTTTTTATTCAACCCAGTTGTAAATTAATACCCCTGTTTCGTTGTGTATAGGTAAAGTTGAACTATCTAAAATTAAAAATCATTGACATATGTCAAGAAAGTCAAAAAAAAATTAAAAAAAATCTTTTTTCTGCAACATTATGTTGAAATCGAGTAAAAAAACAATGGGGAATATGAATATTTATATCTTTTGAATTAACATTAAGCCATCTCTCAATGGCAATAAAATATTTTTTACTTTGGGGTCCTCATTGATTTTTTGGTTAAAATCTGCTAAAGCTTTTGCTTTTTTTTCGGTACTACCTTTTACAACATGACCATGCCACAACACGTTATCAGCAATTATTAGTCCCCCTGTCTTAAGATAAGGAAAAAACAAATCAAAATAATTGGAGTAATTAATTTTATCAGCATCCAAAAAAATCAAATCCCATTGTTCGTCTAATTGAGGAATAACTTCCATCGCGTCACCCAAATGTTGTATAACTCTTGAACTCAAATTAGCCTTAAATATATATTCTGAGGCAATATCTTTGATCTCGGGATTTATATCTATTGTGTGCATTAAGCCATCTGGTTGTAAACCCTGAGCCAAACATATAGTAGAATATCCAGTATAAGTGCCAATCTCAAGAATCCTTTCGGGTTTATGAAGTATACTTAAAAAAGAAAGTAACTGCCCTTGCAAATATCCTGAAAGCATTTGGGGACGCATTACCTCTAAATAAGTTTTTCGTTCCAAGTCAGTTAATATATCAGATTGAAATACATTCGTATGACAATTAGCATATTTTTCAATATACTCTGCAGTTATTTTCATTTTTTAATTGATTTAAATTTAAAATTATTGGGGGCTCTGTAATTTTTATTCAATAAAATTTGGATAAAACCCTCTGTATAGTGTGTTGAAATAATTCTAACTTTTAAAAAATAGATTTCCTTTCTTAATTAAATATTACCTGTGAAATTTTGGATTTTATATACTTAAAGTTGATTATGGCAATATAAGGAGAAAAGAATATATTATTAATTACATACTACTTCTTGGCTCTAATTAACATTATAATTGCTACTAGCGAAAAGACCAAATTGGGAACCCATACACCTATTATAGGAGACAATCCTCCATTGATAGAAAAAGTTGTAGAAAACTTTGTCATAAAGATATAAAGAGCACTTACACCAAGACCAATAACCAAATGCCAGGCCATACCACCACGTATTTTATGAGAGGCAATAGAAAATCCAATCAATGTTAAAATAAAAATAGAAAAAGGATCTGCACTGCGTCTATAGCGTTCAACCTCAAAAACAAGAGTTCCCCCAAGACCTTTTGATTTTTGTTTATTAATATAATCTATGAGATGAACTGTTGTCATATTATCTTTACGGTTATCACGTTTAATGAGATCAGTAATATATAACCCAATACAGGTATCAATATAGTATTGTGGAGCAGTTAAGTTGATTTCATCTTTAAAATCCGAAACTTTTCTACGATGCCTGATTCCAGTTAAACGCCACGTATTAGGTGACTGAATTAGACGAATTTTATTAGCTGTCAAAACAGATGTTCTTTTAATTCCAGTACTATCATGTTTTATCCAAGCAAATTGACTTCCCGTACTATCATATCGATTAAATCCCTGGAGATAAAATTCTTCATAAGGACTTACTGAAGCATGAAAATGCCCAGACTTCCCAACATAATTATGTTTCCATATATAGGTGTTCTCAAATGTTGTTCTAGTCTGATTAGATTTAGGAATCAAATAATGATTACCATAAAAGTGAATGCTGAAAATAATAGCTGCACCTATAAAATATGGAAATAGCAAACGATAATGATTTACACCATTACCTACCATAGCAATAAATTCAGAATTTGATGCTAACCGAGAAGTAAAAAAAACGACTGCTATCAAATTATACAAAGGGAAAACAAGACCATTAATAAAAGGGATGAAATTTAAATAATAATCAAAAAAAACTTCATATACCGAAGGCCCTCCCTCTTCAACAAAGTCCTCAATTTTTTCTGCTGCATCAATTACAATCGAAAGCAATGAAAACAGAAGTACAATAAAGAAAAAACTCCCCAAGTATCGCTTTAATATGTATTTGTCTAAAATCTTCACAGATTAAAAATTATTATTATAAATTAAAACTTGGGTTTAGGTTTTGTAATGTTTGGTGATTTCAAATAAAATGGTTCAAAATACGCAACATCTTCAAACTGCTTTTTCTCAAATGCTTTCTGAGAAAGAAAAGTCATAAATTTAGCAGATGGCAATACCACACTACCTGGATTTACATGAGGATTTGATACTATTTCTTTATATTTATCAAGTGCATCTCCTACAAAAACTACTCTTTTGATATTTTTTTGTTCTAGTAAAAAATCAAAAGTCCCTGGTACTAATGTGCAAAAGTAAGAATCTTTAATACTAACACCTTCTGAATCAAATATCTCCACATAAGCATCAGCTCTTCTGGCATCAATCATGGCAGCATAAACTGTATTGGGGGCATTATCAAATTCCATAGCACCATAGGCCAACGCTTCCAAAGTATCTATTGCAATGAGGGGCTTATCAAGTGCATAGCATAATCCTTTAGCTGTAGAAACACCAATTCTAAGCCCCGTATAAGAACCTGGCCCCTTACTTACAGCAATAGCATCTAATTCCTTAAGTGTATTGCCCGCTGTTTCCATTATTTCCTGAATAAATAAGGTAATCAATTCAGCATGTCCCGATTGACATTGAGCTTCTCTAACAATCCAAGGAAGTCCATCTTTGCTTAGGCAAACAGAACAACATCGTGTTGACGTTTCTATATTTAATATCTTGGTAGACATGGTCCTTTATAATAGATTTTGCAAGGTATTATTACGCTTTTTGAATCAATCAAAACTGAATTACTATTTAACATCTTTATCACAAAGATAAACCAAAGAAACCACTTTAAGAATCTATGAAAAAAAAAGAACGACAAAACTAGTGATTAATGAAAATAAAAAAAGAAATTGAGATAATAATAATTAACAATTGCAAAAAACTAGAATATCTTAATTTGGATAAAAACAAAACCGAAATAACTCGATTAAAAGTAAAGCTGCCAAATACTTCTATTATTCTTGAATGAGTTAATAATTTTAATTGTTTTCTCATCATTAATTTCAAAAGAGACCTACAATAAAGTCTCCTTTTATGAACACTATGTTCGCTGATAATTTATAACTTGAATATCTGAGAAAACCAAAGAAATTCAGAACCAATCAAATGTCTGAAAAATCCAGACGCATATAAGAAGCTTTATGCTTTTCTGCTGTAAGTGTAATACTAAGTAGATTTTCATAAGTTATCCTAAATTCTTTTGGAGTTAACCCAATACTATCCAATTTCAACTCTAATAGTATTTCAGGATCACTTTTACATTTCCCCAATAAATGATACAAACTATCTCTTAATCGTGGAGTAATAATCCATGCTTTTTCATTTTGATCTGTTGTATTGGAGCTTTTAAATTGTTTTTGCAAAGGCACTATATCGGCTTTGTATAACTTCCCAACCCACTCAATAAATAGAAATTCATAATCATCAGGTCTCAATAAGGTTATGAACGATCTAAGGTTTTGTGCAACAACACTAATTGGTTTTGACAATTTAACCTTAGTAAGATCCAGAACACTAATTCCTTTAGCAGTTTTTATTTCAACTTTTAACCTTGCTTCTTTTTTATGCAGTTTTTGAATAGTGTTGTATTCACTAGCCTTGGGCGTATCTTTGCGCAACTGTTTTGTCTTTGTTTTTTTTGTTGAATTTGAATTATCTTTTTCTTCTGAAACCTCCATTTCTTTTTTTAATTCTGCCAAAAGTTCAGCCTTAGTTTTTTTAATTTCAAAATCGTCGAGCATAGCAGATTCTTCTTCGGTTATTTCCAAATCAATACCTTTGTTTTTATTTGATTTGACATCTGCTTTTGACGATCTGATTTCTTCTTTGGATGCCCTAATTACTTTTTTAGATTGGTCAAGATCTTTTTGTAATTCATCAAGTAATTCACGCTTCGTTTTTTGGCCTTTTTTGCTAAAAACTTTCACAGGATTTTTTATATTATTTTTTGATTTTGTCTTTTTAGATGAATCTTTAGATGATTTTCCTTCTTTTTTCACTGTTTTCAGAGATTTCTTTTCTTCCGAAGAAGCACCTTCTTTACTCCAGTTTTGTATTTCAATAATATTTCCTTCAGGATCTTTGATATAAACAAAAGTTAAAAGACCAAGTCCATCAATATTTTTCTTTGCAATTTGACCATATGTCTTGGCACCAAAATTCATAGCTTTAAAAACAACTTCCTGTACATTATCAACTTCAAAAGCAAGATGCCCAAAACCCTTTCTATTTGCAACTTGATTTGGTTGTTCTTTTGTTTCAGAATACTCAAAAATCTCAAGTGTAGGACCTGATTTATCATAACCTGGCAACCTAAGATGTGCGCCTTTAATCTTCGCATTATTAACACCTGTACCATTTGATAACCATTTGCCAGACATATTACGCTGAGGCAAAATCATTTTACATTCAAAAACCTGAATATAAAATGCTGCAAGAGCTTTCCAGTCCTTACTGATTAGATTAGTATGTACATATTTCATAATATTATTTTATTGAAATGGTTACTGGAAAATTTTAAATATTAAATAAAAGGCAAATAATTGTTAACAAATGTATAAAGGTAACAACTAGTAAAAATAAAAAGGCATCTCTATAATTTAAAAAGTCAAATCAGATAACTGAATTTTATGTTCTACTTCTACAACATTAGATTTATTAATTATCTTAAATGTTATAAATGTATTTCTTCCTACATTTATTTCAAGTAATCCAAAATTATTTTTTCGAACGACCTTCCCAATACGATTTTTGTTTGGTTCTGTACTATCCCAATCTTGTGTTAAACCACTAGATGTAATATCATAAATAGGATATCTACTATCAGTTCGAGGTTCCTTAGATATCTCACCCCAATGAACATCACCTGATAGAAAAACCACACCTTCTGCACGTGTCTTTTCTATAAGATTAAGCATCTTTTGGCGTTCGTGAGGCATATTTGTCCAAGATTCCCATCCATTATATTCATGAGAAAATTGATTGCTAGAAGCAATAATTCTAAGATCAGCCTTTTGTCTAAATTGTTTTTCCAACCAATTCCATTGCTCTTTACCCAACATTGTAGAATCAGGAGAAATGGTAGGTTGATAATCATTTTTATAATTTAATGAATCAGTCTTAAGTGTTAAGTGGTCACGAAAAGTTCGGGTGTCCAATAAAATAATCTGTATTTTTTTAGTCAAATTTTTAACCCATTCCACATGATATATCCCTTTATGTTTACGACGATCGGAATTTAATGGTTCTCGCCAAAATTCAAGAAATATTTCTTTGGACTCTTCTTTAAATGGATATTCTTTTCCCGCATCATTCTCTCCAAAATCATGATCATCCCAAACAGCCAGTATTCTGGTACTATACCTAAGTCTCTTGAATTCCGGTTTTTTTCCTAATTTCTCATATTTACTTCTAAGTACATCCATATCACGTGTATCACCATATATATTATCTCCCAGATAAATAAATAAATCTGGTTTGTATTGAAGTACTGTATTCAGAATTTTCTGAGATTTAGTCTGTTTACTACAAGAACCAAAAGCAATCCTATATGTATTTGATGTTACTTTAAACTCACGGTTTTGGTTATTAAGTGCAGTTTTATTAAAACAGGCATTAAAACCAATCACAAGAAAAATTAAAAAAAAAATAAACCCTGTTGTTTTCATTATTATAAATTATTTTGATTCAACCAATAAAATCATCTTTATTTCTTGTGCTTCGAGGTAGTCTGAGAATTTATCCAATCAATTAAATCTGCATAGCGTTTATCCTTTATCATCATAGACTGATTCCCAACAACAACCAAATGCTTTCTAGCTCTTGTTAAAGCAACATTAAGTTTTCTATCTACTCTTTCATCATCTGAAAGTGATATAATACTATCCAACTGAAAAGCATTATTTAAACATAAGGAAATAATAATGATATCCCTCGCACCTCCCTGATATCTTTCAACAGTGTCTATCGTACAAGCTTCATAACCTTGTTCATATTCAGAAAGGACATGCCTAATTTGTGCTATCTGAGCTCTAAACGGAGTAATAACGCCTACATCTTGAGGATTCCAGTTTTTACCACTTGCCTTATATATAGCATGAAACGCATCAATTATTTGCCCCACCATCTGTGCTTCATGGATGTTGGTTTTTTGGTTTTTAAAACGATTAACCATACAATTATAAAATAACACTCTTTGAGTTGCAAGTTCTTTTTGCAAAGAACTATAAGATGCTTCAATACAGAAATCCAATTCTTCCTTCTGCCACGAACTTTTAGGCATTGCTTCAGGTAACAATTTAAGTTGTCCATCATAGAAGAAATTACTTGGAAATTCACATATAGCATGATGCATTCTACCTTGATGTGACAACATATCATATGCCCATGTCCATTCATTTTTTTGTGCCTGATTATAAAAGCGCTCAAACAAAGAATTTCTTCTGTTATACAAGCCTATGGATTGCAATGATTCATCTTTTACTAATGAACGTTCTTTGTCTTGTAAGACAACAGCAGGTAATTGTTTGTGATCACCAATAAGAATAAATCGTTTAAAATACGGCAAAACACCAACCAGCATTGGCTCTAGAATTTGTGAAGCTTCATCAATGATAGCAGTATCAAATTTTTTCATTTCAAGCAAAGTTGATTTGCTGGCCATCGAAGCTACGGTTGAAACAAAAATACGATGTTTACTGATAATATTTTTCAGTTCACTCCGTCTTTTGACATCTTTGGTTTTTACTGAAAAAAGTTTATTAACAAAACGACTGTCACATGAATATTGGGAACCAATACGCAAATAATCTTTTTCTGCAAAACCATGAATTGCTTCACATATTTCATCAACTGCTCTGTTGGTATAAGCTAGTAATAAAATTTGTTCATCAGTATTCTTTATCAAGTAATGAACCATTTCTGCTAGCATAAACTTGGTCTTTCCTGTTCCCGGAGGACCAACAAGCAAAAAATAATCTTTAGAAGCAATAGCTTTATGTAAAACTTTGCTTTGTTCAGAACTCAAATATGGGTTGCCTAAACGAAGGGGTTTAATTTCCGATTTGGCAGGTGCAATAGTAGTCAATAATAATTTTCTTTTATTTTCATTTGCCTGCAAAAAAGCATATAAAGCACGAAATTGTGTTCTATATGTGCTTTCCATCATATCACGCTCTATATGCCAATAAATATCTTGCCTGAACAATCGATCATTGAATTGACGACAATGCAATTTTACGATAAGAGAAAATTGGTCTATCTCAATAATTGAGCCCTTAAACATTTGGTTACTCAACGCATTGTCACCCTTTTTTAAGTAAGGATAAAAAACTACAATATCCCCTTGCCTGAAGTTCGCAAGGGTATTCGTTAGTTCTGTTCTCCTGAATTTTATAATAGGGTTATCTTCACTTGATTGATTTTCCTCTACTTTTAAAAAAGCCAAAACCTCAAAAGCCTCTTCCTTTTCATCAAGACTATTCAACCACAAAGATGCCAATCCATTGACATTACTTTTTCCAGAAATACCTGTTTTGGAAAGATGATGCTCCCGTGCTGTAAAACTTACAAAACTCAAAAAATAAAGTCGTTCAAGAGATGAAGCATTATTAATTGTTTGTGCAAAAAGTTGTAGATCTTTAGCTGTATATCCTTTTGCTTTGGGTAAAGTTTGTGGAGACAGTGTGTCAAGAAACGTAAGTGAATCTAATACCCCTAGATCCATATCTGACAATTTCTTCTCAGTTGCAATTATTAAATTCCTTAATATAATAGCCTCATCCTGTTGTACTTTAAGCGAGGGGGCATACTTTAGTTGGTCAAAATCAATTCCAGAGTACAAAATGTACATCGATGGATCTACTTTTTCACCAAATGCTGAACGCACCAAAAGGTCATAGAGAATTGTTTGAGTATAGTGATTATGACTAAGACCAAATCGATTGGGTGCATAAGGGCGGCCACTTTTTAATTCTACAATCGCCGCTTTATCAGATTCAGGGTTTTTATACCATATATCCAACCGCCCCTGAATACCATATTTTTCTGAATAAAAAGATGGTTCCAAATAACAATCTTCCGGCAAAATATTATTGTCCACTAATGTCTTCTTTACAATTGTTTTGAGGTTTGTAAAGTGTTTTTGACTCTTTTGAGAAATAGTACGAATGTCCGTATCCGACAAGTTTACATAAGCTAATGGGTTTATAGAAAAAACCTTAGGAAACGTATCTACAAATGTAACTTCCGGATTAGTCATCAACTCATCTAAAAAAAAGTTAGCAATATTCCCTAACATCAATGGAATTGAGTTAGTAAAAGGCAAGAATTTTTTAAGAAGATACAATTTTTCTGATCTGCCAAAACCCTGGAAGCATTCAGAAACACTACTGACATCAACCATGAAATCAGGCTGAATTACAAATTTTTTCGGATAATAAACACCAGTCTCATCTATTAAAATATCGATGAGATTAATAGTAACCTGATTATTAAAACATTCCGTGATTTGTTGTATAGTAGAATAATAATGCTCATTATAGGAAGTAACATTATACTTTACATTAATCGTAGATGAAGGATCATTAGACGGTTTACATATCAAAAACTCTTGTTCTATGCTTATGCCTACAACCATTACACGTAAAACATCCAATTTGCCTTTTACTTGAATTTTACTGCCCTCTTGCTCTTCATCTTTTTCTGGAAGCAAGTTATTCAGTGTTTCGGGAATGGGACTCTGACAAAATGCAGAAACTGTAAATACTGCAGTTTTTAAACTAATTAAATAATCAGTTTTTGACAACTCAGTCCCGTCTAACAATACTGATCTTTTTCTTTTACGCAACTGATGAATCCTCCATTGTAATGCACGACTGAGTTTTTGCTTATGACAAACAAAAGCAATACGTGAAAACATAGTCGTAAATTGAATGTTTTCATTTTTTGTAAATTCTACATAAAGTTTACTAAGTAATTGGTTTAATTCTATAGTCTTTTGACCATAGGTCGCATCCAATTGATGGACTTTTTCAAATTCACGGAACAATAACCTAGCTAATTCGAGGTCTTTCATTAATTAAATTAAAAGAATGGGGATTTAAAACAAATACTTTTTGCAAAGTAAGGATTTAAAGAGAAAAATCTATACCCTGATAAGGTAATTATATATTGAATTTAACTACAATTAAAAATAATTTTATTAATAATTAGATACTAAGCATTCAAGTAGTAAATAAAATTTAATTTTATGCTTTTAATAAACTCAAATATGCTTAAAAAATTTAGTGTATGAATGAGACACTCATCAATCTTTCTGCTAAACTTAAGCTCAAAAAACTTTTTGTAAAATCAAAGCAAGAAGTTTCTATAGCACCTCTAATAGTTTATCGAATCCTATTTGGGTTAATGATGTTTTATGGTTGTATCTGGTCCTTTCTAAAAGGAGACATTACTACTCGTTTTATAGATCCTAACTTTTTTTTTAAATATTATGGTTTTGAATGGATTGGATACATCGGAGATACTGGAGTATACATCCTATACCTTATTTGGCTTTTAAGCACATTAGGAATTATTTTTGGAGCTTTATATAAGATATCAATTTGGTGCTTTTTCTTAGTATTTACTTATTTACATTTACTGGATGCTACAAACTTTATCAACCATTATTATGCCATCTCGATTTTTGCTTTTTTTTTAGGTATCCTACCTGCTAATAGTAACACATCCCTTGATGCGATAAAAAAACCTAAATTAAAATTACAGTATGTTCCTTACTGGAACATATATGTTTTTCAAATTCAAATTGCCATTATATATACTTTTGCAGCGATTGCAAAAATCAACCCTGATTGGTTATATATGGGAATGCCTTTGAAAATTTGGTTATTACAGAATCAGGATATGTTCCTTTTAGGATACTTTTTTAAATTTCATTCTATCCATTTATTTATGAGCTGGATAGGATTTCTTTTTGATTTAACTATAATTTGGTTTTTACTCTTTCCGAAAACGAGAAAATTTGCCTTTGCATTTGTTGTGATCTTTCATGTAGGAACAGGTATATTGCTTAACATTGGCCTTTTCCCACTACTCATGATTTTTTCAACAACATTGTTTTTTAGCCCCCAAGAACATAAACAATTATTATTAAAATTTGGCTTCTTTAAAAAGATCTCAAATTCTCAATCACATACTCCTCACCCATTGTTAAAATATATTTTTATTATTCATTTTATCATTCAAATAATAATTCCTCTAAGAGAATATGTGTTATACGAAGGAAATACGCTTTGGACTGAAGAAGGATATCGCTTTTCTTGGAAAGTAATGTTAACAGAAAAAGAAGGGAATGCAACATTTTATGTTAAAGACAGGAATTCAAATCGAAGTTGGGAAGTAAACAATTCCAACTATCTAACTCATTTCCAAGAAAAACGAATGTCAATTAGACCAGATCATATTTTGCAATATGCAAGATATTTAGCAGTTCAATACGAGAAACAATACAGTATTAAACAACCAATTGTCAATGGAGACATTTTTGTTGCTTTTAATGGAAGAGTTAGTCAACGCTTAATAAATCCACATATTAATCTTGCCGGTGATTATAAATTAATTGAATCGAAAAAATTAATATACCCATTTAATCATAACAATTAAAATAATATTTTATAGATAGGCCTATAAATTTATAATTAGACATCAATAACAAATACTCGATTAAGATAAAAACGCAGCTGTACATTCTACCTTTACTTATATTTTAATAAACTAAGATGAAAAGTATAATATTCTTATAAAAAAAGATGAATTTAAGATTCTGGAACAGAATTTGTCTTGAGGTATATATTCCAATAACATTTAAATAATAGTACTTCAATGCATATCATCCTTCTACTGTTCCTATACTTCACTCCTTTACTGAATGCACAAAACAAATTAATTAGTTACGAACTTGTAAAAACGTATAGTAAAAAGGAACTACAAAAAAAGTGGAAGGAACAAGGGATTCCAGAAATAATTGCGCCAATACATTACAACATAAATGTTTATGAGGTTATTTACAACACCACATGGCATGATGGAACAATTATCAAAGCATCTGGTTTATATTTTGTTCCAAACAAAGAATCAGGAACAAAGACTAAACCCTTACCCATGATCTGTTATCATCATGGCACACAAATACTAATAGAACGTAAAGTTCGTCTAAAAGGCGAACAGGCAATATGTATAGGTTTTGCTGCTGATGGCTACCTTGTAGCGCGACCTGACTACATTGGACTCGGAAAGGGTGACAAAAAACATCTATATCATCATGTTCAAACTCAAGCAGCGGCTTCCATTGACATGCTTAGAGCAATCAAAGAAATTAATCCTCAGATTAAGGTCAAACAAAACGACTTACTTTTTACAACAGGATATTCTCAGGGTGGTCATGCAACAATGGGGTTCCATAAAACTGTTCAAGAAAAATATAAGGATGAATTCCATATAACAGCTTCTGCACCAATGTCTGGTGCTTACGATCTTGCCGGTGTACAAGAAAAAACAATGTTTAAAGAATATTCACATCCGGGTTATCTACCATACTTGTTTTTTTCTTTCCATGAAGTATATCATTTTTATGATCATATTTCAGAAGTTTTTAAAACACCTTATGACACTTTACTGCCCGACTTATATAAAGGCATGTATTCCATGGGATATATCAACAGAAGAATTCCAAACATACCAAAAGATATTATCAGACCTGAAGTGGTTAAACAATATGTAAACAACAATGATTTCCCTTTCAAAAAAGCACTTAGGGAAAACAGTGTTCATGATTGGAAACCTGAGCGCCCAATGCTTATTTGCTATTGTAAAGCAGATGAACAAGTCAATTATAAAAATGCACTTGTGGCCCATAAAAAAATGCGTAAAAATGGAAGTAAAAATGTACGTCTTCAGCATGTAAACAAACACCTAGGTCATAATGATTGTGCAATGTTCGCAGTTATGCACGCTAAAATGTTTTTTGATAGCTTTAGAAAAGGTAGTAAAAGAGGGAATAAAGGTCCACTATTGAAACGTTTTTTAATAGGGCTCGGGAAAGCAAAAGTTGCAAAAAAAACAAAAAGAAAACGAAAAAAACAGCATCAAACTTTGGCACAAACATTCATTAGTAATAATGTAAATTTGATAAATTAATTTATCTAAAACTCTAAACTAATTTCAAACAACAATAAATAGAATTTTTTTAGAAAAAAAACGCCAAATACACGTATAATTAATCAAGAATTAAAAAGATTTTTACATTTGTAATCTAACGTGAAATGTATTGAATGCCAATATCGTATTTGTTAAATAGGTATCTTAATTTGATAAGTTTTTTTGTTTTTATTTGTCAGTGACAAATGACGTAACCAAGGGTTATATATCTTTAACATCCTATAAGAAACTTTGTGTTTTTGAGCATATTCAGACAAATCAGGAATACTACCAGTTTCTGTAATTATTTTGAATTGAGGGACATCAGAATATAAATCATCATTACTAAAATGAAACCCATATTTAATAGGATTTTCCATTATTTCCTTAATTGCCATAATTCGTAAAATATACCTCGATGTCTCTGTATTAAGATGTAAATCAAAGTAACTTTTACCTTTTTGTTGTTGTATTCTTTTCTGAAGTCCTGCTTTACCCATATTATAAGATGCCGCTGCAAGGGTCCATGAACCAAAAATATTATATGCATCTTTTAGGTATTTACAAGCAGCAACAGTTGATTTTTTAAGATTATATCTTTCATCTACCTCACTATTAACTTCCAAACCTCTTTCTCTAGCAGCAGCAGGCATAAACTGCCAAAACCCTTTCGCACCTGCAGGTGAAACAGCATTTGATAAAGCAGATTCGGCTACAGCAAGATATTTTACATCGTCTGGAATTCCATATTCCTTTAATATAGGTTCAATCAAAGGAAAGTAACGATTGGCTTTTTTAAAAAACAAAAAAGTTGCAGAATGCCTAAAGCAATTAGAGATCAATTCTCGGTCAAAACGCTCTTTTGCATCAAAATTATCAATAGGTAATTTTTCTCCAGCAAAATCTATAACATCTGGAATATTTGGCGCATGTACTTTCTGGACGGGCAATGAGAATGTATCAGAGACATAATAATGGGACGAATCATTGTTAGCATAATTGAACAATTTACTATTTATACTTTTATAAGGCTCTGTGTAAGAAGTTAATATTATTATAATAATAACTGAAGATGCTCCTAAAATGAAAAAAAGAAAATTTTTAATATTTTGCATTTACTTTACAAGTATTTTGAAACTGGTTATTAATAATTAAAATCACAAAAAACATTTAATTTTTTTTATCTATTCTAGTGATTTATTTTTTGTAAATAGGCACCATAGAACATGGTTCCCCATACATTATTTTTTTTGCTACAGGAACTAGTAAACGCACTATTTCGGTATATGCGGAAATAGGTACTGGCAAATTACCACATCCTTTAATAACACAGCGTTTATCCTTAAATTGTTCCATTTCTAAAGCCTGAAGCCTTTGATAATAATAGGCTATTAAAAAGTCCTTTACATTACCATATGAAATGTTTTTTGCATATTCTGAAGCATTAATAGTTACTAGTTGAAAAGCCCAAATAGGAACTATTGCATCTGCTGAACAATGTACAGCCAAATTTTTATCTTTGTATTGAGTCCAATCGTGTTCATCAAGGGATGCTCTAAAATCTTTCTCACGTAAAATCAATCCTTTGAAAAGATAATCAGTTATATCAAATTCCAGAATTTCATTCTGCGGAAAATAATCTTCTAAATTAATAGTTACAATGCCACTTTTAGCAACTCTGTTAACCAATGGTTTGTCCTTATTCATTTTTAATTTAGTAATCTGGGTTTAAAAAAATCATATAATATACCAATTGCACAACGAAGTAAATAAATATAACACTAACACGAATATACCTACAAAAAAGAGAACAATTGCATATAATGGATTCATTAAGAAAAATAATACTATTGATGTTTTTCTGCAATTTAATTTATTTCATAATTAAAGAGAAAAAATTATAGTGATCATTTGATTTAACCCTATTATTATATTGACAATAACTGAAAGTTTATAAACTGTATGCTAATTTGCTATAAACAAACAGACTTTTTTATTATCTTTAGCATTAAGCAAAAAAACCTGAGGTAGATGTGGTTTTTTAGATACATGTTGAGGCAACCCATATTTCTTTAACGGCCGAAATTCTTTGACTCAATATAATTTCATTAATCTATCAATTATATAGTTTATCGTTCATAATAAGGATTTATTCAAAAATCGTTTTATCGAATAAATTTGAAGCATGAGCCTTATAAAAAGTTCAGCCATTTACCGCTGAAATATGTTGCTCTTTAAATTTTGAATCAAATATTTATCTGTGGATACATCTCAGAACATAAAAACACAAGCAAGAGAAGAGTTATTAGAAACAAAATTGACTTTGCAAAAAATGCAATTTAATCGTCTGCTGGAAATTACTCAGGCAATTAATGATAACATTCCAATTGCTGATTTGTTTAACCTTTACAAAGGAATGCTTACCTGGGAAATGCGCATTGAAAAATTTGCATTATTTACCCGGCATGAAGATGTTTGGGTTTGTGCAACATCTGCAGGCATAGAAGAAGAAGAAATTTCCATTAACATTGAAGAACTATTACCATCTTATACAAGAAGACAACAAATTGAAGAACCAGAACACGCCTTACTTAAACATTTTTCTGTAGTTATTCCTGTATACCATAAAGAATATGCAATTGCTTATTCTTTTCTAGGTTGCGATTCTCTTGAAGATTCTGATGCACATGCCTATGATCCTATTAGCCTAATTTCTGCTATCACAAATATTATAGCTGTTGCTATTGAAAACAAACGATTATTCAAACGCCAATTGAGCCAGGAAAGAATGAAACGTGAAATTGAATTAGCAGTTCAGGTTCAAAACATGCTAATTCCTAGCGAATTGCCTAATAACTCTAAATATCAGTTTTCTGGAATATATCAACCACATGAAGGTGTAGGAGGTGATTATTACGATTTTTTTGAAGTAGGAGGAGGCGAAGTAGCATTTTGCATAGCAGATATTTCTGGGAAAGGAATTGCTGCTGCATTACTTATGTCTAATTTTCAAGCCAATTTACAGACGTTAGTTCATAGAAAATACCTCAGTGTAAAGAAATTTGCGAATCGCCTTAACAGTCTAGTCTTAAGAACAACTAAAGGAGATAAATTTATTACATTTTTTCTTGCACGTTACCATACAAGAAAAAAACGTCTACGTTACCTTTGTGCTGGGCATAACCCACCATTTATGTATACCAAAGGAAAAATTCAACGACTTAACAAAGGCTGTACAATTTTAGGAATTTTTCCCCAACTACCTGAAATTGAATTCGGAGAAATATTTTTGGATGACGATGCTTTATTTTTACTCTACACCGATGGCTTGACTGACCTTAAAAACGACAATGAACAATACTTTGATGATGCAAAAGTAGAGGCCTTTATGCTAAAAAACCATGCATTACCAACTAAAGAATTCAATGATAAATTAATGAATGAAGTGAACACTTTTAAAGGCGAGCTTAATTTCCCTGACGACATTTCCGTTCTTACAGGCAGGATATTTGCCGATGGTCATATCGAATAACACAAGAGTACTTTTTACTGAAAACATTTCCTTAACTAAAACAGTCATTTTTTCTATATCAATCAAAGACAAAGTGTCATTGTGTCATAATTTTTATTTTGGTTTGTTATTTGTTTATACATAAATATTTTTATTGATATACTTATCCTCAAACTAAAAAACTGATGACAACATTTATTTTGATATTTTTTTCCTATTTATTTTACCAGCTTCTTTTTAAACCTGCCTTCCTAGGAAGTATACATCCTAATAGTGATCAAAAATCAAAATTAATGGATCAGTTTGAACACTTAAACCAACACCGTAAAACACATCAACACCATACGACTACTAAAAGAAAATACACCAATTCTCAAAAAAAGGGTTATAGTGGTGGTGAATATATCGACTTCGAAGAACTGTAGGCAAACATTTTTTTATAAGTAACACCTTTAAATCTAAAACGCAACTCAACCATGAACATTAATCGTAATTTTGTCAATTACTTTTAGTTCTTTCAATTTGCTTTATATATTTGTTCGTAAAACAAATTATTCGACACCTCAATAACACCTAACAATGAAAAAGACGCTTAAGATTCTTTCATATAACCTTAATGGAATACGGGCAGCAATAAAAAAAGACTGGATTAACTGGGTTGGTTCAAATAACTTTGATATCATAGGCATTCAGGAAACAAAAGCCCAAGAAGAACAAGTATCATTAGATGCATTAAAAGAACTAGGTTTCAAACATCTTTATTGGCATTCTGCTGAAAAAAAAGGCTATAGTGGTGTTACCATTTTTTCAAAAATAGAACCAGATCGTGTTGAACGCGGTATGGGTGTAGAACGATTCGATAATGAAGGCAGAGTTATACGTGCTGATTTTGGGGATTTAACCTTGTTGAATTGCTATTTCCCATCTGGAACTTCTGGCGACATTCGCCAATCTGTTAAATACGATTTTCTAGAGACCTTCTACGCTTGGATAAATGAATTACGAAAAGAAAGACCGAATCTAATTATCCAGGGAGATTATAACATTGCTCATACTGAGCTAGACATCCACAACCCAAAAAGCAACAAAAACACATCAGGCTTCCTTCCTGAGGAAAGAGCTTGGATGACCAAATGGTTTAATGAAGGAGATTTTATTGATACTTTCCGAATGAAAAACCCCGAGCAAGAAAAATATAGCTGGTGGAGTTACAGAGCAGGTGCAAGAAAAAACAATAAAGGCTGGCGTATTGATTATCAATCTGTATCTAAAAACCTTAAAGATAAAGTCGTGCATTCCGATCTCCTCAATGATGCTATACATTCTGACCACTGCCCTTGTTTATTGGAAATTAGCCTATAAATCATTTACATTAATTTTAAGACATCAAAGACAACAAAACATGCGTAAAGCGAGGTAGTACTAATATTCGAAAAAAAATGTAACTTAGTTCCTCTTATTTTATCACAACGTTTGAAAATCTGATTTATTAACTTTATACTCAGTATTCCAATGCTGAGAATTAAACTAAAAACATGAAAACTTTATCAACTAATTCGATGATGCTTATAGTTTATTTTTTTATTGGCATCAGCACAATTTTATATGGACAAACAACTATTCCTAACGGAGATTTCGAAACCTGGCAGAATGTAGGATCTAGTGATGAAGAACCTACAAACTGGAATGGCAATAAGACTGGCGGTGGCTTTGCTAATTTAGGCCCTCAAACTTGCTTCAGAGAATCAACAAACGCACATTCTGGATCATACTGCTTGAAACTTGAAAATGGAAGTTTTTTTGGCACACCTGTAAATGCTACTGCAACCACAGGAAAAATTGAAGCCCCTAGTACGTCTGCTGCTGATGGATATATACAAACTATAACTGCTGACCCTGATTTTAGTTCCACATTTACTGGACGTCCCGACAGTCTGGTTGGGTGGTTCAAATTCACTCAAGGTGGTACAGATATTGGAAGAATACAGGCAATGTTACATGATAGTTTTGATGTTTCAAACCCTGACCAAGGAAGTTCAGCGTCTCATATAATTGGAGAAGCATTGTACGATCTACCTAATGGGAATACAGCATCATGGACAAGGTTTTCTGTGCCTTTTACTTATAATAACGGGACAATTCCTAGCTATATCCTTCTAATAGCAACTGCAAGCACAAGTGTTGGAGGTGCGAGTGCTAGCTCTATTTTATGGGTAGATGATCTTTCTGTCGTTTATTGTAGTGACATTCCTGTAGCGATAACAGATACTGTATGTTTAAGCTATACATCTCCAAGCGGCAAGAACTGGTCAACAAGTGGAATTTATATGGACACCTTGCCAAATGGCAATTGTGATAGTATCTTTACAATCGATTTAACTATACTATCGGTAGACACATCTGTAACTAACAATGGGACTTCGCTTACAGCAAATGCGTCAAATGCTACTTTTCAATGGGTAGATTGCAACAATTCGAATACACCAATTACAGGAGAAACAAATGCTACTTTTAGTCCAATAACTAATGGTGATTATGCTGTTGAAATAACCCAAAACGGATGCACTTCTACCTCAGCATGTTACAACTTTATTCTCTCCGATATTGACGAGTTGAAGTTTGCTAATGATATAAATATATATCCCAATCCTAACAATGGAGTATTTAATATTGACATGGGTAGAATATATTCCAATATTGAAATAATAATTTATGACATAAATGGTACGATTTGTCAAAAATTCAATTCTAATGCAATTCAATTAATAAATTTAACCCTTGACAAACCAGCTGGTTTATACTTTGTATCTATTACTTCTGAATCTAAACATACTACATTAAAAATACTAAAACAATAACTAACGGGGTAACTCAAAAAATCTTATCATATATTATAATTAAAAAGGTCTAGTCTGTTAATTAACATGTCTAGATCTTTTTTTGTTTTCTTCAAAGCGCATCAGCAGAAAAACGTTTATGTTGTATATGATACAAAATTACACCCGCAAGCATTCCAATAGAATTTATTATAATATCAAGTATTTCCTTATCCCTTCCTGGAATATAGGCGTACTGTAAAAATTCAATTGAAGCACCAAACAGTGTACCAAAAAACAATAGAAACAAGACCTTATTTATAAAAGCCCAATTGGTATAATTACTTAAAATTATTAAAAATAAAATGGCAAAAAAACAATATGCTAGAAAATGAAAGGCTTTATCAATGCTAGAAAAAACATTCAAAATTTGTTCTTGAATCGATTGTTTGATATACTTTTTAGCAACATCTCCTTTTTGAAAAGGCATAAAGTCACCAATAGGAATAGTAAGTACTACTGATTTATCACAAATTAAAATACCACCATCTTCATAGGGTGTGTCGAATGGCATATTTTCAGGATAATTAAAAAAGGATGTATCAGATATATATTTTCGTCTTTTGCCATCTTCCATACGATATACATCAGGAACATTAACCATTTTAAAATTATCACCTTCTTTAGGTATTATTCCTAAACTGATTTCGCCTGTTTGATAATGCCTTGAAATCTTAGGCCATAAAGCACCAACTAAAATGATATGAATATAGCATACAAAAATCGGCACAGAATATTTGATTAAAAATTTCTTAATTGTATTCAATAGAATTTAATTTCCTCAATTTGACAACTAAATAGCATCTATCAAAGCAAACTGAAATAGATGGTGCCTTGAATGTGCATAATGATTCCATTCCCATTCCTGAAAATTTAGCATCCCCATAGCAGGGTGCATCGTTTTTTTTGTTTTATCATCTTCAAAAAAAGCATAAAAAGCTTCAACATATTTTTCTAATACAATTATAGCTGCTTCCAAAGAATCAAACCTCAATTCTGGAAGATCTTCTAGCCCAGGTAATTTCACATTTTTATGAAAAGGATTTCTGTCTCGAATTAAATAATTGTAATTTTTTTTCAACTTTTCATCATTAAAGAAACGAACTCCTTTTACTTTTTCAATTGTAAATAAAAACAATGAACTTAAATGTTCTACCATATGCTGTGAAGTCATTATGCCCCAATCTGGTTTACTATCCTTGCTTAATAAATTAAGTTTATCAAACTGTGTAATTCTTAAAAATTTTTCTTGTGCGTTCATATGATAAAGAGTAATTATTATATTTACAAACAATGTCAAATAAAGTAAGAGTACAAACAAAACACTCCCTAATCAATAAAATTAATTGCTTTTAAGCCTGCCAAATTTAGAGGAGATCAAGCATAATAATTTTATTTGCCTTACATTAAATACCATTTATTTGTATAATATATTAATTCCAATCTGAAATAATTTGGACTACTTCCTCAACATAAGGATCTTTTTTTAAGGATTTATGCCAATTCTTAATACTATTTCCACGAATAGTATCCGCTTCAAGTGTAGAAACATCTGCTGCTAAAATAGAAACATTCAGAAAAGCACTTTCTTTGTTGATTTTTTTGTACTTTTCAGCAGTTGTATTATAATCTTTTTGTTGCGCCCTATATTCTTTAAGGTTCAAAGATATTTCACTATCCTCTTGTAGTGTTTTGAACCATTTTGCTCTTTCATCAACCATCTTAAAAGCCACATTATCTGCAACACGTTTTTGACTTTTTCGTTTGATCTTATCAATTTTATTAATTTTTGATTTTTTATAGTAAACAGGCTCAATTTCTGTCCAAGGCATTGGAAAATCTTCTTGTTTTTCACCTGTTTTCCTATAACTATAAGCCCCAGGCAAAATAATATCAGGTGTCACTCCTTTAAGTTGAGTAGACCCCCCATTTATTCTAAAAAACTTTTGAATGGTTATTTTCATCGAGCCTAACTTGCCCAACTCTTTATACTTTTGAGGTACTACAGCATCCAGATCAAAGAAACGCTGAACTGTACCCTTCCCAAAAGTAGAAGGTGAAGTCCCAACGATAATTGCACGTCCATAATCCTGAAGGGCCGCTGCCATAATTTCAGAAGCAGAAGCAGAAAATGAATTTACCAGAATAACCAATGGGCCATCATACAAAAGATTTTGATCTCGATCTTCTAGTGGTCTTGGTCTACTATCTCTGCTTTTCACCTGAACAATAGGCCCTGATTTAATAAACAATCCACTCATGTCAACAACATCTCTAAGAGAGCCTCCCCCATTATAGCGCAAATCAATTACTATTCCATCAATTCCCTCTGCAATTAATTTCTGTACTTCTCTTTTTACATCTCTAGAACAACGTCTACCTCGTGGATCTTTAAAATCAGCGTAAAAGCTTCTAAGGTCAATCAAACCGATACGTTTTCTACATTTTTTATGCTGTAAAACTGCAGATTTAGCATAACTTTCTTCCAAAACAACTATATCTCTAATAATTGAAATAACACTAATAGTGCCATCTGGTTTTTTAACGGTTAAACGCACTTCTGTACCTTTTTCACCCCGAATTAATGGTAATACATCATCCATTTTTCTATCTACGATATCAACGGCTTCCTCTTTACCCTGTGCAACTTTTATAATAAGATCGTTTACACTCAGTTCTCCTTGTCTCCAGGAAGCAGAACCCGGTACAATTCTTACTACCTTTGTATAGCCATCCTCCTGCCTTAATTGAGCACCAATACCTTCAAGTTTCCCAGAAATTCTAATGTTAAAATTCTCCTTTTCCAAAGGAGGGAAATAACCAGTATGTGGTTCCATTACATTAGCAAGTGTATTCACATAAACTGCTATATCGTCATCTCTATCTTCCTGATCAATATCAATAAACAAACGATCAAACTGTTTCAAAATCTCTGCTCTAGATTTTTCTTCTATTTCTATAAAGGATAAAATATTGACTGTAGTATCATTTTCTTCTTTAGCCTTTTCTTGACGTTTAAGTTTAGCGTGCATATCCAACATAACCCTGTATTTGAGAATATGATGCCAGCGCAAATTCAATTCATCTAATGTACTAGCATATGACAACTTATCATCATTAGTTTCTATTTGTTCTCCTTTTATATCAAAATCAAAAGGTTTTGAAAGAATTTCCTTATAAAAATTTTTTATCTGTAATATTCTTTCATCTCTAATTTTATGTAATGCATCAAAAAATTTAAAGTCTTTATTTTTGGCATAATCATCAAGCATTAATTTATGTTTTTCAAAACTATCAATGTCTTTTTGCAAGAAAAAACGTTTCCCATTGTCTACACGTTTCAAATATATATTATAAGCCCTTATCGATAAACTATCATCTATTTTAGCTTCAGTATAGTGATTATAAGCTAAACTTTGGAGAACGACATCCATCAAAAGTGATTCTTTATTTGGATAATCTTGGTCAACGGTTTTAAATGCCAAAACAGCAGAACAAGCAAAAACTAAGAAAAAGCAATATTTTTTATTGAACATAATTATTTAGACTTTATAGAATCTTTATAGCATTATAAAAAATTTTTATTAGATCGTCGATTTACATCTTTCAATGAAAAAAATCTTCTAATTATAGAGAGTTACTGAATATTATACCACTAAACAACTTAAAAAGCAATTAATAGGGTTTTTTAACTACTATTTAACAAAAATACTATTAAACTTACACATATTTCTGCCATTTAGCTTTGAAGTTGTTTTTTTTTTAAATTTTATATTCAAAAAGGCAAAGTTTAAATTATATATGGGGTATTTAAACCCTTAACTCTATTTTATACCTAAAACCAAATCTATGATTATTTACAATGTTACAGTAAAAATTAATAATGAAGTGCACTCTGATTGGTTAGAATGGATGAAGAAGGTGCATGTAGCAGATGTTATGCAAACAGGATATTTTATTAGCAATCAAATTGCCAGAGTTCTAGGGCAAGACGAAACTGATGGCATCACTTATGCAATACAATACATATGTAATGACATGAAGGCTCTTCATGAATATACAATTAACGAAGCACCTGCACTTCAAAAAGAACACACAGAAAGATATCAGGGTAAATTTGTAGCATACAGAACATTATTAGAAATTATAAGCTAATAATTAATTAGAAATAACTAACTCATTAAATTGAAAATTTATATCCAATTCTGATTTACAAAACTTATTAACCCCAATAAAATTTTCTTTTGTTAAAAAAATGAGGTGGATTTATCGATTGAAATTAATTAACTTTTAAAGTTTTATAAGTTGAAAATATAAAAAAGAAACAAATTTTTAGTTTAAGCGCAGTGATAGCTAAGTTGTTACTAATTAAGATATTTTAAACCTTAATGCTTCATAAGAGAACAGGAAAAAATAGCTTTTTTGTCAAATTTCAAAAAAAAATATGATTTTCGGATTTATAGCCTTATTTTTGCAGTTTATATAAACATATACAAATCACCATTGTATCAATAAATTAATTATCTGACCAAAATATAAGACTATAATACTAACTATGGCCAAGAAACTCAAAGAATTAAAAGACTCAGAAGGAAATCTAATTAGTCCAATTTTACCCGATGGCGTAAAAAATTATCTTATAGATATTGATGGCACAATTACAGATGATGTGCCCAATGAAGAACCAGAACGGATGGGAACTTGTGTTCCGTATCCAGATGCATTAGAAACATTAAATAAATGGTATGAACAAGGGCATTATATTTGTTTCTTTACATCTAGAACAGAATCACATCGTGAAATTACGGAGAAGTGGTTAAAGAAAACAGGATTTAAATATCACAGCCTTCTGATGGGTAAACCTCGTGGTGGAAATTATCATTGGATAGACAATCATATGGTTAAAGCAACACGATTCAAAGGAAAATTTACTGATTTAATTTTAAAAGAAAAGAAAATTGAAGTCTTTAATGATGATTAACATGTAAATAATTATTGATTTTATATTTCTATTTAAATCATCAGGATTTACATTTGGAAACTATTTTTTTATTTCTATCTTTGTACTCGCTTTAAAAACAGAAAACTATTAAATAGGACATAATAATGAAACGAACATTTCAACCATCGAAGCGCAAGCGTAAAAACAAACATGGTTTTCGAGAACGCATGAGTAGTAAAAACGGTCGCCGTGTACTAGCTAGCCGTCGCAAAAAAGGGCGCAAACAATTGACTGTTTCTGACGAAAAACATGGTTTAAAATAATTTTATTGCTTTGATATGAAGTAATAAAACATTTCGTCTAGCTACAATATGTGGCTAGACGAATTTTATTGTTGTGGACTTCTGTCTCTTGTGCTTAGATTGTTCACAATTCTAATAATTATTAATTACTTCAATCATGAGCTTAAGCCCCAAAAAAAGCTTCACAAAATCGGAGCGATTAAAGAGCAAAAAACAAATAGGGTTATTGTTTAAAAACAAACAAAGTATTGGCATATATCCTTTAAGGATTTTCTGGGCTGAAACTGATATCCAACAAACTTCCTATCCTGCAAAAGCAACTTTCAGCGTATCAAAAAAAACCTTCAAAAAAGCAGTTAAACGTAATTTCTACAAACGATTGATGCGAGAAGTATACCGTAAACACAAACACATACTCTACCAAAAATTACAAAAAGAAAAAAAAACTATAAATTTACTATTACTTTATGTAGGTAAAGATGATAGCAATTACGAGCTTATTGAAAAAAAATACTTGCTCTTAATAGATGAATTCTTTTCGAAATTAATGGTTAAAAAATGAAAAAGTTTATAACACTTATATATTTACCATTTAAAATTTTAGGGTTCCTGTTGATTATTGTAATTAAATTTTATCAACTTGCCATTTCACCAATTCTTCCTTCTTCCTGTCGTTATACTCCTACATGTTCGAGCTATAGTCTTGAGGCGATTAAAAAATATGGGCCTCTAAAAGGTTGTTATTTAGCAATTCGTCGTATCTTGCGTTGTAGCCCTTGGGGAGGACATGGACATGATCCGGTTCCGTGAATAGAAATTAATTTAGGCTTTAAAAATACTTAAATGAAACATCTTACTTATGGTATAATTACTTTTTTTTTTCCTGTTGTCTTGCTCATTAGTTGTGGTGAGAAACCAGCAGAAGAGTATGCAAAAAAATTCTGTATCTGTTCAAAAAACTTATCTGAAGCAGTAAACCAAGTAAAATTAGGCAACATTTCCCAAGATAGATTTAATCAAATTTCAAAAGAACACGAAACTTGTATGGGAGACAATGACCCCCTAAAATCCCTTAAAGAAAATCCCGCTAAACAAGAACAATTCAAAGCAGATTTTCTTAAAGAATTAGAAATACAATGCCCTGATATAGCTCGTAATATGGGGTTTTAATAAAATAATTAAGATATGAAAATATTGAGTAAAGCTTTTCTTAAAGCAATAGGATGGACTTTAGACGATAATGCACCAGATGAAATATTTGAAAAATGTGTTTTGATTTGTGCACCACATACATCAAATTGGGATTATCCTCTTGCCGTTGCAATGATGGACATTCTTGGAATAAAAGCTCGATATGCTCTGAAAAAAGAACTCATGGTTTTCCCGCAAAGTGTCATTTTCAAAACACTAGGAGGCATATCTATAGACAGAAGCCCACGAAAAGAAGGTGAAGAACGACCAAGTACCGTTCAGGTTATTGCTGACTTATTTGACAAACACGATAAATTATGCCTTTTGATTGCTTCAGAAGGGTCTCGATCATTACGCGAAGAATGGAAAACGGGATTCTACTATATTGCCCTTAAAGCAAAAGTACCTATCTGTTTAGGATATCTCAATTATGAAACTAAAAGTGGTGGCTTTGGCAATATTTTCTATCCAAGTGGTGATCTTCAATCAGACATGGAAAAAATTATGCTTTTCTATGAAGATAAGGTGGGGAAAAAACCTGAAAAATTTTGTCTAGACAAACGATTTTACAAAGGACCTGAACAAACAATAACAAAAGAAAAAAATCAATAATTTTAGGTGTCATGTTGTATTCTTTTAATAAAAAACCTCATAGAATGATCCCGTTCTTCTTGATTCTCGCTCTCTTTTATTTCGAATGCAAAAATAGTGTAGAAAAGAAATCTTCTGCTAATACCTCAATAACTGCCAAAGACTCTTTTCGCTATGACCTTAATGAACCAAACACCAAATTCAAACTGACCAAAAAACTAAAAGAAATATCTGGTTTAACATGTTACAAAGATAAGTGGTTGTTTGCTGTTCAGGATGAACGTGGAGCAATGTATCGTATTGATATAAAATCAGGCGAAATAAAAGATGTAATTAAATTTTATGGAGATGGAGATTTTGAAGGAATAGCGTCGAATGATAGTATTTTTTATGTTATTAGAGCAGATGGAGTCCTTTTTAAAATTAATGACTGGGAAAAGAAAAAGAAAATTAAATCCAAAAAAATTAAAACTCATTTAGGCTCAATTAATGATACTGAAGGGCTTGCTTACGACCCTGTTTCCAACGACTTGATAATTGCATGTAAAGGTTCGTCTGCAATTGGATATGAAGCTCATAAATCGCGTTCCGTTTATGCTTACGATCTTGATTCTGCAAACTTCAATATCACTCCAGTTTGTACAATAACAAGAAAAAAATTTAAAAAATTCATCAAAGAAAATTTTGCTAATAACCCGGAATATAAACCTTATAAAAAAGAAATAAAAGAAGCAAAAAAAAGTATTATTATTAAACCCTCAGCTATTGCAGTACATCCAATTACTAAAAACTATTATATACTATCCGCGATAAGCAACACACTAATTGTTATGGATCGCAGCAGTAACATAAAGCACATAAAAAGACTTTCAAAAAAACAATTTGAACAAGCTGAAGGTATCGCTTTTAGCACTGATGGTGATCTGTTTATTTCTTCAGAAGGACTGAAGAAAAAAGCCCGTATTTACAAATTCGATTATATCCCGAAATAATTATTTTCAAATATAATATTAGTTTGCTTGTCCCATATTATCTAATTTATGAATTTTCTTCCATTTTCAACAGTACTTTTGTCCACTAGCATTAGTGCCTATTATTAAAGCAATATATTAGTTAATTGTATATCTTAATTAAAAAAATTATGATTCAGCAAGAGCGATCATCAAACTTTCGAGTTTCTTTTTCATAACAAAACCTGAACAAGAATAATTATTAACAATAATACTAAAAGAAAGTAATTTACCAGACTGTGTATTAACATAACCTGTATAACTTCGAATTCGATTCATTGAACCACTTTTTGCACGTATATTGTTTTCAGCTGCAGAATTACGGCAAATATTTTTTAATGTGCCAGTACGACCGGCAATAGCTAATTGATTATAAAAATCATTAAACGATTTTTTATCAAGATACATTTTACGCATAATCTCAGCAAACGTTTTGGCGGAGACACCATTTCTTGCAGATAATCCACAACCATCTTTCATAAAAAATCCTTCCATATCTAACCCTCGGCTTTTCCAAAACTCATTTACTGCAGCAATACCATTATTTGTACGCCCAACACCTTTTTTCTTTACTCCAATTGTTTTTAAGAATGCTTCACAATACATATTTCGACTACGTTCATTTACATGTTTGCAAATCACAGATAATTTTGGAGACTTATGCGTATGAAATGTAGTTCTATCTTCTAGTTTTTTGAACATTCTTTGAGTAGTTTCCTTTTTGGAAACTGGTACGCCACTATTTATAAGAGAATTTCGCAAATCGTGTGCACATAAAAAAGCCGGGTCTGGAATAGCACCTTTAATATCAAAAACACCACTACCTCTAGGTATCGTACCCCTTATTATAGCATTTGTTCCAAATGGAGCAGAAAAAACATAAGCATTGTCTCCACTCCTACTTCCTGAACTAGTAACACGATTATCAATATTTAGATTTGGAACTTTAGGAACTATACTACTGATTTTAGGAGTCCCCCCATAATTCTTATTCTTTTCAAAATTGATATAATACAAATTATCATGGTAATTTAATCCACATGAGCCTGCACCATAATGGTTACCTATGTCGCCCCACTGCCAGGTTGAAATAAGTACCTCATCATCAAAATGACTTGCATCTCCTATAATTGCACCTTGGATTTTCTTGATACCTACTTTTTTAATTGCATCAACAAACTCTTTCATTAATAACTCTCTGCTCAAAACACCATCCATTATTGGAGATGCAAGACTAGGGTCACCAGCACCTCTAATATATAAGTTCCCATTTAAAGTGCCATTATTTATTTCCCCACTATATTCCAAATAAGTTTTAAAAATATAATTGCTACCAAGTATGGCCAAAGCACTTCCAGTAGTAATTACCTTCATCGACGAAGCGGGAATCAAAGCTTTTGTGAAATTTCTTTGTGCAAATATTTTATTGCTGTCAATATCAATAGCGCAAAATCCTATCGATGCATATTTCAGGTCAATATCTTTTTCTAAAACCTCTAATGCCATTTCAATTTTAGATTGAGCTAATATCTGTAAAGACAATGAGAGGGAAATTAATAGTAGGACTTTATTCATTAGGTTTTTTTTAAATTAAAAGCTTATTTACAACTAGGCTTTCTTTAATCCCAAAAGGTAACTTTTTTTCGTATATACTTAAAATTATAATACATTTTTTATGTGCTTTAGTATTTACAATAAATAAAAGATTTCTTTTGGTGGATTGCAACATTATAACTAAATTCGTTGTTAATAACTTTGAAAAATATAATTTGACTTTTTTATAAAACATAACAACAAAATGGCATTAGAATTCACAGACAGCAACTTCGAAGAAAAGGTATTACAATCAGAAAAAGTAGCAGTTGTTGATTTTTGGGCACAGTGGTGTGGACCATGTAGAGCAATTGCACCAATAATTGAAGAACTTGCTTCAGAATATGAAGATTCAGTATTAATAGGAAAAGTTGACGTTGATTCGAATCAAGAACTTGCAATGCAATACAGCATCCGATCTATCCCTACTATCTTAATTTTAAAAGGTGGTGAGGTTCTTGAAAAACATGTTGGTGCAATTACAAAACCAGCATTACAATCAAAAATTGAACAACATATGGCTTAACCATAAGATTAATACGAAAGGAATATTTAAAGTGATAAAAATCAGACGGTTTTTATCACTTTTTTATTTTAATAATAATATGTTTTTAATCACTAGAAGGAATTTTCTGCAAATTTACTTACTCAAGAACTTCAAAAAAAGCGCATTATGCGCTTATCATAAATGTCCTTTAAAAAGTATTTCAAAATTATAATCTTGACTGATTTATATAACATCAAATACCATCCTCTTTAAATCTTGACTTCACTTTTTTAGCCTTGTTAAATATTAACTGAAAGAACATAGGGTTTTATAGAAATACATAATTATTGAGCATATGTTAAGAGATTGATAAAAATTTATCAATCTTTTTTATGTATTTGTATAAAAATTACAATTTCTTCATTTTTAGCGGTTTAAAATTAGTTCAGCCATGCTTAATCGTGTTAAAAATAGACAAAAATTAAAATTGGCACGCTTTTTTTACACAAACAAATACTACCATTCTTATTAACACAAAATTTATCAATTATGAAAAAACTTACTTTTACATTTGGAATAATCATTTTAACTTCATTGACTATTTCAGCACAAAGAGCAAATAATCCAGATCGCCCAGATAAAAACGATCAAAATAATAAACGCTACGTACATCCGAATATTTACCACGGTTATTACAACAACCCTAATTGGCATCAGTACAATCAGCAGTCCCACCCCTATGCCTACCATGGGTATTGCAATAATTATTATGGCAACACTAACAATCATTGTGGTTATTTCAATAATCATCCTGGACATAACAACAGTATAGGATTTGGTCATTATCAACCCAATAACTTCGGCTGGACTCCAATGTCGCCCTCAGACTTTAATTTAGGATGTAATTCAATCAGAAAAAATCCTTTTGACAGAGATCGCTTAAATGCTGCTATAAGATTTCTTAGAAACAACTATATCTCTGTAAAACAAGTACGTACAATCATTCAGATGTTCACCTTTGAGAGTACTAAATTAAAATTTGCTAAATATGCCTTTCGAAGAACCTATGATATTCGAAATTATTATCTCGTGTTCGATTGTTTAACCTTTAATTCAAGTAAAAAAGAGCTGGACAATTACATTAACAGTCAAAACTTATAATCGCAAAGATTAAATATATTCCTTTTCTTTTTTTAACTTTTTAAAAGTCACCTTAGGGTGACTTTTTTACGTTCATAATTTCTTTACTATTTTTTATTTATAAAAAGCATCTATTAATTTCAAGTATTTATCTTTATTTTGTTAATCCTACATTAAAACCTAATTATTTCTTGCAAGTTTATATTGTTAAATAACAGTTAAAAAATGTTATTTATTTAAACTTTTATATAAAAAAAAGTCAAAAACTATGACAGTAATGGAGTGTTTTATGGTGATTCAGGTACATTATCCAAAAAGAATATAAATCAAAAAATCACCATACTGAATATTTAAGCTTTTCTGTTGGCATGGTAACTGCCTATTTAAAATAATAACAGAAAATTTTACGTGAACAACAGAATGAAAGTTCTGATAAAACGCAGATTTTATGAAAACAATAATTTACACATTTATAATATTGAGCATTGGTTTAATTTATTCGAGTGGCATATACGGCCAAGTTGGCGAAAATAGAATGGATAATGGTGGAGACTATTGGATTTTTGGATTAAATGGCGGTGCAGCTTGGCAAGATAGCGATGTTAATGCACGTCTTGGAGGAGGCTGGGGCTTTTACCTAGGACATAGCATAAAAAACAAACCAAATGCTTTTTTCTCTACAGATGCAAGGTTACGCTACCTAAATTCTACTACCTTTGGGCAAAATGCAACAGATAATAGATTTGGAAATGCTGACCTTGGAGACACCCTTGGTTACAATCTTGATACCGTAAATTTTGCACACAACCATAAAACAGAATTTCATGATCTATCGGTAGAAATGAGGGTTAATTTTGAAGAATTACGTCGTAAACAAAGAATCATGTTGTCCTTATATGGTGGTCTTGGTTTAGGGATTTATGGCACTAAATTCGATCAATTAGATAAATTTAAAGAAAAATACAACTATGAAAATATCAATTTTACTCGCTCTGATAATGCTATAAAAGGTGATATTATTGAGATGAGAGATGGTGACTATGAAACCAATGCATATTCTGAAGCTGATGGTGGCAATGATTTCAAAGTAGCATTTATGCCCTCTATTGGAGCAGAACTAGGGTACTGGTTTACACCTAACTTTGCATTAGGCATTGGACATCGCACAACTTTTACTTTACAAGATAATTTTAATGGTCTTACTGACTTAGGTAAAAAAAACAAAGAATCGATTCACCATTATACATCTTTGATGTTACACTGGAGGATTCCTGACAAAGAAAAAGAAATTGAGTGTCCTGACATCCAATTTCAACTACCAACTACTAACAACGAAATATACAATACTAGTAATCCTTCTGTTTATGTGTTTGCTAAAATTAATAATGTAAATCAAAGTCAAATCACATATCTTGTTAACGGTAATGAAAGCAATAATTTTTCATATGATTCAGGTACCGATGAATTTAACAGCAGTGTACAACTTCTTGAAGGAGAAAACACTATTGTTATTCAAGCCACCAATAAATGTGGCACTGATGGGCAAAACATTACAGTAATTTATACACCGAACGACCCTAATGTTGAACAACCACCTATTGTAACCATTACAAATCCGGTAAACAATCCCCTTACAACTACAGAATCAACTATAAATTTAGCTGCACAAATACTGTATATACAAGGAAGAAACAATGTGATTTTCAAACATAATGGCATAATTCTTCATGCTTTCAGCTATTCTGGAAACACATTTCAGGCCTTGAATATAGTATTAACTGAAGGACAAAACACATTTACAATTCAAGGGATAAACGAGGATGGCAGTGATATTAAAACTATAATTATAAATTATGAAAAAAACGTGCCTGACCCTCTTCCTGTGGTAAACATCACATCACCATTAACAAGTCCGTATACTGTTAATACAACTTCTGTATCTGTATCAGCAACAATCCTGAATGTTGAATCAAGGAACAATATAAGCTTTAGTATAAATGGTAAACCTTCTGGGAATTTTTCTTTTTCAGGAACATCTTTCAACGCAAATAATATTTTGCTGGACGATGGAGCAAATACGATTGTAATTACAGGAATGAATACAGCTGGGCAAGACAGCAAATCTACTATAATTATTTACAAGGAAGTCGTACTGGAACAACCACCAGTGGTTACCATTACCACTCCTATCCAAAATCCATATACGACACAATCTTCGTCGATTAATATTAGTGCATCAATATTAAATGTAGCTTCAAAAAATGATATTGTTTTTACAGTTAATGGACAGCCTAATAATAATTTTTATTTCTCTGGATCTAGTTTTTACATAAACAACTTAAATTTAATTACTGGAAACAACACTCTTGTTATTACAGGAACCAATACTTCAGGAAGTGCTAATGCATCTACAATAATTATATACAGACCAATAATAGAATTAGAACCAACTGTAATTATTACTTCCCCAAGTAACAATTTTGCAACATTTAGTAAAAAAATAGATGTAACGGCAACAATTCAAAATGTTAACACTATAAACGGAGTTACTTTTAAAGTAAATGGACAAATAAATACGAATTTCAGCTTTAATGGAAACTCCTTTGTCGCAAATAATATTGTCTTAAACTATGGAAATAATACTTTCGAAATTATTGGGAGTAATTCTACTGGTCAAGCTTCAAAAGCAATTAATGTTATTTTCAAAAAAGAAGTTGTAATTCCAAAACCAACGCTTGAAATTACGGCACCATCGAATAATTCAAATACTAGCATTAAAACAACAACAATTACTGCCACTATAGAGCATGTGAAGTTCAAAAGTGGTATTACGTTTAAAATAAATGGAATAATCAATAGTACTTTTATATTAAGTGGGAATGCATTTATTGCTAATAATGTTAAGTTAAATCACGGGAAAAACACTTTTGAGATTACAGCTAAAAACAGCTCCGGACAAGTTACTAAATCGATAATGGTAACTTATAAAAAACCCGTTATTGTACAGAAACCAACAGTTATAATCAACAATCCCAATCAAAATCCATTCCTTTGTTATACAGAAAAAATAACAATTGAAGCTACAATAACCAACATAACAAAGAAAAGTGATATTGATT
The DNA here is from genome assembly GCA_022448945.1 of Saprospiraceae bacterium. Lineage (GTDB taxonomy): Bacteria > Bacteroidota > Bacteroidia > Chitinophagales > Saprospiraceae > Aureispira. Next base: position 95,060 of record JAKVCV010000015.1, read on the forward strand.
TTGAAGTGAATGGTCAAAAACTCAATAACTTTAATTTAAATGGAACTACATTTGAAGCTGAAAATATAGTTATGAATATTGGGAACAATACAATATCAATAACGGCAACCAATAGCGCTGGGCAAGATTCAAAATCAACGCTAGTTATTTCTAGGTATAGTCCTCCTCCTACTCCAAAAGAAGAAGAAGAAGAAGAGGAAATAGATAAAAAAATGGATAAAAAAACTATAAAAGAAAAGAATAAGGAAACCTCACAAAATAAAAAAGGGGAAAATAAATCTAACCAAAAGGCTAAAAAACCGAATTAACAAAAATCATTATGATATACCCCCCCAACTGTTTATTAAAAGTTAGGTGGGGGTATTTCTTTTTTGATATTTGTTGAATCTTCAGTGAAAATAGAATATTGTTGTATACATTAATTTCTACTCATTTTAACATATATATTTAATTTTACTAAAATACATTTTATACTCCAAAAAAATTCTGCTTGAGTTCTTGATTTTAAATTATCTTTTAGATTCTACCCAAAAGATCAGGCACATACTGATTGAACCAAAAACAAGAAAACCAATAACAAGTGGGAATACTGTTCCATTATATTGCATACTTATTAGGGTGCCAAAAGATACAGAAATAAAAGTAGAAATAGCACCAATAATAGCAGATCCAATACCAGCTATATGGCCCAACGGTTGCATTGCAAGACTATTTAAATTACCAAACAATATACCGATACAAAAAATAGTCATTACTAAATATAACATTGTCATCCATAAGGAAACATCTCCGCTTATCTGAGAGGTTATAATTAAAAAAAATAATGCTATTAAAACTAAGGTAAAAACAGCTGATTTAATCATTTTCTGCATACCATAAATAATTACCATTTTCCCATTAAAAAATGAAGCAACACCTACAGTTAGGGCAATAAATGCAAAATAAAGGGGGAATTGCTTTCCTAAATTATACTGCACCTGAAATATTTGTTGGGAAGAATTCAAAAAAGCAATAAACGGGCTGGAAATAAATCCTGCAGTTAACATATATGTCATTGCAATACGATTATGGAATATCTCAGAAACTGCCTTAAAAATTCTATTAAATGAGAACGGAACTCTCTTATCTTTTGGCAAGGTTTCATGCATCCTCAATGAAAACCATAACAATATAAGTATCGCCATTAGGATAAATGAAATAAAAATAGTTTTCCAATTCGAAATCAATAAAATTAACTGGCCTAAACTAGGTGCAATAATAGGAACAAAAATAAAAATCATCATGACAAAAGACATAACTCTTGCCATTTCTCTACCCTCAAACTGGTCACGGATCATAGCAAGACTTACTGTTCGTGGACTTGCAAGACCAAATCCCTGTATTACCCGACCTGTTAACATTAAAACTAAACTGGTAGAACAAATTGAGATAACTGAACCAATAAGAAAAACAATCAGGCCCCAGTAAAGTGGCAATTTCCTTCCTTTACTATCAGACAAGGGACCATAAAATAGTTGGCCAATTGCCAAACCAAAAAAAAGTGAAGAAATAATTAATTGATTATCATTGGCATTTTTCACTCCTAGGTCTGTACCTATAATTGATAATGCTGGCAACATTGCATCAATAGCCAGTGCCGTCAATGACATCATCATTGCCATTAATACAATAAATTCTCCAAACCTGATATTAACTTTTTGAAAGGTCATATTTTGTGGACTTATAACCTCCTTTTTTTTGTCTGATTTTATATCCATAAGAACAATGACTTAAACTGATTCACAAAACTAATTCTTTTTTGAATAATAATTCGACTTCATCAATATTCATTGTATTTTGCATTAAGGTATCAATCTTAAAAACAAAACAATGAAAAAATCAAAATATGGTCAGGCTCATTTGTCAGTTATTCCACTAAGAGCAGAACCTAGCCATAAAAGTGAACTAGTTAGTCAATTATTATATAATGAAACCTATACAATTATAGAAGAAAATACAGATTGGGCACTAATTATGTGTTTACACGATAATTATCAAGGCTGGTTGGCAAAAAATCAGATCAATTATATAACTAAAGAAATTTTTGACACTCCTTTTCAGTATTACAATCCAGAATTAATACTTTGGAATAACAAATTACAACAATACCTATTTATGGGCAGTCCTTTCAATCGACTACCTGTAAAACCTAAAAAAAATAAAATTGAAACAGTTTGTCATGCGGCTGAGCAGTATATAAACACTCCATACTTATGGGGTGGTAGAAGTCCACTAGGAATAGATTGCTCAGGTTTAATGCAAATTTGTTACAGAATGTGTGGACTGTTATTACCTCGTGATGCGTCAGAACAGGTGCTTATTGGCAATAAAATTGAATGGGGAGAACATCAGAGAGGAGATCTGGCATTTTTTGAAAATGATAAAAAAGAAGTAACACATGTTGGTCTTGTATGGGATAAAAAATCAGTTTTACATGCATCAGGAAATGTTCGTATAGATCAATTAACTTATGAAGGCATATACTTCCAAAACAAACAATCTCATAAACTTATACAACTTCGAAAAGTTATATAATTGCTCTGTTTTTTTGTTCTATATAAAAGACAAAACATAACAGTATTTTTTCTATAAAAAGTTTTTTATTTAAATCAATAGTCTGTATATTTGCACCGCAATTAACGCGGGTGTGGTGAAATTGGTAGACACGCTAGACTTAGGATCTAGTGCCGCAAGGTGTGTGGGTTCGAGTCCCTCCACCCGCACCAAACAAGTATACTCATTCAAGTGCAAGTTGCCGAATCGCTTTTTTAAACCTTGATTCACAACTTGCACTTTATTTTTTAAGTAATGAAATTAAAAATAGGTTATGCCGAATATAACACATGAAAACCTTGATGCGCTCAATGCAGTCGTAACAATTGAACTTTCTCAAAACGATTACCTTCCAAAAGTCAACAAAAAACTAAAAGAATATCGCCAAAAAGCTCAAATAAAAGGGTTTCGCCCAGGAAAAGTTCCAATGGGAATGATCAAACGCAAATTTGGAAATGCCTTATTGGTTGAAGAAGTAAATGAAGTAGTAGGTGAAAAAATGAACAACTACTTTAATGAAAATAAAATAAAAGTTTTAGGACAGCCACTAGCAATTGAAGATAATAAAGTTGTTTTAAGCATTAACAAGCCATCAGATTATACTTTTAAATTCGAATTGGGGATTGCTCCTGAATTTGAACTTAAAGGATTATCAACTGAAAGTGAACTACCTTTTTATGACATAGAAGTATTGCAAGAAGAACTTGAAAAAGAGATCGATAATGTGCGTAGAAAATTCAGCAATGGTTTTATGGAAGGCATAACTGATATCCAGGAAGAAGACATGCTATCTATCAGCTTACATGAATTAGATGAGAAGTCAGAAATGAAAAAGGAAGGCGTTATTAAAGAAGAAACCTTTTTAGCCTTAAAAGACGTTGTAAACCCTGAACTCAGAGAAAATTTATTATCTGCAACTATCAACGATACTTTTGATATTAATATTTTCAATATAGAAGATAAAACTGAAGAACACATTCGCAAACATATTTTGGGAATAGAAGCAGATAAGGAAATTAATGAGACCTTCCGCCTAACAATTAAAGAGATAAAACGTGTAGCAAAAGCTGAATTGAACGAAGATTTCTTTAACAAAGTATTTCCTGAACAAGGGGTTTCTACTGTTGATACGTTCAATGAAAAAGTAAAAGAAGAGATTTACAAAAATTACAAGCAAAGTGCTTTAAACCATTACACAAACTTAGCATTTGACTTTTTATTAGAAGAAAACCAACTCGATTTACCAGAGGAATTCCTAACTAAATGGCTAAAAAGCTCTCAGGATAACCTTTCTAAAGAGTTTTTTGACGGAGAAGAATTTCAAAACTTTCTCAAAAATCTTCGTTGGTCTCTTATAAGAGAAAAAATTGCTGAACAATTTAAAGTAGAAGTTCAATACAAAGATGTAGAAGACATGACTAGAAACGAAATATTGAGATATTTCAATTATCAAATTCCTGCTTTTGGTGAGATGATGGATGGCATGCTTGAGAAAGTTCTTTCTGACAAAAACGAAGTTAATCGTCGTTTCGAAATGTTAATGGATCAAAAAGTCCTTGAAAATGCTGCTGAAAATATGGGGAAAGATATGATACCTGTTAACAAAGAACAATTTGAAAAAATTGTAAAAGAACATCAGGATAGTAAAAACAAGTTGCATTCAGAAAAAGAGAAAGAGAAAGAAGATAATGTTATTGCTGAATAATTAGAGATCTACAACTATTAACCTCGTAGATGATAATTTAAAATAGCTTTATATTACAAATAATCTCAACTGCTAAAAACTATAAGTAAGTTATTACTTATAGTTTTTTTTTGCAGTTTTCAGATGTTAAAAGAGTATTCTATACTAAATCTCTATTAAATTAGAAGAAATTTAAACCGTAATTAATAATTGATATTGATTATATTACGCATCAATTAAAAATTACTTGTTCTAAAAAATAAAAATTTATGGACCAGGACCAATTAAATTTCACAATTACCTCACTCTTAAAATTCCTAAATTTAGATAAAAATTCATTAAGTTCGAGTGTCCAAAAGTTGGATAATAAAGCACTTTTAGACTTTTTACTAAACAAATTGAATTCACTAGAGAGACCCGTGAAAGAATCAGATTCACACAAACTAAAACACGAATCGAATCTTCAAAAAACGAAAATCAAAGAATTACAAAATGAAATCAAAAATTTAAAAAAAGGAATATTTAGCGTCGGCCAAAATGAAAATACTGTTACAGTTACAGAAGAATTTAAAGATATATTTTGGGAGGCTGGAAAGACAGTTGCAAAATATTTTAGCAAATTCTCAGCTAACCCTGCAAAAGGTTCGATCGAAATCAATGATGAACGTTATATATTACTAAGAGCTTCATCTCTTTCAGTTGGATTTTTAAATATCATGAAAAACCTTTATTCTGACAAAGGAGAAAAAGAAGCTATAAGTATAGGCAATAAATTTCTTTTCGACATCTCTCATGTTCTGGGGCTAGATGATTCTAAAGAATTTCACTCAAAGATGAATCTAGTAGACCCCATACCTAAACTATCTTCAGGACCTATTCACTTTGCATATACTGGCTGGGCACATGTTGAAATATTACCAGAAAGTAACCCTACTGCCGATGACAACTATTTTTTAAAATACAATCATCATTGTTCATTTGAAGCAGATGCATGGATAAAAGCAGGAAAAAAATCAGATCATGCAGTGTGTATAATGAATTCAGGTTATTCATCAGGCTGGTGTGAAGAAAGTTTTGGAATACCATTAACTTCAGTGGAAATAAGTTGCAGAGCAAAAGGAGATAAAAACTGCACTTTTATTATGGCACCTCCACATAAAATTACTGATTATATAAAGACAGAAACTTCTAACACAGATTCTTCTTTATATGATGTTCCATTGTTTTTTGAACGAAAAAAAGCAGAAGAAAAAATAAAACAATCGTTAAATGAAAAAACAATCCTTTTAAAAGAAATACATCATAGAGTTAAAAACAACCTGCAAATAATAACAAGCCTTTTAAAAATTGAACACAGAAAAACAAATAATAAAGAAGTAAAATCTATTCTATTATCCAGTAGACAAAGAATTGAAGCCATCGCCTTTATTCATGAAAAACTATATGATTATTCTGATTTATCAAATATTGACATTAATGAATATCTTAAAGAAATTGCCGAAAACTTATTATTTTCATCTGACAAAATGGATGTAATTGATTTTAATATTAAATCGAAAATTGATAATCTAAATGCAGATGTTGCCATTAACCTTGGTCTTATAACTTCAGAGCTGATTACAAATTCTATAAAACATGGCTTGATAGATAACTCAATAAATTTTAATATAAACATTACATTAAGTATCAAAGACAACTTAATATATTATAATTATAAAGACAATGGCCCAGGGCTTTCAGCAGGATTAAACTTTGAAACCCCTTCGAATTTTGGATTTAAATTAATAAAATCTTTAATTAAAAAACTAAAAGGAACAATTTTAGATAACAACAACAAAGAACCAGGTTTCAATTTAGTATTTTCATTTTAATAGAATTAAAATTATTTATAAATATCCTAGTCTCAAACAATGAAAAGGAATGATGCAAATAGAAATCAGATGGTAATTGAAGGTACCAGAATTGGAATCTGGGATTGGAATATCCAAACAGGTGAAACATTTTTTAATGCTCGTTGGGCAGAAATTATCGGCTATACTATAGAAGAGTTATCGCCTGTAAGTATTGATACTTGGATCAAATATGCACATCCAGATGATTTGAAAGAATCTAACAAAAGACTAGAAGACCACTTTAACAAAAAAGTAAAATATTATGATTTTCAATCTCGAATGAAACACAAGAACGGTAATTGGATATGGGTACATGATAGAGGTAAAGTTTTTGAATGGGATGAGAAAGGAAACCCTTTACGTATGTGTGGTTCTCATATAGATATTACCGAAATCAAACAACTAGAATTAAACTTAAAAAAATCAAACAATGAAAAAGATGTCCTTTTAAATGAAGTTCACCATAGAGTAAAAAACAATTTGCAATTGATAACAAGTCTTCTGAAAATTGAACAAAGAAAAACAAAAAATAAAGAAGTAAAATCTGTTTTAATATCAAGCCGCCAAAGAATTGAAGCAATTACATTTATTCATCAGACCCTATACAACAATTCTAATCTAGCAAATATAAATACTAAAAAATACCTTTATGACATAGCTGAAAATTTATTTTTCTCTGCAAACACAAAAAATAAAATCCAATTAAATATATCTTCAAACCTTAATACGCTTAGCGCTGATGTTGCTATAAATTTAGGACTTATAACTGCAGAATTGATAACAAATTCTATAAAACATGGCTATCAAAATGACACCGCTAATTTTTGCATTAACATCAAAATAAGCAAACAAAACAGCTATGTTGATTACTTATATACAGATAATGGACTTGGTTTAAATTCTGAATTAGAACTACAAAACTCCTCAAACTTTGGATTTAAATTAATTTCCCACCTTATAAAAAAATTAGATGGAAATCTTATTCCAGTTGATACGGGAAAAAGTAGTTTTAAAATGTGTTTTAATTTTAAATATATACTAAATGAAAAAAACTGAAACAAACATACTTATTATTGAAGATGAATTTATTATAGCACAAGATATTTCTGAAGTGCTAATAGAAGATGGTTATGTTGTTACAGGGATAGCTGAAGACATTGAATCTGCCATTAGCATTATAAATGAGAAAGAAGTAAATTTAATTCTTTTAGACATTAATCTTAACCAACCCGTTGATGGGATACAAATCGCTCATATTATAAATACTGACTATCAACTTCCTTTTATTTTCGTTACTGCTTTTACAGACTCCGCCACGATTGAAAAAGTAAAACATACCAGACCATATGGATACATTAGTAAACCATTCAACGACATTGATATACTAATTGCTATAGAACTAGCAATTTCAAAATATAAATTTAACACTGAAGTCAAATCATCAGATTTTTCTATATCAAAGAATTCTTTCTTTATTAAAACTAAAAATGGCATAGAAAAAGTTAATTCTAATGAGATAAGATGGATGGAGGCGTTTGATTATTATTCTTTTATCCAATTAGAAACCAAAAAAATACTTGCAACAACAACTCTGAAAGATTTAGAAAGCAAAATCACTAACCCATCTTTTATAAAGGTACACCGAAAATATAGCGTCAATATTAACTATATTAATAAGTTGGTTGGAAATAAAATCGAAATTGATGGAACACTAATTCCTGTAAGCCGTCTACATAAATATAACCTTTTAAAAAGTCTTAATTTAATGTAAAACAACCATCCCTTAACAATTAAGTCACTCACTAATAAATAATGCCATTCACTTATTATTTTTTTATATAAAATAATTTGTCTATATATTTAATATATGGTTGTTAGTAACAATAAAATTTCAACATATAACCATCTAATTGTAGTATTAAAGTAATACTCTATATCTATAAAACGAATTTAGCTAGCAAATAACAATATAAAAAACTTTAAAAATTCTTTAACTGCTTATTTTCAAGATAAAGTATTTTTCAAAAATATTTTTGTTAAGCTAAACAATTTTGTCTACTTATTGTTTTATAGTTAGAGTAAAACATTCAATTACGTTTTTGATACCTTAATCAACTATTTAAAATTCTATTAATTTATTTAATACACCTTAATTACCATGGGAAAATCAAAGTCAGAAGTTTTTAATCTTAAAAATGGACCTCAAGAAATTAAACTCATATATCCTGATTTAAGAAATGTTGTTTTAGTTTTAAGAGCAATCGGTCACGATTTACGTAAAAACATCGTAACCCTTCTACTAACACATGAACAAATGAACGTAACAGACATCTATGTCAAATTACGCATTGAACAATCTGTAGCTTCACAGCACTTAGCTATTTTACGAAATGCTGGCATAGTGATTACTACTCGAAATGGCAAATTTATTAATTATACATTGAATAAAAAAAGACTGGATGACATCTCAGTTTTAGTCAATGAAATTGCCGCTTAATTCCCCCGTTGATTAATTATAAATCAATGGTGTTTAATAAAAACGAACTTTTATTCAAATCCAAACACTCCTTAAAAAAATGGAAATCGCAGCTAATATTTTAGACGAAGATAAACTAGAACAAGCATCAGAAGTAATGCGGGCTTTAACACATGACCTTCGATTAAAAATAATTTCATTTATTGATAAAAATAAGCGTATTAATGTCAATAAAATATATAATACTCTGGGGCTGGAACAATCTATCACTTCCCAACATTTGAGAATCCTACGTCTTACAAATATTGTAATTCACGAACGAAATGGGAAACAAATCTACTACTCTATAAATTATGATTACATAAATAGTATAGTAGGAAACATAGGTAATTTTCTTTCTAAAGGATAATTGACCCTATAAGTTCTTCAGGACCCAATAGTTTTATTCTCCCAGACTAACAATTACCAAAGTAACAGGATAAGACCAACTCTACGATCTAGGCGTATTTGTTGCTGATTGGTTTGATACACATTCAACAGACTGATTCTTGATGAACAGATAAAAAATCTGTTGCCAATAAATACCAGGTTTAATTTACTATTGGTATACATTAAACCAGCTGTCACAGTGCTTGCATTTAACATCTCCTTTTGGTGAAATATCAGATAAATCATCTACCGTTGCATGACAATTATTACAATTATAATCCTGTTTGCCTTTTAACTCTGCTTCCTGTTTTTTTATATTTAGATCAATCAATTTATTTACATTTTTAAATATCCCTGTACCCATATTAGAAAATGAAGAGAATATTCTAAAGAAACCCAAAACAAAAAAAATAAATACAGCAACAAAAATTATTTCTACCATTTATAATATGTTATTTTAAGAAAAAACTGTTTAGTACACTATTTACTTAACAATATTAAATTAAAAATGATTTAGCATTTTTTATACCTTTTAACTTTCTAAATTAAAGGAATTTAATTTTAATTATGGGTAATATACTTCGAAATACGCTCTTATATGTTATATCCATAACAATCTTTTTAGTATTACTCTCTCTGAATATTCGACATTCTTCCCAAGAATACATCTATATTATCATAGGCTTTTCACTTTTTTGTTCCATACCTATATTTCTTGGTTATCTGCTATCTGTTTATTTACTAAAGAAACCAAATAAGTATCTTAATATGATCAACTTTGTTCTTATAATTGGGAATGCACTTTTAATAGTTTGGGCTTTTGCACTATGTATTATAGGGGCAAGTTTTGAACCAATAATTTTATTAGCATTTCTTTATGTTAGTGCAGGTTGTTATATATATTATCATACTTTCAAAAACTTGCGCTCAATGCCTAGAGAAATTAGCCTAGATGAATATAGTGACATTTTAGATGATCAATTTTTAGACACATAAATATTGTCCTATATAAAATGTAATTATATACATTCATAAAACAATTAAATATAAAACACACCTATAATTGATTGTATTTGTTACTTTTGCAATAATTGTAACGATGACTGTAGATTAATGAAGATATATTAATTAACAAGATTTTCTTATATGAAGAAAATAATCATAATATTAATTCTATTGCCCCTCAGTTTTTTACTTTCTCGTAAAGCAGAAATAAAGAACTATAAGCCTGCCTTCTTTTATCTTGGTGGCATTCAAATAAATGAGGCTAACAATCAGGATTGGATGACAATGCTCAAAAAAGCCAGCATGAATACTGTTGAAGTGACTATTTATGCTACTCAAGGCGAATGGGACAGTGATTCTTTGCGTTTTGATGAAAAAAATGATGCTGTTTTAGCAGAAATCCGAGCAGCAAAAAAAGCAGGAATCAAAGTAATCATGATTTTAAGAGTAGACATTGATCATAGTTTTAAAAGCAACAAATTTATCTGGCATGGAATGATAATGCCAGGATCATCAGAATTAATTGATAGTTGGTTTTCAAAATATCAAGCTTTTACTGAAAAATGGGCAAAAATAGCTGAACAAGAAAGTGTAGATGTTTTCTGTATTGGAAGTGAAATGAATGCACTTTCTTCTACAGCTCCTATATACAAAATGCCTGCATTATACACCTATTACAATAGTCTGAAATATCTAAACAGACACGAAAAGCGTGCATATATTTTCAAAGAAAAACTTCAAAAAGAAGATCTATGGGTAAATGGATATGAAAATTATTCCAATCTTAAATCATATATTGAAGACAAGATTAAGTACAAACATGCATGGTGTCAGCAGGTAACTTTTGGAGGCAAAACCAATCGGCTAGAACTTATGAATAGCAGACGAAAAAAGTGCCGAAACCATTGGAAATCGATTATAAATAATGTCCGTAAAATTTACAATGGCCCATTAACTTATGCTGCTAACTTTGACAACTATCTTGTTGCTGACTTTTGGGAAGAACTTGATTTTATAGGGATTAATGCCTATTTTGGATTGCGCAATTCTGATTTCAAATATAACAATTCAAAACAACTGAAGAATGAACTAAAAAGAGGTTGGAAAAAAGTTTTTCGAGAAATAAATTATTTTAGAAACAGTAATAACTTGACTGAAAAACCTATTATATTCACTGAATTGGGTTATATTAGAAGAGCTAATGCTACTATAGAGCCATGGGCAGGTTTTGGCTTTTCTGTAGTTGGAGGAAGATCTGAAGAACAACTGATTATCTGGGGTAAAGAAAAGGATGACTTAGGGGAAAGAACTTTGGCTATGGATGCACTTTATGAAGTAGTTAAGGAACAACAAATAAACCTGGATGGCATTCTTTACTGGAAATTAACATCGCATGATTATCATCTTCCTTACGAACCTTTTGCCTTACATCTTACACCAGAAGCCTCCGACTCACTTCAAATCAGTTTAGCAAAATTTTCTACCCTTGATGATTAAACAATTTTTTTAACAGATTTCTAAATGGTCAGAAAAATATATTTACGCCTTTTCATACCTTTGCAAATCCTTATATATTAAATTTACATTTTTAATTTGTACCATATATTAATCCCAAATACTACAAATTATTCCTATGTTTATTATAAATTAATTTCTCACTAACAATCAATTGCCTTGTGCTAGAATATATACAAAGCCACCCATCAATTATTATTTTACCTTTTATTTCTGCAATAATTGGCTGGGGAACGAATGTAGTAGCCCTAAAAATGACTTTTTACCCTCTGGAATTTATAGGCTTTAAATTTAAAGGTTTTAAAGCTATAGGCTGGGGAGGCTTCCCTCCTATTGGATGGCAAGGAATTATTCCATCCAAAGCAGAAACAATGGCAGGGAAAGCTACTGATATGATCACTACCAAATTAATCGATGTTGAAGATCAATTTTCCCGTATTAACCCAGCTATTGTAGCTAAAGAAATGGAGTCAAGTATTCTTAGGCTATCACGAGAAATCACAAATGAGGTTATGACGGAACACGTACCTTTTTGGAAATTATTGTCTAACAAACAAAAGGAAAAAATTTATGCACGTTCTGCTGAGGAAATCCCCTCTGTAATAGAAGAGATAATGGAAGAAGTAAAGGTCAATATTACGGAAGTATTTGACTTGAAAGCGATGGCTGTAGAGCATTTAAGAAATAATAAAGAGTTATTGAATAGGATTTTTCTGGAAGTTGGTGACAAAGAATTTTCTTTTATAGAAAGGTCTGGATTTTATTTTGGTTTTCTTTTTGGAATATTACAAGCAATTATATGGGTGCAATTCGAAGCCAACTGGACCTTACCTGTGGGAGGATTACTGGTTGGTTACCTTACCAATATACTAGCACTAAGATTAATTTTCTCTCCCACCAAACCTATTAAAATCTTTAAATGGAAAATACAAGGGTTATTCATAAAAAGGCAAAATGAAGTGTCAAAAGGATATGCGCACTTAGTATCTGATAATATTATGACGATGGACAATGTCTTTACTCAAATGTTCAATGGAAAGGGTGCCGATAAATTAGTCAACATAATAACAAAGCACTCTAGAGAAGGGATAGACAAAACTGCAGGTTTTAACAGCTCTCTTATAAAATTCACATCGGGTACCGACACCTATGACCAAATAAAAACCATAGCTGTAAATCGATTTATTGAAGCTGCTCCTGAACAAATTCATATTGTTTTTGATTATGCTAAACAGGCTTTGGATATTGAAGAGACTATGTTTAGCCGTATGACAAGCTTGCCGCCAGATGAATTTGTAGATTTTCTGAGGCCAGTTTTTCAAGAAGATGAGTGGAAATTAATTCTAACAGGAGCTATATTGGGCATGGCAGCTGGTTTTTTACAACTGCTATTTGTTATATTTTAAATAGAATCAAATAAACAAAGATCAGTTGTTTATTCTTTAATAATTTTCACTGATTCACTTTGTCCCATATCCGACTTTAATATTACAACTTTATGGCCCTCTTCTCTTTCTATTGAAAGTGCAGCCGTATTTGGTGGTATATCACCTAAGTTATGTGCTAAAAGTGTGAGAAAATTATTTCCATTAAGAAGCCTTACTTTAATGGATTTGGGAATAGACGTTAATGTATAATCACTAAGAATAGTACGACCATTAAAATCTAAAGAAATAATATCGCCGTCAACCCTATTAGAGTCCCATATTTGAATCAGGATAGAATCTTTAGGAACATGCATAGTTTCTTTCGTGACCATTTTTCTATCCTTAAAATTGTTATCGTCTTCAATCTTAACAGTCTCTTTAATTGATTCTGAAGATTTTGAAGTACTTGTATCAACATTTAATGCAACGACGGAATCTGGTTTCTTAATCATTCGAGGTTCAGGTTCTACGTAGCCATCTTTTTTTCTTCGTACTTTGACATGAGCACTAGCACAATCTCTAGATTTATCATTCCAACCACGCCAATTCCCCTCCAAATACTCGTAGCCTACATCTTCTGAATAATTTAAAGTAGCTTCACTATAACAAAAACTAGTATTGAGTGTATTCTGAGTTTCAAAGATCTTGGATGTAGTATTATACCTTACTTTGTTGTTATTCATAGTAGCCTTGATAGCAAATTTTGCATAGTGTGCTTCATGAAGCGTCTCATTAATAAAATATTCTCCGGTATAAATGTTTTTCTTTTCATCATAATTAAAAGACAATTTTAAAACATGGGTTTTCGCTCCCTTCTTCCAATATCCATTTTCCCAATAGACCTTATAACCATCTATTTTAGATGCTTCTTCACTCTGGTCTAAATATCCTTCCCAAGTGCCGGTTAAGTCTTGAGACAGAACAGTAGTAACAAAAAACAAACAGCTCAAGATCAATCCTCCTAGAAAATATATCTTCATTATTTTTAGGCTTTATGCTAAATTTTAAAATTTCCCCACTTCTTAATTTCAATAATTGATCAAAAGAACAAATCAATCTAAGACACAACCTTTAAAAGCAAGTAATATACCACAAATCAAATAATTACACAATATCCAAAAAATAATAAACTTTAGAAAACTTAGTGAAACTTCTTAGTTTAAAAGAAATACCTAATAATTTAACTATTATCAATTAATCTAACGACGTTTCTTTGAAAAAAAGCGTTTCTTTTTTTTGTAAGGTTTTTTTCCTCGATTTTTGACATTCTTAGATGACTTTTGAACTTCTTGTTCAGGAGTGTTATCTATGAAAGGGTGATCTGTTATTACTGGAATCCTTTGGTCTATTAGTTTTTGAATATCGCGCAAATATGGTTTTTCCTCTACATCACAAAAAGAGAGTGCAATACCACTGGCACTTGCTCTACCCGTTCGTCCAATCCGATGAACGTATGTTTCAGAAACGTTTGGAAGATCATAATTAATTACATGTGATAATTCATCAACATCAATACCTCGTGCTGCTATATCCGTAGCTACCAGTACTTTTGTCTTGCCAGACTTAAAATTACCCAATGCTCGTTGACGTGCACCCTGAGACTTATTACCATGTATTGCTTCTGCACTAATCATTGCTCTTCTTAATACCTTTACTATTTTATCTGCTCCATATTTAGTACGTGAAAAAACAAGTGTAGATGTAAAAGTTTCTGTTTTTAAAAGATGTAATAATAATTTCCTTTTATTTTGTTTACTCACATAATAAACGGCCTGACTTACTCTTTCAGCCGTTGCTTGTTCCGGTTTTATTGTTACCTTCTTAGGATTGTTTAAAATGCTGTTAGAAAGGGTAATAATATTCTTAGGCATCGTTGCCGAAAAAAACAAAGATTGACGCTCAGAAGGCAATAGTGCTATTATTTTACGTATATCATGTATAAACCCCATATCAAGCATATGATCAGCCTCATCCAAAACAAAATATTCAATTCGTTTCAACGAAACAAAACCTTGCCCAATAAGATCAAGCAAGCGGCCTGGAGTTGCCACTAAAACATCTATACCTCTTCGCAATGCCTGGGTTTGTTGACCTTGTTTGACCCCACCATAAATTACAGTATTCCTGATTCCTGTGAATTTCCCATAAGCAGTAAAACTATCTGCTATCTGAATTGCTAATTCTCTTGTTGGAGTAACTATAAGTGCTTTTATTTTTCTGCCCCCTTTTTGATTCCTTAGATCAAGAAAAATATGTTGCAGAATAGGAATAGCAAAAGCCGCTGTCTTTCCTGTTCCTGTTTGCGCACAACCCAATAAATCATATCCTTTTAATAAAATAGGAATAGATTGTTCCTGAATAGGTGTTGGTTGCTTATAACCCTCATTCATTAAGGCTCGCAATATAGGCTTGACTATTCGTAGATCAGTAAATAACATTCTTGAGTTTGTAAAATGGTGAAGATAGTGGAATACTTCGAATGTATAGGCTTTAAAGCAAAAAATATCCCTTGAACTACATAATAATCATTTTTACTTTATTAAAGGATTGGATTGTAATAATATAAAAGTAGCATTATATTTGCAAAAGGTTAGGAATTATTAATAAACCAGCATATGCTATCACTTAAAAACATACGAAAATCATATACAATAGGGAAAAACAACCTAGAGGTATTAAAAGGTATTGACCTTTTCATTAAACAAGGGGAATTTGTATCTATAATGGGTTCCTCCGGGTCTGGAAAGTCTACCCTTTTAAATATTATGGGTATTCTAGATGATTATACTGAAGGCGAATACCATTTAGATGGCACCCTAATCAAAAACTTATCGCAAACCCAAGCAGCACTTTACCGAAATCAATTAATTGGTTTTGTGTTTCAATCATTTAACCTTCTAACATTTAAGACTGCTGCCGAAAATGTTGCTCTCCCTCTTTATTACAAACAGATTCCAAGAAAAGAACGTCAGTTAAAAGCATTAGAGTACCTTGAAAGAGTTGGGCTAAAAGAATGGGCTAATCATTTACCCAGCGAACTGTCCGGGGGCCAGCAACAACGTGTAGCAATTGCACGTGCATTGATATCAGAACCCAAAATAATACTGGCCGATGAACCAACTGGTGCTTTAGACACCCAGACTTCATATGATGTAATGGACCTATTCAAAAGTTTTAACGAAGAAGGTAAAACCTTACTATTAGTAACACACGAAGAAGATATTGCTGCAAAAACCAATCGTACCATCCGCTTAAAAGATGGTTTGATTATCAGTCAATAATATAAATAAAAACACATCCTTAACAGCGCTCAACGAACACGCTTATTTGGTCTTTTTTAAACCAATATAATAATTATCAAAACTGGTTTTTTGTATTGATTTTCTCGTATTAAATAAAATTTAATTTATTATAAGTAACGGTAACAATTCAAATTTAATAACATTAAATAGTAAGTAAAAAAAAGTTGCAAATCTGACTATATGCGCAGTTAGATTGAATTGAAAAAATTGAATATTTTATTGCCACCGAAGATATATCTTGTTAGATATTAGGACACAAAATGATTCAAGGATTTTAATGGTAATTCTTGCTGAAACACCAAAAGTATTACGGAAATTAATTATTCCTTCGTTTTAACTTTCTTGATATCCTTTCCCCGAGATTTCTTTTCCTTAGACTTTTTTACTATTACTACATATGGAATATTATAGTGGTCACAAAGTTTTTTTGTGGCTGAAGTGCCAATACACACCTCTAATTCTTCCTGTTTAGCAGATTTGATTTTTTCTACAGACCCAAACTGTTGTAATAGCTTTTCTGCTGTCTTTTTGCCAATACCATCAATATTTGTGAGTTGAGAAGAAATATATTTTTTGGAACGTATCAGTCGATGAAACTCAATTGCAAATCGATGTGCTTCATTTCTTGCTTGTTGTATAATCTTAAGACTTGGAGATTTTTTACTTAGTAATAAAGGTAATGGATCCTCAGGGAAATATATTTCCTCCAATCTTTTAGCAATTCCTATAATAGTTACCTTTTCATAAATATGCAATGCTTTTAAACTTTTCACAGCCGCATTTAATTGTCCTTTACCGCCATCAATAATAATTAATTGTGGCAAGGTATTTCTGGAACTAATCAAACGACTGTATCTTCTATATACAATTTCCTCCATCGATGCATAATCATCAGGTCCTTCTACAGTCTTGATATGAAAATGGCGATATTCACGTTTAGCTGGCTTGCCATTCCTAAAACATACCATAGCGGCTACAGGATCGGATCCCTGCAAATTTGAATTATCAAAACATTCTATATGTAATGGTAAAACATCCATTTGCAGATCTTTTTTCATAATCTCCATAACCTTTTCAGCAGTAGATTGCTTATTTGCTCTGGATATTGCCAATTTTTTCTTTTGAAGAATATAGTAAGAAAGGTTCTTTTGTGAAAGTTCAAGAAGTTTTTTCTTATCACCTATTTTAGGTATTGTAATGGTAGTACCTACCCATATTTCTGGAATTGCAATAGGAACGATCAATTCTTTGGCAATACTCTGAAACTTCTCCCTAAGTACATGAATAACAAACACTAGTAAATCAGCAGGTGCATCATTAAGGTTCTTGTCCAACTCCATTGTAAATGTATTAATGATAGCTCCATCTACTACTTTCAAATAATTGAAATAAGCCATTTCTTCTTCTTGCTCAAGACTAAATACATCAACATCTCTGATATTGGGATTTACAACAGTGGATTTCCCTTGATAATTAGTCAATGCATCATACTGTACTTTTATTTCCTGGGCTCTTTCAAATTGCATCTCTTCTGCAAATCTTTCCATCTCTGCTTTAAGATAGCGTTTTACAGTAGCAAAATGCCCCTTTAAAATATTGGTTACCTGATTAATTTTGTCATTATAAGCTGCTTCCTCCTCAAAGCCTACACAAGGCGCCAGACAATTTTTGATATGATATTCAAGACAGGGTTTAAATTTCTCTGCAAGGATATTTTTTTCACTAAGATTATAACTACATGTACGCAACTGAAATAGTTTATTGATCAGATCCAAAATGGCATTTATCCTTTGTCTGGAAACATAGGGGCCAAAATATTTAGAACCATCCCTAAAAACATCTCTGGTTACAAAAACCCTTGGAAAGCGTTCCTTTTTAATACATACATAAGAATAAGGTTTACCAGACTTCAATGCTACATTATAACGAGGTTGATGTTTTTGAATAAGCGTCGCCTCTAGCAACAAAGCATCCTGCTCATTATCGACAATAGTACAATCTATACGAACCGCATGCCTGACCATTATCCTAGTTTTATTTCGCATATCCTTGCGATTGCCAAAATAGGAAGTGACACGTTTTTTAAGGTTTTTTGCCTTGCCAATATAAAGGATCTCATCCTTTTCATTGATGAAACGATATACGCCTGGTTGGGCAGAAAGACCAGATGATATTTTTGCAAAATCTTCTTTATCCATGATGTTGATTATAATAGTATAAGATACAAAAAATCAACAAATACCAAAATTTAAGAATTTGAAAAAATAAATCGATCTAGAAAACAGGATTAAAAATTAAACTTATAGTGAAAACAAAAAAAAGGTTGTACTTCATGTACAACCTTTTTTAATTATGTATTTGATAGAAGAAAATCAATCCTGCTTAGCAGCCTTTTTACGATCATGTTCTTTTAATAATATTTTTCGCATCCTAATGTTTTCTGGTGTTATTTCCACATATTCATCTTCCCCTATATATTCCATAGCTTGTTCAAGTGAAAAAACAATAGGTGGTGGCAATTTCACCTTGTCATCGGCTCCGGAAGAGCGCATATTCGTTAACTTCTTGGTTTTAGTTACATTAATGACTAGGTCTGAGTCTCTGCTGTGCTCTCCTATTACCTGACCTTCGTAAATATCAACTCCTGTTGGAATAAAAAACTTACCCCTATCCTGTAGTTTATCCATTGAATATGGAATAGATGTCCCATTCTCCAAAGCAATAAAAGCACCTTTGGTTCGGCCATCTATATGACCTTTCCATAGTTCATAACCAGAAAACCTATGAGTCATACTTGCTTCACCTGCCGTACTATTCAGGATCATTGTTCGTAATCCTATAATTCCTCTGGAAGGAATATTAAACTCCAAATGCATCAAATCACCTTTAGGTTCCATAATTGTCATATCTCCTTTTCGCTGGGACACCAATTCAATGACTTTTCCAGAGTAAGATTCTGGCACATCGATAGAAAGCAATTCAACAGGTTCATGTTTTTTACCATCTATTTCTTTAACGATTACCTGAGGCTTCCCAACCTGTAATTCATAACCCTCTCTTCTCATTGATTCAATAAGAACAGACAGATGCATTACGCCTCTGCCAAACACCATATAAGCATCTGGAGAATCTGTTTCTTCAATTCTTAAAGCAAGATTTTTTTCTGTCTCTTTGAACAAACGCTCCCTAATATGTCTGGAAGTAACAAATTTCCCTTCTTTGCCAAAAAAAGGAGAGTCATTGATTGTAAATAACATACTCATGGTGGGCTCATCAATTGCTATTGGTGCCAATCCTTCTGGTTTTTCTGCATCTGAGATCGTATCCCCTATGTCAAATTTTTCTATACCAAATACGGTACAAAGATCCCCACATTCTACTTCTTTAGTCTCCTTTTTACCCAAACCATCAAAAACATACAAAGCTTTGATCCGTGTTTTGTCGATCGAACCATCTCTTCGAACCAATGAAACTGGTTGGTTTATTTTTAATGTTCCACGGGTTACACGCCCCATAGCCATGCGGCCAATGTACTTAGAATAATCAATATTTGTTATCTGAAGTTGGACAGCACCTTCATTCACTTCTGGTTCTGGAACATCCTTGAGGACAACATCAAGCAAATGCGTTATATCATCAGCAGGTTCTTCCCAGCTAGGCCCCATCCATCCCATTTTAGCAGAACCATAAACAGTTGTGAATTCCAGCTGTTCCTCTGTAGCATCAAGATTAAACATCAGATCAAACACCTCTTCATTGACTTCTTCAGGTCGGCAATTATCTTTGTCTACCTTATTAACAACAACTATTACTGTTTTACCTAATTCCAGGGCCTTTGATAAAACATAACGTGTCTGAGGCATGGCACCTTCAAAGGCATCAACCAACAATAATACGCCATCTGCCATATTTAACACCCTTTCTACTTCACCACCAAAATCGGCATGCCCTGGAGTATCAATAATGTTAATTTTAGTTCCTTTATATTGTACAGAAACATTTTTAGCCAAAATCGTAATTCCCCTTTCCCTTTCCTGATCATTGTTATCCAAAATCAGGTCTCCTGTTTTTTCATTTTCTCTAAAAAGCTGACATTGATGCAGAATTTTATCTACAAGAGTTGTTTTCCCATGATCAACATGTGCTATAATTGCAATATTTCTTAATGAATTGGCCATTGATAAGATATTAAATTAAAAGATTATTATATCGCTATATTATCGAAAGTGCTTAAAAGTGGTGCAAAGGTACGATTATTTTCCAGTTCATTATATAATTTCATCTTTTTAAAACCTTTTTTGATCATAATTCAGAAAAAAACAAATAGATCCTAATTTCATTTCGAGGTGTTATAAGTAACTTTAGTTCAATAAGAAAGAACTAAAATAAATCACCTTTTTAATAAAAATAGTATGATTATCTTAAAATCTTCTGTTGTTACAACTTGTCAAAAAGATCATTTTTTCATAATTTGTAAAAAAGATCAATAGTTTTAATCTAAAACATTACTAATAAAATTAAATATTATATGAGAACCACCCGTCCACTATTATTTTTCTTTGCCTGTGTTTTTTGTTCTATACCATTCTTTTTGTTTGGTCAACACCCTGAGGTTAAAGAATTAATTGACCATAATGATGCAGAATTAGGTATTGTATATATATGTTTTGAATGGGCTGAATATATAGCTGACCTTGTTGGCATAGGTATCCTTATCTTAGGTTTTATCAAGGGTTTGGTAGTATTCATTAAAATGGAATTTGACAACCTTACTGGTGGAGATACTTTCGATGATATTCTTGCCTTAAGAAGCACATTGGGAGGATATATAATTTTATCTCTCGATTTCTTAATAATATCTGATATTATCCACTCAGTTGTAAAACCTGAATTTAATGAACTTATTAATTTAGGTATCATTGTAGTTTTAAGAACTTCAATCGGTTTCT
Source organism: Saprospiraceae bacterium (assembly GCA_022448945.1). Lineage (GTDB taxonomy): Bacteria > Bacteroidota > Bacteroidia > Chitinophagales > Saprospiraceae > Aureispira. The sequence goes on from JAKVCV010000015.1 coordinate 116,331, forward strand.
TTTTAGGACGTGAAATTATGGAGTTAAGGCATGAAGAAAAGATGGAGAAAGAACGTCTAAAAAAAGAAGAAGAGGAAATTGAAAGTTCTCATTAGTACAATAAAACAATAAATTATTAACTAAAAAAGGTGAGTAGATAAAGTTCTGCTCACCTTTTTTGATTTATATTATGCTAAAAATTTACTTAATCATCCCCTTGGGAAACAATGAAGTTCTTCCTTTTTTATAACGCTTAGCACTAAGTTCAGATTTTTTCCTCGCTTCAATATCTGCTTTATTATTTTTTTTTGTTTTATAAGCATTATTAGGATTATTTGCATAATTTCTGTCAGAATGAACGCTATTGTATGCAGGGCATAAAGGCCCTTGATGACAGGAAGAAATAAACAACATCACAAGCAACAATCCTAGATATATATATTTCATAATAAAATTTAATTTTTGACAACTATGCCTCATTGTTAAAGATAAAAAATATAAAATCATTCTACAACTTATTTATGCATACTGTATACCAATTGTTACTATACGTGAATTAAAAAATTAGAATTAACAATAATATATAATTTATCAAAAATTTTCTGCGGCAATTTAAACTATCTTTAATTAGAAGATAAAGGCATATAAATCAAAAAACAGATTTAACTTTTTAGAATTGAATAATGGCAAAACAAATCGTATATTGTTTTTAGGATCAATTTATTATTTTAGACACGAGAGAGGGCATTAAAAAAAAATAATATTTTTTATATGGCTTTAAAAAAACAAAAAACTATGAATAACTTCATTATAACTCTATGTCTGTGTTTCATTATGATTCACCAAACAAATGCTCAAACATATGCAGACGATATTGCTCAAATTTTCTTTGACAATTGTACTGTATGCCATCATAATGGAGGTGTTGCCCCATTTTCTTTAATGACATATGCAGAAGTATCTAGTATGACTTCATTAATACAACCAGCTGTTAATAATGAAATAATGCCTCCATGGCCACCTGATAACACCTATTCACAATTTACACATGAACGTAGTCTAACTAGCACTGAAATTTCAGCTATTGATTCATGGATTAACGCCGGTGCTCCTGAGGGTAATTCTGCAAACACTCCTGCCCCTCCATTTTATCACAACAACTCCTTACTAGGCCAAGGAGATTTTAGTGTAAGAATTCCAGATTATATAAGTAAAGCAACTTTTGGCAATGATGATTATGTATGCTTTTCAATACCTACAACAGGATTAAACACAACAGAATCAATCCAGGCTATCGAGGTAATACCTGGTGACCCATCCATAGTTCACCATGTGTTAGTATATGTTGATCCTACTGGGACTTACCCTACAGATACTACTAGTCATTCCTGTGCTGGACCAAGTAATCCAAATATCGGTTTAATTGCGGGCTATGCACCTGGTTCGATGCCATCACAATACCCAAATTCAAGCACATTAAAAATGGGCACTGATATTACACCAGGGTCAAATATTATTTTAGCCATGCATTACCCAGCAGGCAGTCAGGGGAAATTAGACAGCACTAGGGTTACCTTACACTTTCATGATCAAAACACAAGTGGAATTCGAAATGTCACTTCAACTCCTATTCTACAAAACACTTCATTTGTTATCAATGCAAATACAGTTGATAGTGTTGAAAGTTGGTTTCCTAGTTCGTCCACGCCTTTACCCATAAACATGTCTATGTTTAGCATTTTCCCTCATGCGCATCTCTTGGGTCAAAATTTTATAGTTTATGCCGTAAATCACTTCCCTCCATATGACAAAATACCCTTAATACATATACCAAAATGGGACTTTGAATGGCAAGGTTTTTATGTTTTTAAATATTTACAAAAAATGCCTGCTGGATATAAATTATATGGAAAAGCGATTTATGACAATACTACCAATAATCCATATAATCCAAACTTTCCTCCACAAAATGTTAGTTTTGGATTGAACACAACTGATGAAATGTTTATCGTTTATTTTCAATATTTAACCTATCAAAATGGAGATGAATTAATAAACATAGATAGTTTATTACAACTCCAAACAACAACTCAAAATAAGCCAATTTCTATTAATGAAAATGGTGTTTTTATGACAACATACCCAAACCCGACTAATACAATCACTAGTATAGAATATTATACTAAAAGCCCTTCTAAAATATCTTTAGCGATTTATGATATTAAAGGACAACGTGTCAAAAACTTGATTGTTTCAGAATACAAACAAGGTCAACATATATCTATATGGGATGGAACTAACGACTCTGGAAATTTAGTGCCTGCCGGAGTCTATTTTAGTCAATTAAATATTAATAGTAAAACCGTCATCCGAAAAATTATAAGAACCTCAAAATAGATCTATAATAGCTTAAGATGAAAAAAATTGCCGTTTTTACTTCCGGTGGTGATTCTCCAGGAATGAATGCATGTATTCGAGCTGTTGTAAGAGCCTCAATTCATTATAACATTGGTATTGCAGGCATCTTACGTGGTTATAAAGGAATGATTAACAATGATTTTATTCCCTTAAATTCTAAATCTGTTAGTTATATTCTAAACAAGGGAGGCACTATTCTGGGTTCTGCAAGAAGTAACGAATTCCGAACTAGTGAAGGCCGTAAAAAAGCACATGAAAACCTAAAAAAAAATGGCATTGAAGGCATCGTTGCAATTGGTGGTGATGGCACATTTACAGGAGCTAACATTTTTATGAAAGAATATCCTGACATAGCAATTGTAGGAACTCCTGGGACAATTGACAATGACCTATACGGGACAGATTTTACAATTGGTTACGACACTGCAATCAATACTGCAATGCAGGCAATTGACAAAATAAAAGACACTGCAGATTCACATGACAGATTGTTTTTTATAGAAGTAATGGGGCGTGATGTTGGTTTTATTGCCGCTAGATCAGGTATTGCAGCTGGCGCAAAAGCAATTCTAATCCCCGAAAGCAAAACTAACATTAATGAATTAGTCAAACAACTCAAGGTCAATGCCAGTGAAAAGAAAATGTCGAATATTATTGTCGTTGCAGAAGGTGATGATGCTGGTGGAGCTTTTGAAATTGCCAGAAAGGTAAAAGATCATATAGATATATTTGATGTTCGCGTTACGGTCCTTGGTCACATGCAAAGAGGAGGCTCACCTACCTGTATGGATCGTGTTCTGGCAAGTCGTTTAGGAGTGGCTGCTGTTGAAGCGCTTAGAAATGGTGAAAAAGGAATTATGCTTGGGCAATTACACAGAAAAATCAGTAAAATCCCCTTTGAAAATGCCATCAAACATCACAAAAAAATGAGTGCTCCACTAGAACAATTAGCAAAGATCCTAGCATATTAATTTATAATTATTCAACAAGATTGGCATAAGCAACAAAATAAGGATTAAGAAGGTTTTCCTTATTATATACAACAGTATCTTCTGTATTATATTGCAACACTTTACCTCCAGCCTCTTCCAATACAATTTGTGCTGCAGCCGTATCCCACTCCATAGTTGGTGCTACACGAGGATAAAGATGAGCAGCACCTGTTGCTAGCTGAAGAAATTTGAGAGAGCTTCCTTTTGAAACTAAATTGGGTTCATTTAATTGATCTATAAAAGCTTTAGTTTCTTCATTAAGGTGTGATCGAGAACAAACAACGTTAATTCCTTTATCCTGAAGTGTAAATTTAGGTGCAAATATCTGTTCCACTTTTCCTTCTTTCTCGAGAAATGCACCTTCTCCATATACAGCCCAGTACAATTCTTTCAAGACTGGAGTATAAACAACACCCATTACAACTTTTCCTTTAGACACAAGCGCTATATTTACTGTAAACTCTCCATTCCTCTTTATAAATTCTTTTGTTCCATCCAATGGATCAATCAACCAATAATAATCGTAGTTTTTACGAATATTATATGGAACAATTTTATTTTCCTCAGAAATAATTGGATATAACAGAGTTAATCCTTTGAGCCCCTTACAAATAACATCATTAGATGCTTTATCTGCTGCTGTTAAAGGTGAATCATCTACTTTTTTAATAATTTCGATTCCTTCACAATCATTATATATTTTAAGTATTGCAGCACCTGCAGCTTTAGCGATTTGACTAAGTTCAGGAATTAATTCTTTATATGTCATTATGTATCAATTTTAAATTTTCATATGAAGCCAAACATAAATGTTTTTATTAAAGAATTCAAATCTGAATCGAGATACATTCTAATAATCAGCAAGAAAATAATTTTAAATCTATCTTTTCTTATGCCTCCCTTTCTTAGAGGTTTTTTTGGTTTTATTCACTTTTGAGACATAACCTGAATTACTCTTCCCAGTATGTTTTTTAGGGCGTTTTCTCTGCTTATTTTTAATCTTTGTTTTATAACTTTTTTTTTCGTGAAAAGCTCCTTTATAGTCTGGATTTTCTTTATGTTTTTGTTTGTCGATTTCTTTTTCCATTTCTTGGTTTTCCTGAAATGGAGTTTCGGCAATTTCAACATTTGCAGGCAAATCAACTTTGGGTATCATCATCCGTATCTTTTTTTCGATTTTACCAATATGGTACGCATCAGATTTTGTAACAAAAGTTATAGCTGCACCAGTGCAAAACGCACGACCAGTTCTGCCAATCCTATGAACATAATCTTCATAAACAGTTGGAACATCAAAATTAAATACATGACTTACTTCTTTGATATCAATGCCCCTAGCCATAACATCAGTTGCAACAAGAATTCTAATCTTACCTTCTCTGAAATCCTGAAAAGCATTGATTCTGGTATTTTGACCCTTATTGGAATGAATAAGACGAATATTATCTTCTTCCAATTTACACAAATGCATGAATATACTATTTACAGATTTTTTGGTTTTAGCAAATATTATAATTCTATGGAACAACTCCCTATCTTGTATCAAATGAGTTAATAAATTAACCTTAGTTTGGAAATTAGGGACATCATAACGTATTTGTTCAACTGTTTCAACAGGTGTAGCCTCTGGTGTAATTTCTATTTTTACAGGAAAATCCATAAAATTCCAACTTAACTCTTCAACTTTGGATGAGAAAGTAGCAGAAAATAACAAGTTTTGTTTTTTAGTAGGTACAATTTCAAGGATTGCATTTATTTGACCCATAAAGCCCATATCCATCATACGATCAGCTTCATCAAGAACCAAAATTTCTATTTTATTGAGCGGAATATTTTCTTTCTCATATAATTCCAGAATTCTACGGGGAGTTGAAATAATAATATCTGTTCCTTCATTAATGGCTTTTGCCTGAGACTTACGCCCCACTCCACCATAGATTCCTTCATATCGGATATCAGTATATTTTGCCAATTCACTTACTTGTACTGTAACCTGAACTACTAATTCTTTTGTTGGCACTAAAATTACACATCTAGCTGCATCTCCCTGAGGATAACTTAACCGCTGTAAAATGGGAAGAAGATATGCTGCTGTTTTGCCTGTTCCAGTTTGTGCAATACCGATAACATGTTGTCCGGAACGAATAACAGGAATAGCTTTTTTTTGAATAGCTGTCGCTTCTTCAAAGCCTAAATCTTCGAGTGCATTAATATATTGTCTTGTTATTTTTAATTTTTCGAAACTTACCATAATTATAATATTACTATGAACAAAGGTAAGATATTATTGTGTATATAAGGCGACAGTATCAGAATCTATTCAAAGGATAATATTGAAAAAAAAAGAAATGAATCAAAATACATCAATTAAAGTTTATTAATGGTCAACTAATTTCAAAACATTTTTTATAAAATGGCAAAAAACATGTATATTGGTTCGATACGAAAATATAAGAAATACTACAAAAATCATGAATAGACTGTTTAAAATCATACCATTAGTACTTGGGATGCTTATGCTGTACTCAGCAACAAATGCACAAGTTATCATTGATTACTATAACCTTTTAGCTGACTATGACGATGATATCCGACTTCATAAATTAACTGAAAAAGATAACCAATGGTTTACTCAAAACTCAGATGGTAAAACTATTAAAGTAATTGTTGACAAGAAAAACAATTTTCTTGAGATAAAAGATAAAGAAAAAGAAAGCTCATTCTCATTGCAGATATGTCTATTGAAAAAATCAAATGGTGACAAGCTAATTGCCCTGGCAAAAAACCACAAAGATATTTTCTTACATGGTGAAATTCATATCCTAAAATTTAGAAACGGACGATGGAATGATCTAACTGAGCAAATAATGCCTCAGATCAACTACAAAGAATTTACAGAAGAGAATATTGGACTTGCTACTTCTAAATTCAATCCCCAATTAAATCATGAATTAGAATTTGGTTATCAACTGCCAGAACAAGGCACTACTATAACAGCACAAATGCAAACAAAGAGACTTAAAAACAAATGTGCTAATAATGATGAATCAGTCCTAAAGTATTGTGAATCATTAAATGAAATTGCATACACTTCTATCGACCTTAAATGGAATTCTAAAGAAGGAATATTTATAGTGAGTGATAAAAGATAATAAAAACACAAGCATCCTTTTCATATTTATTGTTCTCCTAATTTGCCTACCTAGAACAAATATGTTTAATATAAAATTGCCACTCTATCTTGAAACAGAGTGGCAATAGATCAAAATTTATTATTCAATATAATTTTTTACTTGACCATAGACTTAAGCACTTCCTCATAAATTTCCACTTTAAATTTTTCTTTCAAAGATTGAATGAGTTGTTTCTCAAGACTATCCTGATAATCAGCAACTACATACCCTCTTGCCTCTTCCAAAGATTTAATCGATGGTGCTATAATTTCTTCTATTTTGGTAAAGTAAGTTGATCCATCCTTAGTGTATCCTTTGTTCATCACACCTGCTTTCCATTTTAATTTATCCAACTCCATATTTTTACCTTCCTCATAAATACCAGTAGTAGTCTGTACTAACTCCTTATCCTTGTTAAAAATTCCTTTTACACTCTCAGCGCTTTTATTTTTGGCTGCGTTTTGAATTTTTTTAACTAATTTATTATCGTCTGTAAGAACTGTGTAGAAGGTTACATTGGCCCTTTGCCCCCATTTAAAATTAGATTTATGTGCTTCATAATAGGCTTTCAAGCCTTCTTCATCACTAGAAGCTTTATCCCAAACCAATTGTTTTTTTACTTCGAAAAGTAAAATCCCCTCTTCATATTCACGCATTAACGATTTAAATTCAGGATATTTTTTATCCAATTGAGTTTCCTCATATGCTAAACATTTTTGTGTAGCTAATTTTTTAATAATTCTATTTACAGCAGCCTCAACAGTTCGAGGTTGTTGATTGAGACGTTCACTGTGTGCCCGTTGAGCAATAGACATAAATTCACGCACACTAGCCTTAATATTCCCAATATCAAACAATATCATATTATTTAACGCTTCATTTTTATCTGATTTCCATTTATAAGTAAGAAAAGTATTGTTATTCGTCAATGAATCAATGAGTGCTTTCTTAGTCGTTTCATTCTCTTTATATCCACCTTCTTTTTTAATATTAGAAACCAATGCATCCTGAATAATTTGAAAGCGGGGTTTACGCTTTATCTGATTTGTTATCTCAGATTTTACATCTTGATATTTTGCATTTTTTATTCCCTGATAACGTTTAAGAATATGCCAACCAGCATCAGATTTAACTGGTTTCGAAAAATTACCATCAACCTTAAGACCAAAGATTGCATTTTCAAAATCAACAGAATACTTATTGATACCTACCCATCCCAATTGTCCTCCTCTGTTTTTGGTCGCATTATCTTGTGAAAACATAGTGGCTATTTGTTCAAATTTGGCGCCAGCTATTAATGCCTCATGTAAAGAATCAATCATTACTTTAGCACCATTAGGGTCCTTTTTGGTACGTAATAATACATGAGCAACCTTAACTTTACCCCAAGCTTCGCGAACATCATCGATTCTAAGTATATGGAAACCATATTTAGTGGATACAATATCCGAATAGGCACCTTTTGCAGTATTATATGCAGCAGTTTCTATTGCATATGGCAATTGCAATGCAGTATAATACCCTAGTACACCGCCATTATTTTTACTATATAGATCATCAGAATACTTAACAACAAGTTCATTAAAATTATCAGCTGTCAATTCATTTTTAACTTTTTGAGCCTTCTCAAAGGCTTCTTTCCGAACTTGTTCAGTAGCATTTTCGTCAACAGCAATAAGTAGATGACTAATTTTCCTATCTTCCTTACTTCTCTCATATGCTTCCATGACCAACTTCTCTGTAATTTCTCTATCGGTAAGGTAGGTACTTGCCAATTGCTTTTTATATTGATCTTGCTCTCGCTTCACTTCAGGTTTTTCACTGAGCCCAATATCAATACCTTCAGCAACCTGCAATTTGAAATTTACATACAATTCTAAGTACTCTTTAATAGATTTTTCACTATAATCAGCTTTCTCTCCATTTGTTTTATCATAGATATATTGAAATTCTGAAACATTCACTTCTTTATTGTTCACCTTGAACAATACGGGATCATCTTGTGCTTCTATATTATTGCTGAATAATAAAGCAAAAAAAACAAAAACAACGCAAATAAGATTGTGCATACTACCAATTTATTTTTAATTAATCGAAAAATATTAAATACTCAAACTTAAGTACAATTTTAACCCTGCAAAGTTATAGAAATTCTATTAAATCCACTATTTTATAGTATTAAAAAATGAGTGGCATGTACCAAGTTTTGATTCATTTCAGAATATTATTTACATTAACCTTGCCAAAATTAATTCAACTTAAAAAAACGTAGTAAGTATCAAGTAAAAAATTGTAACTTTAAACAGTAAGAAATAATAAATCTCATGTTCGTTTCTGTCTGATTTTGTTTTTATTATATTTATTATTCTCTTAGCAATTAGTTTATCTATTGACCCAACGACTTTATTTTAAATGAAAACAATCCATTTAATTTTTATTGTATTGATTATTTTTACAATTAATTCTTGTACCTCGCCTAATAAGTCCCCTTCCGAAGGCGTAAATTACCCTTTCTCAAATATTAATTGCTATTTACGATACCTGGAAGAAAACAGAGAATTACAAGCAGAAATGACTTTCCGAACAGACTCTAATATTGCTATTGAAGGAAATGTTTTTCTTAATGATGAAATCATGCACTACAAAAACTTACCTTCTGTAGGTATGCAATATCGCCTTATAAAAAATGCAGTCTTTTTTGACAGTAGTTATACTTTTAGCTATATAGAAAGACATGGAGAAATTGTCAGATATAATATTGGTCTAAATAAATTTGAAAATTTACGTATCGTTTCAGATGGTCTAAGCAAAAAAAAGGGAGGATTATTAATTTGGGATGGCGAAGCTTTAGATACAGAAGATGGTTTAGTTTTTATCCTAACAGATTCTCGGGGAAATTCTTTCTCTATTAACCATTCAGGAATAAGTAAGGGCAACAAATTTGAGATTATTGCATCTCATGTGAATAATCTAGCAACTGGCCCCGCAACACTTCTTACAACACGTAAAAAAACTGTGAGCTATAATAATGAAAAAGTTAGAAAATTATTACGTGTTGAGTATTATCTGAAAGCCATTAAATTCGAGGTAAAAGAATAATATTATTAGCGATCTTCTTGTATAAATAATATCTATGTTAATAATCGACGGCAAAATAATTTCACCAGAAATATTTCACAAAGAATTTGTTTGTAATCTAGATGCATGCAAAGGTGCTTGCTGTTGGGAAGGTGACTATGGAGCTCCATTGGATATAGAAGAATTGGATATTTTAAAACAAATCTTCAAAGAACTCAAACCATTTTTAACTCTAGAAGGAATTAAAGCTATAGAAGACCAAGGAGTAGCTGTTTATGTACCTGAAGAAAAAGAATATGGAACCACACTAATTAAAAACGGGGCCTGCGCTTATTTAATTTATGAAAAAAATGGAATCGCCAAATGTGGTATTGAAAAGGCTCATGAAGCTGGAGTCGTAAATTTTCCAAAACCCATTTCCTGCCACCTTTACCCTATCAGAGTTGAAGAATTAGATAATTCTAGTTTCAAAAAACTTGAATATGACAAATGGGACATCTGTTCGGCTGCATGTACGAAAGGGAAAAAATTAAGTGTTCCCATTTATAAATTCCTTAAAGGACCACTCATTCGTAAATACGGTACTGAGTTTTATGAAAAAATGGAAGATATGGCAAATTATTTAGATCCAGAAGAATCGATATTCAAAGACCCATAAATCTGATAAATCATTTTATTAAACCCCTTCTCAGAACCAAACTAAGAGTTCTCTTATGACATTAAACGCAATTAACTTAATCGAATCTGATCATCATTAGAATCAAAAAACTGATATTGCATCATATGAAAACTATTATCCGCAGTTAACTTAAGCCATTTTTTATATTCATTTCTCCACTGCATCAAAACACTCCATAATCCTTTTCTAAGATGCGAATTGATAAAAGGATGTACCTTTATAGATATTTTTTCTGGACTATGAGATTTAATAATAAAATCTAAATCTCGTTTAATATCATCAATTAAAAGAGTAGAAGGGTTTATTTTACCCGACCCTTCACAAACAGGACATTGTTCAGCTGTAGAAATGGATACCGCAGGACGGACTCTCTCTCTCGTGATTTGCATCAAACCAAATTTACTTAAAGGTAAAATAGTATGCTTCGCATTATCCGTTTCCATTAATTGTTTCATCGCATGGAAAAGTTTTACTTTATTTTCATTTTTGCGGACATCAATAAAATCAATGATAATAATCCCTCCAATATCTCTAAGTCTTAATTGTCTGGCAATCTCTGCAGCAGATTCAAGGTTAACACGCAAAGCATTCTCTTCTTGGTCATTACTAATCATTTTATGTCCACTATTAACATCCACAACATACATTGCTTCTGTTTTTTCGATAACCAAATAAGCACCACTTGCCATTGTAGCTGTCTTTCCAAAGGATGACTTTATCTGTTTAGTTATACCATATTGGTCAAAAATAGGTTTAGAGCCATTATAATATTTAACAATATCAATTTTTTTAGGCGCTACTTTTTTTATTTCACTAATCACTTCCTCTTCTACCCTTTTATCATTGACAACAACTCGTGCAAAAGATTCATTCCAGAAGTCTCGGATCAAACTCTTGGTTTTATTCAATTCACTAAGGCACTTTATTGGAGGCGATGCCTTATGTAATTGCTGAAAAATTTTCTGCCATTTGTCAACCAATTCAGTAATATCATCATGCAATTCTGCTACCCTTTTACCTTCCGCTGCGGTACGAACAATAAAGCCGAAATTTGATGGTCGAATACTTTCCATTAATCGACGCAAACGCTCACGTTCTAATTCACCAGTAATTTTCTTAGAAACAGCAATAACATTTGAAAATGGCGTTAATACAACATAACGACCAGCTATTGTTATTTCACAACATAATCGAGGACCTTTCGTAGAAATTGGTTCTTTTAGTACTTGAACAAGAATATTTTGCCCCTTAGTAAGAACATGATTAATTTTCCCTTTTTTTGAAATATCAGAATCAATCTTAAAATCCTTAAGGAGATGATTTGATAATTTACCAGAGATTGCACCATCAGTAAACTTGATCAAGGATCTAAGTTTGGGCCCTAAATCAGTATAGTGTAAGAAAGCGTCTTTTTTAGAATATCCAATATGTACAAAAGCTGCATTTAAACCAGGTAAAATTTTTGAAACCTTACCAAGATAAATATCACCTACAATAAGATTATTCTTAAGCGGTTGGTTATGCAATTCTACCAATTTTCTATTCTCAATTAAAGCTAATTGAATTTCTTGTTGACTAGAATTGATAATTAGTTCTTTTTCCAAAGTCTTATTATTCTATTTTCATAAGGAATATAAAAACAAACAACATTCTAAAATGTTCGAGCAAAACTATAACCAATTAAGGATATTCTCTCTAAAGGGAAAGGACAAAAAATAATACCTCTCCTACAGAAAAATTATTCTATAAATAGTCTACTCATAAATGCAATCTAAATAATTGCTTAATCGTTCTATTCCTCTAAATATCAAAGAAAATTGATACTTAAATAAGTAAATAGGTATTGGACTTTGCAGAAAATTTAACAAAGATAAAAACAGACAGACTCCTAAACTTAAAGAAAGAGTATGTCTTAGATATTGAATTGCTATAGTTTCAGGTTTTCAATATTTAAAACTCTAATGGACTAAGATAAGTCATTTGCTTAAGCCTATGCACTTGAAAAACAGGAGGGAATATTCAAGGGCATTAGAATAGTACTTCTATTCCAATGTCAAAATTAAGTGACTAAAAAATATTAAGTCGAAATAATGAACATCTTTTGGCTAAATATTAACGGTCAGGATGAATATCCATGCCCAAAAACTAAATATCTATTCAAAAACCATCCTATAAAAAGGAAAAATTATTTTTTCTTTTTATGACGATTTTTACGCAGTCTTTTTTTGCGTTTATGTGTAGCAATTTTATGTCTTTTACGTTTTTTTCCACAAGGCATACCTTTGAAATTTTATATTATTATTAATCTTTTTCTAAATATTTTTGCTTTGCAGCAATCATTTGTTGCTGCAATTGCTGATTTTCTACACTTAAAAGAATCGCTTTATCAAAATGATAGAGTACTTTATTATCGTGTTTTTCATTCTTATAACACTCTATCAAAAAATAATGCGCTTCTAACAATATTTCTGAAGAAACGTTTTCAGTATCAGCAATTGAAATAACTTTTTCAAATCTAGGCTTTGCTTTAGCCAAATCTCCTGATCTTGTCGCAGATAATCTTCCTAATGTCATATTTATCATCACGTTATTAGGATGATCCTTATCAAGCTGTTGAAGAATTCGAACACCCTTCATCGGCATGACAGTTGCATCAACAGTACTCAACTCAAGATACATCAAGCCTATATTTAATGTATGTTGAAGTGTATCAGGCTCAAGTTCCTGAGCTTTTTCTAAAGCGGCAATAGCTTTTCTAGCAGCAAGTTTTTTTTCATCTACCTGCTGACTTGAACCAAAAGCAGCACCATATGTCGTTCCTGCTATACTCCAAGCTTGACTGGTTTGTAACAGTTCAGCTGCCTTTTGGGCATAATAGCCACTTACAATTAAATTGCCATACTCAAACCATGTCCTTGACAGAAGTTTCAAAACTTCTGCTTCCTGATCAATTGTTGAAGCACCAGACTTTTGATTCTCCAACTCTGCCAACCATACATGCTGACTGGAATCTAATAAATTTCTTGCCTGAGCAATAACAATCGATTCTGTTAATATTTCTTTAGGGCCATCAATAGGATCCTCACCTTTTTTAATACTTGGTGTTGTGTATCCCATATAATAAATCGCCATTAAGAAACTTAGCAAAGTAACTGACGACAGCAAAACAAGAATCTGTGTCTTGGATAAAACCATAAGGTATTAACAAAGCATAGGTTCTAAAATCCAGATTAAAAAGCTATAACTAAGCTTTTTCCTGCTCGACAGCAACCTGATCTTTTACTTTACTTACAAAAGCTTTAGCAGGTTTGAAAGCAGGAATGTAATGTGCAGGAATTACAATAGCTTTATTTTGCTTAATATTACGACCAATTTTTTTAGCCCGTTTTTTAGCAACAAAACTACCAAATCCACGAATGTATACATTCTCTTTCTTAGATATACTATCTTTCACTTCAGAAAAGAAAGTTTCTAATGTCATCAATACATCAACTTTAGGGATGTCTGTTTTTTCTGCAATTCGAGAAACTAAATCAGCTTTTCTCATTATCTATATTTTTGTTTTAAATTAAATAAAGTATTTAGAGTCATTATCATATATGGAGCAAATGTCACACTTTTTTTTCTAAAAGCGAAAAAGACTATTGTTTTTTTTAATATTTAATAGTTTTTAACATATAAAACATACCTAAACGATTCAAAATGAACATTTAAGGCCTAAAAAATAAAAAAAATAAAAGGACAAAAAAGAGTATTCCAAATCCATATCCAGCTAGCACATCGACAATAAAATGCTTCTTTAAAAAATATCGAGAATACCCTACGATAACAATCACAAAAATAAACACGGGAAGCAAAAACGTATTCCCTTCTAAATATTGAATATACCCCAATGATAAATATACAAATGAGATTCTTGAAGAGTGAATACTCGGGAAACTACCTGCATCAATTTTCTCGAGCGCATTACTAAAGTTCTGGCCATTAGGCCTAGGCTTATGCCAAAGAAATTTTATTCCAGAACAAACAAATTCATTAACAAGAAAACCTATTAACAAAATAATAAAATAATCCTCAAATTTATCAAAATTAGATAAGGTGACTAGGGCTACCAATAACAACAAAAATGGATTACCAATAGCTGTAAAATCACGAATATATTCAGCATATTTTGTTTTCTTTAAGGATTGTTTTTCTTCAGCCATGTCAATAATCAAATAAAAAATTCATAAAATAAACTTGAAAAAGTATAAAAAATAAATCCGAAAATTTACTCACTTAAAACACTAAAAAATATAGTAGGGTATTATTCATAGGTAGTAACTTCTTTAACTGCTTTCCAGTTCTTGACAAAAAATCGCAACCCAGAACCGACAGTTAACGCAAGAGAAGCTATGATCATAAGATGGAGGATCCACCAAAAAACAAGAGTAGCAGTATGGGATAATAACCCTTGAAAATGCTCAATTAACATTAAATAAAAATAAGCACATGGCAAAGTAATCATTTGCATTACCGTCTTTGCTTTACCAGACCATGAAGCAGCAACAACAATTGGTTTCTTACGCAACAAAAAAATAAGCCTGTAAACAGTAATAACAACCTCCCGCAAGAAAATAGGGACAATCCACCATATAGAGTACATTTGTTCAAAAACAACATCAGACAGAACTACAAAACAACTCAAAACAATTATCTTGTCAGCAATAGGATCAAGTATCTTCCCTAACTTTGTAACAAGATTATACCGCCTGGCATACCAACCATCCATCCAATCTGTGAATGCAGCAATTGCAAACAAAATAGCCGCCCATATACGTATATTCAAATCATCAATCCACATCATATAAGGCACAATAACTCCCAAGATAATTCGTAGTACAGTTAGAGCATTGGGTAGATTCATAAATAAATGCTTTTATTTCACTATCTATAGACTTAATGATAAAGAATAATTAAGCGTAATATAGGGCACAAATTAATTAATTCTTACTGAAGTATCTTCTTTTTTATTAAAAATCAATGCCAGAAGTAATATTTTTTAAACCCTTAAAATATTATATATTAATTCCCCTTATTAGTTCTTTATTATAAGATCCTCTGTTTTTAAACGAAATGTTTTTCGATGATATTTTGTATATCCATATTTAACAATAGCTTGTCTATGATTTTTAGTGGGATAACCTTTGTTTTTTTTCCATTGGTAATTTGGATATTTCAAGTCTAACTTATACATATAATCATCGCGATACGTTTTTGCTAAAATAGAAGCAGCAGCAATTGACATATATTTAGCATCCCCTTTGATGATACAATCATGACTAATTTCTTTATATGGTTTGAATCTATTACCATCAATAAGAAGATGATTCGGCTTAGTTGTCAACTGATCTACTGCCCTATGCATAGCTAAAATAGAAGCATTAAGGATATTAATTTTGTCAATCTCCTGCTCATTTACAATTCCAACTGCCCAGGAAAGTGCTTCATTTTCAATAATTTCTCTAAGTAGATACCTGTCTCTTTCCTTTATTTTTTTAGAATCATTGAGTAATTCACACCTAAAAGACAAAGGTAAAATAACCGCAGCAGCAAATACTGCACCAGCAAGACAGCCCCTGCCTGCTTCATCGCATCCAGCTTCTATTCTATCTTTATAATAATAATTCTGCAACAATTTCCTAGTTTTTTCTAAAAACACCCATGATATATAATCAAGCTAAAATAAAGCTTAAAACAAAGTTTCTTGATTATCATCCTTATGTTTAGGAGCAATTTCAAGATGTTCATATGCTTTATTTGTAGCTTCACGACCTCTAGGAGTACGTTTAAGATAACCCTGTTGAATAAGATATGGCTCATGTACCTCTTCTACTGTACCTGCCTCCTCTCCAACAGCAGTCGCTATAGTAGTTAATCCAACAGGTCCTCCATCAAAGTTTAAAATAATTGTACGAAGAATCTTATTGTCCATTTCATCTAAGCCTCTATTATCAACATTAAGTGCATCAAGACCAAATTTAGCAATTTTACAATCAACTGTTCCATTGCCTTTAATCTGTGCAAAATCACGAACACGACGTAATAATGAATTAGCAATACGGGGAGTTCCTCTACTTCTTCTTGATATTTCCTTAGCACCTTCAGGGGTAACAGGAACATTTAAAATATCTGCTGAACGCTTAATTATATGTTCCAAGGTTAAAGTATCATAATAACTTAAAAGACAGGTTATACCAAAACGTGCACGCATAGGAGAACTTAGCAAGCCCATTCGTGTTGTAGCTCCTACCAAAGTAAAAGGATTCAGAGCAATTTGAATTGTTCTAGCGTTAGGCCCAGAATCTATCATGATATCTATTCTATAATCTTCCATTGCAGAATACAAATACTCTTCTACAACTGTATTTAGTCGATGAATTTCATCTATAAACAAGACATCATTCTCTCCAAGATTTGTGAGTAAACCAGCCAAATCACCAGCTTTTTCAAGAACTGGACCTGATGTCATTTTAATATCAGCACCAAGTTCATTGGCAATAATAAGAGAAAGTGTAGTTTTTCCCAAACCTGGTGGACCATGTAACAAAACATGATCTAATGCTTCTTCTCTCCCTTTGGCCGCTTCAATAAATACTTTAAGATTATCTACCAATTTCTTTTGGCCACTAAATTCTCCAAGCAGCTTCGGACGCAAAGCCTTTTCCAGTGCCTTTTCTTTATTATCAAAGTTCTCATTAGTAGGATCTAAATGTTGATTTTTCATATTCCAAACATACGATAATTAATTTTGAATCAGGAATAATAAATTCGGAGTTTTTAAATCCTACAAAAATCGATAATTTAAAACATAGGTAGACCAAAGGCTTAAAAAAGCTTTACAAGTACATTACAAAAATAGAACTTGAAATTTTTGAAACAAAAACTAAAAAACTATCAAGAATTAATAGATATCAAAACAATACACCTCCTAAAAACATTGACATATATACTTAAATTTTGATTCAAAAGCAGCTCAATTTGATCAGAAAAAATTTAATGATAATTTTTATAAAAATAAAATTTCTGTCAACAGGCCCCAATAAATATTTAAATATGTACATATATTTATATAATACTTTGTATCTTGTGGAGTAAATAGATTAAAAAATTTATAATGAGAAGATTTATTCTGCTGAATATAGTTATTCTTTTGCAATTTATTTCATGTTCTCTTCCTGTTGAAACTAATTTATCAGACAAGGATAAAACTAACCTAGTGGCAGGAATGTGGCATGGATATTTCGATATTGGAAAAAAGGACAACCCTATAAAAATACCTTTCAATTTTGAAGTAATCAATGACAAAATAATAATCCATAATGGAGATGAACGTATAGAAGTCACAAAATTTACAATTAAAAACGATAGTATATATATCAAAATGCCTGTTTTTGGTTCAGAATTTAAATTAACTTTAAACAATAATACCCTAAAAGGCACTTGGCACAATTATAACAAACTAGATTATCAACTGCCATTCACAGCACTTGCTAACAATGATTCCAGGTTTGAAAAAACTGTGACTCGTTCCTCTTTCAAATTAGCAAAACGCTGGAAAGTTACTTTTTCTCCTGGTTCAGATAATGCTTATCCCGCAATTGGTTTATTTGAAGTAAATGTTGATGGGAAAGCAACTGGGACTTTTTTGACTGAAACAGGAGACTATCGATATCTTGAAGGCATTTATGATGGGCAAAACTTAAAACTATCATGCTTTGATGGAGCTCATGCATTTTTGTTTAAAGCTAAGTTAATGGACGATGGAAATTTAATAGGTGATTTCTGGTCTGGCAAACATTGGCATGAAACGTGGGAAGCTAGCCCTAATGATGATTTCGAATTGACCGATATGGATAAATTAACCTATCTAAAAGAAGGATATGATAAATTTTCTTTCAGTTTTCAAAACTCCAATGGTGATTTCATTAGCCTAGAAGATGAACAATTCAAAGGAAAAGCTACAATTGTTCAAATTACAGGTAGTTGGTGTCCTAATTGTATGGACGAAACGCGATTTTTAGTGGAGGCCTACAACAAATATCATTCAAGAGGTTTAGAAATCATAGCCATAGATTATGAAATAATCAACAGTATGGAGCAATTCAAAGAAAGCGAAAAAAGATTAAAAGAACATTTAAATGTCAACTATACTATGCTTTTTGGAGGAGCTGCAAACAAAAGCGAAGCTATTAAAACCCTACCAATGCTTAACCATATAATGTCCTACCCAACAACTATATTCTTAGACAAGGCAGGGAATGTCCGTAAAATCCACACCGGATTCTCTGGTCCTGGAACAGGAGATTTATACCACAATTATGTGGAAAAGACAAACGAATTAATAGAAATGCTAATTACTGAATAAGTTAACTTTTTTATTTATTTTTATTGTCTAATAAAAAGCCTTTAGTTAATGATATTAACTAATTTATAAATCCTATTTATTAAGTATTGACATTGAACAAAGAGATACTAAAACTTGCCATTCCCAATATCATCAGTAACATTTCTGTCCCCCTGATAAGTTCTGTTGACACAGCTTTAATGGGAGGATTATCTGCATTACATATTGGTGCAGTTGGATTGGGGGCGATGATATTCAATTTTGTCTATTGGAATTTTGGATTTTTGAGAATGGGCACTACGGGTATGACTGCACAAGCTTATGGAAAAAGAGACAATGCTAAGATAATTCATACCTGGTGCCGCGCTTTACTTTTAGCACTAATATTAAGTTTTTTGATCTTGTTATTTCAATACCCCCTTGGAAGCCTTGGTTTTACATTAATGAATGTTTCAGATCATCAATATTCGCTCGTTTCTGAGTACTTCTTTATAAGGATATGGGCAGCTCCCGCAACCCTGATTTTGATAGTCATGATGGGTTGGTTTTTTGGAATGCAAAATGCTATTTATCCACTTTTATTAACACTAATTATAAACATTACAAATATTTTTGTTAGCTACATTCTGGTTACACAATACGACATGGGAGTAGCTGGTGTAGCCTATGGTACCGTTATAGCACAATATTTTGGGGTAATCACAGCCTTTGTATTATTTACTTATAAATACAAAAATTTACTGCTTTCATATAACAGTAAGCTAATGCTTGCAACAAAAGAATTTTTAAAGTTCTTAAGTATTAACACTGATATTTTTCTAAGAACATTATGCCTTACATTAGCTTTCGGATTTTTCTACAGTAAATCAGCATCAGCAGGTTCTATAACACTTGCTGTAAACACTATTTTGATGCAATTTCTAAATTGGATGTCTTTTGGAGTAGATGGCTTTGCATATGCTGCAGAAAGCTTAGTAGGTAAATATAAAGGCGCAGGAAACACAAAAGCCACAAAGAGATCTATTAAATTATCTATGGTTTGGGGAATGGGCTTAGCATTATTTTTTAGTATATTCTATGCTATTTTTGGAGAGACTCTGGTATATGTTTTCACAAATAAACCTATAGTCATAAAAGCTACAATACCTTATCTATGGTGGATGATATGGCTTCCAATAATTGGCACACCATGTTATATATGGGATGGTATTTTTGTTGGTTTAACTGCCGTAAAAGCTATGCGGAATAGCATGTCAATTGCATTGCTTGTTTATTTATTATGTTTTTATTCTTTAAGCTATCTGTATCCTGACACAAAAATGTTATCTGAGATACTTTGGTTTTCTTTACTATCCTTCTTAGCTGCCAGAGGTATATTAATGTGGTTGTATTATTATAGTAAAGGGCTTAAAATAGTATAAAAAAGTTGGCCTAAACAGATATCGGCCGATGAATACTTTCACTTAAAGAGATAAAACTTTCTGTTCGGTGTACTCCTTTAATTTCTTGAATTTGATTGTGAAGAATATCATGCAAGTGTTGACTATCTTTACAAATGATTTTTGCAAAAACGTTGTATGGGCCTGTAACATAATGAACATCAACAATTTCAGGAATATCATTTAGTTGTAGTACTACCTCAGTATACAAAGAACTTCGATCTAGATAAATACCAATAAAAGCCACCGTATTAAAGCCCAACAAATTATAATCAACACTAAGTGAAGCACCCTGAACAACTCCTACTCTCTTCAGGTTTTTCATCCGAACATGTACTGTTCCAGGTGACACATGAATCTTTTTTGCGACATCAACAGAAGAAGTATTCGCATCTTTCATGAGAATATTTAATATTTGTCTATCTATATCATCAAGTTCTATTTCCATAATTTATTTCTAAATAAAATTCAATTTAGCGAATCAAGTAATTATTATTTGAGAAGCTAAAATTCCAAAAGGGCAGGAAAAGGACTTTTTAGAATTTTTCCTGCTAATAGTTTCTTTCTTTTTAAAGATGCTAGAAGTAAAGTCTTAAAACTATAAGCTACACTTCCAACAAAATGCACAGGCAATTCTCCTGAATTTTTATACTTAAGTACGTGATGGTCAAGAAAAGTATCAAAACTATCAGCAACTAATTTCTGAATAAAGGGGTGTTCCAAATGTTCAGAGCAAAACGTAGCAAAAGACGCCAAAAAGCGATTGGGATATTTGCCTGAAATCAAATTCGTAACAATCATATGCTTATCCATATCATAGAAGCCCTCTAAAGCCACTGAAAGAGAATCAGGTATATCTCTGTAAAAAAATGATCTTATTAATTTCTTGCCAATATCAGCTCCTGACCCCTCATCACCCAAAATAAAACCCAATGAAGGAATTCTATCTACCATTATTTTGCCATCATAAAAACAAGAACTTGACCCTGTTCCTAATATACAACAAATACCAGGATTATGCCCTGCAGTTGCACGTGAAGCAGCTAGGATGTCATCTCCAACATTTATAATTGACTTGCTAAAAATAGCAGATAAAACACTAATTATAATTTGTTTAGATTCATTACTAGCACAACCCGCACCATAAAAATAAACTTCTTTAACATCCTGAACATCCAAATTGTTCAAAAGTTCATGTTCTATACTTTCCTGTATACCTAGTGAGTCACAAAAATATGGATTATATCCTTGTGTTGTATAAATAGTAAAATTCTTACCTTTTACTAAATACCAATCGGTTTTTGTACCACCACTATCTGCTACTAATTTCATAAAAACAAAATAATTCGTGCGCAATTATCGTATAAAAAAATGATAAATTGGAATAGATTGATTAACTTTTGTCGTCTAAGTTAAATAAAGTTTGGTATTATGTCTGTATAAATCTATATTGTAGACAGAATGGACATTGATGTAAAAACACAATTATAAACACTTTCATACATCTAATCTGTCGATGTTCTCATCTAAAAAGAAGAAAGGCTGATATTTTATGGTTCTTTTTTTACTGATTTGATTTTTAAAATAAGAATATAACAAACATGGGGGGACATCTACCGCTTTCAAGTACAGAAAAAGTTAATATTTTTTTACCATTGCTCCTTGCATTGGCATTGGCAGGAGGAATATGGCTTGGTTTTGAACTCTCAAACAACAACAAAAATCCTAATCTTGTTCTAGGAAAACTTGATGAAATCCTTCAATTTATTGATGCTAGATATCTCGAAAATGAATCTAAAAACAAACTTGAGGATACTGCAATAAATGCCATTCTTGATGAACTTGACCCCCACTCCAATTATATTTCACTGGACAATATTGAAATGGTTAATGAGTCGCTATCTGGAAACTTTGATGGAATTGGCATAGAATTTTTTATTCTTGAAGATACAATTTTTATTGTAGGAGTTATTAACAAAGGACCTTCTGATAGTGCTGGACTTATGATTGGAGATAAAATCATTATGATTAACGATAGTTTAGTTGCAGGAAATGGAATTTACAACAAAGATGTTGTCAACAAACTTAAAGGATTAGCTGGAAGTGATGTTACAATCAAAATAAAAAGAATGGGTGAAGAAAACTTGATTCCCATTACTATCACCCGAGGTCAAATTCCTATGTATAGTGTAGATGTAGCATACATGCTTAATGAAACAACAGGACTTATTAAAATCAATCGTTTTAGCAGTACGACATATAAAGAATTTATGGTAGCTCTTGAAAATTTGGTGAGAAATCATAATATGCAAGACTTAATAATTGACCTGCGCCATAATCCCGGAGGGTATCTAGATGCTGCCACAAAAATACTGGACCAATTATTTACATCGAAACAATTACTAGTTTATACCGAAGGTAGAAGTTACCATCGAAAGGAATACAATTCTACGGGAAATAGTAATTTTGATATTGGGAAAGTAGCAATTCTTATCAATGAAAGCTCTGCATCTGCAAGCGAAATTATGGCAGGTGCTATTCAAGACAATGATCGTGGAATTATTATAGGACGTAGATCTTTTGGAAAAGGGCTTGTTCAGGAGCAATACAAATTATCAGATGGCTCAGCGCTTCGGTTGACAGTAGCACGCTATTATACCCCATCTGGTCGATACATTCAAAAACCTTATGATGGCACTGAAGGTGATTATGGGCAGGATTTAAAACATCGTTATGAATCTGGAGAATTATCTAATCAAGATTCTATCCACTTTACAGACACAACTATTTACAAAACCTCAAGTGGTAGAATAGTCCATGGTGGTGGTGGAATTGTTCCTGATATTTTTATTCCAATAGACACCAATATCCTGAATCCATATTTTCTTGTAATGAATAGTTATGTGAGGAATTTTGTATATAGATACTTAGACCAAAGGCGTCATTCTATTAAAAATGAATTTCCCGATTTTGAAAAATTTAACAAAAATTTCAATATCAACCCATTAATATTTAAGCGCTTTATTGCTTATTTAGAAACGAAAAACATTACACACAACGATCAGCTACTTCAAAATTTTGAAAAACTCCTGAAAACACAATTGAAAGCTTACATCGCTGATCAGATTTACTCAAAAGTTGGCATGTACAAAACACTATTTAAGCATGACCCAATGGTTCTACGTGCTATTAAAGAACTTAAACGAGGACAAACCTCTGTAAACCCTTCAGCAATGAATAACAAGTAGTAATTTAACAAAGCTATTATAGTTGGTTTTTTTATCTACTAAAAGGTCCTGATTTCAATCCTTCCCTATTGCATTCCAATGCTAATTATTTTTTTATTTAGGTTAGCTTTTTAGCTATTAATGTAATTAATAAAAAATTGACAATTAAAATAAATAAGCATAATTGACAATTGTCAATGACAATTTTTAGCTTTTAAATTACTTTTACTCCAAAGAATAAAAAGTCAATGTTTAAATAATGTATTTCTCATGGCCTAATATAATTTATTAGGCTATGAATTATTTTTTATTAAAAAATCAATTTAAAGGATATTTACTATAACTAAATAAATATTAGAATTTATAATGCCGATGAGGACTGAAATATAATAAGCAGATAAAAACAAACATCCTTAACTAAGAAAAAATGAATAAACTAATTATTCCTGCCACAATTTTTCTTTTGTTTCTCTCTTGCTATGGCTGCCAACAATTAATCAAGGGGAACAACTACTATACAGAAGATATTTGTATGGGGTACTATATTATTGATGAAAATCTAAAAAAAAGCAACCATATAATAAGCCAGAATACTAACAACTTAATTTCCAACATCGAAGCAACTGCAAAATCTAAGAAACACCTATTACCACTAGTTGAAAAAGTTAATAGTATCAAAGAAATTACTAATGATTTCATTAACTATACCAATAAAATACAAAGAAAATTAATAGAAGAAACTGGAGGATTTTATTCACAAGATATTGCATTCTCAAAAGGAATGCCTGATTTGATTGGCAAACCTCAAAACCTAACCAATCTAACAATTCCAGAACGTATGTTTATTTATGGAGATAATAGTTTTGCAAAAGGTCCTATGTTTGAAAAGAAACTAAAGGAACTTAAGAAAGTATATCTGACTGCTATTGAATCTCTTTGGGATGATGATGGTGTCGCTAAAACTATTTTTGCAGACAGTAGTTACAAAATTAATGCTTTGAATGAATTAGAAGCGCAAATTACGCTCCCAGTATCATATGATGATGAAAATAACAAATGGTCAGAAAACACCTTTGGTGGCAAACCTGTTGCATTTGTATACATGCTTCTTAGCACCTTCGAAAACAAAGCATTAGTATCAGAATCAGCAATTGTCAATTTTATAGCTAACCAAATGGGCAAACTGAAAATAACTTTTGACAAATTTGATATATGCTCTAATACCTTAAAACCGATTATTCGACAAGGCGAGACTTTCGAAACTGATATTACTTTAAATGCATACACATCTAAAGCTAAGTTCAATGTTAATATAGGAGGAAAAAACCTTAATGTTATAAATGGAAAAGCTAAATATATTGCCACAGGCAATACCCTTGGCAAAAAAAAATATACTGCTAAAATTTCTATTTATGATCCAATAACTGAAGAAAAACAAGTTCTATACAAAGATTTTTTCTATGAAGTTATTAAATCCAAATAAGGATACGTAAATTAATGTAATAGGTTCTTATTAAGCTATCTTATAACATTAATTCATTTACTCAAAAACAGGCAAATTGAAAACCTTACGCTTTGTTCTGCTCCCTATTGGTTTTTTCTATGGTTGTATCGTTTATTTACACAGAAGACTATATTTACTCGGCATTTTAAAGTCTTTTAAATTTCATATCCCACTTATCAATGTTGGTAATTTATCATTAGGTGGGACAGGAAAGAGTCCTCATGTTGAATATATTCATAATATAATCAACCTTAAACTAAAAACTGCAATAGTTAGCAGGGGTTACAATAGAAAAAGTAAAGGGGTAATACTAGTTAATCCTGACTCGCAAGTAAAGGATGTAGGTGATGAACCGATTCAATTTAAATATAAGTTCCCTGACACTCCTATAATAGTTGCTGAAAGACGTTCAAAAGCTATTCAAAAACTAGTTGAAGATAAAACAATTAAATGTATTTTATTAGATGATGCGTTCCAACATTGGTCTATAATTTCATCACTAAATATTCTATTGACAACTTACAAAAGACCTTTTTTTAAGGATTCGGTTGTGCCCGCAGGCCGCTTAAGAGAATTTAAAAATGGGTATAAAAGAGCAAATATTATTATTGTGAGTAAATGCCCTATAGATATTTCTGAAGAACAAAAGACTAATTATTTAGAAAAAATAAATGTATTTGAGCATCAAAAGGTTTTCTTTTCGACATACAAATACTTAGATCCTTACGCTTTACTAGACCCAACTAAAAAAATAGAATTATCTGACTTGAGAGACAAATCGTTCCTTCTTGTAAGCGCTATTGCAGACACTAGTTACCTGGAAAAATATATTAAGACCAAAACTCCATTGTATGAACATCTTAAATTTGCTGACCATCACTACTTTAGCAAAAATGATATGAAACGTATCAAACAAAAATCTAAAGATAATTATATTCTTACAACAGAAAAAGATGCAACTCGCTTATTGGTTCATAAAAAATTTATCATTAATGAACAGTTAAAAATATATGTTTTACCAATAAAAGTAGAAATAGCCTTTGGTGAGGCAGACATCTTTAAAAGTTACTTATTAAAACAAATAGCACGTATATGCTAAATGGCCTATGATTATCTCATCTCAATCTTATACTCTAGACTTATTTATTCAAAGAATATTCAAATCTACTGTTTAGAGTCAACCAAATAATTAGAATCAAATGATAAAAAGTCTTTGAGCTTGAAAAAATCAAAATAAACCCTGAGTATCAAAACCAAAAACATCTAATGCATTTTTACTAGTTATAGATGCAATTTCATGGATATCTATATTTTTTATTTCAGCTAGTTTTTGAGCTACTAAATGAACGTATGAACTTTCATTACGTTTTCCACGAAAAGGGACAGGACTTAGATATGGCGAATCTGTTTCTAAAACAAGATTTTTTAAGTCAATATGCTCAATTACATTGGACAAATTTGCCTTCTTAAAAGTAAGCACTCCGCCTATACCCATCAAAAACCCCAAATCAATAATTTGATTAGCTTGCTCAAGAGAACCTCCAAAACAATGGAAGATTCCACGTAAATTATCAGACTTTTCTTCTCTTACTATATCAAGTATATCATCCAATGAATCACGGGCATGAATAACAATAGGGATGTCAAATTCTTTGGCCCAACCACACTGAATACGAAAAGCATGCTTTTGCTCTTTAACAAATTCCTTACTCCAATAGTAATCAAGACCAATTTCTCCTACCGCACAAAAGGAACGCTTTTCCCACCATTTTTTCATCATACTTAATGTCTCTATATAAGTTGCATCTACAGAACAAGGGTGCAAACCCATCATAGCATGACATGATTTAGGATATTGAGATTCTAGATGCAACATTGGTTCAATAGAAGATTCATCTATATTCGGTAAAAAAAAATGTTGAACGCCTTTATCAAAAGCACGTTGTAACATTGCCTCCCTGTCTTCGTTAAATTGCTCTGCATATAAATGAGCATGTGAATCTACCAAAAATGCCATAGGGTGTTTTAAATTAAGATAATAAGTATAGGTTCAAAGTTAGTAATCAGTTTGCTTATAACTATCAAATAAGAAATAAAAAACTAAAATTCATTAATTTGATAATAATTTATCAAAGCTTATTTGAAATATTAGGTGTTAAAAGAAATAAAATTATGTTTAATAGTTTAATTCATGAGAATTTATATTCTTTTTTTCGTAGCACATAAAAAACACCAAATAATAAAACGAAAAATATTCCTCCATATATCAGCCATAAATTCGACTTGTTTTTATTCACGAGCTCAACAGAACTATTATCTCCAAGTTGAATAAAAGGTGACCAGAAAACTGGGTGCGCCATAATACCTTTTGCATTTTTAAGATAGGTCAATTTTGCTTTCCTCAAAGCTAGGTCCTTGGGCATCCCTTCAGCAAGGTTTTGATAAAAAGATGTCATTAATTGAACTGTAGAATTATCATTTACTTGCCAAAGTGAAACAACCAAGGACGGGACTCCTGCATACATAAATGAACGTGCCAAAGAAATTACACCTTCTCCTTGTTCATATTCACCATAACCTGTTTCACATGCAGAAAGCACCACCAGATCTGCTTTTAGTTTGAGCCGTGCAATTTCAAATGCTTGTAAAAAATTATCTTCTAAGCTATCTCTATTCTCAGTAAACACCAAACTTGATAACATTGGAGTACGTGCATCCAAAACACCATGCATTGCCAAATGTATAATTCCATATTTGTAGGCATTTTCTTTAAAAAAATGTTCATTAGTTGAATCTTTTAATAAAAATTCGCCTTTAAAGTTATCTGCAAGTGCAGCTATTTCCTTTTGGGCAGCAGGAAGTGGATTGAGTTTCCCTCTCAAATTAAAAAAATAAGGTAATCTAATTTTCAACAAACTAGAATCAACTTTTTGATAATATGCAGCACAGCCCAAAATCTCATAATTGTGAACTTCCTTTTTTCTAGTTAGATTTTCCTTCCATAAAGTAGCTGAATAGTTGTAACTGATATTATAATCATTAATAAGGTAATGTAACTTTTGAAAACTGGTTGTCTTCTGAGGCGCTGGTTCAACTAAAAATGCGCCAAAAGGCAGATGTCCCAATTCTCCATCAGCAACAATAATCAGATTTTCTACTTTTTTATCTTGAATACCCGCTTCTATTAATTCCTTAAAAAACCAATGAGCGCATTGTGTATAAAGTCTAAAATTTTTATCTCTTTGTTCAGTTATAAAAGTATAACTACTAATTGCATATCTAAATTGCTGTATTTTCTCTTTAAGTATATTTTTACTCACATCAAGTGGAATAAGTTCTACTTTATCCTTACTTATAACAAATAAATATAATACCTGATCTGTTTGGAAATATTCTAAAAGTAGAGTCTTGTCATCTAACAAATCTTGAACATCTGAACTTCTAGCTGTAATATTCTCATATTTCAGTGAATGGTATCGAGGGAATTTATCTTTGAGTGATTTCAGAAAAACATCAATTTCTAAATTTAGTTCTCCCAAAGAATGATTAATCAGATCTTTCTCTTCCTTAGACTTAGCACTATATTGTTTTCGTTTAAGATCTGTTATTTGTTTATGATAACGAATTTCTTTTTCTGAAAGACTATCGGGTAAATCGCCAAATGCTCTAGCTCGATCCCCTTTGATAGCATCTGATAGTAAGATTGATTTATTTTGTTCTGAAAAGCTAAATGCATCTCGTATATATATATCTTTATTTAGCAATAAAGCAGATTCAATACCCTGTGTAACTAAACTAATATTTGATCGTAAAGTTCTTAATTTATCTGCCTCACTGATAAAATTATTTCGTATACTTTCGTTTAACCGCATGGCAGTTTGTGCTAACATATAATGTTGTTCTAATGTTTTCTCCCCCAAATATTGCTCTCTGGATAGTAGTTCTAGGCTATCGAGGTTTTTTAGATTAATTTGATTATATGCAGACTTAATAATATCCAATAACAAACTAATAGATTTTATAGCCTGCTGATTAGAATAATAATCGAATGTATCTAAAGTAAAAAAGTCTGAAAAAGAAGAATCTCTAAAATAGAAACTACTATCTATCTGTATCGAATTAGCATCTAAACTTTCTATACAATATAAAAAAGCCGAGTCTAATAAATTTAATTGATAAAATATAGTAGCTAGGTGGTTTAGATTTGATGCATATCTTGGATGTTCTAATCCCACAATTCTACCAGATATATCAATGGCTTTACGATAGAATGGTAAGACATCTTTATATCTACCCATAACACTATATAGAGCGCCTAAATTATGCATCGCATTAGCGTAAAATATTGTTTCTTTCCCTCTATTCTTGGTATGTAATTCCAAAGACTCCAAATATAAAGATTCACTAGATTCATATTTGTGCATATCTTTATATAGCGCTGCCAAATTATTAAGGCTTATTGAATACGATGGATGCTCTTTTCCCAATACTTTTTCTCTTATCTGCATTGATTCTAAAAACAAAAGCTCTGCTTCTTCAAACTGGTTTAAATCCTGATAAAGACTTCCAAGGTTATTTAATATTTGAGCATATCTTGGATGTTCTTTACCTAAAGCTTTTGCTCTTATATTTTTAACCTCTTGGTATAAAAGTTCAGCCTCCGAATAACGACCCATATCATGATATAGGCTAGCTAGATTGTTCAAACTTTCAGCATATCTTGGATGTTCTTTACCTAAAGCTTTTGCTCTTATTTTGATCGCTTCAAAATACATGGGCTCTGCTTTATTATAATCGCCTGTATTTTTATAAAAAACAGCTAAATTATTCACAACTGTAGCATATGCCGGATGCTCTGTACCAAAAAATTTGGCCTTAATTTTTTTCGATTCAAGATATAAAGGTTCAGCTTTTGCAAATCTTCCCATTTGCTTATATAGTACAGCTAAATCATTTAAACTTTGAGCATAAGATGGATCTTGTATACCATAAATAGAAGTTCTTATGTTTTTAGCCTCCAGAAATATAGGTTCAGCCTTATCATATTGGGCAGTTTGAAAATAGAAAAAGCCCAGATTACTGGTATATTCAACATAAACTGAATCCTGTTTACCAAATTCCTGCTCAGCTTTTTCTCTTCCAGCCAACATATAAGGAATTGCTTTTTTGTAATAACCCTTAGAGTATGCTAAATACATCAAACTATCCAATTCAGCATAGCTGTTTTGAATTAAGTCAATAGGACTATCTAAATTAGTTTCTTGTCCTGACATAATTTGAGTCAGAAAAAAAAAGGAGGCTAAAAATAAAATTTGAATTATATGCATTTATAGATTGGTTATACTAAAAAATTAATATTCAAATATTTATGTAAAATATAAGATTTGGAATTCAAAAAAAAGTTTATGTAAGATTATTGATATTATTTCAATACTGTTTTAATATAAAAAGGTAGCAGTAAAAATATTTACTACTACCTTTTAGTCTTAATATCTATTCTAAATAATCTTATTCAGATCTTTAGCAAAATACATATTATACAACTTCAACTTCAACGGCATTTAGCCCTTTTCTACCTTCTTCTGTGTTATAGGTAACTTTATCACCTTCATCAATCTGATCAATTAATCCATTTGCATGGACAAAAACATCTCTACCTCCATCATCTGGAGTGATAAAACCATAACCTTTAGACTCGTTGAAAAATTTTACTGTACCTTTGTTCATTATATAAAAGTTTAATTAAATAAAAAACAAAGATAATCGGCTATTTTAAATTTAGTTAATTTTATGATACTTTTTTAAGGTAACTTTTAAACTAATTCTTGTTAGTTAATAAATGAAAATATCAAATAAAGATATTTTACAAAAGCAACATATTCAATTATCTACAAAAAAAGAGCGATAACATCAATTAAGACGTTATCGCTCTTTAAAGAAAAAAAAGAAGGCAGTGACCTACTCTCCCACCTATCGGCAGTACCATCGGCGCTGAAGGACTTCACTTCTTTGTTCGGAATGGTTAAAGGTGTTTCCCCTTCGCTAATGCCACCTACTAATCTTTATTCTCTTTTTATCCCTCTTGCAGGGATCTGCTCTTTTATTAACATACCAGAAGAAAAAAACTTGGCTACTATAGATTTTTTAAAAATAGAAAACTTTCGGGTCATTAGTATTGCTTGGCTCCCTAACGCATCACTGCGCTTCCACCTGCAACCTATCTACGTCATAATCTTTAACGTCCCTTCATGGAATACTCATCTTGAAGTTGGCTTCGTGCTTAGATGCTTTCAGCGCTTATCCATTCCGCACATAGCTACTCTGCAATGCCCACGGCTGGACAACAGATACACTAGCGGTGCGTTCAACCCGGTCCTCTCGTACTAGGGTCAAATCTTCTCAATATTCCTACGCCCACAACAGATAGAGACCGAACTGTCTTGCGACGTTCTGAACCCAGCTCGCGTGCCACTTTAATGGGCGAACAGCCCAACCCTTGGGACCTTCTCCAGCCCCAGGATGTGACGAGCCGACATCGAGGTGCCAAACCTCCCCGTCGATGTGAGCTCTTGGGGGAGATCAGCCTGTTATCCCCGGAGTACCTTTTATCCTTTGAGCGATGGCCCTTCCATTCAGAACCACCGGATCACTTAACCCTACTTTCGTACCTGTTCGACTTGTTTGTCTCTCAGTCAAGCTCCCTTGTACTTATACGCTCTTTGCACGATTACCAACCATGCTGAGGGAACCTTTGGGAGCCTCCGTTACTTTTTAGGAGGCGACCACCCCAGTCAAACTACCCACCTAACGATGTCCCCATCTCGGGTTAGTCT